>JBGAID010000064.1:0-64586 GCA_044225865.1 Polyangiaceae bacterium | reverse complement strand
GTCGCGCTCGTCGGCGACGTGCTCACGTTCCGCGGCCCGGGCCACATCGTCAACATCTCGCGGGGGCCCCAGCCCCACGCCTTCGCGCGCGCCATTTTGGAAGCGCGGGCCCGCATCCCCAGCAAGGCTTCCGCCCTCCCGGAGGGCGTCAAGCCGCCCCACAACACCGCCGGCAAGCAGATCCACCTCCCCGCGCCCCAGCTCGCCGGCCTTCATTGCAAGGCGTCCGACCGTCTCATCGCGTTCGAGACGGACGCCCGCCTCTGCGGTCGATGCGGTGAGACCTACCACAAGCTCGATGTTCCTCGAGCCTGCCTCAGCTGCGGCGCCGCCCTCGGCTAACACCGCCGGCCGGAGGTCCGCGTCCGGATCCGTCAGTACCCAGGAGCACAGAAGCCACGGCCAGGCTTCGAACCGGATGCGGACGCGGTCCACGCAGTGGACGGAGTCCAAGGAGGTCTACGCAGTGAGCTTCGGGCCGGCAGCACTCGCGCGACCGCAGGAAAACCCAGAATCGAGGCGCGCACTGTGCTAGTAGCCTCGGCCCCGCGTGACCCATGACCGGTCAGCGAGAGACTCCGTGCTCGTCGAGTGCTCGAAATGAAGTCCGTCGTGCGTGAAGATAGGGTCGATATGGATGCGCTTGGCGCAGCGGGGGACGCCAAGCGGGCCATCGAGGCGTTGGAGTGGGCCTCCGGTCGTGCGACCGGGGGAGAGCTCGGGAGCGTCGTGCGCGCGACCCCCGTCGATTTCAAAGAGGCGTCGACTCGCTACGGCGCCGATCTCCGCGCCTATCTGGACCGGGTCCTCATGTCGAGCGACGCCGAGGCAGGGCTCGACGCCTTGCTCGAGGCGGGCGCCCTCGGCGCGCTCTTGCCCGAGGTCGAGGCCATGGTCGGCTTCGGCGACGGGGAGTGGCGCCACAAGGACGTTTGGAAGCACACCAAGCAGGTGGTGCGGCAGGCGGTCCCCCGCCTGGAGATCCGTTGGGCCGCCCTCCTCCACGACATCGGCAAGGTGAAGACGCGGAGCATCTCCCCGGACGGAGAGGTCCACTTCTTCGGGCACGCCGAGGTTGGCGCGCGAATGTTCGACAAGATGAACCGCCGGCTCTCGATCTTCGAGCGCGATGACTCGCTCAAGCGCTCCGTGAGGTTCTTGATCCTCCACCACCTCCGCGCGAGCCAATACGACGCGGACTGGACGGACAGCGCCGTGCGCCGCTTCGCGCGCGAGATGGGCGAGCAGCTCGAAGACGTGCTGTGCCTGTCGCGCGCCGACATCACCACGAAGCGCCCCGAGAAGAAGAAGAAGGGCCTTCGCCAGATCAGCGATCTCGCCGATCGCGTCGAGAAGCTGAAGAAGGAGGACGCCGTCGTCCCGCCCCTCCCGAGCGGGATCGGGGACGAGATCATGCGCGTGTTCGGCCTGCCGCCGTCCCGCCTCATCGGCGACGTGAAGCGTTCGCTCGAGCAGGCGGTCGAGCAGGGCGAGCTCGAGCCTCACCGCGACGCCGAGTTCTACATCGCGTTCCTCAAGGGCCACGCGGCGCGCTTCGGCCTCCCGGTCTGAGCGAGCGCGAGGCGCGCTTCTACACGCGCGCCCGAAGGATGCGATGGATGTGAGCGCGCTCCCACGCGAGCGCGCGCTCGTAGTCGCGGAAGAGCCGCTCGCGCTCCATGAAGTGGGGCGGGTGGAGGATGCGGCGCTTGCCGTCGAGCAGCGGCGGGATCACGTGGTGAAGCATCTCGTGGTACAGCACGTACGAGACGAAGTACCGCGGCACCCAAGGCCGATCGAGCACGGGGTGCAGCCGGATGAGCCTCTCCACCGCGGAGTAGCTCCCGAGCTTCACCGTGCGGCGCGGCTCGGGGGCCTTTCCGGTCGCGTCGACCTCGCGTCGGCCCACGCGTCCCCACGTCACGAGGGCGTCGATCGTCCCGCCGAAGTATTTGTCGTTGAGCGCACCGAAGATCGACAGCAAATCGTGGTGCTGACCTTGAGTGTTGAGCGGCCGCAGGAACGGCCTCGCGGCGCGGATGCGGTGGCTGTTCTGCTCGATGTACTCGCCGACGAGGATCGAAGCCTCGCGGGCGCCCTTGGCGATGTAGCGGACGAGGGCTGCCTGCACCTGCGTCGGAGCGTCGAGGAACATGTGGTGCAGCCGCGCGCGGAGCACTCCACCCCGCACCCCGAACGCGATCATGCTCCGACAGTTGTCGGTGACGCTGAGCATGACGGGGCGATTGGCCGCCACGCTGAGCCGCTTCTCGAGGAGCTGCCGCGCTCCCTCGTGAACGAAGATCTGCGGATGCCCCGCCGGGAACGGGATCTCCACGTGCACGTGGCGAGGATCCGGAACGCGCACCGCCGCCGGCGCCACACGTGGGGCGAGCGGCCGCACTGGCGAGCGGCCTCGAGCGGCTCGACCGATCGGTCGCTGAGCAAACGGAAAGACGATCAGCCCCATCTGGACCCTAATTGGGGGTATTCCGAGCCCCCATGCTTGTCAAGCAACGACCCGGAAGTGTTCAAAATAACACTGTTTTTCCTGGGAAGTGCTCAATCCTGTCCAGGCATTCAGCACACCGGAAATACCCAGGATTTCCCCAAGATAACTATGAAGGTCATTGTGGGTGTCCGAGCAGTGGCTTCCGTACGTGTTCGTCACGTCCGGTCACCTTGCCGCCGGCATACGAATGCGCCTTCGAAGTGAAAAGGGCCGAGCAGAGCCCGGCCCGCGCGCACCAAGGATGCTCGCTCAGTTCGACTTCGCGGGCGGAGTCGGCGCGCGCTTCGCCTCGTTTGGAGCGCCCTTCGCTTCGGCAGCGCGCCCCGCGTCCTTCTCGGCGGACTTACCATTCGGGCTCGCCGCTGGCGCTTGCGCGTCTGCCTTGCGCTTGATGCCGTGCTTGTCGAGCACGAGCGCCTCGATGCGATTCATCATCGCCGTGTTCTGCTCCAAGAAGGTCCGCGCGTTCTCTCGACCTTGGCCGATGCGCTCGCCTTGGAACGAGAACCACGCGCCGCTCTTCTCGATGATGCCTGCTTCGACAGCGAGGTCGATGACGTCGCCGCTCTTGCTGATCCCCTGTCCGTAGAGAATGTCGAACTCCACCTCTCGGAACGGGGGGGCCATCTTGTTCTTCACCACCTTCACGCGCGTCCGATTGCCGACCACCGCCGGCTCTTTGCCGCCAGCGGCTGCCTCTTTGATCGCGCCGACGCGACGAATGTCGAGCCGGACGGAGGAATAGAACTTCAAGGCGTTGCCGCCCGTCGTCGTCTCCGGATTGCCGAACATCACGCCGATCTTCATCCGGATCTGGTTGATGAAGAGGAGCAGGCACTGCGACCTGGAGACAGTGCCGGTGAGCTTGCGGAGCGCCTGGCTCATGAGGCGGGCCTGCAGGCCGACGTGTGAGTCCCCCATGTCGCCCTCGATCTCGGCCTTGGGCACGAGGGCCGCGACCGAGTCGACGACGATGAGATCCACGGCATTGGAGCGCACGAGCATGTCCGCGATCTCCAAGGCCTGCTCGCCGTAGTCGGGCTGAGAGATGAGCAGCTCGTCCGTCTTCACCCCGAGCTTCTTCGCGTACCGCACGTCGAGCGCGTGCTCCGCGTCGATGAAGGCGGCGGTGCCTCCCATGCGCTGCACCGACGCGATCGCGTGGAGGGTGAGCGTCGTCTTGCCGCTCGACTCCGGCCCGTAGATCTCGACGATGCGCCCGCGCGGGTAGCCGCCGATGCCGAGCGAGATGTCGAGGCCGAGCGAGCCGGTGGAGATCGTCGCGAGATCCTCGTGGAGCGACTCGCCATCCTTGAGGCGCATGATCGCGCCCTTGCCGTACTCCTTCTCGACGCTGGCGATGGCGAGCTCGAGGGCAGCGGACTTTTGCTTGGCGTTCTTGTCGTCGCTCATGGGATCACCTTACGTGGCGAATGTTCAGTGGTCAAGCTCGAAGTCCAGCGCTCGAGGACGCGGGCAGAAGCAGCGCTTTTGTGGGGATGGGTGCCGGATGGGGCGCTGCCCGATGCGTGCGTATTTGGATAGCTCCGGTTCGGGCGTACGCCAAGCGTCGACCGTTCCTGATCGGTCGAACAATGTCACAGTCGGCCTCGCGCGCGAGGCAGCGTCACCGCCTCTCCGGGGGCTAGCAAGACGACGCGCGCCGCGAGATCCGGCGCCGCGAGCGCAGCGTGGAGCGCGGCCGGCTCCTCGCTGAAGTGACGCCACCCTCGAAAGTGGAGGGGGATGATGGTCGCGTTGGGGAGGAGCCGCGCCGCGCTCGCCGCGCGCTCTCCGTCGACGGTCAGGAGCGCGTCTCCGAGCAGCTTGGGAGACTTCGCCCCGCCCGCGAACAACAGGGCGACATCGACGTGCACGCGCTCCGCGATCCCGCGGACGAGCTCGACCGACGCGTTGTCTCCGCTCACGTAGACGGTGGGGAGAGCTGGCGACTCGATCACGAAGCCCGTCGTCGGCCCGGTGAGCGCCTCGCTCCCCTCCGGCCCGTGGCGAGCGGGCACGGCGGTGATCGTGAAGCTCCGACCGTTTGCGGCGACGAAACGGATACGCTCCCACGGAGCGAGGCCGGTCACATTTCCCTCGAGGCGGCTCGCGGCGAGGGGGGTGGAGAAGGTGCGTCGAGCGTGGGCCACGAAGGCGCGTCCGGCCGGGTCGAGGTTGTCCGGGTGCTGGTCATGCGAGAGGAGCACCGCGTCGACCGGTCCGAGGTCCTCGGGGGCCACGGCGGGGCCCTCCGTCTTGACGAGGGAGCGCTCGGGGGTGACCGGATACGAGCCCGGCGGGCTGAAGGTGGGATCGGTCAAGAAGCGCGCGCCGCCGATCTCGACGAGCGCAGTCGGGCCGCCGATCGACCGAACCGTCACCGGCGCGGTCCTCCCCGAAGTGCATCCGGCGAGGGCGGTGAGGAGCAGCAGGGACATCCAGGGCAGAGAGAAGGTGCTCATGCGCAAGGACGATGCGACCCGCGCGGAAGATGGGAAACTGCCGCTCTTCGCACGAGGCCTGTGCACGATCGCTCCGCTCGCGGGGAGGGAGGCAGGCCGAGCGTGAGATATTCGCTCGCATCATGGTCGCGAAACGAACCCCTGCCGTCTCCGACTGGGAGGCTCTCCGGTACTTCCTCGAGGCGCGCCGGCAAGGTAGCCTCTCCGAGGCGGCGCGAAGGCTCGGCGTCGATCACACCACCGTCGCGAGGCGCATCGCCGCGCTCGAGCGATCCATCGGCGCGAGCCTCTTCGACCGGACGCCGCGGGGATGGGAGCCGACCGCGGCTGCAGAGGCGTTGCTCGCGAGCGCGGAGCGCGTGGAGGAGGCGGTGCTCGTGCTGGAGCGGAACATCGTGGCGGGGGCCGAGGATGTCGGCGTCGTCCGGGTCGCGACGACGCAGCAAATCGCGAGCGACGTGGTCATCCCGGGGCTGCCCACCCTGCGAGCGCGACACCCCGGTATCGTCGTGGAGGTCGTCGCCGAGAACCGGAGCCAGAGCTTGTCGCGGCGGGAGGCCGATCTGGCGGTGCGCTTCGGTCCTCCGCGCGACGCCGGGCTCGTCGTGCGCAAGCTCGGGGAGATCGCCCACGCGTTCTATGGCGCGCGCGCGGGCCGGACCTCCGCCGTCCTTGGAGCCGACGAGCCGTTCATCGGCTATGCGGACACACTCTCTCGGGTCGAGCACGAGCCATGGCTGGATCGGGTGCATCCAACGAGGTCGGTGGTGTTTCGAGCGAACACGTTCGCGTCCATCGTCGCGGCGGTGCGGGCAGGGGTCGGGGTCGCGCTGCTGCCATGCTTCGTCGGCGACCCGGATCCCCTCCTCGTGCGGCTCTCGAGCGCGCACGAGCCTGCCGCGCGGGAGCTGTGGCTCGTGGTGCACGGAGACCTCCGGAGATCGAGGCGCGTCCGCGCCGTGATGGATTGGCTCGTCGCGCGAATGGAGGAGATGAAGCCGAGCTTCTCGGGGAAGCTCCATTGACTCGATCCGCGGTCAGAAGAGGCCGATGGAGAAGTGCAGCGCTCCGATGTCCTCCTCGAGATCGCTCCGGGGGGCGACGTTGAACCCGTAGTCGAAGGCGAGGGGACCGATCGGGGTGGCGATGCGAAGGCCCGCGCCGAGCCCGTAGCGCAGCTGCCACGGGACGAAGTTGAGCGGGTCGACCCAGACGTTGCCGGTGTCGAGGAAGACCCCGAGACCGAACGTGGTCGTGATCGGCACCCGCAGCTCGAGGCGGGGGTTCCAATAGAGATCGCCGCCGCGCACCTTCACGTCGTCGATGGTGAGGGCCTGGGTGCCCGCCTTCGGGTCGATGATCTGCTGGGCGACGTCTTCGGGCACGACGGAGTCGGCGAGGAAGGAGCGGAGCGAGTCGAACCCGCCCAGATAAAAGAGCCTATCGGGGTACGTCTTGCTCCCGGAGAGGAGCTGCACGTTGGCGCCGATGGCCACGCTCGCCGCGATCGCGATCCCGCTGTCGGTGAGCCGGATGTAGCCGGCGAAGCGCGCGCTCATCTTCAAGAAGTGCGACACGAACGTGTTCGTCTCGGGGTCGTCCTTCTCGGCCGGGAAGGCGTTCACGTGCTCCACGTCGGCGGAGACGAACGTGCCGCGGGTGGCGGCGAAGGGGACGTCGCGCCGGTCCCAGCTCACCCCGACCCGCTGGGCGACCGCGAACGTCGTCCCGTCCGGGAAGCGGAGGAGGTTCGCGAGCGCGGGGTCGTTCTTGACGAGATCGTCGATGCTGCCTCCGCCGAAGATCTTCTCGTCGTTGAGCTCGAAGGACGCGCCGAGGGTGGCGACGACCTCGCGCAGGGGCCGGTAGGTGAGGCTCGGCACGAAGGCCTCGCGCGACAGGCCGAAGTCGCGCTGGTTGTCGCGCACGTCGACCGCCTCGATCCCGAGGCTCACGAGAGGCCCGAGCCCGATCTCGGGGAAGCTCACGCGGACGGAGTTGCGCCGCTCGAGCCGCTCGCTCGCCGAGAGCGGGGCGAGGTTCCGCAGGACGGTCGAGTCCAGGATCATGAAGTCGAACAGATAGGAGAGCTGCACGCGCAGGGTCAGGCCGATCGCGAGCGACCCGATGTTTCGATGCCCGTACTCGACCGCGAACCGCAGCCCCTCGCCGGTGGAGAAGCCGACCTTCGGATCGATGTACTGCGACGGGTACTCCGCGACCCGCACGACGAGGCGCTTGTGGCGGCTCACCACCTCGGGGTCGGCGAGGGCCACCGAGGTCGACGAGAACGTGCCGAGGGTGGCGAGCTGCTCCTCGCTCGAGCGGATCTTCGCCTTCGAATAGACGTCGCCCTTCTTGAACGAGAGGCGCTGGAGGATGAGGCTGTGATCGGTGCGGCTCGCCCCCTCGATCTCGATGTCGTCGATGAAGACGAGGTCGCGCTCCTGCACCGCGAACTTCACGAGGCCGCGGGTGCGGTCCGGCGAGAGCTCGATGTTCGTCGCGACCCCCGCGTACGCGTACCCCCGGTCTTGGTAGTACTCCACGATCCGGTTCTTGGCGTCCTCGATGCCTTGCAGGCTGAGCGGGGCGCCCAACTCGATCTTGGTGGCGACGGCGAGATCGCGCGCGCTCGCGTGGGCGTTGCCTTCGAACGCGAGGTCCCACAGCTTCGTCACGGGGCCGAGGTGCACGGGGATGCGAAGCTCGAGGCGAGGCGAGCACCGGACGTTCTTGGCCGGGTTGGGGACGCAGGTCACCTCTTGGGGGGCGGGCGGCTCTGGCAGCGGCAGCCCGGCGTCCGTCTTCTTGCAGGAGGCCTTGAGCTCGGGCAGCGGCATCTCCCAGCACTCGCCCGCGGGCGACCTTCGAGAGCATGTGGGGCGCACGACCGTGACCGGCCCGATGACGGCGTTGAGGTAGCCCTTCGCGAGGTAGACGTCCTTCACCCGCTTGAGCGCGGCCGCGTAGGCCTCCGGGGTGTAGGTGATGGCGGGGCTGGGATCGAGGGGGCCAGGCCGTGAGCCCGTCCGCGCGTCGGTCGTGATCACGCTGTCGAGGGTGTGCGGATCGGGCACCGTGACGATGGTGGGGACGGGGTGGACCGACTCGAGGACGCCGTCGATCTCGTGCCCCACCTCGTTCGGCGCGATGGCCTTGTCGAGGCAGGAGAACACCCTCTTTTTGACCTCGACCCGATCGTTCTCGACGATGTCGAACGCGACGTACTCGATGCCCGGGTCGTCGGACTTGCGCGACGAGAGCTTCACCTGGACGTCGAAGAAGCCGCGGCTCTCGTAGTACTTCTCGAGGCGAGAGACGAGCTCGTCGGGCGAGCTCACCTGGCCCCGGTCGATCTCGAGCGCGCTCGTGAGCTGCTGCCCGTCGAAGGACCAGTTCCCCTCGAAGACGGGGACGAGCTTGGGACCGCTCTCGACGTAGATGTAGAGGTAGCAGAAGGGCCCGAGGATCTTCATCGCGTGCTGGACGCGGGCCTTCGTGAAGCCCTTCTCTCGCAGGCGCTGGGCGAGGGCGCGGTCCGCCTCCGAGAGCGAGGACTCGTCGTAGCGATCGCCGGTGCCGACCGCGTAGCTCTTCTTCTCGTCGCCGACGTGCTTGTCGAAGACGGGATCGATCACGAAGACGCGCTGAGAGACGAGCCGCGGATCCTTCGGATCGATGGTGACGACGACGAAGACGTCGAGGGGATCGTCGAGCTCGGCCGCCTGCACCGTGATGGACGCGTTTGGGAACCCGTGCTGCTCGTAATACTTCGCGACCTTCTCCGGGACGGCGTCGAGCTCCTCCTCCGAGATCTCTTCGCCGGCGACGAGGTTGGCGGCGCGCAGCGTCCCTTGCCGGTCGAGGACGCCTCCGTCGAGCTGAATGGCGGTGATGGTCCGAGAGGGAACGGCGATGATGCGGAGCACGACGCCGGAGCCGGCCCGCTCCGCCTCGGCGGCGAGGCGGATGTAGTTGCCGCGCGAGGCGATCTCCCGCATCGCGCGGCGGGCCGCGTCCGGGCTGAGCTTCTCACCGAAGCGCACGCTCTGGACCGTCGGCTTCTTTCCCCATCGCGCCCCCGTCACGCGCGCCTCCACCCGCACGATCGGCAGCCCGAGCAGCGTCGGATCCAGCGCCACCTCGTCGTCGGGGATGGAGAGGGTCGGCAAATCGTCGATGGGGACGAACGGGTCCTTCACCGCCTCTTCGGCGACCGTCCGCTCCTGGGCCCACGCCGCGCGCGGGCCGAGGGCGAGGGCGAGGGCGAGGGCGATCGCGGCCAGGACGAGCGCGGCGAGGGCGAGCCGCCGCGAGCGAAGCGAGCACCCCTCCCGCGAGGAGCTCCTTGGAGCGACGAGCAAGGGAGGGGTCGGCGAGCGAAGCGAGCCGGGGGTGGGCATCGACTCAGGTGGGCGCGTTCGCGATCGGGCAGGCACGAAGGGAAAGCTCCGCGAGCGGATTGTCGCTCAACCTGGGCCTGATTCCGCCACCTATTCGAACTCGAGGCGCCACCGAAGGTCCGCCCCCAGGTTGCCGATGATCGTCCCGATGTCGTTGGTGTTGTCGTAGGAGGCCTGGATGCTGACGCCCTTCTTGAGGCGCCACTCGACGGTGGCCGCGACCTCGCGCTCGGTGAGGGTGGTCGTGACGCTGGCCCGCAGATCGTCGTTGAGGCGCTTGCCGACCGTGACGTTTGGCTCGGTGCGACCGGTGCGGGACGAGTAGCTCGAGCCGAAATGGAAGTAGTCGATGATCGGCACGACGCTCTTCACCGCCTTGTCGGCGCCGGTGAGCGCGGAGAGCGCCTCGAGCCCGACCGTCTCTCCGAGGGAGGTCGCGAGGGCGCGATCCATCTCCGCGCGCGTCATCCCCACCGTCAGGAGGAGCACGATGTCTTCTTGATCCATCGGCGGGTCGCTCGAGAGATCGAGCTTGAGGTCCTCGGTGCTCCCGTGGGCGTGGATGCTCACGTCCCACTGCCCGGCGGTGGTGCTGCTCGACGTGCTGGAGGTGCTGGCGTCGGCGGACGCGCTGTCCTGCGCGCTCGCGTACCGGCGCATGTCGGTCGTGGCGCGGACGTCGATCTCCGCTTTGACCTTCGTCGGATCGTTGAACCGGACGTAGCCCTCCCGGACGTCGAACTCGTGGTTGCGCAGGCGGATCTTGGAGTCGGAGAGGAGGCGCAGCGCCCCCTTCGCTCCGTAGCGCTGGTTCGTCCCGGAGAGCTCGATCCCCGGCTCGACGATCTCGAGGCGGACGTCGGCGAGATCGTTGCGGACCACGAGCGGGCGCGGCGAGACGACCCGCAAGGAGAAGCGGAGGAAGTCGTTCGCGGGATCGTAGGCCTCGACCTCGGTGCGTCCGATGTTCCGGCTGAGCTCGCCGAGATCGACGCTCAGGGCGATCGGCCGCTTGTAGAGGAACGAGGTCAACGAGACGGTCCCGCGCGCCTCCGGCAGGGATCCGTCGGTGCGCGAGGTGGCGGGGATCGTCGCGGTCAAATCCGCGTCGGCGACGACGTCGATGTCGTCTCCGACCGGGAGCTTCACCCCGCGCGCGGTGATGGTCGCGGTCCCGCTGCCGAGGCCGAGGCCGACGATGGGGACGCGGCCCGTCACGTCGACCCGTCCTGCCCCCACGTTCGCGGTCGCCTTCGTCACGCGCAGCTCTCCGTCCCCGAGCACGACGTCGACCGCGATGTCATCGAGGGGGACGGGGACGTTCGTGATCGCGAGGAACCCGTCCCGCAGCTTCGCGTAGCCGGTCACCTGGGGCGAGGAGAGGGTGCCCCCGATGTCGACCGCGCCCGAGACCATGCCGCCGATGCGATCGACGGAGGGCAAATCGTCGCGCAGGGTGCCGAGATCGAACGGGGCGATGGCGAGGCTCACGTCGAGCCGGGGCTCGCTCTGGAAGACGTCGAGCACACGGCCTCGCGCGCTGAACGCGATGGAGAGGCCGCTCTTGTCGACCAAGTCCATCCCCACCTCGGGGAGCTCCACGTTTCCGGCGCGCACGCGGATGGGGGCGTCGGTGCGCGTCAGCTTGATCGTGCGGCCGGAGCGGGAGACGGAGATGTCCTTCAGGTCGATGCTCGCCTCCGTCGCCCCGAGGCTCGAGGTGTCGAGGTGGGCGATGTCGATGTCGGCGCTGAGCTTCGCCTCCGGCGCGGCGCTGCCGACGAGCTCGAAGGGCAGCCCGCCGAGCAACGTCCCCACGTTGAGGTCCACGAGGGCGACGCGGCCGCGCACGAGGCGCCGCTGTTCGATCGTCACCCCGTCGAGGACGACCTGGCCGTCGAAGAGCTTGCCGTCGACGCGGAACCGCCCCGCGTCGGTGTCGGGCGCGCTCGGGTCGCTGGGGGGGGAAATGGGGAGGCCGCACACCGAGGTGCCGATGCGGATCGGCGGCGTGGGATCCGCCTCGAGGCGGACGGTCGCGCGTGACCCGGGCATCTTGTTCGCCCCGAACCGGAGGGGCCCCACCGAGACGTCGATATCGGCGGCGGGACGCGAGAGCGTGCCCCCGAGGGTCGCGATCGCGGAGACCTCGCCGTCGAGGTGATCTCGCAGCGCGCCGAGGCTCTCGAGCTTGGAGAGCGAGAGGCCGGCCGCGATGGCCGTCCCCCGGAGCACGCCCCCGTGGGAGATGTCTGCCTGTGCGGTGATGCTCCCGGTCGCGTCCTGGACCGTCGCGGAGGCGACGTGGATCTCCATGCCCTCTGCGCCCGCGGCGAGGTCGTCCCAGCGGAAGTGCATGTCGATGGCGCCCTTCTCGAAGCTCTCCCCGAAGAGCTCGGGCCGATCGATGTCCATCCGGGTCCGGACGTCGATCACCCCGCCGCCGCAGCGATCCTCGGCGCCGTCGATGACGTAGTGGACGCGACCGGATCCGATCGCGGTGCCCGCGACTTGCTTGAAGCGGGGATCGCGATCGAGCTGGAACACCTCGAAGAAGTCCCCGAGCTTGAGGTAGGGCGCCGTCGTCGTCATCACGTCCGCGTCGACCAAGACGGAGGGGCCCGCGTCGAACGCGACCGAGGTCTTCGCGCTCGTCACGATGCTCCCGTTCTTGGCGAGCTCGAGATCCGTGAAGTCCATGTGGAGCGGGCTGAACACCACGTGGGATCGGCGGATGTCCCCGGCGCGGATGTTGCCGAGCTCGAAGCCGTCGACCTTGAGGTCGCCCTCGATCCGCGGAGCGTCCTGCGGCCCCGAGCCGCGCGCCGCGAGCGTCGTCCGGCCTACGATGCGCACCCCCGAGATCGGGCCGATCTCCTCGAGGTCCACCACCGAGCCGGGGGCGACGTCGAGACCGAACGCCCCTTCGAACCCGAGCTTGACGGTCGCGGTGAGGTTCGAGCGCGGCGTCGCGACGTGCATCTTCTCGAACGCCACCTCCGTCGCGCGGACGGCGAGGACGCCCTTGATGTCGGCGCGATCCTCGTGGACGAGGGCCTTCTTGTCGTCGCGGTGCGACGGGCGGTCATAGACGCCGAACGACTCGGTGTGGGCGACGAGCTTGCCCGACAGATCGAGGGGGACGATCGTCCCCGCGAACTGCTCGAGCTCCACGTGCCGGATCTCCCAGCCGACATGGGATTGCGGGTGGACGCCGAGGTCGCGCAGGATGCCTTGGATCGTCACCCCGTCGGCCACGATCGTGCGCGCGTCGAGGCGCATGTGGGGATCGCCGAGCGCGACTCGAGCCGAGGCGATGGTGAAGTCGCCGTCCGCCCAGCGAGCGGAGATCTTGCTCGCGGCGATGGTCGTCCCTTCGAGCTGGAAGTCGAGGTCGGCGCGATCGGAGAAGATCTTGCCGTCGAGGCCGATCATCTCGGCGCGCACGTGCCCGCTCACGAAGGGGAGGGGGCCGTCGGGGTTCTTCACCGCTTCGAGATCGACCCGGACCGCCCCGCTGACGTTCGGGAGCGCGACGAAGCGATGGGCGAGCGCGGCGGGCACGCGGAGCCCGACCCGGCCTGCGATCGCGGAGAAGCCCTTCCCCTCGATCACGCTCGCGGGGACCTCGACCGCGCCCAGGCTCACCTCGATCTTGCGCCAGTCTTCTTCCGCGACGCTGCAGCTCGGGCGCGTCCCGGCCCCGGGATCGAAGTCGGCGACCGCGCCCACTTCCAGGCGGCGAACGAGGAGGGCCTTGTTCGCAGGGTCGAGCCTCGCGCGCGCCTCGAGGTGACAGAGCCTGTCTTCGTCGAGGGCCTGCTCCTCGGGGTGGCGCGGATCGGCGCGGAGCCTCGTGAGGGCCCCGCGGCCCGCCCGCGCCCCGAGCTCGAACGTGCCGTCGGCTTCCACGGCCGCGTCGAGGTCGACCTCGCCGAGCTCGATCCGGGTGCCGTCGATGTCGAGATCGATCGCGGCGTCGGTGATGGAGACGGCGTGGAAAGGCGGCTTCGAGTCGGACTTCTCTTCTTTCGCCTTCGACTCCGGCGTCTTCGGCTTGAAGTTGACGATCTCGCCATCCCGAACGACGACCCGCGCGCGCGCCCCCGTGACCTCGACCTGACCGACGTTGACCTTGCCCCCGAGCAACGAAAAGATCCGCGGTCGAAGGCTCGCGCGCTCGACCGTCAAGAACGGGCTGCCTCCGTCGTCGGCCTCGACGACCACGTCCTGGACCGTGATGGTGAGAGGCCACAGCCGCACGTCGACGTCGTAGGTCGCGCGGGTGCCGAGCTCCCGATCGAGGATCGCCGCCGTCTCCTTGGCGGCCCAGGTCTTCGCCGTCTTCGTGCGCACGAGGGCGGCCGCGAACACCGGCACGAAGCCGATGATGGCGAACACGACGCACAGGACGAAGGCGACGACCCGCCCCGCGCGATGCCCGACGGTCCGTGAGCTCGGCGGCTCGGCCTCGCGCGCCTTCTTGTCGCGCGCCCCTGCCCGCGTGGGGGGCGCTTCGCTCTTTTCGGGAGGCTTCTTGGTGATCCCGGGCGGCGGAAGCGAGACCACCGGACGCGCGGGAGGCGGGGGCCGCTGTGAGTACGAGCCCGTCGGCGTGGGAGGCGGCGGCAGGTCGCTCGGGCGGGGCAGCCGGGGCGGATATGCCGTCTCGACGATCTCGGGGGGCAGCCGCGAAGGCCGAATCGAGTAGGCCGGCTCCTCCCCGCGTGAGCTCGGGACGAGCGAGGTCGGGATGCTCGAAGGCGGAGGAAGAGACGTCGGGAGCAGCGAGCTCGGGGGCGCCTTCGTGCTCGGCGCGTGCGACAGGGGGACCGAGAGCGAGAGCGGCTCCTCCTCCGGGTGCTCCTCTTTCGGAGGCGGCAGCGAGCGCTTCGAGAGCACCTGGAGCGGAAGCTCGAAGTCGTCCCCCTCCGCCGACGAAGCGCGATCGGGCGTCGAGGAACGCTCCGGCTTCGAGACGCGATCCGGCCGCTCTGCTTGGCCCGGCTCCAACGAGCTCCTCTGGGTCGAGGGAGGCTCGCCCGAAGGGTCATCCGGATCCTCGGGACGCCGATCCGACACCCGTGGAGCGTAGCCTACTCGAAGTAGTACGTCGCCATGAGCGGCGCGTGATCGGACACCGCGTCGACGTCGGTTCCGTGCCGGATGGTGACGCTCGAAGGATCCAGCAACGACTGAGCGACCGGGCTCGCCATTTGGTGATCGATCAGCTCGAGGCTCCCTTCGAAGTCGAAGGTCCAACGGTCCGACTCGGCGATGGCGGTCGCGCTGTCGACGTAGTCGCCCTTCGACCCGGCGACCGCGTCGAGCGGCGGCGAATCCGGGAGATCGTTGTAGTCACCGAGCACGATGATCGCGAGGGAGGGATCGCCCGCCGTCAGCTCGTCCGCGACCGCGCGCGTGCGCTGGGCCTCCGCGAGACGCTTGTCCGGATTGTCCGGCGGTCCCTTCGCTTTGTAGTGCACCCCGAGGAGCACCGCCTTCTGAGCGCCCACCGTGAAGTGGTACTCGAGAAGGTCGCGCGTGAACTGGAACTCCGGGGCGGTCGTCCCCTCCACCGTGAAGCTGTCGGTCGCGTGCGAGACGACGGAGGTGAACGGCACCTTGGAGAGGGCGGCGATGTCGATCCCGCGCGGGTCGTGGCCCTCCGTGATCTGCTGCTCCGGGTAGGCGCTGCCGAGGGCTTCGTCGATGGCGGCGAGGACCGTCTCGTTCTCGACCTCCTGGAAGACGATGATGTCCGGATCGAGCTCGCTGATGATGGCGGCGACGGCGTCGAGCTTCGCGTCGAACTCGGCCTGCGAGAGCGAGTCGTCCTCGGGAGCGTTGCTCGGGTCTTCGATCGTGTCGAAGAAGTTGTGCAGGTTCCAGTCGAGGATCTTGATCGGCGTGCCCGTCAGCGGATGTCCCCCGCTGCCGCCCTCGCCTTGCCCGCCCGCCGCCCCGCCCTGACCGCCCCCGGAGCCGCCGCCCCCGTCGCTCGTCGAGTCACCGCAGGCGGCGAGGGTGATGGAGCCACAAAGGACCGCGGCGCTCAGCCATCCGAAGCCGATCGAAGAAAGACGCATCGGCGCAGGTTACCACGAGCGCGCGTCCTCGGCGCTACGTCGCCGAGGGCAACAGCACCGTCGAGCCCGTGGTCTTCTGGGACTCGAGCGCCTCGTGGGCCTTCGCCACGTCTTGGAGCGCGAAGGTCTGGGCGACGTCGATGCGCACGTGCCCTCTCGCGATCGCCTCGAACAAGTCAGTAGCGGAGTCGACGAGCTCGGCCCGCGTCGTCGTGTACGCGAAGAGCGACGGCCTCGTGAGGTAGAGGCTCTTCTTCGCCAGCGCGGAGAGCTCGAACGGCGGCACCGGGCCCGAAGCCTGCCCGAAGCTCACCATCAGGCCGCGCAGCTTCAAGCACTCGAGCGACTGCGCGAACGTGGCCTTGCCCACGGAGTCGTAGACGACGTCGACGCCCCGCCCGTTCGTCACCCCGAGGGCTTTGTCGACGAAGCTCTCCTCCCCGCGCACGACCGCGTGGGCCGCCCCGAGCCGCTTCGCGAGCTCGGCCTTCTCCTTCGACCCGACGACGGCGATCACGGTCGCCCCCAAGTGCACCGCCCACTGCACCAGGATCTGCCCCGTGCCCCCCGCGGCCGCGTGCACCACCACCGTCTGTCCGGATCCGATCGTCGTCGTCGCGCGCAAGAGATAGCGCGCCGTCATCCCCTTGAGCATCGCCGCCGCCGCGACCCGATCGTCGACCCCGTCCGGCAGCTTCACGAGCCGATCCGCGGGCGCGATCCGCGCCGTCGCGTAGGCCCCTCCGAGGCCCGCGTACGCGACGCGATCCCCGGGCGCGAGATCGGTCACGCCATCTCCGACCGACTCCACGACACCTGCCGCCTCTTGGCCGAGCCCGGCCGGCAGGGGCAACGGGTAGAGCCCGGTGCGATGGTAGACGTCGATGAAGTTCAGGCCGACCGCGGTCTGCCGCAGGAGCACCTCGCCCGTCTTCCGGGGCCGGGAGCGCGACCTCGTCGATGCGGAGGACGGATGGTCCGCCTGTCTCGTGGATCCGGACGACGCGCGCTTGGGTGGGGCTTGACATGGCTAAATCACCGATCGTGATCCTGACACATACGACGCTACAGAGCGGATGGTGGGGCCCCGTCGCCGCAGGCGATGGGGCGCGCCCGCGTTTAGCGGGGGAGGTTTCGAGGAACGCGAAACCGACTTCTCGGCCCGGCGCGGCGAGCGCCTGAATACGGAGGCGGTGGGGGGAGGGCTGCATCAGCCCTCCGGACTAGGGGCGCTCTGCGGGGCCTCGCGTAAGCGGAGGTATCATCGAGGCACGGCGAGAGCATCCAGGCCCAGACCCGGCAATCGAATCGCGCGAGGATCTCTGATCGAGAATTGCGCTCGCTCATTGAGCTAGTCCGTCAGCTTTCGGTACCGGAAGTGGCGAGGCTCGTCCGCCTCCTTGCCGAGGCGTCGCTTCAAGTCCGCCTCGTAGGCCTCGTAGTTCCCCTCGAACCACACCACCTTCGAATCGCCTTCGAACGCGAGGATGTGGGTCGCGACGCGATCCAAGAACCAGCGATCGTGGCTGATCACCACCGCGCACCCCGCGAACTGGAGGAGCGCCTCCTCGAGCGATCGAAGCGTGTCGACGTCGAGATCGTTCGTGGGCTCGTCGAGGAGCAGCACGTTCCCGCCCGCCCTCAAGAGCTTCGCGAGGTGGACGCGGTTGCGCTCTCCGCCCGAGAGATCGCCGACCTTCTTCTGCTGGTCGCTCCCCATGAAGTTGAACGACGCGACGTAGGCGCGGCTCGCGACCTCGCGCTTGCCGACCATGATCTTCTCTTCGCCGCCCGAGATCTCCTGCCACACGTTGTTCTTCGGGCCGAGGGCGTCGCGGGACTGATCGACGTAGGCGAGCTGCACCGTCTCGCCGATGCGGATCTCGCCGGCGTCGGGCTTCTCCTGACCGACGATCATCCGGAAGAGCGTCGTCTTGCCGGCCCCGTTCGCCCCGATGACCCCGACGATCCCGCCGCGCGGCAGCGAGAACGTCAGGTCGTCGAACAAAAGGCGATCCCCGAAGCTCTTCTTGAGGCCCTTCGCCTCGATGACGACGTTGCCGAGCCGCGGGCCCGAGGGGATGTGGATCTCGGAGGCCTCGTAGGCCTTGTCCTCTTTGTCCTGCGCGAACAACGCCTCGTAGGCGGCGAGCCTCGCCTTGCTCTTCGCCTGACGCGCGCGCGGCGAAGACCGCACCCACTCGAGCTCGCGCTCCAGCGTCTTCTTCCGGCTCGTCTCCTGCTTCTGCTCGTCGATGAGGCGCTTCTGTTTGTACTCGAGCCACGCCGAGTAGTTGCCCTCGAACGGGTAGCCGTGTCCGCGGTCGAGCTCGAGGATCCACCCCGCGACGTTGTCGAGGAAGTAGCGGTCGTGGGTCACCGAGACGACCGTCCCCGGGAAGCTCTGCAAGAAGCGCTCGAGCCAGTGCACGCTCTCCGCGTCGAGGTGGTTCGTCGGCTCGTCGAGGATGAGCAAGTCCGGCTTCTCGAGCAGGAGCCGGCACAGCGCGACCCGGCGGCGCTCCCCCCCCGAGAGCTTGTCGCACTCCGCGTCCGGGGGCGGCAGCTGCAGCGCGTCCATCGCGCGCTCGATGGTCCGATCGAGCTCCCAGCCGTTGGCCGCCTCGATCTTGTCCTGGACCTCCGCCATCTCCTCCATCAGCCGATCGATCTCGTCCGGCTTCTCCCCCATCTCCACGCCGAGCTCTTCGCTCCGGCGCAGGAGCGCCTTCACGTCCGCCACGGCGAGGTCGACCTCTTCGCGGACCGTCTTCGCGCTGAGCTTCGGCTCCTGCGGCAGGAAGCCGATGCGGATCCCCTCCGCCGGCCGCGCCTCGCCGAGGAAGTCTTTGTCGACCCCGGCCATGATCCTGAGGAGGGTGCTCTTGCCCGCGCCGTTGTGCCCGAGCACGCCGATCTTCGCGCCTGGCAGGAACGAGAGCCACAGGCCCTTCAAGACCTCTTTGTTCGGCGGGTGGACACGCCGGAGATCCTGCATTTGGAATACGAATTGGTGCGCCACGGCGGGCAGCCTAATAGCCCGGTGGCTCCCTCGCAATGCGCCCCCGAAAACGAAAGCTCTCGCGCGCCGCCTACACCGAACCGGGCTTCTTCGAGCTCGACCGCGCCCTCTTCCGGTCGAGCTACGTACCCATCGCCCACGAGCGCGAGCTCGATTGCCCCGGCGCCTTCGCCACCGCCGAGATCTTCGGCGACAGGGCGGTGTGCGTGCGGGGCGAGGACGGCGCGCTCCACGCGTTCCTCGACGGCTGCGTCCACCGGGGCACGCCCCTGTTCGAGGCGCGCTCCGGCCGCCTCGATCCCGTCGGCGTCACGTGCCCCTATCACGGCCTCCGCTTTCGTCTCGACGGGGGCGCGGACCGCGCCTCGTGCCCGTGGCTTCCGCTCGAAGAAGGGGCCCGCCTGCGCGACGTCCGCTTCGAGTCGCGCTTCGGCTTCGTCTTCGTCTGCCTCGATCTCTCCGCGCCTCCGTTCCTGGACTGGGCGGGCGAGATCCCCCCGTGGCTCGAGCGCGCGAGCCTGCACGATCTCACCCTCGCCTCCCGCGCCGAGCACGAGGTCCGCGCCAACTGGAAGGTCCTCGTCGAGAACTTCCAAGAGTCGCAGCACTTCGCCACCGTCCACCCGTCGCTCGAGGCGCGCACCCCGTGGCGCGCCTCCTCGAGCCACGATTTCCGAGGCGCCTTCATGGGAGGCTCGATGCCCCTCGCCGAAGGTTTCCAGACCGTCAGCGACGCCGCCCGCGAAGCCGGCACCGAGGGCCGCGCCCCCATCGCCGCCCCCGAGGACCGCCACCTCGTGCGCGACGCCCTGATGTTCCCGGGCTGGCTCACGAGCCTCCAGCCCGACTACTTCCTCTCCTATCGGCTCGAGCCGCTCGCCCCCGATCGCACCCGCGTCGTCGCCGACGTCTATCGCTCCGCCGCCGGCTCCGAGCCGCGCGAGGTGGCCATCCCTTCCTCGCTCGCCACGTTCTGGCAACGCACCAACGCCGAGGACCGCGCGATCTGCGAGCGACAGCAGCGCGGCCTCGCCGCCTTCGATCTCGAGCCGCTGCCCCTCGCCGAGGTCGAAGACGGGATCGCCTCGTTCCACGCGCGCGTCCTCGACCGCTACGAGCCCGCGGCCGAGGCCGAGGTCGACCGCCCCTCCCCGGCTCCCATCCACGGCATCTTCGGCAGGCCGTATGCGAACCTCGAGCACCTCGTCGCCCCCCCCGATCTCGAGGCCATGGACCGCGAGCTCACCCGCGGTCTCCTCGACGTCGAGACCTCCTTCACCGGCGGCACCCTGAAGTGGATGGGGGTGACCGCGCCCTGGATCGCCGACGACGGCTACCCGGACGCGATGCACGTCATCGAGTCGCTCGACGACGAAGCCTGGCTCGAGCTCGTCTCTCTCGGCGACGAGCCGGATCTGGAGCTCGCCGACAGATCGCGCCATCGCTTCGGAGACGAGACCGATCACCCCCTCACGAAGCGCCAGATGCGCTGGCTCTCCCTCCGCCACGGCGCGTATTTCCCCTGGAAGGTCTGTTATCACCTCCTCGAGAACGTCACCTGGGACGACAAGCACTCCGGACGAGGCAAGTCCTTCACCGAAGAGGCGCGGCGGGTCTTCCCCCGCACCATCGAGATCATCCGCTCCTTGCCGTTCACCGAGATAGGGCGCGTCGTCGTCTTCGGCATGGAGGCCAACGACCACGCCCCCCTCCACCGTGACAGTGAGCCCGGCAAGGCGCTGCGCGTCGCCCAGTCGATCTCGATCGATCCTCGCGGCGACAAACGCTTCTATCTCTGCAACGCCGAAGGGGACGAGCCCGTCGTCGTCCACGAGCGTGTCTATTGGTTCAACGACATGGACTATCACGGCGTCCTCGCCGACCCCTACTTCCGCTATTCAATCCGCGTCGACGGCACCTTTCGGCCGACATTTCTGCGCGACCTCGAGCGCCGAATCCGGTGCTAAACCAACCCCCGTGAAGACCTTCCTCCTCCTCGCCGCGCTCCTCGCCCCCGTCTCGCTCACCGCCTGCGAGTCGAAGCCCTCCCAGAGCGCGTCCTCCGTCTCTCCCAAGGAGGCGGTGGCCAAGGCCGCCCTCGTCCTCGACGTCCGCACCCCCGAAGAGTTCGCCGGCGGTCACCTCGACAAGGCCGAGAACATCCCGGTCGATCAGGTCGACACCCAGATCGACGCCATCGCCGCCAAGGTCGGGGGCGACAAATCCAAGCCCATCGCCGTCTACTGCGCCGCCGGCGGTCGCGCCGCCAAGGCCAAGACCGCCCTCGAAAAGGCGGGCTTCACCAACGTGACGAACGCGGGCGGCTACAAGGATCTCAAATAGCCACCCGGGCCCGCGTCCCGTCGCTATGAAATTCATAGCGATGCCCACCCCCCTCCTCGCTGTCGCTCGTCGGCCCCTCCCAAGCGTCGCGCTGCGCGCGCCGACGGGAGGGGGCGGAGCGCGGGGCGAATACGAGCGATGCTCCGAGACCGACCGTCTGCCTGTCGTCGTCAGCACCCAGCGCGAGCGCAACCTCCCGCTCTATGCACGCTTCGGCTTCGTCGATCGCGGCGACTGGCAGATGGGCCGTCGGCGATCGGACCCTGGTTTCCACACCTGGTTCATGCTCCGCGAGGCCCGGTCGGATCGCTGACCGCGGGGGAGGCGCCCGCGCGCAGAGGCGGGCCGCACCCGCGCGGCGGCGATCTCTCGCGGTTCTGACGAATTTCCCCGTGGCGCCCCCGTTGCACTGCGGGCGAGGGTGACTCGAGAGGACGTTCTTCGTCAGCTCCGGCGCCAGCGACCACGCGGCGGACGCTGGCTGCGCCGGCGCGAAGACGTCCGCTCCATCGCGCTCGTCGGGCTCGCGATGGGGCTCATCGGCCAGTCGCTGGCGCGCGGCATCCATGCCTGGCTCGAGGTCGCGCTCGTGCCGCTCGCGTGCGCGGTCGCGTTCCTCTGCGGCGTCGTCATCCACAACGCCGTCCACACGCCGGTATTTCGGAGCCGCGCGCTGAATGGCGTGTTCAATGTGCTCCTGAGCGTCGCCTATGGCCACCCCGCCAGCGGCTTCGAGCCCGGCCACAACCTGAGCCACCACAAGCACGCCCAGACCGCCCGCGACGTCACCCGCACCACCCGGGCGGCGTTCCGCTGGAACCTCCTCAACGTCCTGCTCATCTATCCGCTCGTCGCGCGCGCGGTGGCGCGGGGCGAGATGCGCTATGTGCGGTGGTCCCTTCGCCACCGCCGCGCGTGGCTCTCTCGGTATGTGCGAGAGGCGTTCGTCGTCCTCGTCTTCAGCGCGGGGTGGGCGGCGCTCGATTGGCGAATGTTCGTCCTCTATGGCGTGCTGCCCCGCCTCTTCGCGGCGTGGGGGATCTTCGCCATCAACTTCGTGCAGCACGACGGATGCGACGCCTCCAGCGAATGGAACCACTCGCGGAACTTCGTCGGCCCGGTGCTCAACTACCTGGCCTTCAACAACGGGTTCCACACGGTCCATCACCTCGCGCCGGGGCTGCACTGGAGCGACCTGCCGAGGGCGCACGCCCTGCTCGTGCACGGTCGCGCTCACCCCGCGCTGGAGCAGCGCTCGCTTCCCCGTTGGAGCTTCTCCGCCTTCGTGTTCCCCGGCCGGCGGAAGACCTTCGACGGAGCGCCGATATCGCCCCCCGCCCCCATCCAAGACGAGGAGTGGCTGCCCGAATGACCCCGTTCGCCGAGCCTGTTCAATGGTCCTGGAAGCGTGACGTCCCCGGTCCCGACGGCTTCTATCACCCCGCGTCCGAAGAGGAGCTGATCCGCCTCGTCGAGCTCGCTTCGCGTCGCGCCCTCGCCCTGCGCGTCCGCGGGTCGGCCCACTCCGTCGCTCCCGCCATCTACACCGACGCCCGCCTCGAGAATCGGCCCGGCGCGCTCGACCTCATGCTCGACCGCTACGGGGCCATTTCATTCGACGACGCGCGAATGCAGGTCACGGTCCAAGCCGGATGTCACCTCGGGCTCGACCCGCGCGATCCGACCGGAATGTCGAGCTTCGACCGGTCCCTCGTCGCCCAGCTCGACAAAAGAGGTTGGGCGCTCCCCGATCTCGGAGGCGTGTCGCACCAGACCGTAGCCGGCTTCCTCATGACGGGCTCGTCCGGAGGGACCGTGCGCCACCCGATCGAACGAGCCCTCGTCGCGGTGCGTTGGGTGGACGGGCGTGGCCGTGTCCACGAGGCAGAGCGAGGGACGGATCTCTTCGACGCCGTCGCTTGCTCGATGGGCCTGCTCGGCATCGTGTCGACCATCACCCTCCAGTGCATCTGCCGATACGACGTGCTCGGGCGTGAAGACGTCACCCCGGAGGCGGGATGTCCGTACGAGCTCTACGGAGACGGCGAGCCGGGATTGGAGGGTTTTCTCCGCCGCACGGACTACGCCCGCCTCATGTGGTGGCCACAAGAAGGCGTTCGCGGCGTCATCACCTGGCAAGGGCGGCGCATGACGACCGACGACTACACCGCCGAGACGGGAGCCGTGGGCGCCCTCCGACCGAAGCCCTATTGCGTGATCGGCGACGTCTCGAGGTCGCCCGCCGTCACGCGGGTCGCGTCCCTCGCCGCCCAGCACGGTGGCGGCGCGTTCTACGACACCCTGGCTCTGGGCGGTCACGTCGCGCGCAAGCTTACGGAGAGGTTCCCAAGCGCGACGGCGGCGGTGCGCGCCGCGCGCGGCGCGCTCGAGCGGCGCGTCCTCGCGCCCGCCCTTCGGGGAATGCTCGCCACCGGCGAGGGGGCGCCCCAGCGCTTTTGGGGGCCTTGGTACGAGGTGTTGCCCATGGATAATGCGATGTCCGAGCGCGCGCTCCCCACGACGTTCACCGAGATCTTCGTGCCGCTCGAGCGCACCGGCGAGGTCGTCCGGTGCCTTCGCCGCCATTTCGACGAGCGCGGCTACGACGCTACCGGGCCCTACATCTTCGAGCTCTATGCGTGCCGCGCCAGCCGCTCGTGGATGCATCCGTCCCATGGCCGAGACTCGCTTCGCGTCGACGTCTTTCGGTTCGGGCGCAACCGTGAAGAGCCCCGCCACTTCTTCCAGCAGTTCTGGGAGCTCCTGGCTCCGTTCGGCTACCGGCTGCATTGGGGCAAACACATGCCCGTCGAGGCTCGCCTCGGCGCGGATCACCTCCGCGGGACGTTGCCGCGCTGGGACGACTTCTTGGACCTTCGACGTCGCCTGGATCCACACGGCATCTTCCTCTCTTCGTACTTTCGGCGCGCGCTGGGGGTTTCGTCGTGAAGCCCGTCGCCGCCGCGTACCGAGCCGGTCTCTCCCGCGTCTCCATCGCCGCGTTCGACCCGCAGCTCTCCATGTTCGGGTGGGGCCACCCCGACAATCGACCCGTTCGCGTCGGGGAGCCGCTCTACGCCCGCGCCCTCGCCCTCGAGTCGGAGGGGGGGAGGGCGCGGCTCGTCTATGTCTGCTGCGACCTCGGTCTGATCTCGGAGGGCCTCCGGCGTCGCGTCTGCGAGCGGCTCCGAGCCGCCTCGATCGAGCTCGAGCCGCGCGCCCTCGTCCTGACCGCGACCCACACCCACGCGGGGCCCTCTGGGCTCTCCGACTACCTGTTCTTCGCGATGGCCGGCCCCGGCCGGTCCCCCGGTCTGTGCGACGTCATCGCGGATCGCGTCGTCCTCGCGATCCGCGAATCGCTCGATCGCCTCGCCCCCGCCCGTCTGTACCTCCACGAGGCTCCCATCGCCCTGTCCGAGCCGATCGCATTCAATCGATCCGTCGCGGCCTACAATCGAAACCCGGATGTCGCTCCCGTGACCGAGGAGCGGCGCGACGAGGCGGTGGACCGTTCGATGGTGGTGATCCGCGTCGACGACGCCGCGGGCTCGCCGCTGGGAATGGTCAGTTGGTTCGGGCTCCACGGGACATGTCTCCACGCCGACAACGTCGCCATTCATCCGGACCACAAGGGCGTCGCGGCGCGGATCGTCGAAGAGCATTGGCGTGCTCGCGGGGCTCGCGAGTACGTGGCCATCTTCGCCCAGACCGCGCCCGGCGACGTGACCCCGAACTACCGCCGGGATCCGCGCCGCGGAGTGGACGCCGGGCGGTACGAGGACGATGTCGAGAGCGCCGAGCTGGTCGGGGCGGTCCAGGCCCGCCATGCCCTCCAGATCGCCGAAGACGCCCCCCGCGCGGGCGTCGAGCTGCGCGGCGCGCTGCGCGTCGCGATGCGTTCCATCGACATGTTCCAGGCCCCGGTGCGGCCCGAGCTCGCCCATGGATGCACCGGCCTCACGACCGCGCCCCCCGCGGTGGGCTGGTCCTTCATGGGCGGCACGGCGGAGGGGAGGGGGCCCCTCGGGGCCATCGCGAGCCTGCTGCCGCGCATCAGCCATTGGCGCGCGCGCCTCCTCCGACTCGCGGGGAAAGCGGCGAGCCCCCAACATCCCAAGATCGTCTTTTGGGATCTCGCGAAGGCGGATGAAGGCGCCGTCCTTGGCGTGTTTCCCCCAAGGCACCCTTTGGTCCCGCGGATACCCGATGACCACGTTCGCTACTTCGCGTCCGCCCTCCGCGATCCCGACGTCGCCGCCTCTCCTTGTGCGCCGCGATGGGTCCCCGTCCAGCTCGCCCGAATCGACGGCTTCGTCCTCGCGGCCCTGCCCTTCGAGCCGACCGTGACGAGCGGTCGGCGATTGATGCGGTCGGTGCTCTCCGCGCTCCCCGACGCCAGGCGATGTGTCGTGAACGGCTATGCCAACGCGTACGCCGGCTACGCCGTGACCCCCGAGGAGTACGACGAGCAAGCCTACGAGGGCGCGTCCACCCTCTATGGCCGAAACACCATCCCCGCCCTGTGTACCGCCGTGATGGCGCTCGCCGAGGACCTCGCCACCGAGGACCGCGCCGCGCCCACGCCCCCTGTCACCCCCAAGCGGCGCGCGCCCGCGCCTTCATGCCCCGTGCCCCAGTCCGAGGAGGAGTTCACCCCATGAGCGTCACTGCCCCCGCCCCCGAGCGATTGCAATGGTTCTTCGAGGAGCTCGGCCGCACCCGTGAAGAGGCGCTGCCCTTCATCCCCGCGGTGTTCACGGACGACCTCGTCTTTCGCGATCCCTTTCGTACCACGACCCGAGGGCCCGAGTTTCGCGACCTGTTCCGGCGCCTCCTCGCGCAGTACCGGCACGTCTCGTTCACCGGCTTCGAGCGCACCGGCACCGATGAAGCCTTCACCCTCACCTACTCGATGCATCTCCGAATGGTGGTCGGGCCGATGTTCGTCACCCCCATGGCCAGCGTCTGTCGAGCCCGCGCCGGGCGCGTCTTCGACATGCGCGACTACTACGATTTTCCGACGGGCCTGCTCTCCCCCGTCCGCGTCTGCACCGAGCTCTATCGCGTCGTCGTCTGCGCCGGCTTCCTCTGAGGCGCTTCATAGCCTCCATGCGAAGCCAGGGCCGAACGTCACCGGATGGCTCTCTCCTGTCACCGTGATGGGTGACGGAGAGATCGAGCTGGACATTGTCGCGCACGATGAACGCCCTCCCGCGCCGACCTGCTCGCTCCAGGTGAAGCTCAAGGACGCAGGCCCGGTGGAGGAAGCTCCGGCTCGCTCGCGGGCGCGGCGACGCACTCCGTGGCCGACATGCCCCCCAGCGCCTGGTCGAGCAGGCTCGCCGCGCTCGAAAGCGAGCCCTCGCCGAGGGCAAGCTTCGCCGGGTCGATGATGTTCATGAAGCAGGGGTTCAGCGGCGCCTGCACGGCGAGGGCCTCGTCTCGCCACCAATAGAAGAGCGTCCGCGCCGTCCAAAGATAGCCGAACTCATACGCGGTCGGGTTGTGGCGCCAGGCCGCGATCCGGTCGGGGTCGACGCGGTAGTTGGTCTCGTGGGCGGCGGTGATGACGAGGGCCTGATCGAGCGCGTCTCGCGCGGTCGCGAGCCGCATCTGCCGGAACGTCGGAGACCAATCGTAGATGGCGTCGACGTAGTCGTAGAGACCGTGCACCTGGGTGGCGCGCAGCGCGAGCACGCGCGCCCCGTCCGCGATGTCTCGATAGAGCGGCAGCGCCTCCGCCGGGATGGCGGGCGCGAGGCCCTCGATCTGATCCGCGATGGCAGAGAAGCGCGTCTCCATTTCCGCGAGCAGCGGCTCGACCTCCGCGGAGTAGCCGGGGGCGGCGTGAAGCGGATTGCGCATCTCCAAGAGGCCGAGGCGCTCCGGCTGGGTGAGGGTGAAGTGGCTGTTCGGGAGGCTCTCCCCGAGCTGGCTGAGGTCGTCCCACGTCTCGAAGCCTTGCATGTACGCCTGGCCATTGCGGCGGACGATGTCGTTCGGCGCGACCCCGTTCACGCGCCCCTCGATCAAGAGCTCGCGCTGGGCCTGGGCGAGCTCCACCAGCGCATCCTCCATTCCCCCCGCCGCCGGCCCGAACGCGCGGGTGATTGGCACGAGAGCGCCGCGCAGCGCCGCCTCGTCCGACATGGACGGGTCTGGCGGTGACCACGCCGCGCGCGCCGTCGTCACCTCTTGAATCCAGGCCCCCCACTCCCACCCGCTCGAGAAAGTGAGCTGTCCATTCATGTGCTCGCCGGCGTGGGGGCCCCGCCCCATGCGTCCCTGGTCTTCGTCGCCGACCAGGAGGCGCAGGTCGTGGAGGCGCCTCTCCGCATAGACGGGGAGGAACAGAGGCACGTCCACGTCGAAGCTCACCCAATAGGCCGTCTCGGGGTGCCAGAGGACCTGACGGAGCCCCACCTCCTCTTGCAGGAACTGGCGCATGTACCCGAAGTCGCCATTGCCGTACGTGGGGGACGGGTCGTCGATGCCGTAGTGCTGCACGGTGTGGGGCAACACCCCGAGCCGCGCGTCTGCATAATGAGGGAGGAAGTTGTAGTTGAGCGGCTCCCCCGTCTCGGGATCGAGGTAGTGGTCCACCGTCTGCCCGGTCGACGCGTGCACCTTCACCGCCGCACGCTTGCCATAGGCCTCGTCGAGGTAGCGCGCGAGCTCATCCATCCACGCCACCGTGCGCGTGTCGTCGGTGGACGTGAACTCGGTCGAGCCCATCTCCGTCGTCATGTAATCGAAGCCCGCTCCCATCAGCCAATCGACGCGAGCGCGGATTTGGGCGAGCTCTTCCTCCAAGGTCCCGTCCTCACGGATCAGGCGGAAGCTCTGCTGCTGCTGCTGCCGGAGGGGCGTGTCGATACCGACCTCGATGGCGAATTCGTGGGCCCGCGTCGTCAGGGCGAGGAGGCGGCTCTGTCGCTCTTCCGAGTCGCCGAAGTCACCCCACGACTCCGCCCAGAGGAGCACCCATTGAAGACGGTTCTGGCGATTGGCGACGGCCCACTCGAGGGCGCGGTCCCAATCTGGGAGCATCGCCTCGAAGCCGGCCTCGTCCTCGGGCTCGTTCGGTCCCCAGCCCTCCAGCAGATTGGTGAGCTCGAGCGGGTGCATCGTGTGGATCTGGAGGCCGCGGATCGGCCAGCGCGGCGTCTCCGTCGCGTCCAGGTCTTCGAACCCGACGTCGAGGGAGCTCGGCACCGTGGGCTCCAGCGGATGAAGAAACGCGAAGCCGAGGTGCTCCAGCGCGGCATACGCGCCATAGGCGCTGCCGACCGTCGCGCCGGCGGCGGCGATGGCCCGCGTCCCCGCGACGTCCCCCGTCCGCACGATGAAGCCCTCGTCGGGCAGGGCCGCGACCTCATCGGGGGCGATGACGGCGTGCGTCGCCGCGGTGTCCCCGAACGCGAGCACCACCGACCCATCCTCGCCCTCGGGAGGCAGCGCGCCTCCTTCGAGCTGCTCCACCGGCAGAGGCGAGGTCGAGACGACGTGGGCTTCGATCCGCGCCGCCACCGCCGGCGGCAGATCACCTCCGAGCGCCAGGTAGAGCCGCGCCTTGGGCCCTGCGCTGCCGCCCCCTCCACCTCCAGCGCCGGTCTCGCTCGCGCCACTGCCACCCAGGGCCGCGCCTCCCCCGCTCCGCGCGCCGGTCCCGTCTGCGCCCCCCGCCGCGGGGTCGTCGCCGTCGCACGAGCAAGCGGAACAGAGTGCGACGGAAAGGGCCCCGAGCGCGCGCGCGATGCTTCGCATGTCGCCCCCTACGCCGAATCGCCCCCGCGCTTTGAGCGGCCTTCGGAAAATCTGCGCCGTGGCGTTTCGGCCCAATCGTTTGACCTCAAACGATTTGGGTCGGCCGCGCGTTGTCCGCCGCGCCACCGTCGCGTATGCCTCCGCTCGAGGTCGCCTTCGTGACGCTCACGGTCGGATCAGGATCGGCGTCGATAGCGCGCTCGCGTCCGTCGCCCCTGCCTGGACGCGGGCATAGAGCCCCGCCGGCTGCCCCGCGATCACGAACACGCCATAGTTCGTCGCGCGCTTCTGCTCGTCCGTGCGCGGCTCGAAGCTCCGCTGCGCGATCCAGCGCCCTTCCCTCGCGTGCTCGATCGATTCACGCCACGTCGCGTCGTCGATGTCCCGCCCGACGAGGACCTCCTCTCCCTCCGCGCCATAGTCGCTCTTCAACACCCATTGATCGCGCTGCGCCTTGAGCATTTCGGGGTGGAGCGTCTCGAGGCGACTGGTGATGGGGATGAGCTCGCGAATGGTGTCCTGCGACTCCAGGGAGAAGCGATGCACGTGCTCCCACATGAACGCCATCATTCGCTTGTTCTGGGCGAGCACGGAGCCGAATGGATTGATGATGGCGGTCTTGCCCTCCGCCTGGGCACGCAGGGCCAAGTAGAGGGGCCTCGTGAGGGGGGCCGGGTCCTCGATGGTCTCGTCGTCCCAGGCGCTCGCGCGCTCGCTCCACCAATCCGTCTTGTAGTGGCGCAAGAGCACGCTGACCGGCTCGTCGAACACGCGGCACGTCGGATCGTGCTCCTCCGCGCGCAGGTTGTAGGGCGATCCCAGGGCGACCTCGAAGCCGTCCGCCTCGAGCCAGCGTTTGTAGAGCCTCACCAAGGAGAGGTCCTCCGTGAACTCAGTCGGATAGACGATGCCCACGACCTTGCTCGCCCCGGGTCCGACGAGCGCGTCGCGCATCGACCTCAGCATCCTCATGAAGGCGCGTTCGAGGCCCTCGTTGGGATCGATGAGCTCCGGGTGAGCGGCTTTGGCGATCCCGGCGAGGACGAACGCCTCCGCCTCCCCCGTCGGGGTGTCGCAGTTCAGCTCCGCGACCGCGACCCCATCCGTCGTGAGGAACACGTCCGCTCGCGCGATCCCGTGCCACAGCGGCGCTGACGCGCGGAACATGGCCTTCTGCACCGGCGTCATGCAGAAGAACGCGTCGAGCAGCTCCGGGTCTTCCATCGCGAGCCGGACGCCTTCGTCGAAGATGCGGGCCGTCCTTTCTCCGACGGAGGCGAGCAGGCGCGCCGTCGCGCCGTCGATGACGATCGGCTCCTCCGCGAAGCGCGGCTGCCCCTCGAGCCACGGATCGCCGATGACGCGCGAGTCGACGATGCGCTTGGCGAAGGACTCGTAATCGGTCATGTCGTCAGGCGAGCATCGCAATGGCGAGGGCGAGGGCGACGAAGCTCGCCGCCTCGAGGGCGGCGACGCTCGTGTTTCGATCGCGGCCTACCGCGAGATCGATGGCGCCCCCGCGGATCGTCGGACGGGCCCCCAGCACCAAGCCCTGGACCACCAGCTGACGAACCGGATAGAGCGCGAGCGTCCCCGCGCACAGCGCGAAAAAGCCGGCGAGGGCCGCCCCCCAGCCGGTGAAATCGCCCTCGAGGGCGCGCGCGATCACGACCGCGACCGCGAGCGAGACCCCGCCGTAGCTGATCGCGGCGGCCGCGTTCTCCCCCTCGATCTGCTCGGCGTCGTCATAGGTGGTCAAGAAGCGAAAGAGCCCGACCACCCCTTGATGCACGACCAATCCGAGCGCGAAGAACACGACCGATAGCCACAGCCCGTGCAGGTCCGTCCCCGCGACCGCGCTCGCGGTGATGAGCCCCATCGCCACGTAGTGACAAGCGGCGGCCACGCCCGCCGCGACGTTGCCCTTGTCGATGGCGGATCCGAGCCGTCGATTGAACAGGAGCATCAAGCCGAGCTGACCCGTCACCTCGAGGAGCACGATACCGAGGGCGGCGAACACCGCCACCCAGGTCGCGTCGGCGGCGATGGACTCGCCGTGGACGCAGTTCTTGGTGACCCCCGCCCCCAAGAGGAAAATGGCGAGCACGTCGCCGGCTTCGCGGAGGGCGCGGGCGCGATTGTCTCCGGCGAGCGCGCGCTTGTCGCGATCCTTGCCGGACATGGCCAGGACGACGGCCCGTCTGGCGACGAGCATGGCGCCAATCGTTGCGGCTCCGAATGCGGCGATCGTGAGGGTCGAGGCGTCCACGGCGAAGACGACGTTACACCGAAGTCGCCCCCTTCAGGTCGGCTTCGATTCGAGGCTTCCCAACCCGCCTCGGGATCGGCATGCTCTCCGGCCATCGATGCAAGGCCGAGCTGAGCGCTGCCCGGGACACCCCGGCCTCGTCGGGATCTACGGTCGCCCTTTCCTGGATCTCGAGCCCTACGTCGACGCGTCCGCGCTCGCCGAGATCCACGAAGAGATTTGTCTCGCCCTCGCCCAGGTGCCCCTCGGCTACACGGGGGGCAGCCACCGCGCGATGCGCATCATGCCGCCGAGCCGGGAGCACGAGGCCCTCGTCGACTACCAAGAGACCATTCGCGCGATGAGCGAGGCGCAGTTCGAGACCTTCCGCATGCTCGCCGACGATCCGGGCGCGTTCTCCCCGGCCGACCGGGGCCGCCTCGAGTTCGGGGAGGAGCGCTCCGTCCCCCTCTCTCGCCGGCAGATGCAATGGCTGAAGGTCCGCTTCGGCGTGTACTTTCCATGGAAGGGCTACGTGGAGCTGATCCCGAACCAGCGCTGGGACGACAAGGCAAACCCCGAGGGCAAGTCCTTCACGAGGGTGGCCCGCGCCTTCTTCCCGAAGACGCTGGCCTTCGTCGAGAAGCTACCCTTCCAATCGATCGGACGATGCAACGTCATGGGCCTCGAGGGGTTCGACTACGGCACGGTTCACCGAGACGGCGAGCCACAGGAGCAGGAGGCGCCGGATCCGTTCATCACGTTCTGCCCCGCCGCCGACAAGCGGCTCTTCCTATGGGATGACGTCGCGGCGAAGGAGATCGACGTGACCGCCCGCGTCTTCTGGTTCAACGACTTCGACTATCACGGCGTCCGCGCCGCTCCCCACTTCCGCTATTCGGTTCGGGTGGACGGCGTCTTCGAAACAGCATTCTCGGAGCGGCTCGCGGCCGATTTCGGAGCCTCCGCATGAGCAAGACGAACCCGTTCGTCCCCGACGCGGGGGTGGACAAGCCCGGCATCATCGGCGCGCGCTGGTGGAACGAGGCCATCAAAGAGGCGACGCCCCTCGCCGGTCGACGCAACGCCCTCAAATACGTCGTCATCGGCGGCGGGGTCATCGCGTTCGGGGCGATGGTCTGGGGTATCTCGCGGGCCGCGCGCGACGACGACGAGGAGTACCGCGAGGAGGGCAGGCGCTCGCTCCAACTCCAGCGCGACTACGGGTGGAACTTCGGCGCGGTGAGCGAGACGGTCGCCTTCGACACGAAGTACACGCAGACCTATGCGCGCGAGGCCCTCGCCCACCTCATCACCGACTTGCAGCCGACCTCCGCCTATTGGAAGGCGCAATACGTCTCGACGCTCTTCGAGTCGCCAGAGGCGATGCCGAAGCTCTCCCTGCCCGACGGCGAGACGTCGAAGGTGCGGCCTCTCGCGGAGGCGCTCAAGCCCATCAAGACGCCGTCGATGGTGGCGATGGAGATGTGTGGCCGCGCCTATGCAGAGCTGATCTCGCAGGCCGATCAGCCCGTGCTCACCATCGTCGATCTCCCGGGGCCAGAGGCGGTCGCGTTCGCGGCAGGGGCCGCGTCCTTGCTCGAGCCGGTGTTCCTCTTCGACAACTGGCCCCATCCGCGCGGCGTCGTCCCCGCCCACCTGACCCTCGCCGCCGCCGTCTACTATCAGCCCGTCTTCGCCAAAGCCAAGTCGGCGAGGGGCGACAAATCCGCGATGCCGATCGCGGTGATCGACCGCGCGCGATTGAACAGTTATGTGGACGAGGCGTCCCAGTTCGACAATCGCTACGTCTCGCGGCTCGCGGCGGGTATCGGCAAGGAGTACCGCAAGATCCTCTACGTCGTGCCGACGCCGACCGACCTCCCCGAGAAAGACGATCTGAACGGCTTGTTCATGGCCTTGGGCGGCGCCGAGGTCCGCGCGATCGCCGCTTCCGCTTTCCACCCCGCGCCGGTCGCCACCGTCGTGCCCGCGCCCATTCCCCCGGTCCCCACCCCCGCCCCGAGCGCATCCGCAAGGCCATCGGCTTCTTCGTCCTCGGGGCGCCCGCCGTCCGGTCCGGCGCCTCACAGCGCCTCGAGCGCGCCGGCTCCGTCCTCTTCACTGCCGTCCTCGCCGCCGCCGTCCTCGCCGCCGTCGAGCAGCCCCGACGTCGTGCGATACATCTTCGGCACCTCCGAAGAGCAGCACAGCGCCTTCTTCGCCATTTACCCGTGGAAGAAGCCGGCCCCGCCCGCCGTCCCCGTCCCGACGAACGAGCCGGCCGAGAAGTACAAGCCGACCTCGCGCAACGCGCCCCTGGACACGGCGAAGATCGGCGTCGTTCCCGTCGTCCTCGCCGTGGGTACCGGGCTCCTCCTCGGGGCCAAGATCAACCGCAATGGCTCCTGGCACCGCGCCTCGGGCGGCTCGGGCGGGTAGGGGACCGAGGCCTTCGCTGCCGGCCCCGAAGCCCGAAGTCTGGCCGTGGGCTTCTGTGTTGCTGGGCAGGGCCGGATCCGGGAGCGGGCTTCCGGCCGGCAGTACGCTCAGCGCGCGACGTCGGCGTCCCGGAAGCTCGCGGCGTGAAAGCGCAGGTGCGCGCCGAGGAGCGTCGACCAGACTGGCCAATCGTGCCCGCCCGGGCAATCGGTCCAGTCCGCGCTCACCCCGAGCCGCGCGAGCTCGTCTCGCGCCGCCCGGCATGTCTCGACGTGTGGCTCTCCGAGCCCACACGAGAACAGGTGCCGCTGTCCGGCCGCGCGCATCGCGTCCGCGCTCCGGCGGATCGCGGCGAAGGAGCGCTCATCGTAGCTGCCGCTCATCCCGCCGATCGAAGCCCACACGCCCGGTCGCTCCGCCGCGAGCGCGAGCGACGTGAAGCCTCCTGTCGAGAGCCCATCGAGCCCTCGATGGCGCGCCGCGCTCGAGGTCTGGAACTCGTAGTCGACGTGGCCGACGAGATCGCGCGCGACATAGTCGGCCGCCCGCCCGTCTCCGCGCTGCAAGGCGCCATTCTCGTAGGGCATCACCACGATCATCTCGCCGAGCTCCCCGCGCCGGATCCCCTCGTCCATGACGGACGCGAGCCGTCCGCGCTCGAGCCACGTGCGCTCCCAGTCGAGAAGGCCGTGGAGCAGGTAGAGCACCGAAAAGCGGCGCTCCGACCGGTCGTGCGAGGGCGGCAGATAGATGGTGTATCGCCGCGTCTCGCCCAGGGCTGGGGTCGCGAACGCGAGGTGATGCACCGCTCCCATTCCGCTCCCGCGCGCGAGCACCGAGTTGAAGCTCCCGAAGCCGTCCGGCGCCGTCACCAGGTTGATCGGATCGGTGATCCAGACCCCGTCCTCGATGATCTTGTAAGCGATGTCCTCGCCGCCGGGCGCGGGCACGTCGGTCTCCCAACCCTCCGCCGTCCGCCGCAGCTCCGCGCCTTCTCGGCTCCAGCCGCAGAAGCTGCCCGTCACGCGGACCGAGCCCGCATCGGCGCGCGGATGGAAGAACGTCGCTCGACCGTCGGCGTGCACTCGGCTTCTCTTCATGGAGGATGACGCGCATACTAGCGGCGCCGGAGGAACCTTGGAGCGTTCGATTCTCGCGTTGGAGCTCTGCATGCGCTTCGAGCCGCAGGCGCACAACCATCTGCGCCAGCTCATCGTGGAGAACCGGCGCGAGCTGAGCTTCCACGAGAAGTGGAGCCTCTACGGGCGCGCCGCCACGAGCCTGACCTACAATCGAGGCCTCTGGATCAGCGGCTGCTGGGATTTCTTCGACGAAGACAGCCGCGCCCGCAGCGACTTCAACATGTGGGTCCAGGGAATGCTCACCGAGGAGGGCGCCCGCCCTCACCCCTCGGGCAGCCCCGATCCCTACCGCGGCGACGACCGCTTCATGACCTTCACCATCGCGGCCCTCCTCGTCCAGGGCGCCCCGAGCGAGCGCGCCCTCAAGAGCGCGTGCGAGATCCCGGAGTCGCGCCTCTGGCACAGCGACAGCTTCGCCCACATCCTCGCGTCGATGCGGTTCCTCAACTTTGCGTCCGTCGAGGCGAGCACGCTTTATCTCATCCCGAACCAGCCCGACTACGCCCTCACCGCGGAAGATCTCCGCCACCCCAAATTCCAGTATCTGCGCCCCATCGTCTGATCGGGTCGGGAGGGCGGGCCGGGCCTCTCCATTCTTATTCGCAGCAAGTCGGCTCGAGACAATTGGCGACCGCGTTCGCGCACGCAGCTCGCGGACCTTCCCGCGCTCGGAGCGGGAGAGGGAGCGCCACGGCTTCGAGGTGCCGCGGCCCTCCCCGACGTGAGGCTCGTACCGCCGGGGCCAATCAAAACCAGGTCTCCCAGACTCCTCTGTCCACTTCGACGGCGTGCAATGTAATGGAGATGCGGTCGCGCGACCCCGAGAACGGCCGGATCTGGTGGAGCTGGTAAGAGCTCATGTAGAGGGCGTCGCCGTTCTTGTATCGGACGAGTCGCTTCTGCGCCTTCAGGTCTTCGTCGTCGACCGCCTCGGAGCCGCGATAGCGCCGATCGTAAATCCAAAGCCCCCCGCCGCGCTCGGGGGCCTGGAGCATGACCACGAGGCTGAGGGTGGGCTGCCGCTTCTGAATCGATAGCGGGGAGAGCCCCTCCACGTCGTAGTGGACGACGCCGCCTTCTCTCGCGACCTTGCCCCCCGCGGGGAAGACGTGCACGCCCGCGCCGCAGAAGCCCATCCGCGGGCGGGCCATCCCTCCGACGTGGCGGGCCACGAGGTCGCGCGCCCACTGCTGCATCCCCGGCAGCACGCGATCCACGAGGGCGTCGGAGGCGGCCGCTCGCCGGAAGTAGTCCTTTCCTCGATCGGTCTCGTGGTGGGTGTAGAAGGCCATCCCCAGCGCGAACTGCTCGCCCGAGAAGTCGGAGGTCCAATGGGGGCGCGCCTCGTAGACGGCGCGGACCCACGCCGCGCACGTCGACCCGGGCAGGGCCCCACGCTCGAGGTGGGCGAGGGGGCTCAAGCCTTCTTTCGTCGGGCGAGGACGTTCTTCACGAGGGCGAGGTCGTTCTTGCCGAGCTCACCTGTGGCGATGAGGAGCGCCACATAGACGACCCCGATCGCGCCCGCCTGGATAGGGACGATGAGCTTGCCCGCCCAGGGCATGAAGGAGCCCGCCGCGACGGAGACCCCGGTCGCCACCACGATCCGGATGAAGCTGAGCGGCTTCACGAACGCGCCAGAGGCGCGCCAAAGAAACAGGCTGCCGATGACGGCGGCGACCGTCATGGCGCCGGCCGCTGCGTAGGCCGTGGATTTCAGGAGCGCCGGCCCGAACGCGTCGCTCGTGCGGGTCAGGAGCACCGTCCCCGTCACGAGGCCCACCGCGATCCACGAAAGGGCCATGCTGAGGCGCTCGTGGCGCAGGCTCGCGAGCGCCGCCGACGCGACGCCGAGGATCGCGAGCGACGAGAACCCGAGCACGTAGAGCCGCGCGAAGGGGGCGGCGCCCTCCGCGATCGCTTCCGGGAAAGCAAAACGGAGCAGGAAGGGCGCGAGGCCGGCGCACGCGCTGGCGATCAGGCCCGTCAGGAGGAGCGCGGTCCGAACCCCCGCCCGCGTGAAGCGCTTCACGCTCTCGAAGTCCCGCTCCCCGCTCGCCTTCGCCAGCATCGGGAACAACACGAACTGCACGCTCATCAGCTGCTGGTAGGGAAGGAACGCGAAGAGCTGGGCGGCGCGATAGGGGGCGAGCAGCTTGTCCGCCTCCTTCTCGTCGAGGTTCATCAATCGCGCGTATTTTCCCGGCCGCATTGGAGAGGAGCAAGAGGTCACACTGGAGCAGCAGGTTCAGCCCAGCTTGGGCCGCGAACACCGGCAACAAGAACTGCAGATACTCGCGCGCGTCGGGCCCGCCCAACCCGGGTCGACCTATCCCGCTGCGCGTCATCGCGATCGGGATGATGAGAGCGGCCGCTGCCACGAACCCGACCGCCGCCCCCATCGCGCCGTTCCCGCCCAAGAAGCGCGAGAAGGCCCACGCCGCCCCGAGCAGCGTCACCGTCCGCGACATCCCGTAGAAGATGTCCAGCCCCGCCTGGGCCATGAACCTTCGCCGTCCATTGAGCGACCCGACCAACGGCGCGTACACGCCATAACAAAGCACGACCCCCGCCGCGACGCGCAGCGGCCCCGTCGCGCTCGGCGCTTCCACCGCGTTGGCGATGACGCCGGCGAGGGCCGCGAACGTCGTCGACGCCACGAGGGCGATGACCACGTGGGTGCGGAGGGTCGCGCGGATCGTCGTCTCCTGTCGATCCGGCGAGACGGCCGCGACCATCCGAGAGACGCCTTGGATGCTCGTCGCGACGATGACGTTGTTGAGGATGCTGACGACGGCGAGCATTCGAGAGACGGCGCCGTAGCCCGCCTGGTCCAGCAGCCGGGGCAGCACCAGCTGCTGCGCGAACCCGAAGATCAGGAACGAGACCTTTGCCGCTGCGATCGCGAGCCCGCCCCGCCCTGCCTCCCGCGCCTCCGCTCCGCGCGCCTCCGCGCTCGGCTGGTTCGCGGGCGGCTCGATCACCACGTCGTCGGTCGTCACCCAGCCCCTTTCGCACCGCTGGGCCGAAAGAGGCAACAGGGAACCGCGCGCTGGCACGAACGATGTAGGCTCGCTCCCTCCGCGAGAGATGGTCGTCGCGCTCCTCATCTTCGTCGCCACCTACGTCCTCATCGCCGGGCGCGGGCTCGCCATCCTCCCGATCGGTCGCCCCGCGGGCGCGCTCCTCGGAGCGGCGGCGATGGTCGGCTATGGCGCCTTCGACCACGCGCGCGGGCTCTCCCCGAGCGAGGCCCTCGGGGCGGTCGAGCTCAACACGGTGGGTCTGCTCTTCGGGATGATGATCCTGGCGTCGGGCGTGCACGAGGCGCGAATCTTCGCGCGGGTGTCCGACCTCGTGATCGGGGTCAACCTCTCTCCTCGGCACCTTCTAGCGGGGGTCACCATCGTCTCGGGGCTCCTCAGCGCGCTGCTGCTCAACGACTCGGTGTGCTTGATCGGCGCGCCGTTCGTGGACCGCATCGCGCGGGCACGCCGCCTCCCTCGCGTGCCTTATCTGCTCGCGCTCGCGATGGGCTCGAACGCGGGCAGCGCGATGACCCTCGCCGGCAACCCCCAGAACATGCTCGTCGCGAAGCTCGGCGGTCTGCAATACCGGGCCTACCTGCTCGAGGGAGGCGTGGCCGGCCTCGTCGGGCTGCTCGCGACCGCGCTCGTCCTCGACGTCATGCTCCGAAGCGAGATCGGGCAGGGCGCGTCCCCCATCGAGGCGCCCGCCCCGCCATCGGTGCCGCGCGGTCCGCTCCCGCTCCACCCCGCCGTGCCCCTCGCCATCCTCGCCGCCGTGAGCGCCCTCTTCGTCGCGGGCGCGAGCCTCGCGTGGACCGCCATCGCCGGCGCCGCGCTCATGATGGCGGTCCGGCGCCGAGACGCGGCCGCCCTCTTCGACAGCGTCTCTTGGACCGTCCTCGTCTTCTTCGGCTCGCTGTTCGTGATCGTCGCCGGGCTCGAGAAGGCGGGGGTCCCCCAGGCCCTCTTTCATCCTGTCATCGCGCGCATGCCGACCGAAGGCATCATCGCGATCGTCGCCCTCTCCGCCGTCCTCCTCGTCGGCTGCCAAATCATCAGCAACGTCCCCTTCATCCTCCTCGTCCAGCCCCTCGTGGCGTCGTTCTCGGACGGCAAGCTCGCGTGGACGCTCGTCGCGATCGTCGCCACGTTCGCCGGCAACTTCACCCTGCTCGGCTCCGCCGCGAACGTCCTCGTCGTCGAGACCGCCCACGCCGAGAAGGAGATCGGCTTTCGTCGCTACGGCAAGGTCGGCGTCCCCGTCGCGCTCGCGGGGATGATCGCGGCCGTCGCTACGCTGCTCGTCCTGCATCGGAGCTGAGCACGTTTCTCAGCGGAGAACCGTTGTGGTACGTCCGAGCATCATGAGCGTCGCCGAAGAGCACACCCTCCACTCCGATGGCCTAAGGCTCCATGTGCGTCATTGGCCCCGCGCCAACGCCAAGGGAGTCGTCGCGCTCGTGCACGGCCTCGCCGAGCACGCCGGTCGCTACGGTCACGTCGCCAAGAGCCTCGGCGACCGCGGCTACGACGTGTGGGGGCTCGACCTGCGCGGTCACGGCCGATCCGAGGGCGAGCGCGTCTACGTCGCCGATCTCGGTGATCACGTCCGCGATGTCTCCGCCTTCGTGGCGTTCGTCCGTAAGAACGCGGGCAACCTCCCGCTCTATTTGCTCGCCCACAGCATGGGCGGCTGCATCTCGACCCTCTACGTGCTGCGCGATCGTCCGCGCCTCGAGGGCCTCATCCTCTCCGGCCCCGCCCTGAAGCTCGGCGAAGATTTCAACCCTGCCAAGATCGCCGCCGGCCGTGCCCTCGGACGCATCGTCCCCAAGATGCCCATCGAGAAGCTGAAGAGCGACTCCATCTCACGCGACCCCGAGGTCGTTCGCGCTTACGACCAAGACCCCCTCGTCTATCGCGGCTGGATCAAGACGGGCTTCGGTCTCGCCTTCATCCGCGCCACCGAGGAGATCGATCGCCGCATGGACGAGATCGAGCTCCCGTTGCTCGTCCTCCAGGGCGGGAGCGACAAGATCATCAATCGCAAAGGCGGCGCCGAGCTCTATCGCCGCGCCCGCTCGGCCGACAAGAAGCTCGTCATCTACGAAGAGCTCTACCACGAGATCTTCAACGAGCCGGAGAAGGAGAAGGTCCTCTCCGATCTCGGCACGTGGCTGGACGCGCACGTCGGCGGCAGCGCCGTCGCGGGCGCATCTTGCCGCGCCGTGCGCGGGGGCGGAGCAGATCCAGACACGAACCGGATTGGACGCAGTCCACGCAGTGGACGGAGTCCAAGGAGGTCTACGCAGTGAACTTCGGGCCGGCAGTACTAGGCAGTGTGCTGAAAAGGGCGGTTGTCAGGCCACTGGGTGGGCAGTTGCAGCTCTTTCACCCCCCCAGCCCCCCTCGCGTAGCGAGGGGGGAGTCAGCGCTCTGGTTTGTGCACAGCACCTTGACCCGTCGCGCGCGGAGGAGAGAGGCCCAAGGCGAGATCGCTGCGACCGCTCACGCGGCGACCAGCCGTGCCCTCCGACGGATCTCCCCCCTCGCACAGCGAGGGGGGCCGGGGGGGTGAATTGGCAGCCACTCCGGTGCCGAGAGGCATGACGCCGACTCCTTCAGTCCGCGCGCTTCATCACGCCTGCTCGACCTCGAACGTCGTCGAGGGAAACACGTTTGTGATGGCGCGGCGGGCGTCGGCGGCGATTGGGCGTGGTGTCTCCAATGTGAAGCGCTCCAATGCGGAGAGCCGCGGCAGGCTCTCCGCGAGCGCATCGAGGGCCTCTCGATTGGCGAACATCGAGAGGGTCAGCTCCCGCGCCGCGAGCGCCGCTCGCGTGGACGAGATCCTCGAAACGCTGGCGGCGGTCGGGCGAATGACCTTCACCGCGAGGGACGTCAGCGCCGGGACCATCCCCGCCGCGAAGGCTTCTGTCCAGCCGTCGTTCTTCGCGCCGCCCTCTTGCCAATCCACGTATCGCAGCGCGCGCACATCCGGGAATGTGATCTTCGAGAGCGAAGCGAATGGCGCGTCGCCGTGCAGGGTGAGCGAGAGCTCTCTCACGTTCGGATAAACCCCGGGCGCGAACACGACATTCATGATCCCCACGTCCCAGAGCTCGAGCCGCGGCAGCGCCGAGAGGAACGCGCCCGACAGATTCGCGCGCGCCGTCGTGTAGCCATGAAACGCGATCCTGAGGCGCCGCAGGGTCCTTCGCGGGGCCGCTCCCAGCGTCGCCAGCGCCTGTTCGATCTGCATCCCCGCCAAGTCCAGCTCCTGAACGAACCGCCCCGAGGGATGCCCGAGCAGCAGCTCCAGCGTCTCCGCGAGAGGTGTGCGCGACTCGTGCAGCGAAGCCTTCCGAATGAAGCCGCCGTACCACTCGAAAGCGCGCGCATAGCTGTTGTAGAGCCGACGCGTCGCCACCTTCTCGAGCGGCCCCAACAGCTCCCCCCGAAACTTCTTGAATAGGGCCGCCTCCGCGTCGAGCAGCGCTTCATTGTCGGGATCGCGGGCGAGCCCGAGCTGCACCGCGATCAGCTCTCCCCGCGGATCGCTCATCGACTGGAGCCAATCCCCGTAGACCACGTAGCTCTCCTGGCCTTCCGGCTCCGCGTCGATCGCCTCTTCGAGCGCCTCGTTCCGCGCGGATACCCCCTTCAACCCCACGCTCGCGGGGCGCCCCTTCGGCTCCTCGAAGCCCTTCGTCATCCGGGCCAAGAGGGCGGCGTTGAACGCGGCCTGGGCGTCCGTCGCGGAAGCGAGAACCTTCTCCGCGACCCGAAGCTGCCCTCCGTGCTGCCCCCACCGCGTCACGAGCTTCTTTCCGGAGAGCTCCGCCTCGAACACCTGCCGCGTCGGACCCTCGCCGCGCTCGAGTCGTCGCTTCTCCACCGATCGGCGTCGGACGGGCATGGGCGAATCCTCGCAACCGCGGGGGCGCCGTGAAAAGGGCGATCAGGGGTGGTCGTCGACGGACGTGCGCTCCGAGGCGCTCGGGTCGCGCGGCACCGCGGGGGCCGCGAGCGCCTTGCCGAGGCGGACCTTCACCTCGTGCAGAGCCCCTCCATTCGGCGTGAGCAGCACGAGGCTCGCGGCCGGGGCGCCGTCGACGGTCACCTCGGCGACGCCTCGCCCGATCTGCTCCGTGTTGTCGACCACGACGTGAACGTGCTCGGTGCCGATCTGGAGCCAGGCCTCGAAGCCGGGCCACGCGGGCGGGATGCACGGGTCGATGCGCAGGCCACCCGCTTCGGGGCGCAGCCCGAGGATCGCCTCGAGCCCGAGACGAAAGGCCCACGCCGCCGCGCCGGTGTACCAGCTCCATCCTCCCCGGCCCGCGAAGGGCTTCAGCCCGTAGACGTCGCCCGCGAGCACGTACGGCTCGAGCCCATACCGCGTCGCCGCGGCGGGCGTGCGCGATTGAAGGATCGGGTTCAAGAGGCGGAAGATCCGCTCCGCGGCTGCGCCGTCGCCCCGCTTCGCGTGCGCCCACCCGACCCACGTCGCGGCGTGGGTGTATTGCCCGCCATTCTCACGCACCCCGGGCGGATAGGCCTGGATGTAGCCGGGGTCGTGCGGCGTCGATCGGAACGCGGGGGTCAAGAGGAGCACGAGCCGTCGTCGCTCGTGCACCAGCTCGCGCTCGACCGACTCCATCGCGGTGCGCGCACGCTCCGGATCGCCGATGCCGGACAAGACGGCCCACGTCTGGGCGATCGAGTCGATGCGACACTCCCGCGACTGGGCGGAGCCCACGACGGAGCCGTCGTCGTGGAAGGCGCGCGCGTACCACGCTCCGTCCCAGGCCGATTGCTCCACCGCCTTTGCGAGCGAGACGGCGCTCTGTCGCCACCGCGCCGCTTCTTCCGCTCGCCCCAGGCGGTCGCAAAGTGATGCGAAGCGCTCCGAGGTCGCGCACAGGAACCAAGCGAGCCACACGCTCTCACCGATCCCGCGCACGCCGACGCGACTCATGCCGTCGTTCCAGTCGCCGTCCCCCATGAGGGGCAGGCCGTGACGGCCGCGCGGGAGCGTTCGCTCGAGGGCGCGCCGGCAGTGCTCGAAGAGCGTTCCGGGGCTCGTCGCGACATCGAACGAGGAGAAGCGATCGTGCTCGTCTCGCTTCAGCGTCTCCGCGGAGAGAAACGGGATCGGTTCGTCGAGGATCCCGACGTCCCCCGTCGCGGTCACGTACTCGGCGGTGACGAAGGGGAGCCACGCCATGTCGTCCGAGCAGCGGGTGCGCACGCCGCGTCCGGAGGGCGGATGCCACCAATGCAGCACGTCTCCCTCTTCGAACTGGTGCGACGCCGCCTCGAGGATGTGGGCGCGCGCAATGGCGGGCGCGACCTGGAGGAGGGCGAGGACGTCCTGGAGCTGGTCACGAAACCCATACGCCCCGCTCGACTGGAAGTAACCCGTTCGCCCGAAGAGACGTGACGAGATCGTCTGGTAGAGGAACCACCCGCCGAGGACGAGATCCATCGAGGGCTCGGGCGTGTGCACTCGCACCCGATCGAGGATGCCGCTCCAGAAGGCCTCTCGCTCGCGAAACGCCGCGTCGACGGCGGCCCGCTCGCGGAACTTCGCCACGAGAGCGAGGGCCTCGTCACGACCCTCCGCCTCTCCGAGGATGAAATGGGTCTCGATCACGCCGCGCTCCTCGAACTCGACGTGGACCTGCAGCGCGGCGCATGGATCCGCTCCCGCTTCCACCGCGCCGCTGAGGCCCCAGCGCCGCAGCGCTTCGGGGCGCGCGTAGTCTCCGGCCCGTCCCAGGAACTCTGTCCGATCGGTGGTGAGGCCGTGCACCGGCAGCTCCGAGGCGAGGAACGCGACCCGCCCCGCGTGCTCCTGGTTCCAGCTGTTGGTCGCCATGAGACACGCGTTCCCGCGATCCGCTTCGGGGACGATGAAGGGACGCTGCTCGGCGCGGAGCGCGCCGAGCACCCACTCCGCGGAGTAGGTCGCGGTCACCCGGCGACGGCGCGGGAGCCGGTTCTCGAGACGGAGGCGCACGATCTTGAGCGGCGAGCCGGGGGGGACGAAGACGGTCAGCTCTTGGCGGAGTCCGTGCGACTCGCGCTGATAGATCGTGTATCCGCGGCCGTGGCGCACCAGCGTCTCGGCGTCGCTCCCGGCCGGCATCGGGGTCGGCGACCACACGACCCCCGTCTCTTCGTCGCGCAGATAGACGGCCTCCGACGGCCGATCGAAGAGCGGGTCGTTGCGCCAGGGCGTGAGGCGATTCTCGGCCGCATTGATGCTCCAAGACGAGCCGAGCGAAGACTCCGTGACGAGGCAGCCGAAGGTCGGGTTCGCGAGCACGTTCGACCACGGACCGGGCGTCGCCGCGGAGGGGCGCGCGAGCAGGACGTACTCGCGGCCGTCGGTGGTGAAGCCGCCGATGCCGTTGTCGAACGTGCGTGTCGGGAGGCGAGGGGAGACGGAGGCGGTGTCGTCCGTGACCGACGGCGTGAACGCGGGCAGCGCTGGTCGCGCCGTCGCCGGGCGTGAGAGCCGATCGACGAGTGACACGTCGCGCGTATCCAAGAACACCCGCGCGCTTGCCTCGAGCATGCGTAGCTCTTCCTCTCCGATCTGATCGCGACCCATCATGTGGATGCCGCCGCGCTGCCCAATCCACTCCTGGTACTTGCGGCGCTCGAGGGCGCGCCGAAGGGTGTCCGTCCCCTCGTTCGCGTACCCGGTCGCTTGCTCGTCGACGAGGACGAGATCGATGGGGATACCGCACTGGCGCAAGTAGGCGTGGGCGGTCAGCAGCTCGCCGAGGAGCTTCGCCTCCGAGTCGTGCACGCGCGCGACCACGAGCGGCTCGTCGCCGGAGATGGCTCGGCCCCAGAGCCGCTCCTTGCTCGGCTTGCCCGAGGTGAGCGTGCGCTCCGGAGCGCGCAGCTCTCGATCTTGGAAGAGCACGGCGGAGAGGAGGCGCTGGATGGTCGGCAAAAGCGCGGGGTCGACGTGCCCTCGCGCGAGCCTCCGCGCGACCTCTTGCTCCGCGTCGCGGAGCGTCCACCGCACCGCGTGCATGGATCCAAAGCGCCGCCCGAGCTCCAGGACCGCGGTGCGCGAGCGCGCGACCGCCGTCACGAAGGCGAACGTCGCGGAGCCGTGCGGCTTGAGCTTGATCGAAGCCATGAGGCAGAGGAGCGGGTCGAGGGTGGCCCCCGAGCGCCCCGAGAGCGCCTTCATCCCCGACGACAGCGCGAGCGGGGTGGCGCCGAAGCCGAGCCGACCGAAGAAGGCGGCGCGGTCGCTCTCCGCGCCCGCGAACGCGACCGATGTGCCCTCGTGCACCATCCGGAACAGCAAGACCGCGTGGTCTTCCTTCGGGGTCCGATGCCGGCGGGAGACGACCAGGCCGTCGACCTCCGAGACGATCTCGCTCTCGAGGAAGAGCTTCGCGAACGCGGGGTGGCGTTCGGCGTCCGCGGGACGGAGCAGCAGCGGCTCGGCGGAGCAGGTCAGCGTGAGCTCGCGTGCCTCGTCCGCCTCGTTGCGGACGGTGATCTGGCGGACCTCGACGTCGTCGGCGGGCGCGACCGTCACGTCCACGTGCACCGAGAGCCCTTGCTCGCTGCGGTGATACGAGGCCTTGTGCGCGAAGAAGGTCGCGCTCGCGTCGCGGGACGTCGCGCGGAACACGCTCCCGGTCCGGTCGTCGCGCACGTAGACGCACGCGCCGTCCTCGTCGCGGGTCGGATCGGGGTTGTAGCGCGTGAGGGCGAGGCCGTCCCAGCGCAGGCCGCCGCCGCCTTCGGCCGTGACGATGCTCGACATGCGCCCGTTGCTGAGGATGAACGCTTGCGGGCGGCCATCGGCGAGCGGCGTGAAAGAGCCTCCTGCGCTCGGCGGAGCCAATGCCTGGAGGTCCGCGGCCTGCTCCGCGCTCTTGGCGATCGTCCACTCGGTGGGGGGCGCGGTCGGGTTCCTCTCGTTGAGGAGGAGCTCTCCCCGTTGCACGAGGGGGTGGGAATGAAACCGCGCGACCATGACCTCGCCGTGGAGGCAGTTGTCGAGCGCGACGAGGCTCATCCCTTGATGATGAGCCATGTACGAGCGAACGACCTCCGGACGCTCGCCTTCCTCGGTGGGGAGACTCAGCGCTTCGAAGAGCCCGTAGACCCCGAGCATCCCCATCGTCGCGAACCGGCGCGTGTTCTCGGCGACGCTTTGGGGAACGATGGCGACCGCGAGCACCGAGGCGTACGGTGCGACGACGTGGTCGTCGCCGAGCCCTCGCTTGAGGCCGAGGCCCGGCACCCCGAACGAGCGATATTGATACGTCTGGTGGGCGTCGACCCGCGCGAACGCGGACTCGGAGACGCCCCACGGCGCGTCGCGCTCCGCCCCGAAGGCGATCTGCGCCCGCACCGCTTGGTAGCAGCTCTCTTTCAAGAGCGTGCCCTCTTGGCTCCGCATCAACAGCGGCGGCATCAGGTACTCGAACATCGTGCCGCCCCACGAGAGCAGCGCCGGCGCTCCCGCGGCGCGCGTCATCGGCCGGCCCAGCATGTACCAATGCGACTCCGGCGCCTGGCCCGTCACGATCGCGAGGTAGCTCGCGAGGCGGGCTTCGGAGGCGAGCAGGTCGTAGTGGTGGGCGTCTGCTTCGTCGACGGTCACGTTGTGACCGATGCGAAAGAGGTCGCGCTCCTTGTCGTAGAGGAGCCGGTAATCCATTCCGAGGGCTTCCGTCTCTGCCCGCGCCGCGACCTCGCGGAGCTGGCTCATCAGCGCCTGCGCGCGCCCCTCTGCTTCTCGACAGGCCTTCTCCACGCGCTCGGCCGAAGCTCGATCGGACGCGTCGTGTACGGCCGCGCGCAGCTCCGCTGCCACCGCGGGGACATCGCGCAGCCGCGTCGACGCGGGGAGGGTGAGACCGCCGGCGGCGGGCTCGTCCCCGAAGGCGAGCCAAGGAAGCAGATCGTCGAGCAGCCGCCGCGCTTCGAAGAGCTGGTGGTGGAGGCGGTCCATCCACATCCGAAGCGCGTGCAGGACGTCGATCTCGTGGCGATGAACGCCCGTCGCGACGAGGTCGAGGATCCCCTCGTCGAGCCGAGGCGTGATGTCGTCACCCAGCGCACGGATCGTCGCGTAGGCCTCGCCCGTGTGCGATTGCCCGCGCGCGAGCGCGGAGCGCATCGTGCTTACGATCTCGACGAGCGGCTTGGCGTCGGCGGGCTCCGAGACCGCCGACAAGAGCGCCTCTTCGACCAGATCCAGCGTGTCGCCGAGGCCCCGAAAGACCTCGTCTCGGAGCACCGGCGCGTCCTCGATCTGCCGGCAGCCCTGGGCGAGGGCGAGGAGGCACCCGGCCAAGTTGCCGCTGTCGACGGTGGAGACGTACTCGGGTGAGAGCGGCTTCAGCGTGTTGGTCTCGTACCAATTGAGGAGGTGGCCTCGGTGGTGGGAGAGCCGTCCGATCGTGTCGAGCGTGCTCGTGAGGCGCGTCGCTAGCTCGCCCGGCGCGAGGTAACCGAAGTCGTAGGCGGCGAGCGTCGAGAGCATCATCATCCCGATGTTCGTCGGAGACGTCCGGTGGGCCGTCTGCTCGCGCGGCGCCGCCTGATAGTTGTCGACGGGCAGCCACTGGTCGTTCGGGCCCACGAAGGTCTCGAAGAAGAGCCACGTCCTCCGCGCGAGGAGGCGCAGCGTGGTGCGGTCCGCTTCGACGAGGGGCTCGCGCTTGCCGGCGGGCGCCTCGAGGCTCAAGAAGCGGGCTATCTCGGGCGCGGCGATCCACACCGCAATGATCGGCAGAGCGATCGAGAGCGCGCCCGGTCGCACGATCGCGACCATCGCCGCGGCGAAGCCGGAGAGGGCGATCGCGAAGCGCATCTCCCGCCACGCGAGGGATCGCGGGCTGCTCCGTCCGACCTCGCGCTCGCTCGTGGCCATCGGAGTCCACTCGAGCAAGTGCCGGCGGGTGACGAGGAGCCTCGTGAGCACGCGGACGACGGCGTCTGCGACGATCGTCGCGTCGTGGGCCAGGAACGCCACCGATAGGCCGGCCCTCGCAGCGCTCTCGCGCCGGTTGCGCGCATCGAGCACCACCGAAGGAACGACCGGCGACACGAGGAGCGCGAGCGTCGCGACGGTCCAGAAGACCGGCGAGCCTGGCAAGAACGTCCACCCCGCGACCAAGAGCGCGACCGACCCGAGGCCCGTCACGCTGCGCCGCATGTTGTCTGCGATCTTCCACCGATCGATGGCGCTGAGGGTGTTCCGCAGCCGTGCGCCGTCGGCGCCGGGGACCCATCGGAAGAGCCACGGCAAGAGCTGCCAGTCCCCGCGCACCCAGCGGTGCAGCCGCCGCGCGTAGGCCACGTAGTGCGACGGGTACTCCTCGAACAGCGTGATGTCGGTGGCGAGCGCGGCGCGACCGTGGATGCCTTCGAACAGATCGTGGCTGACGATCGCGTTCTCGGGCACGCGCCCGGCGACGCTCCGGGCGAACGCGTCGACGTCGTAGATGCCCTTGCCGACGAAGATGCCGGCCCCGAACAGATCTTGGTAGAGATCGCTCACGGCGTGGGAGTAGATGTCGAGCCCCACGTCTCCCGCGAAGATGCGCGCGAACCGCGAGCGGCGCACGCTCGACGGTGACGTCGACACACGCGGCTGCACGATCGTGTACCCGGAGACGAGCCGCCCCTTCGCCCCGTCGAAGGTGGCGCGGTTGAGGGGATGGCAGAGAAGACCGACGAGCCGGCGCCCCGCCCCGATCCCGAGCTCGGTGTCGCAATCGAGCGTGATCACGAAGCGGATCGCCGACAGCCTCGAGGCGTCTCCCTCCCGGCGCGAGAAGCTCGTCGTCTCGTCGCCGCGCAGCAGTCGGTTGAGCTCCTCGAGCTTTCCCCGCTTGCGCTCCCAGCCCATGAAGCGCTGCTCGCTCTCGTTCCAGCGCGCTTCGCGGTGCAGGAGATGAAAAGGTCCGCGGCCGTCGCTGCCGTGTCGCGCATTGAGCTCGGCGATGCCTCGAGCCGCGGCGTCCACGGCGTCGCTATCGCCCGTCGCGGAGGCGGAGTCGGGGAGGTCGGTCAGGAGCGCGAACTGAAACGCAGGGTCGGGGTTACGGAGGTAGTGCCGCTCGAGGGCGGCCACCAAGCCCTTCGCGTCGCGCGCTCGATCGAGCAGCGCCGGGATCACCACGAGCGTCTCGTGTCCTGCGCCCACGCCCTTCTCGAAGTCGAGCTTCGGCAGCGGGCGGGGCGGGAGGAAGAACGCGAAGAAATGCCTTTGGATCGCCGTCCCGAGGTGCCACGCGGGCAAGAGACCCAGGGAAGCAATGCCGGCGACTTGGAGCGGCCCGGCCCCCGCATGCACCCCATAGGCGACGAGGAGCAGCCAAGGCACGAGCACCGAGACCGCCGCCGTCACGAAGAACGCCGCCGTCGGATGGGTGAGGAGCTGCTCGCGGAGCCGGTCGAGCGCGGAGGGGCGCGACCCGACGAGCCGCTTCAGGGCAGGCCTTCCCGCGTCGACGAGGTAGTAGCCGACGTGCCCGAGGCGAGGATCGTCCGCGTGAGCCTTGGCGAGATCGATCGCCTCGCGCGCGACCGTCTCTTCGGAGGCGTCTCCCGACCACGCGAGCTCTTCGACCGCCTTTCGGTAGCGGTCGCACGTCGCGAAGTCCATGCGATCGTAGACGCGGGCCGGGTCGCTCCGCAGGATCGCCTCGACGCGGCTCGTCCGGACGAACAGCTTCTTCCAGTCGATCTCGGCGAGCACGCGCAGGGCGCGCACGGAGCGCTCGACGGCGGCGACCGACGCCGTGAGCGGAGGCTCGGCGCCGGTCGGCGCGGGAGCTCCCGGTGTCAGGCGGAGCAGCGCCTCCGCGAGCGTCTCCAGCACCCGCACCCGCAGCATCGTGGGCAGCGCCCACAGCTCCGCGATCGTCAGCGCCGTCGTCTCTTCGTAGAGCGAGAGGGCCCGCTCGAGCTCCCCTGCGTCCACGCGCGCGTCCTCGCCGGCCACGAGCTCCCGCGCCACTGCATAGATGCGCGGGACCCCGAGGTCGACGCCGGAGGCGAGCTCCGGAAGGTGACGCGCGAAGCCTCCCGGCAGGTCCGCGTCGACCTGACGGGCGACCCGACGTACGAGGTAGTAATTGTCGAGAAACCACTCGGCGGCCCGAGCCCGAGCCGTGTCGTCGGTCGCGACCCTGGCGAAGACGTCGCGCGCGTCTTCGATGGTCGACGTGAGGGTCGCGACGTCGAACGAGGTCGAAGCGGCGCGCCTCGCGCGCCGAACCGAGGCATGCCCTCGCGCGAGGCTTCGAATCCGATTGTCGCGCTCCGTGGTCGGTCGTTCTCCGCTGGGTAATTCGGCGGGTGACGTCAAGTCGCGTCCTCGACGAAGCTGCCTCGCGGCGAGGGCGGGCTCAGCTCGTCGCCATAGCGCGCGGATCCGAGCCCCGCCTCCTCCAAGTCCTGGATCACCAGGAGCGGCGCCGGTGAGTGCCAGAGCAGCTGCGCGGTGACGCTCCCGAATGTCCGCGCCGGATCGCAGCTCGCGCCATGTGCGGAGAGAACGACCAGATCGATCCCTTCGCGCTCGATGACGTCCAGCAACCCCCGGCCCTCGTCCGCCTGCCGCTTCACGAGCGTGCGCACGACCGGGACGTCACGCAGCAGCTGCTCCGCGAGGTGATCGAGGTAGTGCTTCGCGCACCGCTCCAGCCGCCCCGCGAGCTCTTGCGCCATCGCGACGTCATCGCTCGATACGAGCACTCGATTCGGAGCGGGCTCGACGACGATATGAACCAAGAGCACCTCTGCTCCCGCGGCGCCGGCCATTCGCGCCGCCGTGGGGAGCACGCTCTCGGTGCGGATCGAGCCGTCGAGGGGGACCAGGATGCGCCTTGGCCGCGTGGCGTTGCGCGGAGCCCGCGACCGAGCGACGAGCACCGAGCCCTTCGCCACCGCGAGGACTTGTTGGACGGTGCTGCCGAGGTTCCAGGCGCCGGCTCCGCCCTCCCCATGGCTGGAGAGGATCATCAGGTCCGCGCCGATATGTCGGCACAGCGCCTCGATGCGCTCCGCGGGATGGCCCTGCTCGAGCACGACCTCGACCGGTTGGCCCGACGCGGCCGCCACGTCCGCGCGCAGATGCTCGAGGTACGAGGCGGCCTCTTGCCTCGAGAGCTCCCACCCGACCGCATCCGTCATGGTGCGCGGACCGCGTGCGTCCTGCGGAGGCTGCATCACGTGCAGGATCGTGATCGGGCTCCGAAACGCCTTGGCGAGCAGCACCGCGTGGGGCACCCCGGCCTCGGCCAGCGAGGACCGGTCGACGCAGAGGAGGATCCGCCTCATCGGCTCGGGCGTTCGCCGCGCTGCTCTCGCACGCTCGCTGAAAGGCGCGCCGCCGACGGCCTTTGCACCGTTCGCTACCACATCCATGACTGCTCTCGCTTTCGTCGTGGGACGACGCCGTCCCTCGTGGCCCGCCGTTCTGCAAGGCTCTCGCCGGGCGAGGTCGGAGCAGCGGCTCGCGCGCACGCGCGAACCTTTGGGCCCGGAGTATGGCCTTTCATCCGTCTGAGCACCATCTTCTTCGACAGTCAGTCCGGTAAGTCGACAATTGTGATGCGGCGTCTTTGTCGATTGGCGCACGATCGCTACAGTCGTTATTTTGTCTTCGCAATTCGGTGCAACGATTGCCGCTTGGCGCGCGCGCTGAAGATCGACGCGCCTTCCGCGCGCTGCGCTGCTCGAGCCCGTCAATCGGATTGTGCTCGCTCTGTCCCGACGGAAGCTCGGCAATGAGCCCAATGCGGACATTCGCGCTTCGACCCGGGTCTCGGTCGATGATTGCCAATCGCGACGCCAAATGCCCATTCGCCGCCCGCGCTCGGAATTCTCCCCAAGCGGCTCCCCCTCGGCACTGGCCACGGCGCGGTGTCGGGCTGGCTCCGCGATGCGGTCATGTCGAGCGCCCCCCGCTCGCCGCTCGGGACGCGCGAATCGATCCGCGAGAATCGATGGTAGCGTGCAGCTCGTGAAGCTCACGCCCGAGCCGGCGAAGTCGTCATGACCAAAGAGAACGCGCCGCGCACCGACGTCGAGGAGGAGATCGGTCTGCAGCGCGCCGAGCTCGCGACTCAGGAAGAGGCGCTTCGCCACACCAACCTCGAGCTCGCCGCCACCCGCGCCCACCTCGCGGCGCTCCTCGACGCCGTCCCCGCCGGCATCGCCTCCCTCGGGCCCAAGGACGTGGTGTTGGAGGTGAACGCCACCCTCGCGTGCATGCTCGGGGTCGCGCGCGAGAGTATGGTCGGCGTCCCGTTCGAGATGCTCGTCCCGCCCGGCGACCGCCCGCACATGCGCTCGTTCCTCGAGGGCCTCGGAGCCGAGAGCGGCGTTCGCTGGTGCGACGTCGTGCTGACCCGCGCCGACCGCTCCAACCTGCGCGCCCACGTCCAAGGGGTGACGATCCCGCCCGTGTCCGCCGCGAGAGCCCAGGTGCTGCTCGCCATCACCGACATGACCGAGCGCGCCCAGCTCGATGACGCGCGCCGCTCGATCGATCAGAGGCTCGCCGACGCGAGCCGCGCCGAGAGCCTCGTGCGCATGGCGGGCGGGGTGGCTCATGACTTCAACAACCTGCCGTCACCCAGGCCGCCGACCGGGAAGCGGCCCTCGAGCAGCTCTCCCTCCAGGCCGCCGTCACCGCGATCCTCCTCGATCTCACGATGCCGGGGCTCTGCGGTGCCCCCCTCATCGGCCGTATCCGCGCCCTCCACCCCCACCTGCCCATCGTCATCATGAGCGGCTACTCCAACGCCGACCTCCACGCCCTCCGCCCCCAGGTCCAAGCCTTCCTCGCGAAGCCCTTCACCATCGCCCGCCTCACCGAGGTCATGCGCGAGCTCCCGACCTGACCGGCCCGGCCCGTCCGTCGCCCCCGAAAAGCCCTTGACGGACGCCGCCCTCCGAGTAGTCTGCCGCTCGCGGTGGCGCCCCCACCGCACACCGACACCATTCCAGCTTAGCTCAGTCGGTAGAGCAGGTGACTGTTAATCACCGGGTCGCTGGTTCGAGTCCAGCAGCTGGAGCCATTCACGCGGGGATGAGATCAATCCTCGCTCCGGTAGCGACCTCGGGGGCGGTTGCGGCTCCGCGCTCGCTCATCCCTCTTACGCTCCCGCCGGACCCGGGCCTGACCAATCATGGCCACCGCGGCGCGAGGTCGATGCTCGAGACTCACCATCACCGCGCTTCGAGTGCTGTCGGGGAGGGCCTGTAAGGCATCCTGCGGCAGTGCGTTCGTAGGCCGTGAAGTCGCTGCCCCTTCTCCTTCTCGCGGTCTCCGTCGCCGGCTGTCACGCCGGGTTCAGCCCCATCCTCAACGAGAGGGCGGCCTCCTCCCCGACGTACGCCTTCGTCGTGGTGGACACCGCCGAGAGCCCGCGGGTCGAGGCTCGGCTTGCTCCGTCGCAGATCGTCTCCCGCTATGAAGAGAGCGGTCACGTCGCCTACGTCGTCGCGCCCGGTGAAGGAACGGTCGGCTTCGCCCAGCTCGAGCGCGCCACTTTGAAGATCCGCGTCCGCTCCGTCAGCGAGCGTGGCCGCGGTGAGTGGCTGAGCGTCGAAGCTACCGGCGAGCCCGCGAGCGCGTTCGCCGAGCTGAAGGCGTTCGAGCGGTCGCCTTGGGCCACCCTCGAGTCGCATCACCCCGAGATCCTCGCCAACGTCGCCGCCGCCGCGCCGGCGCACGCGCTCGACCGCGGCTTCTCCGTCGAGCTCGAGATCGATCTCGTCGGGGCCCGCCCCGATGACCCGAGCCACGCCGCGCTGCTCTATTCGATGCGTGAGCGGTCCCCGAGCCTCGCTGCCGCTTGGGGGGTCGCGCTTTGATCGACCCCTCCCGCGACGGAGCTCGAGGAGCGGAGCGCCGGCGCGGGGTCGGCGAGCACGAAGAAGCGCCGGGGGTGCTGCTCAGGTCGGCGGCGCGAATCGCTATCGCCACGCGGCAAGGAGCACACCCATCCCGGTGAAGGAGACCGCGTGGTATCCCGCGTCGATGAGGGCGAGCCGCGAGGGGCGGCGGCCGAACGCGTAGGTGACACCGAGGGAGGTGGCCACGAAGCCCACGCCCGTCGCCGCGCCCGCCGCGGCGCCGAAGGCGAGCGAGGGAGCGGGGCCGAGAAAGAACGCGAGGTTCACCGCGCTCACGAACGTCAGCGCGGCCGCGATCGCGAAGGTACGCGGAACGTTCCTCTTCAAGGTCTCGTCACCGAGGTCCATGTGGCGCTGCCACACTCTGCCGAAGAGCGGCCCGTACCACACCGCGCCGAGCAGGAAGGTCGATAGGGTGGCGGAGACCACCGCGAGCCAATGGATGTTCGCTGGATTCATCGGGCAAAGTCTCGTCCACGCCCCCATTCTCGCGGCTCACCTTCGGCCGAAGCCGGACTTTGCCGGGATGAAACAGGACGAGGCCGCGACGAGGTAAGCTGTGCAGCGACTGCCATGTCGCCCCCGCCGTTGCCTCCCATTCATGACGAGCTCGCGCGCCGAATCGGCATCGCCGTGTTCGGCATCACCATTCCGTTCGCCACCGGGCTCTACGGCGATCTGCCCCTCGACGACCGGCGGGTCTGGGGTGGCGGGGTGTTGTTCTTCGCGCTGTCGTTCTCCATCTGGCACGGCAACCGCTGGCTGCTCTTGCGCGGCCGCACCTCGCTCGATTGGCTCGAGCGCCCGTGGCGCCGCGTGATCCTGCTCGGCGCCGGCATCGTCCTCTACACGGCGCCCCTCACGGTCCTCTGCTTGATGGCGTTTCGCGCCCTGTCCGGGGTGAGCATCACGAACGAGCAAGTCCGGACGGTCGCGCTCGTGAACGTCATCTGCGTCGTGATCGTGGCCCACGCGTACGAGACGGTGTTGCTGATCAAGGACCGTGAGAGCGACGTGGTCCGGGTGGCCAAGACCGAGCGAGCGCGGGCAGAGGCCGAGCTGCTCGCGCTACGCCGGCAGATCGATCCTCATTTCATCTTCAATTGTCTGAACACGCTCCAACACCTGATCGATGAGGACCCGGCGCGGGCCAAGGCCTTCAATCAGGATTTCGCGGCGGTGACTCGCTATCTGCTCACGACCTCGGACCGTTTGAAGGTGCCTCTCGATGAGGAGCTCGCGTTCGTACGCCGCTACGGCGCGCTGCTCAGCCTCCGCTTCGGCGCCGCGTTCGCCATCGAGGTCGTGGACCATGGCGCTCGCGCCGACGCCGCGGTCCCCCCGACGTCGCTGCAGTTGCTGGTGGAGAACGCGGCGAAGCACAATGTCTTTCACGCGCGTGCCCCGCTCGTGGTGAGGGTCGAGCTCCATGCGGATCGGGTGGAGGTGATCCACGCTCGCGCTCCTCGAAAGGAGGTCGTCGGGGGCAGCGTCGGCCTCGCGCTCGGCCTGCAGAACCTCGCGGAGCGAGTTCGATGGGCCGGTGGGGCACCGGTCGTGGTCGACGAGGACGAGCAGCGCTTTCGGGTGGTGGTGCCCCTCGCGGGGGTGACCGGATGAGCGAGCCGCCGGTCCCCGAGCCTTCGTCCTTGCGGGTCGCCCTTCTCGAAGACGAGCCTCCCGCCCTCGCTCAGCTGACGTCGGCTTTGCGCGCGGCGCGACCGGATGTCGACATCGTGGCGACCTTCGACACGGTCGAGGGGGCGCGGGCATGGTTCGCGCGGAGCACGCCCCCCGATCTCGTGCTGAGTGACATTCAGCTCGCCGATGGTCTCGCCCTCCCTCTGTTCGCGCCGGGGGGCGTCCATTGCCCCGTGATCTTCGCCACCGCCTATGACCGGTATCTCCTCGACGCCTTCCGATGCGCCAGCATCGACTATCTCCTCAAGCCCATCGCTCATGAGGACATCGCGCGGGCGCTGTCCAAGTTCCATCTCCTCCGCGAGGCCTTCTCCGCTCCCAGGGCGCCGTCCTTCGGCGCGCTGGCCGACTTCGTTCGGGAGCCGCGACGGCGCCTGCTCGTGCGCCGGGGAGCCGAGCTGCGCGCGCTCTCCGTCGACGACGTCGCGTACGTCTTCGCAGAGGACAAGCTCACCCTCGTCGTCACCCGCGCCGGCACCGAGCACATCATCGACAAGACGCTGCAGCAGCTCGAGGACGAGCTCGACCCCCGCGCGTTCTTTCGCGCTCACCGCAGCTGCATCGTGGGCGCGGCGTCCATCGAGTCGATCCGATCCGCCGGGAAGGGCCGCGTCGCTCTCACGCTGCGCCCGCGTCCCAAGCACGACGTCATCGTCCCGCAAGAGAACGGCGCAGCCTTCCGCGCCTGGCTCGACCGGTGAGCGCGACCCCTTCTTCAACGGCGACGCTCAAAGAAACGGCGCGAGGAGGGGTAGAGGAGGACGATGGCCTCCCTCCACTGGACCCCCGCCCTCGAGAAGCGCGCCGCGAAGGCGCGCGCGCGGCTCTCGATCCCCGCGACGGGCCCCCTCCCGGACGCCGCGAGCGCGATGGCGATGATTCGAGCGCAGCTGCCGCCGGAGGCGCGCGCCTTCGAGTGGCTCGCGGAGGGCCTCGGCTCGTCGTGCGATCCGGACGCGACCCGCGAGGTGATCCGGCGCTACCAGGGGGAAGCATCCGGGCCGCTCGATGTCCACGTCGAGGCGGTCGCGATGGCCCTGCTCCCAAACGGCCACGCCGGTCGATACGGCGGACAAGCGCCAGAGCTCCAGGATCTCCTGTTGCAGCACTGGGTCGCGCGCGAGGGCCTCGCGTTCGCGGTGGAGGCCCTCGTTCGCTCGACGCGCCTGCATCATCGGAGGCTCGTGCGCTCCGCCACGAGCGCAAACCACGGGGCTCTCTTCGTGAGCGACACGCCCGCGGAGGCGAGCCGAGAGCGCCATCGGCGAATGAGCTTCTCCCGCCACCGTTCCGATCGGTGGCTCGTCGCGCACATCGAGGCCGCGTCTGGTCGCGAGCGCGCCCAGCTGCTCGCCCTCGCGGAGGCCCTCTCGTCGGAAGGGAGCCTGGAGGCGAGAGCGCTCGTCGCGACGCTCTTCTTGGAGGCGCGCTGGGTGAATGGCTATCTGCGCGCGCGAAGCCAGACGACCCTCGACGACCATCCGGGCGCATTCCCCTACCTCTCGCGGAGCGCCCTCCTCCGCGCGACGGATCTCTCGGCCCTTTCGGCCTACCTGGAGCGGCTCGGGCCTGAGGAGCTGGATGTCCTCTTCAACGCCCACTACAAACCGCCGCCCACCCTCGTCTTGCTCGCCCAGAGGCACCGCGACGAGCTCGTTCCCGCCCTTTGCCGCCTCCTCGCTCACGTCGAGCGGAGCTGGTCGCCCGGATTGTCCGGCGCCCGTCCCCTCTCCGCGACGGACGCGGTCCACCGCGACGCGGCGAAGGCGACGCTCGAGGTCCTCGCGAACGTGCGCGATTGCGAGGAGCTCGTCGCGCCCTGTATCCGGCTCCTCGAAGGGACGCGTGGGGTGTCGAAATCCGAGAGCCTGCGCCCGCTGCTCGACGAGTGCCTGCTTGGGTCGGCACCCTCGGCGCTACCAAAGCTGCGAACGCTCGCGGCGGAGCCGTGGGCGGCGCCCCTCGTCGACGCACTGGAGCGCGTGGGGCGCGACGCGAACGAGCGGACCGCCGGGGCAAGCCCCCTCGCTCCGGATGATTTCCCCGCTCCCGCTCGGCCCTGGAAGCGCCCGGCGGGGTGGTCGATTGGCATGTTTCCTCCGCTCTTGGACGGCTCGGGGCGGCCGATCCGGCCCGAGGTCGGTGAGCGCGTCGTCGATGTCCTCCGAGAGAACGACCCCTCCCGAGTCGCCCAAGTCCGGCTGCGATTGGATGTGCGCTCGGTGAGCGGGCTCCTCCTCGCCCTCGTCCACGCCTGGGACGATGGCCGCCTGAAGGAGGGATGGGCCCTCACCGTCATTGCGCCGCACGCGGACGATCCGACGACCGACGCGCTCTGCGATCTGGTCGCGCGTTGGGCGGCCAGCCCTTCCTGGAAGCGCGCCATTATCGGGATCCAGGTCCTGAGGGAGATCGGCACCCACCGCGCACGGATCGCCATCGACGCCCTGCGCGGCGTCCCCCGCTATGAGCCCGTCCGCGCTGCCGCCCAAGACGCCTTCGCCTGCGCGGCGTGACGCGATGGGGGTGGTGGCCCCGCGAATATGGTCCTTTCGTGACAGTCGTCGGACCGGGCCGGCCCCACGTTGGAAGGACCGACCATGGCATGGCCGCACGTCCGACTCGGCCGCAAGCGAGAGAGAGCTCCGCTGAAGGAGAGCTTGCTCATCCTTTCGGACGTGCACCTCGGGAGCGACATCAACGACCTCACGCCCCACGGAGCGCGCCGATCGGTCGAGGTCGACCGCGATTTGGTCGGGCTCATCGACCATTACCGAGAGGCCCCACCCGAAGGGAGAAGGTGGCGCCTCGTCATCGCGGGTGACTTCATCGACTTCATCGGGATGACGGTCGCCACGGACGGGGTGCCGCTCCACACGCCGCCCACCGAAGAGGAGCGCGCCCACGGTCTGGGAAATGCGGCCGACCACAGCCGCGAGAAGCTGCGGAGGGTGGCCCGACGACACGAAGAGGTGTTCGCGGCGCTCACGTCGTTCATCGAGCGCGGCAACGCGATCACGTTCGTGCACGGCAATCACGATCTCGAGCTCTTCTGGGAGAGCGTGCGAACCGAGCTCCTCGAGGTCCTGCTCTCCCATCGGACCACGGATATTTCCCGGCGAGAGCTGGCGAGCCGCGTGGACCACAGCCCGTGGTTCTACTACGTGGCCGGCGCTGTCTACGTCGAGCACGGTCACCAATACGATCCGTTCTGCGCCACCGATCACCCCATGATGCCCCTCGCGCCGAGCGATCAGCGGCGCCTCTCTTTTGGATTCTGCGAGGTCTTGTTGAGGCACGTCGTTCGCCCCACGCGCGGACTCCCCGAGCACGGTCACGAGGAGCTCGGGGTCTTGGACTATGTCCGGCTCGGGCTGAGGATGGGCGTCGTCGGGATGGTGCAGCTATTCCTGCGATACGTGCGCGCGGTCGGGCAGCTGTTTCGGTTGTGGCGGTTGCATTGGTCAGCCTCGGCCCGCTCGCTCCACGAGCGGCACTGGGCGGCGCTCGTGCGCTTCAGCCGCCGCCATCGCATTCGATTGCGAAGGCTGAGGGCCGCCCTCGTCCTGCAGACCCCGCCGATCACCAAGACGATTCGAGGCGTCATGGCCAGTCTGCTGGTGGACAGACTGGCGCTCGTCCTTGTCGCGGGGTTTTCGCTCTTGGCCTTGGCCCTGCTTCGCCTTCCTGCGGCCTTCTTCTGGCTCGGAGCGGTCGCCGTGGTCGCGCTCGCCGCCGCCGCATATCGCCATATCGAGAAGCAGAGGACGGTGGACGCCGACGAGCGGCTGCGCGACCGGGCGAGCAGGCTCGCGAGCCTCTTCCCCACGCGCTTCGTCGTCATGGGACACACCCACACCCCCCGGCTCGTGCGGTTGCGCGGCGGAAGATCGACGTACGTGAACGTCGGCGCTTGGTCCGAGGAAGAAGGGGCGAGCCCGGCCGCCCGCACCCATCTGGTGGTCCATCCCAAGCGGGGCGGGGTCAAAGGAGCGCTCCTGCGGTGGTGCTCCGGGACGGGGCCGGTGGCCTTCGAGCCCGTTTGACCGCGCGGCGAGGGCGCGCGCGCGGAGGTGCATGACCCCCCCGAGGATGTCGCACGCTTCGCGGGCTCGCGCGCTCAGCCCTCCGGGGTGTCCAGGCAGTCCGCGCGCACGAGCGTCACGCCGGTCGACCCGGTGGCCTCGTCCATGAAGCCGGCGAGAAAGGAGCGTCCGTCGTCAGAGGCGACGAGGGTCGGGGCGCCCGTCGGAATGACGCCGAGCCCGCCTGCGTCGATGGCCCAGAGCTCGCCGTCCTGGTACACCGCGATCGCCAGGTGGCTGCCGGTCGGGGTGGGCACGATGACGGCCACCGCGAAGGAAGCGCCAGCGGCGACGAGCGTGTTGCGAGCGTCGGTGCTGACGGAGGCGAAGTGGACGATCGGCTCCGAGATCGCGAGCGTGCCCTCATCGACCGTGCGGATCTGGAAGTCGGCGTCATTCGCCGTTCGCACCCCGAGCCAGGCGCCGCCCGGGCGAGGTGCGAGCGAGACCTCGACGATGGGATCATCGAACATGACATACGATCCCGCCGTCGCGCCGGTGTCGACGCCGACGCGATGGGTCTGCAAGTAGAGCGGCGGCCCGGGCAGATCCGGATCTGCACAATCGTCGAATGGACTGTCGACCGCGCTCGCGACGAGGAAATCCCCGCCGAGCGGAATGGCGGTCGCGACAGCGCGGTCGGCGCACCCGACGATGCCGATCTCGGTCGGGGTCGCGTCCGGGGAGAGCGCGGGGAGACCGACGAGGTCGATGGATGTCTCCGCTCCCTGGGACGTGAGGTACCGGCCGACGTTTCTGCTCAGAAAGTGGATGCCTTGGGCGCCTGTCGGAAACGCGACGACCGTGCTCCCGTTTTGACCAGGTAGGGCCTGTCCGAGGACGAGATTGCCGCCCCCGTCCGCTGCCGAGAAGGCGAAGAACGCGGGATCTCCCGACGTCACGGCGAACGGCCATGGCGTGGGCAAGTTCAAGTCCGGCATGCCGAGCACCGGCGGCCACGCTTGGAACGGCTGGTGAATCGGGAACGAGCCAACCGTGTGGCCGACCGAGTTCGTGATCGCATCGAACGTGAGGCCCGCGTCCCCGTCGCCGGTCATGACGAGACGAGGCGACTCGACCGTGTTGCCGAATGGCAGGTCCACGGTGACAGGGAGGTCCCCGGCCCAGACGAGCTGGTGGCAACCTTTCGTCGCGCTCCCCCCCGCGCCGCCCGCCCCACCGGAGGCCCCTTGCCCGTCTCCGCCGCCCCCTTCCCGATCGCCGCCCCCTCCCGCCGAGTCGTTCGCCTCCGCGAGCTGCGACCGCGCTCCACACGCGGTGACGATGAGCACGCCCCAAAGACGATGAAGGCTCATCGACATGAAATGAGCACCTATCGCGGGCGCGCTCAGGCGTCTGCCCTGTTCGCTCCCCGACCGCGGAGATCGATTTCGATGCTCCCCTCCGTGGACGGGAGGGGGGAGCGCACGCGGTGACCGACGGCGCGGCCGCGGTCGGCCCACCAATTCCTCGCGTCCTCTTGCGTCCAAGCGGGGAACGCGCCCTCGGCGAGCATCGCGCCGAGCGCTTCGGCCCCCTTCGGACGCGCGGCCGGGTCTTTCTCCAGGCAAGCGAGGATGATCGCGTCGAGCGCGGGCGGCACGGGAGAAGGTGCCCATCGGGAGGGGGGCTCGGGGGGCTCGTGGATGTGCTTGGCGCAGACCTCGACCAGACTGTCGCCGAGGAAGACCGTCCTGCCCGTGAGCAAGAAGTACGCGGTAGCTCCGAGGGAGTAGAGGTCCGCCCTCCCGTCGGTGGTGCTCGGGTCGATGATCGCCTCCGGCGCCAGATAGTGCGGCGTCCCCGCGATGGTCCCGCGCTCGGTCGCGCCTGGTGGCAGGTCGGTCGCGACCTCCTTCACGAGGCCGAAGTCCACGATCTTCACGACATCCCGCGCGCCGCCGCGCATCGTCAGGATGATGTTGGCGGGCTTGATGTCTCGGTGGACGAGCCCCGCATCGTGCGCCTCATGGAGGGCGCCGCAGCATTGGTTGAGCACGTGGACGACGCGCCGGTAAGGCTGCGGACCATCGACCCGCACGAGCTCCTCCAGCGTCACCCCGTCGAGGTACTCCATTGCATAGTAGAAGACGCCGGCCGGGGTCCGCCCGAAGTCGTAGATGGACACCGTGTTGGGATGGGTGAGCCCGCTCGTCAGCTGGACCTCTCGCTCGAACCTCGCCACGTCTCTCGGGGAGGTCCGCTCCGGATTGAGGAGCTTGATGGCGGTCGGCCGGCGCAGGAGCGCGTGGCTCGCCCGATAGACGACCCCCATCGCCCCCGCTCCGACCCGCTCGTCGAGCGTATACTGGCCGACCTTCATCGCCTCTCGCACTTGCTCGCGGAGCCCATAGATGACCCGACTGATCAGGGCCGTGGTGATCACGGCGACGGCCCCCCAGAACATCACGTAGACCGCTCGCATGAGCTGCGCCTCGGGGGCGGCGAGGTATGTCGTGATCGTGACTGGGGTCATGCAGGCGGCGGCGATGGCGGCGCTCTTGATGGCGCGACTCGGAACCAGCGCGGTCCGCGCGACGAGCACCCAGCTCAGCGCGAGCACGACGATGATCTCCCCCTGGTGACCGGGATGACTGCCGAACGCCATGCAGGCGAAGGCGATCGAAATCCCGAGCATGGTCCCCGCATCGAGCAGGTCGAGGGTCCGCGTCCAGAGACTGGGGACCTTGGCCGCGAGCCATCCCAGGATCGCGACCGCCGTTCCGGCGAGGTGAGCTTGGGTCGCGGGGTGGGCGAGCACGTCGACGAGCTGAGCCGGTGCGACGAGCAACGTTACGACGCAGCCGGAGAGAAAGAACCCCCCCGAGAGAGCAGCGATGAGCCCCGTGAACAGGCCGACGCGTGCCCTCAGGAGGGCTCGGTTCTCTCCCGAGTCCTCCGTGAAGAAGGCTGACATCATGGACGAGCGCATCGGTTTCGATCCGGGCCCGCCGGGATACTCCGGAGCGAGCGATTCATGATGGCACGGCCCAAGGAACCTCGCGCGGGATCAATCGCTATCGCAGGCGAGGCCGACCTCTCCTTTCGCAGCTGATCGAATCGCACCCTGGTCGTCCGGGTCATCGACCCTATCGTCCGTCCGCCCGCCCATGCCCGACCAAAGCCTCGCGAACGTGGTCCCCGATAGAATCTGGACCCTCCACGTGCCCGTGTGGTTCGCGGGCGTTCGACTGCGGGCGCGCTCCACCGTCGTGCGCCTGGAGGACGGCAGCCTCTTGTTCCACAGCCCCGCTCCTCCCGATGAACGCCTCGCGGAGGCGCTTTCCGCGTTGGGGCCCGTCCGGTAGCTCTTGGTGCCCAATTGCTTTCACCAGCTCGGGGCGCCCGCCGCGTCCGAGAGGTTCCCCGAAGCGCGAGTCGTGGGTCCGAGGTCGGCGTCGGCGCGCAACGAGCGGCTGCGGCTCCATTTGGACATCCGCGGCGCCGCGTTCGCCGAGCAGCTCCCGGAGATCGAGGCCCTTCCCCTCGACGGGGTCCCCTACCTCGATGAGACGGTCCTCTATCACCGACCGACCGCGACCCTCCTCGGCGCCGATATCGTCCTTCGCGCCGACGCCGGCGACCATTGGACCTTTCGCTGGGCGGGGCGCGTCACCGGGTGCTACGAGCAGGTCCGGGTGCCGCCCGACGTGAGAAGGAAGATCGTCGACAAGGCGGCCGCCGCCCGCTCCCTCTCCGCGATGCTCGAGCGGCCGGCGAAGCGCCTCGTCGTGGGCCACTCCCAGGTCATCGAAGACGCGTGCCGGGAACAGCTCGCGGAGGCCTGGCGGCGAGAGGGCGTCCCGGTCTGATGCACCGATGAGCGTTGCAGCAGCACCACGCGTCCGCGATGAAGGAGCTGTTCAGCGAGCCCTTCGTGGCTTCGGTGTGGACGAGCGTGTGGACCCCGCCGCGGATGAATCGCCTCTGGGTGCGCTGCCCTTCGTGCCAATCGCTCGAGAACGTGAATGACGATCCGCCGCGTTGTCGTCGGTGCGGTGGGGCAATGCCGGATCGCCCCGCCTTCTGGTGACGCGCCAAGGGTCGCTCTCGGAGCGGTGGGGACGCGGCGCCCTTCGGTTCACGGCGCGTCGAGCTCGGTTGGTCGTGGTAGTGAGCTCGGATGGACGTCGATATCACGCGCGCCGACAGGGAAGACAGGCGCCGCATCATGGCCCTCTTCGAGCTCTACATGTACGACTTCAGCGAGATCGTCGACCTCGACGTGGGCGACGACGGTCGGTTCCACCCTCCTTCGATCGACGCCTATTTCGACGACGAGAAGGGAGCCGCGTTCCTCGTGCGGGTGGGAGGGTCTCTTTCAGGGTTTGTCCTGCTCAGCTGGAAGAGCCGGCTCACGGGAGCGCCCGACACGCGTGACGTCGCAGAGCTCTTCGTGATGCGCAGATACCGTCGAAGGGGCGTGGGCGAGCGCGTCGCCCACGAGCTGTTCAGTCGCTTTCCCGGCCGGTGGGAGGTACGGCAGAAGGCCGAGAACACTGCGGCCATCGCGTTCTGGCGATCCACCATCGCTCGGTTCGGCGACGGCACGTTCGACGAGACGGTGTATGACGACGAACGTTGGCGCGGTCCCGTCCAGCGCTTCACGAGCCGCTCGTCACCGCCCGCGCCTCGAGGGGACCAGGGCGCATAGCGCCTCGACGCTCGCGATCAGGCCGGGGAAGCCGCGCTCGGGGTCGCAAAGACGAGGGCGGCGGCGCCAATCGTGGCCTTTGCGCTCCATGCTCCGGTCCGAATCGCTCGCGCGATCCAGGTCGCGCGTTCTCTCTCATCACTCGAAGCAACGGGGGTGCCCGCCGAGCCGCGGCGATACTCGGGTCGCGGCTCGACGCCCACTTCGTGCGTCGCATCCCACCTCGAGGGCACTCTGTCCGGTCGAACGGAAACCGCTTAAGCTAAACGCGCGCGAGGTTCGGGCTGCGACGAACGAGACGGAGGTCGGCGTGGGTGATGTGACGGCAGTGATGATGGACGTGATCACCGAGAAGAGTGGTCACTCCGTGACGCCGATGGCAGTCAGCGTCTGCTTGACGCCAGCGGCGCCGAGCCCGCTGCCGATCCCGTATCCGGTCATGGCTTCGAGCGTCGAAGGCATCACCGACGCGGCGATGCGGACCCGCGTCGACGGCGTGCCGGTCGCGACGGTCGGTTCGGTCCTCAAGACCTGTCACGGCAACGAGCCCGGTACGTTGAAGGAGGTCGTCAGTCTCAACAACACGGGCCCCGTCTTCATCATCATGGGCGCGCCGGTGGTCCTCGTCGAGCTCGGGATGTGCGGCATCACGACGAGCGCGTGCATCTCCAACAAGGCGGTCACCGTCGGCAGCAACGGGGCGGCGAGCGGAGCGGGCGGGGCGAGCGGCGGCGGGGGCGGCGGG
>JBGAID010000063.1:0-64800 GCA_044225865.1 Polyangiaceae bacterium | reverse complement strand
TCTCGATGGGAGCCACCTCGACCCACGAGAGGGCGCGGAGGCGCGCGTCGTCGAAGCCAGGCAAGCAGCGAGGCGTTCGTCGACGCGCGTCATAAGGGAGCGGTTGGGCCAACAACGCCACCCCCGTAAGATGCCTGTTAAGTCTTGGCTGAATGTGACGTTCGCGGGGACGGATGGGGTACTCGTCTTCGCCGATGGCAGCGTCTCGTGGCCTCGTGGCCTTGCCCGAGAAGCCTACGAAGACCGAGATGATCGCGGTCCGCCCGGCGGAGCCCGCGGCGCCGGCGCCCCTCCGCAAACCCCTCCCCCCGATCGTTCCGCGCGAAGAGCCCGCGGAAGAACCCGCTTGCTCGGTCGACGACGAGGACGAGGACGAGCTCGACGTACCGACGGCCATGAGGGAGTGGGGCCGCGAGTCTCTGCCCCCAACGGCCGTCCATGCGAGCCGCGCGACGCTGGTGCGACTCGACGCCTCGGCGGCGGGACACACTGTCCTCTTGGACGCGCCCCTCGTCCGCTTCGGGCGAGGACGCGACGCGGACGTGCGGGTCGACGACGAAGGGGTGAGTCGGCTCCACGCCGCCATCACGAAGACCCCGGACGGCCACGAGATCCTCGATCTCGAGAGCCGCAACGGCGTGGCCGTGAATGGCCATCTCATCACCCGCGCGAGGCTGGGTGACGGGGATCTCGTGCAGCTGGGGCCTCGGGTCGCCTTTCGCTTCACCCTGATGGACGCCGCTCAGGTCGACGTGATGCAGCAGATGTTCGAGGCCAGCGTTCGTGACGGTCTGACGGGAGCGTTCAATCGACGGCATCTGGAGGACCGCCTCAAGGGCGAGCTCGCGTACGCCATCCGGCACAAGTCGGAGCTGGGCCTCTTGCTCTTCGACGTCGATCACTTCAAGCGCGTGAACGACGGCTTCGGTCACCCCGCCGGAGACGCCGTGCTGCGCTTCGTGGCCTCGACGATCGGCAGCCGGCTCCGGGCGGAGGACCTCTTCGCGCGGTACGGCGGAGAGGAGTTCGTGGCGGTGCTGCGCGGCATCGATCTGAGCGGCACCGCGCGCGCCGGGGAGCGGCTCCGGGCCGTGCTCGAGTCGAGCAGCACCGCATTCGACGGGCACACCATTCGCGTAACCGTCAGCGTGGGCGCCGCCTCCCTCGCGACCTGCAAGACGCCAACCATCGAGTCTCTGATCGCCACCGCCGATGCCCGGCTCTACGCAGCAAAGGCGGGGGGGCGCAATCGCGTGATCGCCCACGATGGCTGAGCGAGGGGCGATCGTCAGCGGGTCACGACGATGGGCGCGGTGACGATCGGCTTCGTGGCCGGTCCCTCGTAGCCGATGGCCTTCGCGAGCGGCCCCGGCACGAGTACGAGCTTCAACGAGAGCTCCATCTTCGCGATCTCGAGGGGAGCTTCCACCTCGATCGTGCGCGTCTCGGACGGTCGGATGCGATTGTCACGTACGAGCTTCGACGCGAAGGCGGCCAGCGCCGGCTGCCCCTCCCCGTCGACGAAGCCCATGTTGAAGACCGCGTCGGGGTGCTGCTTCATCGGCTCGTTCGAGACATTGCGGTAAATCTCTCGGCCCCCCCCGTCGATGCCGCGCAGCTCGAGGATCGCCATTCGACCGGGGAAGCCGGTCGGGAACGCGTGCCCCGATCGATTGGAGACGGCGGCGACGAAGCGGCGGCCCTCGAACACTCCCGAGAGCTCCACCGCCTCCGCGAGGATGCCTGGCTCCCCGGAACGGAGAGCGAGCTGGGGGCCTCGGAAGCGGTGACTCCGATGGGTGCTGCGGGTGGCCGCGGAGCCTGAAGGTCCTGCCACTTCATCCATGTGGCACGTGGCGCAGGAGCTCGCGTCCGTCGCGCCGTGCTCGGTCCCCGTCGCGCACGTGACGACACCAGACGCGTTCTTCTCCTCTCCGTGACAGGCGAGACAGACCGTCTTTCCGTCGACGACCGGGGCGAGCGCCGGTCCGGTAGCGTGGACGGGGCTCGCCCCCTCCGCGATGTCGTGCGGCCCACGAAAGCGCAGGTCGGTGGTGGCGGTGAGGGCGCCGTGTCCCTTCTTTCCGCCATCCAATCGAACCTCGTCGATTTGGTGGCAAGTCCCGCAGCTCACCCCTGTTCGGGCCGCGGCGGAGCCATGATCCACCGGGTCGCGTGGGTTGTGGCAGGTCGCGCATTGGGCGGGTATTCCTTCGCCTTGTTTGCGGGTGCGCAGGGTGCGTAGCGCCGCATAGACCGGATCGCTCTCGTGGCTCGCCCGCGCATGCTGGCTCTCCCTCCACTCCGCGACGACCTGTCCGTGACAGGCCTCACAGGTCGCGGGGTCATTGGCGTCGACCGCCGTCGTCTTCTCCGCGCTCACATTCGCCCGCGGCCCAGACGACGCCATCGCTCCTGAAGACGCTCCGCCGGGGGCATCCGCGCACGCCCCGAGCAGCGTTGCTACTGCGATGCTCGACGCGGCAAGCAGCCGCTTCGCGCGCCGCCTCGTCCGGGGCTCTGAATCACCGATCGTGAACCTGACACACACGACGCCATAGGGCGGATGGATGGGGCTTCGTCGCCGTAGGCGATGGGGCGCGTCCGCGTTTGGCGGGGGAGGTTTCGACGAGCGCGGAACCGACTCCTCGGCCCCGCGCGGCGAGCGCTTGAAAACCGGAGGCGGAGGGGGGCCCCACGCGGAGCGGGGGGGGAGGGCTGCATCAGCCCTCCGGGCCAAAGCCGCTCTGCGGGGCCCCGCGTAAGCGGAGGTATCGTTGAGGCGCGGCGAGAGAATCCAGGTCCAGACCCGGTGACCCAATCGCGCGAGATCCCTGATCAAGAATTGCGCTCGCTCATTGAGGACAGCGGTCATCGGAGGGTCCGCGGCTGTTTCGCAACGATCGCACCAATGACGATCCCGCGAAACACGGCCAGCGCGAATCGATTCGTGACACGGCGTCTCTTCGACGTTTCACCGGACGTTTCAGATGAAACATTCTCCGGGGCGGGGGGAGCCCGTCGCGCCTGCTAAGCTCTGCGCGTGGAGGCCCCCCGCGACCCGCTCATCGGCGTCCTCGTCGACGGACGATATCGGATCGATCGCGTCGTGGGTGAGGGCGGGTTCGGGACGGTCTACGCCGCCTTTCACGTCGGGCTCGGCGCGAAGGTCGCGGTGAAAGTCCCGCGCGTCGGAGATCTCCCCCCATCCGCGGTGGCGGACGAGATCGCGATGTTCCTCGACGAAGGACGCACCCTGAAGCGTCTGCGCCACCCGAACCTGGTCGCGGCGCTCGACGTCGGCTTGCTCCCCCCGGACACGAGCGGGCGGGCCCTCCCCTACCTCGTGCTCGAGTGGTGTGAAGGGCCGACCCTGAAGGACTGGCTCGCCGATCATCCCTCGCCCAGCTCGCGCGAGGAGGCGTGGGCGCTCCTGCGGCCCGCGTTCGATGCGATCGCTCACGCTCACGCCCACGGGGTGGCCCACCGCGATCTCAAGCCCGCCAACATCATCCTCGAGCCGGGCCGCGACGGTACCCTCGTCCCCCGCGTCATCGACTTCGGGATCGCGAAGGTGGTCGGCGAAGGCACCGGGCATGATCCCTCCGAGACCCGTACCGCCTCTTCGCGGCGAGCTTTCACGGCGAAGTACGCCGCCCCGGAGCAGCTCGCGGGGGTGCGCACCGGCCCGTGGACCGACGTGTACGCGCTCTCGCTCCTCCTGCTCGAGATCATCCGCGGTCGCCCCGTGTTCGCCTCCGAAGACGAGGCGAGGAACGCCATGCTCGAAGGCACCTTCCCCACGCCGACGTCACTCGGGCTGAGCCTCGGCCCGTGGCAGCGCCCCCTCGAGCGCGCGCTCGATCCTCGACCCACCCAGCGCTTCGCGGATGCCTCCGAGCTCATGCGCGCGCTCGAAGGCGATGCCAGCGCGCCTCCTGCCTACCGGCCCGAGGATCGATCGGCGCGAACCGGCCCGCGGCTCTCGGACTCCGATCACTCCGCCATCCCGTCCAGCCGGACCCTCCGCACCTCCGCGCAGGACACCACCGCCGGCCCCATCCCGCGACGCGCGCGGCGTCGCTCGATCGCGGCCGTCCTCGCCGCCGCGGGGGTGGTGCTCCTCGGCTTCGGAGCGATGGCGACAATCCGGTACTATCGACAGGAGAATCCTCGTCCGCGCACCGATGCCGCGTCCGCGCCCCCGTCCACCCCACTGCCCCCTTCGGCTGCGCCTCCCGATCCGGAGCCGACCACCACGGCTCGTCCTCTCTCGAGCTTGACCGCGGAGGACCTGCTCTCCCGATCCGTGGCGTCCGGCCTCATCTCCTGCGCCAGCACGAAGCTGCCCGCGATGATTCAGATCACCTGTCAGAACGGGATGGTGGTCCTGGCCGACCGCGCCACCGGAGGCGTCGAGAACGAGACAAAGAAGATCCGCCTGAACCTGCAGTACCAGGCGAAGAGCCACAGCCTCGCCTACGGGGCGGCGCGATTCGCGATCGACGGGACGTGGGGCGTGTTGATCGCGGCGCCGGAGGCCCTCGTCGACGACGTCGCGGCCAAGGTGATGCTCGGGACTCGTCACGACGACATCGGCAGCAACAAGATCTCCCTCGAGGAGCGGGGGATCCCGCCTCGACTCGCGCAGTGGACGGGAATGGAGCTCGCGCCCCGGCTCGCCGCGGCCGGTTGGGACGTCACGAGCGACATGCCCTACGAGACCACGCCCTTGGCCACGTTCGCCTCCGGAAAGGAAGCCGGCACCCTGATGCTCGTGAAATCCTGGGGCTCGACCTTCCTCGATACCGCCAAGAAACCGGGGAGCCAACCGTTCGCGTGGGCGCGGGAGGGGGACATCGTCCTCGTCAGCTATGGAACACCGGCCGCCGTCCGCCGAGAGCTCATTCAGAAGATCGTGGAGGGTATGGTCGGGGTCGAAACTGGTCAGTTCCCCTGACGGCGGGGCGATGAAGCAGGATCGCCCTCCTCGGCTTCGCGCCGTGCGTCCGCGACCACGGAGATCCACACCAGCGCGCTCCGCGTTCTCTGGCCCCCGGCCCTCGGGAGGCTGACTCCTTTCGACTTTCGGTAGCCCCTCGTGCCCAAAACGGGAGCTGACGGGTCCAAAGCGCAGGACCCCGTCACCGGAAGGAGAAAACCTCATGACCCTGCGCGAAATCCCCGACGCGGTGGGGAGAGGCGCCGCGCGCCGCCTCGTCACCGCCGCCCTCGCGGCCTCGCTCGCGCCGTCGGGATGCCATGACGGACCCGCGCTCCCCGCCCCGGTCCGCGCCGGCCAAGAAGGCGTCGGGGACGCTCCGAACGGCCTGGGGATCGTGAGGCGGTCGGGATTGGACTTGCCCGAGTACGGGCTCCTCCATGACGACCAGAACGTCTACATCCGCAGCTTCGACCCGCTGGCCTGCAACGTGGACGAGACCACGTATTGGTACGACGGCCACGACGGCTTCGCCTGGTTCGTCTTCTTGCGGATCCCCGCGAAGGAGCTGACCGCCGGCGCCCTGCTCGACTTCGCCGATTTCGCGACGGTCATGACCGAATCGACGCGGACCGGACCGACCGGCTGGCTCGACGAAGGCTTCGCGTGCAGCGAGGGCCCCTTCAATCACGGCGTATCGCCGGTCGCGGAGATCATCGCCGCCGACAGCGGCTCTCTCACGATCGAGGTCCGCGATCTCTGCTTCATCGACTACGGCCCCATCGAGATCCGTGAGATCGACGGACAAGAGGGGGACTACGACGACCCGAGCGACGACGTCGTCGTGGATGCCTCCGGCGTCTACGAGATCTCGCGCTGTGACATTTCGATTTGAGCCCCATCGGCTCGGCTTCTTCCTACACATTCGAGGTTCCCAATGCGTTCGTTCTTGTCCATGCTGTCCATGGTTACCCACCGCCGTCCCATGAGCGCTTCGTGCCTGTCTCCGTTCTCTCCCGGCCGCTCGGTCTGCCTCGTCGCCGCGCTGATATCGACGATCGCCGCGTGTGACCCGCAGGTCGGGGACGACTACGCCGGCGAGCCCCTCGCCGAGCTCGGAGGCACGATCACCGTCGCGGAGGGCACGAGCGCGCCCGCCGACGCGACGGCTACCCTCGTCTGGCACGTCTGGGTCGAAGGAGACAGCGCGAGCGTCACCGACGAAGTGCCGGTCGACGGCGCGTTCCCGGCGAGCTTCGAGCTCTCGCTCTTCACCCCCCCTCCCGAGCATGCATGGTTCGATCTGGCCTCGGAGGACGAGGCCTTCGCGGGCATGCACGTCGCGACCGGCTATGTCGTGGTGCTGCCGCCGGACTATCCGAGCACCGACATGCAGAAGATCTTCGAAGACGCGCTCGGAGTCGACAATGACCATCTCCTCGTCTGGAGCGACTCGTCCGTCCCGGAGAGCTTCAATGGCGGGCTCTTCCCGGGCGGCCTCCAGCCGGGCTACCAGCTCTTCCAGGTCGTGCCGCCGGACAACACCGCCGCCGATGCGTGCTCGGACGAGGTGCTCGCCTGCGAAGAGGCTTGCCTGGAGCAGTCCCCGGAGATGCTCGACGCGTGCATCAACGCCTGCCCGGACATGGAAGATTGCCCCCCCTGGATTGGCAATGACGCGCTCGTGCCGGTCGCGATGGACAGCGAAATATCCATCGTATTGGGCGGCGAGAAGCGCGAGCCCGACTGGTTCTGACCTTTGCGCCCCGGCGACATCGCGCAGCTCTATCGAACCCATGGGCACGTGGTGCTCCGCCGGGCCACATCCATCCTGAGGAGCCGCGCCGACGCCGAGGAGATCACCCAGGAGATCTTCGCGTCGTTGCTGACCAAAGACATCCTTCCGGAGCGCGCGGCGATGACCACGTACCTCTATGCGGCCACGACGAACCGCGCCCTCAATCACCTGCGCGACGAGAAGAATCGGCGGCGCCTCCTCGCACAGAACCCTCCGCGAGAGGGCACCGCTCCTTCCGGTCACGCTCGCGCCGTGGCCCTCGACGTGCTTTCACGCCTCCCCGAGGAGCTCGCCCGAGTGGCGGTCTACGCGTTCGTGGACGAGATGACGCACCAAGAGATCGCGGACCTGCTCGGCTGCTCTCGGCGGCACGTGGGGGACGTCGTCCAGCGCGTCGTGGAGCAGACGAACCGCGCGGATGCGGAGGTGGGATCATGAGCCGTCGCGTCGGCGAAGATTGTCTGTCCGATCTCGCCCTCGACCGGCTCGCGATGGGCGAGCTCGATGGCGAGGCGGCGGCGCGAGCGAACGAGCACCTCGGCCGTTGCCATCCTTGCCGGGATCGCGCGCGCGAGCTCGAGCTCGACCGGGAGCGCTTCCTTGCCGCTCCCCCCGCGCTGGCCCTCCCCGATGCGGGGCCGAGCAGGGTCCCCGCTGCGCGACGGCGTCCCTGGCTCGCCACTGGGCTCGGGGGCGGGCTCGCCGTCGCCGCTTCGGTCGCGCTGGTCCTGCTCCTTCGCAAGCGCGAGCCGCCTCCGGGGAGCGCCTCGAGCCCAGCACCGACCGCCGACACTGTCGCGTCGAAGGGGCTCGACTTCGAGCTCGTCGCCGTCGTCGATCGGAAGGGCCATCAGACCCGCGCGCAGAGCGGGGACAGCGTCGTCCCGGGCGACCGGGTGCAGCTCGCATATTCGATCGTCGAGCCGGGGTACCTCTTCGTCGTCGGGATCGACGGGACGTCCCGCGCGACTGTCTACTTTCCCGAGGGCGGCGGCTCCGGCGAGGTTCAGCCGGGCCGCGAGGTCGAGCTCCCGTTCAGCTTGGTCGTGGACGCGGTGCCCGGGCCAGAGCACTTCTATGGGGTGCTGTGCCGAGATGCGCGGGCTCCCACCGACGTCGCCCACGCCATCGAGACCCTGGGGCCTCGGGCGACGCTCCCGGGATGCGAGCTGACCTCGCTGAGGTTCGACAAGAAGCCATGAACGTACGCTCCGCGGTCCTGTCGTTCTTCTTCGCGCTCTGCCTCTTCGCGGCGCCGGCCCGCGCGTTCGGGGCCGTTCACCATTTCGTCGTCGCGATCGGGAACAACGACGGCGGAGCGAACGAGGTGGGCCTGAGGTACGCAGAGTCGGACGCGGCCAAAATTGCTGACGTGATGCGTGACCTCGGCGGTGTTCCTCCCAATCAGATCGTCCTCCTCAAAGCGGAGGACGCGGACACGGCCAGGAAGGCGATCGTCGACATCAACGAGCGGATTCGACTCGCCGTTCAGACCCCGGACGATCAAGCCACGCTGGTCGTCTACTATTCGGGGCACGCCGACGCGAGCGCCCTCCACCTCGGCCGCTCCAACTTCGAGCTCCGGGAGCTCGAGCAGCTCGTGCGAGGGTCGGCCGCGAATCACCGGTTGCTCGTCGTGGACGCGTGCCGCTCCGGCGCGCTCACCCGCGTAAAGGGCGCGGGCAAGGCCCCTCCCGTGGCGATCCGTGCGGATCTCTCGCTCGCCTCCCAGGGGGCTGTGTTTCTCGCCTCCAGCGCGGCCGGGGAGGACGCCCAAGAGTCCGATGCGATCAAGGGCTCCTTCTTCACCCACTACTTCGTGTCGGCGCTGCGCGGCGCGGCCGACCGCGACGGTGACGGCGAAATCACCGTCGAAGAAGCGTTCGAATATGCATATGACGCGACCATTCGGGCCACGAGCTCGAGCGCGATCGGCGTGCAGCACCCGACGTTCCGCTATGAGGTTCGCGGGCGAACCGGCCACGCGTTGACGAGGCCTCTCCTCGGCACCAAGAGCGCCAAGCTCACGTTCCCCACCGGGAAGGCGTATATCGTGTTCGCCGGCACCGATCACGGCGCCGTCGTGGGAGAGGTCGTGGAGCAAGCGTCTGCTCGGACGATCGCCCTTCGACCAGGGATGTACTTCATACGCGCGCGCGCCAAAGATCACCTCCTCGAAGGGAGCATCGAGCTCGGTCCCGGCGCGGCCGCCTCGCTGGACGACGCGTCGCTCAAGCGCGCCGACTTCGCCCGCCTCGTGCGCAAAGGCGCCTCGACGATGCGGTTCTCGCAAGGACCCCGCGTCGGCTATTCGTTCCGCACGCCGATCGTGGAAGGGTCTTCGCTCTGCCACGGAGCGACCGCGGGGTGGGCTATCGCCTCGGAGTACCTGGAGGTCGAGCCGGCCATCGGCTACTGCCACGCGACATTCGAGAACGAGACGCTCTCCGCGTCGCAGGAGGACATCATGGGGCTCGTCTCGGCTGCGTACGTCTTCGACGTCCCGATCGTCTCGTTCGCGTTCGGGGTCTCCCTCGGAGGCGGCGTCCTCCACGAGTCGTTCCAGACGCGCGGCGACGCCCCCTCGCGGAGCACGGGGTTCGGCCGCGTCGGCGCCTTCGCCCGCGTCGACTTCGACCTCACCCACGGCGTGTACCTCGACGCGCGGGCGGAGGCGGAGACGACGATCTTCGAGGCCCGGTCGGCCGAAGGCGAAGGGCCCGTCGCGCGGGTCGCGTTTCGGCCGACGTTCGGGCTCGGGAAGTGGTTTTGAAGCTCCAGCGCGCGGAGCCCCCCTCGAGAGCGGCCTCTCAGACCTGGAAGACGGCCGCTCCCCACGTGAAGCCGGCGCCGAATACGCTCGACACCACCAAGTCCCCCTTCTTCACGCGGCCGGCCTTGCGGTGGTGATCGATGGTGAGCGGCACCGTCGCGGCGGTGGTGTTGCCGTACCACATGATGCTGTTCAGGACCTTCTCCTTGGGGATCTCGCCATAATGGGCGACCGCCTCGTTGATGCGGAGGTTCGCCTGGTGGGGCACGAACCAATCGACGTCGGCCCACGTCAGATTGCACGCCTCGAGGGCGGCCCGCGTCGTCAGGTTCATCGTGCGGACGGCGTTGAGGAAGACCTTCTTCCCGTTCATTTGTGGGTACATGATGCTGGGGATGCCCCACTCCGAGTTGTATTGGATATGAGGCATGCGCCGGGAGTCGAAGACCTTCAAGTGGAGGTCCATCGCGCCCCCGCCGTCCGCGCCGAGCTTCGTGTACAAGATGCCATCCCTCGGCCCGTTCGCCTCGCTCGGCCCCACCACGACCGCGCCCGCGCCGTCGCCGAACAGGACCATGACGTCGCGCCCGCGTGTGGTGTAGTCGAGAGAATGACTGTGGAGCTCGGCCCCGACGACGAGCACGCGCTTGTATTGGCCAGTTCGCACGAACGAATCTGCCATTTGCAGCCCGTACAAGAAGCCGCTGCATTGCTGCCGAATGTCGAAGCACGGGCACCCGTTCTCACCGTCGATCCCGAGGCGCGTCTGCAGGAACACCGCCGTTCCCGGGAAATGAATATCGGGCGAGAGCGTGGCGAGGATGATGCAGTCGATGTCCTTCGGCTCGCACCCGGCGTCCTCGATCGCCCTCAGCGAAGCGCGGTGAGCGAGATCGCTGCAGGTGGTGGACTCGTCGTTGGGGACGTAGCGCCGCTCCTCCACCCCGGTCCGGTTGCGGATCCACTCGTCGGTGGTGTCGGACTGCTTCTCGGCCTGGCGAACGTGTCGTTCGTCCAGGTAAGCGAGCTCTTCATTGGTGACGATACGGTCAGGAACGTACGAGCCGAGGCCGAGAATTTTTGAGCGCAGCATTACCGGCCCTCATACATCGAACGGCCCGCGGTGGCATTTCGCTTCGTGTCCGGTGGCCGCTTCTCTCGGTTCGAGATCGTCCCGCCCACGGCCAGCGCCGAGCGCGTGATGTGGCGGGAAGGCGCGCTCGCGGTCGAGCGCGCCGCGCACGGCTGGCATCCGCCTCCCCCACCTGCGTCGGGCCCCGGGCGAGCTACGAGGGCTCCCATTCGGCTTCGCTCTCCCGCGCCGCCGTCATGTAGATGCCTTTCGCCATGAGAGACAGCTCCGCGTCCGCCCGCGCGCGATAGACGCGGGCGCGGGCCTCCCGAGCTCGCGCGTCGCTGGGGTCGGCGGCGTAGGCGGACTCGACGAGGTGACAGGCGAGGGCGTGGTCCCCGCGCGACGAGAGCTCGAGGGCGCGATCCACGAGCACACGGGCGCCGCCCGCGAGCGCGGCGATCTCCTTCGCGAGGGCCTCCTCGCGCGCCGGCTTGAGGTGGGCGGGATTGCCGTCCCAGAACCCACCATAGAGACGATGGATGTTGCGAATGATGAACTCCGGCTCGTCGTAGAGCGGCCGCAGGTAGGGCCTCTCGAGGAGCGCGCGCGGCGCCCGCACGGAGCCGAGGATCGCATCGAGCGATGCGCCCTCGTTCATGAGGGCGAGGGTCTCCCGGACGAGGTGCTCCAAGAGGGTCGCCGTCTCCTCGAGGGCCGTCTTCACCGCCGCGACCCCGAAGAGCGGAGGGCCGTGACCGGGACAAAGCACCTCTGCGCCGAGGGCGGCCATCGCGCGGAGCGCGGCCGCCCAATCCTCGGCGTAGCGCTGGACCTTCTGGGGATTGCCGGCGTTGGGGGTCGCCCAAATGAACAGATCGCCCGTCGCGAGCACGCGCTTTTCGGGCACCCAGACATAGGCGTGGTCGTCCGTCTCGCCGCGGGCGTGGAAGAGCTCGAGCCGCAACTGGCCGACCTCGAGGGAGAGCGCCTCGTCGAAGACAGTGTCCGGGTATCGATAATCGACCGGCCAGCGCGTCGGCATCTGGAACTGTCGGGCATTGATGCAAGCGTTGTAGCCGGCCGTCTTCTTGTAGCGCTCGAACCGGGCGGGGAGGGCGCGATGGGCGATCACGCGGGCGGGCCGGCGGGACTCCTCCTCGTAGAGCTCGACCCCGAAGACATGGTCGACGTGGCCGTGGGTGTAGACGGCGGTGTGGAGGGGCCGTCGAGAGAACGTTCGGACGAGCTCCTTCGTCAGCTTCGCGAAGAAGAAGCTGCCGGTGTCGATGAGGACCATCCCCTCCTCCGTGTCGAGGGCGAGCACGTTCGCGAAGCTCGAGACGAAACCGACGCCGGAGGCGACCTCCTCGAGCGCGAACGTCGGCGCAAATGGATGAAAGGCAGTCTCTTCACCTCGAAGGAGCCGCTCCGATAGTTCCCGCAACGATCCCATCGGGGCAGCGTAATTCGAATCTCCCAAGCTCGATGGGGCCTCTCGAACCGAACGAACCAACTGCGCGGCGGTCGTGTAGTATCCGGCGCTCACGAGGAGGACCGCGATGGCCGAAAAGGATCCGAAGCGTACGGTGAGCTCGGGGATGCCGGACGATCCGGTCGACCCGGCCGGCCCCGAATACGCGGTGCAGCCGCGCACGGGCGGCGAGGACGACATGAACGCCGCGGGCAAGTACCTGCTCATCGGCGTTCCGCAGTTCGCCAAGGATCCAATCTCCGGCAACTTGATGACCTCGTACTTGCGGCTCGGAGCCTCGAGCTCGACGTGGGAGCAGGACCCGGGGGGATGGCTCGCGGCGAAGATCCACCTTCACGGCCCGCCCGGCGCGCACCTCGACCCGGCCCAGATGGCGGACATGGCCAACACCGAGGGCAAGCTCGTCATGGCCCAGACGGTGGGGAACGCGCTCGAGAACATCTCGGCGGGGGAGGACCGGGACGCCGACCACGTCTTCATCGACGACGATCGCAATCGCGTCGCGAACGTCGCGCATTCCCTCGATAAGGCGGAGCGGGTCCGGCAGAGCAAGGCTCTCCACACGCGGGGCGGCTGGCGCGATCACTCCGACGGCAACCGCATCACCACGACCTACGGCGACAAAGTCGAGGTCATCCGCGGCAACTACAAGATGATGGTGCTCGGCCGGCAAGACGATCCGGAGGCGAGCGCAGGCTGGGACGCTTCGGGCCAGCACATTCAGGATTGGGGCTACACGATGCCGGGCGCCTCGATCCGCGTGGAAGAGTCGACGAGCTACACCGACGCGGACGGCAACAACGTCTGGCATCTTCAAAACACGACGGAGGGGGTCGTCCAGTCGAGCAACAACGCGGGCGACTTCTTTACCTATCAATGGGGGAACAAGAAATGGGACTTCGTGGGCTCGGAGCACCCGACGCCCAAGGGGCCCAACGGCTATCCTCGCCAAAACCCTCATATCCTCGAGAAGACGTGGGCCTCCCGCATCGAGAGCTACACCGGCTCTCCCGTTTGGCCGATCGGGACCGACTATGCCGGCGTCTCGATTCGGGAAGAGACGTGGGCCCTCAGCACCGCCTCGCTCACCAACGTCGCCAACAACATCAAAGAGACGACGACCGCCGGCTCGACGGACTCGACGACGGATGTCCGGACGGACGTGAACGAGACCACGACGGTGGGCGGCAACGTCACCGAGTCGACCACGGTCGTGGGGACGATTTCGTCGACGACCAAGGCCGCCATCACGAGCGACATCACCACGGTGGGGGTGGCTTCCTCGATCGAGACGATCGGGGCCTCCTCCGACATTTCGATCAAGGGCGCCGCCCTCGAGGTCGGCGTCACGGGGGCCCAGCTCGACGTGGGGGTGGTGGGCGTCCACCTCGAGGCGACCCTCAATCCCATCCATTTGGCCCTCGAGATCGCGGCCGCGCTCGAGATCTTCATCGGCGCGAAGATCGACATTCAGGTGGGGGCCTTTCTGGAGATCAAGGCGGGCGTGAAGCGAGAGATCGGCGATCTCCACGATCGCACCAAGGCGGCGATCAACGACACGACCGCCCTCTACAGCATCAAGGCCGCGCGCATCGATCTCGGCTGACGCGTTCGAGAAGAGCCATGCTCGCAAAGAACCTCACGCCATTTCTCTTCGGGGCGCGGGCGACCTCGCTCCGCCCGCCGAAGCCTGCCATGTCGGTGGTCGTTCGCGCGTCGTACGCGTTGGGAGACGACGGATCGCTAACCGTGCTCGGGCCGAGAGAGGCGCGGCCGCTCTCCGCCGAGACATACCGCGACGACGACGACGATTGTCTCGGGGGCTGCGTGCACCCCTCGGACTTCGCCGACTTCAAGACCCGCGCGGAGGTGCTCGTAAAGGGGGCGTGCCACGCGCCGAGGGGAGAGGCGGTCACGGAGTGCGCGGTGAACGTGAAGCTCGGCGACTGGTCGAAGTCGCTCCGAGTCGTGGGCCGCCGCACGCTCGACAGCGCCGCTCCTGCCCCGTTCGTGTCGATGCCGCTCGATTGGGAGCACGCTTATGGCGGGCTGCGATTCCCCAAGAACCCGTGCGGACGAGGTTTCGATGGGGGCGAGATGCCGAACGTGCTCCATCCGCGGGACGTGCTCCGCGCGGGAGGAGACCTCTCCCTCGAGCCGGCGAGCTTCGGCGCGGTCAATCGCCGCTGGCCCCAGCGCGCCGAAAAGCTCGGGGAGCGCTACGACGCCGCCTACAAGAAGACGCGAGCTCCTCATTACGCCGCGGATCTCGATCCGACGTACTTCATGGAAGCTCCCGCCGACCAATGGCTGACCGGTCATCTGCGCGGCGACGAGCGGCTCGTCCTTCAAAACCTCCATCCCCGGGTGCCGATCCTCGCCATTCCCCTGCCCGCGACGCGCGCCCGTGCGTTCTATCGCGACGAGACCAGGGCCTTTCGCGAGATCGAGCTCCAGCTGGACACGCTCTATGCGGATCTCGACGCGCTCCGGATCGAGCTCTCCTTTCGGGGGGTGGTGGAGGTGGGGGAGGAGGACCTCGCCGACGTGCGGACGCTCGTCGTCGCCTCGGAGCCCCTCGCCGGGCCGAAGCGTCCAATCGCCGAATACGAGTCCATCGCCGCTGCCTACGAAGCCGACCCGGTCGGACTGAGCAACCTGCCTCCGAAGGTCGGGCCGATCCCTCCTGCAGAAGAGGGCGAGCCCCCCCGGATCGCCCCTTTGCTCGACGCGAAGCTGATGGGCGCGCAGCCGGCGGAGGCGCAGGAAATGGCGCCTTGGCTCGACAAGGCCATCGCTCACGCCGCGAGCGAGAGCCCCGAGGTGAAGAAGGCCATCGCCGACCGGGCGAAGCAAGCCTCCGAGCAGGAGGAGCCGCCCGTTCCGCGCGTGGCCAAGCCTGGCGCTCGCCCGTATGTCGGGCTGCGGCGACGCGTGCGCGACATGATCGACAAAGCGACGGAGGCGCGCGCGCGCGCCCTCGAGAAGGGGGCCCCCCCCGAGAAGCTCGGGGCGCTGATGAACGTCGAGTCGATCGCGGCGGACCCGCGCTGGCCCTCCATCGATCCTTCCTACACGCCACCTCTACCGCTCTCCACCGAGGCGCCCGGCCCAGGCGCCACCTTGATCGACAGGGATCTCCGCGGCCTCGATTTGAGAGGCGCGGATCTCTCGGGCGCGAACTTGGAAGGGGCCCTGCTCACCCGGGTGCGATTGAATGGCGCGATCCTGAAGGGGGCGCGCCTCTATGGGGCCACCCTCTATGGCGCCGATCTCTCGAGCGCCGACCTGCGCGGGGCAGACTTGACCCGCGCGAACGCGGCGTTCGCGGTGTTGCGAGACGCGAGGCTCGACGAGGCGGCGCTGGGGGAGGCGTTCTTCGAGGACGCCGATCTCGAGGCGGCCTCGCTGACGAAGGCGAATGGCGAGTTCGCCATCTTCACCCGGGCCAAGCTCGCGCGGGCGAGCCTGCGGGGGACGAAGCTCGCCGGCTCGGAGCTGGACGACGCTGACCTCTCCGGGGCGCGCCTCGACGGGGCCGACCTGTCGCGGTGTCGATTCAAAGACAGTCGGTGCCCTCGCGCCGATTTCTCGGGCGCGGATCTCCGCAAGGCTTCATTCGAGGGCGCGGTCCTCGACGAGGCCCGGCTGTTCGACGTGAGAGCAGACGGCGCGGTCTTCGCCTCGGCGACGGCGCGGCGCGCGATCTTCGCGTTCTCCCGGCTCCGCCGGGCGTACATGGATCGCTTGGTCGCTTCGGGAGCCGACTTTCACGGGGCCGATTTGCGTGACGCGAGGATGCGACGGGCCGCCCTGGAGGGGGCGAAGCTCACCTCCGCCAACCTCTACGCCGCCGATCTCTGGAAGGCCCGCCTCGAGGGGGCGAAGCTCACCAGATCGAACCTCTATGAAGCGAAGCTCGCGCTCGCGATCCTCTCCGATTGCGACCTGTCCGGGGCCAACCTCAAGAAGAGCTCTTTGGAGGAAGGATGAACGCGGCCGAGATCATGAGCGCCCACGCGCTCGGGAGGAGCCTCGCCGGCGCGCGGATCGAGAACTGCGATCTGCGCGGTAAGCGCCTGGACGGGATCGACCTCTCCCAGGCCAAGCTGTCCAATGTCGCGTTCGACGGCGCGAGCCTCCGCGAGGCGCGCTTCACGGGAGCGCAGATCGCCTCGTGCTCCTTCGCCGGAGCGGTCCTGGAGGGGGCGCGCCTCGACGGCGCCGTCCTCGCCGGCGTCGACATGCGCGAGACGCGGGCACGAGGAGCGCGGCTCGACGACGCAAAGACGATCTCGCTCGTCGCGGACGGGATCGATCTCCGCGAGGCCTCCATTCATCGGGCCTCGCTCCCGGGGGCGCGGCTCGGAGGGGCGAAGCTCGGGGGGGCCGTCGTCCGCGAGGGCGCTTGGATCGCCGCCGATCTCCGAGGGGCGGACTTCTCGGGCGCGAAGGTGACCAAAGCGACCTTCGTGAGGGCGAAGCTCGCGCGAGCGATGTTCGCGGGCGCGACCTTGAACGAATCGGCGTACCTCGAGGCGGACCTGCGAGGCGCGGATCTGGCGACGGCCCGCCTCGACAAATGCATCTTCATCAGCGCGGATCTGGTGGGCGCGCGGCTCCCTCGCCTCCTCGCGGGGTGCCAATTCTCGCGCGCGCGCCTCGCCTCGCGCGACGCGCCGATCGATGGAATGGAAGCCGACCAGGAAGGCAGCTCCCCCCTCCCCCTCCCTTCGTTCGAGGGAGCGGATCTCGAGGCGGCCTCATTCGAAGGGGCAAACCTCGAGGGCGCCGACTTCCGCGACGCCACCCTGAGGCTCTGCAATTTCGCGAAATGCCGCCTCGCCGGCGCGAGCTTCCAAGGGGCCAAGCTCAAGCAGGCCGTGTTCGTCGAAGCGAGCTTGCCGGGGGTCTCGTTCGCGGGACAGGAGCTCGAGCTGACGGTGATGTCGGGGGCCGATCTGAGCGGCGCCGACTTCTCGGGAGCGCGCCTGTCGCTGAGCTCGCTCGACGGGGCCAACCTCTCGAATGCCACGTTCGAGCGCGCCGCTCTCTCGAAGCTCGCCCTCGGAGGGGCAAACCTCGAGGGAGCCAAGCTGGAGGGCGCGTCGCTCGAGCGCGTCGACTTCGACGACGTGGACCTCTCGACCGTCACGCTCCGCGGCCTCTCCCTCGTCCGATGCACGTTCCGCGAGCGCGACCTGGCGGGCAAAGACTTCTCGAGATGCGATCTGTCCAGCGCGAGCTTCGTGGGGGCGAAGCTCGCGGGCGCGGTGTTCCAGAGGGCGATCCTCGCCGCGACGAGCTTCGAGCGCGCCGTCCTCACGGGAGCCCGATTCGAGGACGCGAGCGCCAAGGCCGCTCACTTCGCGGAGGCCTCCCTCGAGGGGGCGCGGCTCGACCGGGCCGCCCTGCGGTTCGCGAGCTTCCACCGGGCCGAAGCCGCGGGCGCGACATTCACGGGCGCCGATCTGCGGAGCGCGAATTTCTCGGAGGCGGTCGCGGACGGCGCGAAGCTGAATGAATCGAAGCTCGCCCAGGCGGACTTCTCTCATGCCTCCTTGAAGAACGTCGACTTCAGCGGCGCGGACCTCACGGGCGCCAACGTCCATAACGTGAAAGACGGCGGCGCCAGCTACGCGCGCGCGGTGACGACCCGCATTCGAAAGACGGACGTGGATCGCCTCGAGGCCGAGGCGTGGTCACCACCCCCGAAGCCCTCCTCCTATCCCTGAGCCCAACCTCCCTGTGGAACGTCCATGACGAAGAACAACCTCGCATTCATCAATGCATCGACGGGCACGGACGAAGCGCGCCACCTCGGCCCCGCCGAGGTCGTCTCGGTCAGGGCGGGCAAGGTAGAGGCGCGCATCGAGGGCGGCCGGATCGTGACGGCCGAGCTCGCCCTCGCGATGCCCTACGAGCCGGCGGAGAACGATCGCGTCCTCGTCATCGGGGAGGGCGGCCGGGCGTGGGTGATCGGCGTCCTCGCCGGGCGGGGGAGGACGGTCCTCTCTTTCGACGGTGACGTGGAGCTGCGCGCAAACGACGGCGTGCTCCGGCTCGCGAGCACGAAGCGGGTGGAGGTGGAGGCCCCCGACGCGACATTCCACGTCGGCGTTCTGCGGACCGTCGCCGACTCGGTGGCGGTGCACGTCGCCTCGTTCACCCAGCGGGTGCGCGAGCTCATGACGGTCCACGCCGGCCAAAAGCGGGAGATCGTGGACGGGAGCACCACCACCCAGGCCAAGAGCGCGACGCTCGTGACCGAGGGGGACGTGAAGGTGAACGGCAAAGCCATCTACCTGGGATAGAGCGATGTTCCCTGCATGCGTCAAAGGTCCCGGGCAGAGCATCTGCACCCCCGATGTTTGTCTCACTCCCCCCCTCCCCCCCGCCCCCGTTCCCTATGTGAACATCGGCCTTCATTCCGTCGCGCTGGGGACATCGACGATCGTCAATGTCTGCGCGATGCCGGCGCTCAATATCCTCTCCTATCTGCCCATGACGACCGGCGACGAGGCGGGGTCGGTGGGCGGCATCAAATCCGGGACGGTCGCGGGGCCCGGCTATTTCTTGAGCGGAAGCCCGATTGTCTACATCGAGAAGCTCCCGGCGGTGCGCCTCATGTCGAACGCGAGCGGCAACACCGAGAACGCGCAGGGCGCCGTCCTGATCCCTGGCCAGCCCATCGTCTACTTCGCGTTCGACGACGAAACCGCCTCGCGGGCGCGCGTCCTCGACACGGCGCCGTTCGAGGCGAGGCTCCTCTCGCCACAGGTCGGCATGATCCGTATCGATCGCTTCGCGCGCGAGGCGGTGCGCCTCTTCTTCCTCGCCCACCGCGCGCTGGCGGCCCAAGGAGCGCAGCGCTTCGTCATCGATCTGCGCGGCTGCCCCGGCGGCGATCTGGAGGCGGCGTATGCCCTCGCCGCCGAGTTCCTGCCCGAGGGGGCCGATCTCGGCGCCGTCGTCGACCGAGACGGCGACCCCTCACCGCGCTTCGCGCGTCGGGACGGGCCTTACCGCTTTCCTCTCGTCCTTTGGATCGACGGCGGCACGAAGTCGGCGGCGGAGGTCTTCGCGGGCGCCCTCGCCCACCACCGGCGCGCCGTCCTCGTCGGCGAGACGACATTCGGGAAGGCGTCCGTCCAATGCGACACCACCGGCGACGGAGCGTTCGAGACGTGTGCCCATGTGGAGCTACCCGGCCGCCTCTGCCACGCGGGCACAGGCATCACCCCCGATGTGAACGGTTGACCCTTCGCGCGTCCTGCGCTCCTCTCGAGGTCGGTTTATGACACAAGACACCAAGGGCGGGATTGTCCACGTTCGGCTCGAGTCGGCCGACTTCCCCTTCGAGGGGCTCCAGATTGCCCGGCTCGACGGCTACGAGAAGCTGCAGGGGATGTTCTCTTTCGACCTCGACATGACCCAAGTGGGCACGAGCGTCGACCTGCGGGCGACCGCGTCGGCGATGCTCGGACAGCGCGCGACGCTCGTCTTCGAGCGCCAGGGCGAGACGGTCCGGAAGATCCACGGCATGATCAGCGAGATCGAGGAGGGGATCGATCCGAGGGTGGACAAAGGCCTGGAGGCGGGGGCGTTCCGGGTCAAGCTCGTCCCCCGCGTCTTCCAGAGCACGCTGCTCCACGTGCACGAGGTCTTCCTCGACAAGACGATCCCCGAGATCATCACGGAGAAGCTCTCGCGGGTTGGCCTCGCCGTCGGGGACGACGTCGAGCTCCGGCTCGCGGGCAACTATCCAAAGCGCGAGTTCGTCGTCCAATACAAAGAGACGGACTTCGCCTTCATCACCCGTCTCGCCGAGTACTACGGCCTCACGTATTTCTTCGAGCACGAGGGCTCCGTCGACAAGATGGTCTTCGTGGATCTCCAGTCCGCGTTCGAGACCATCGACCCCCACGCGATCACGTCCGGCGAGGGCGACCACGTCATCAAGGAGCTCAAGTCCAATTCACGGTGCGTCCCCGCGGCCCGCGCCGTCAGCGACTACAACCCCGTCAATCCGCCCCTCGACCTCCAGCAGCGCGCCGACGTGCCGGGCGGCTTCCGGGGCGGGGTGATCGAGCTCGTCTCCAAATACAAGACGCAAGAGCAGGGGACGCCGTTGTCCGGCCTCCGCGCGGAGGAGACGGAGTCCCACCGCGTGCTCCTCCGCGGCGTGAGCGGCTCACCCTCATTTCGAGCGGGGGCGATCGTCCCCCTCTCCGATGCGCCCACTTTGGAAGACCCGACGATGCTCCTGACGTCGGTGCACCACTCGATCACCCAGCAAGCGGGATTGTTGGGGACGGAGAGCGCAGAGGCCTACCAGAACAAATTCCGGGCGACCCGCGGAAAGACGCAGTTCCGCCCCGAGCTCGCGACGACTCGGCCGCGGGTCCACGGCGTGGTCACCGCCTTCATCGAGGAGTACCTCGACAGCGGTCAATATGCGGTGCTCGACGATCGGGGGCGCTATTGGGTCCGGTTCGAATTCGACGCCGGAGAGCACCCGGTGAAGCACTCCCTTCCAATCCGCATGATTCAGCCCCACGCGGGGCCCTCCTACGGCATGCACCTGCCATTGAAGCGCGGCACGGAGGTGATGGTGGCGTTCCTCGACGGCGACGTGGATCGCCCTGTCATCGTCGGCGCCATCCCGAACGAGCTCACCCAGTCGCCAGTCAATCGATCAAACTACCAGATCAACAAGCTCTTGAAGACGGAGACGGGCATCGTCATCGAAGCGCGCGACGTCTGGGAGCCCGATGCCCCGAGCATCCAACAGGTGCCGGAGGAGTGAGGGCTCAGCCCTTCTTGCCGTCGTAGAACGACTTCATCATCCCCGTCCGCGGATTGGCGCGCTTCTCGGGAGGGGGCGGGGGAGCGGGCGCCGGAGCGGGCGCAGGCAGCGCCGTGCCCCAGGGATCCTTGGGCGGGAGCAGATCTTCTCGGACGGGGGCGGGCGCGGGGGCCGGCATCGGCGCGGGCGCTGACGCAGCCACGGGCGCGGGGAGCACGACCGTCGCGGGCGCGGGGGGCTCGACGACCATCGTCCCGGAGAGGGCGTGGGCAGCGGGCTTCACGTCATCGCGGGTCTCCCGCCAGGGCAGCTTCGAATCGCGATCGCCGCCCTGCTCTTGGGCAGGCTGACGACGGGCCATAGGGAACGGCGTCGCCTGCGGGCGGGGGTGGGTCGGGGCGACCGCGGTGGGGACGACGACCGTCTCGGGAGGAGCCTCTTCGCGGGGCGGCTCCATGACGACGGTGCCAGTGAGCGGATTCGTCCTCGGCTTCTCCGGCATGCCCACGAGGGTAGCCGATCTCTCGAGCACGGGCAGCGATCCTTTCGATCGCGCACCGGCCAATCGTCAGGCGAGCAGCCCCAGCCGGCGCGCTTGATCCGAGACGAACACTCCGCGCTCGTCCCACCGGCGCTTCGAGGCGAGCATCTCCCCGAGGCGCGGGTACATGCGGGGCAGGGAGCGAGCGTCGAGGAACGCGTCCTTGCCGAGATACACGCGGCCCCCGGCCTCGATCACCATCGCGTCGAGCCGAGCGGCGAGGGCGGCCGTATCGGACCGGATCGGGAAATCGATCGCGAAGGTGTACCCCTCCATCGGGAAGCTCAGTGGAGCGGCGTTGCCCTTCCCCATCCGCTTCAAGATGTTCAAGAATGGCAGGTTGCCAGAGGAGACGATCGCCTTGAGGATCGAGCGCATCGTGCGCCGGCCATCGGCGAGCGGGACGACGAATTGGTATTGGGTGAAGCCGCTCTTCCCGTAGCCGCGGTTCCAATGCCCGACGGCGTCGAGCGGATAGAAGAACTTCTCGTAGTGGGCGAGAGGCCGGGCGTAGCGGAGCACGTTCTTGATGACGCCATTGACCAATCGAATGGAGAGCGGGTTCAGCGTCAAAGAGGGGAGCTCGAACGGGACCGAGACGAGCTGTCCTTTGGTGACGTGAAGAGGATCTCGCGCGAGGGCGGGGGGCAGCTCTTCCCGCCGAGCGTGGTCCCCGACCGTGAGGACGCCTCGACCGAGATCCGCCCCGGTCGACATCGGATCGATGTAGGCGACCGAGTATGGATATTTGGTGTTCGTCTCGTCGAACGCGTCGAGCATCGCGTCCAGGTTCTGGACGACGAACGCCTCTTGCCGGTAGTAGGTCGTCTCGATGCGGCGGAGGCGCAGCGTCGCCTCGACGACGATGCCGAGCAGGCCCATACCCCCGAACGACGCCCAGAACAGATCCGGGTTCACCGTCCTGCTCGCGACGACGATGTCGCCGCTCGCGAGCAGGACCTTCATCTCTTCGACCGACTCGGCGAACGATCCTTGGGCGTGGTGGCCCTTGCCGTGGACGTCGTTCGCGATGCATCCGCCGACGGTGACGTACCGCGTCCCGGGGGTGATCGCGGGGAAGAAGCCGCGCGGACCGAACGCGGCGATGATCCGCGAGAGGCTGACCCCCGCTTCGCAGCGGAGCGTCGCCGTCGCGTCGTCGAACCCCAAGAAGCGATCGAGCCGCGTCAGGTCGACGACCTGTCCGCCGCTGTTCAATGCGGGATCGCCGTAGCTGCGCCCGAGCCCGCGCGCGATGCTCCCGCGCTTGTCGAGCGAGCGCCGCACCTCGTCGACCGTCTCGGGACGAACGACGCGGCAGCGCCCGCGCGGATAGAGACCCCAACCGCTCAGCTCGACGTCGTCGCTGCGTGAAGCCTGTTCAGACATGTGGCGGGGAGCCTCGCTCAACGGCCGCGCTGAGTCCAATGCTCGCTCGCGAGAGGGGGTTCTGGGCCCCCGCCCGCTCGAGCTCACGCGGGCCGGGCGCGGAGCTCGCGAACGGCGAGCTGCACGAGCTCTTCGTCGAGCCCCGCCTCGCGGAGCTGCGCGGCCGCGACGACGTCACGTGGAGGGGGCGTCGGGTCACGCTCGTCCTCTTCGGCGCCCACGGCCTCCTCCGGCTCGGCCCTCGCTTGGGGCTTCGGCGACGGCACGTACGCGGGCGGCGAGTAGCCGAGGCGGGGAATGGGGGGCGGGCTCGGATGGCCGAGGTGGGCCGCGTCGAGGGCGACCGTCTTCGGCGCCGACGAGGCGGGGGCGACGTGGGAGCGAACGTGCTCCCATGGCGCGGAGGCTGCGCGTCCGTCGGAAGAAGGGGAGGGAGCGGGGATCGCGAACGGGGTCGCGTCGTCTCCCCGAGCGCTCGTGTCCTCCGGGAGGGTCTCGTCGACCGACGCCGAGAGCATTCGCATCGCCAACGGTATCGGCCGCGCGCGACCCACGACCGCGGCCGAGCTCGAAGGCGCGAGAGGCTCCTGCCCGGCCAAGACATGGGCCATGACGGCGACCTCCCGCGGCGATGAAATGCGCGTCGCGAGGGCACGAAAGAGCACCGTCGCCCGGAGCGCGGCCGCGTCGATCGCGAGCGTGTCGAGCACGAAGGGAAGCGGGGTCAGACCGGCGCTGGTCGCCACGAACGCGCGCGCGCGCAGCCACGGCAATCGGACCCTCAGCGCCGGCAGATGATCGTGGAAGCCCTCGAGGAGCAACCACTCGTCACCCGAAAGGAACGGCGTCTGGAGCTCGGGCGGCGCCGATTGGAAGTAGGCCCACGCGAAGCTCGCGGGGATCCCCGGGATCAGGCTGTTCAGGGCACGCTCGTGGTCTCGCGAGACGAGGGCGGCGCGGGACGGCCATTTGGCGGCAATGGGCCCGAACGCGCCTGGCCGCGAAGGATCCACCCCGTCGACCAGCCAGGGGCGATCGGTGCCGACGGGGTTGCGTGCGGCATTGACCTCCCCCGAGCGCGGGCCCCCGAGGGCGTGCTCCCAGACGAGAGGAGCGGACCGAATGAGGTTGGGACGCCCCGAAGCATCGACCCCGCCGCGAGCAATGACCGTCTTCTCGACGACGGTGACGCCATTGCGATAGACGCCGAGCTTGGCCGTGAGCTCGCGCGCGGGGACACCACCCGGGGCGACGGCGGACCCGGTGAGGGTCACGTCGCACGCGAGCTTTCGCAGCGCGATCTCGTCGGCGCGTTGCAAGGAGACGGGCGCGGGCGGCCGATATGGAGACTCGCGGAGCGCGACCGGCTCCGGAGGGAGCATCGCGGCGGGGCCCTGCTGGGAGAGATCGAGCGCGATCTTCGCGACGATGGTGAGGGCGAGCCCTTCGACCCAGGCGAAGGGCCGCACCGCGACTTGGGTGTTCGCGCTCGCGTCGACGAGGATCGTCTGGGCCTCGTCAGTCATCGTCGAGCCTCCCCTTCGACAGGAGGTTGTCTCGATTGAGGAACCAGGAGAGATTGGGAGGGTTCCTCGGCGTTATCCGGCCGAAGAAGACCTCGCCGGTCGAGAGAGAGTCCCAGCTGCGCTTCGTGACCCCGACGGGGGCGTCGGTCTCGAGGCAGAGCACGTGACCGTCCTTGAATCCAATCACGGTCGAGATGTGCATATAGGTCAATTGGTCGTAGACGGTCTTGGGATCGGCGGGATCATGGTTGTTGATCCAAGCCCGCACGATCCGATCCGCGTGCTTGACCTCCTTCATCGTCCCGTCGTTCTGCTTTCGGAAGGTGGACGGACGCTTTCGCTGCACACCATAGACGTTCACCCCCGATGACGGCTCGAGCTCGTCCACCTCGGTGACGGGGCCGATTCCTCTCGTCAGCGCCGCCCCGAACTGGCTCTTGTCCGTCTTCCCCTGCATGGGGCCGAGATCCATGATGGTGTTGGGGGGAATGATGTGCACCTCGCGACCTTCATCCCCGGCTGCCACCCAATGGCCGAAGAAGATGATGTCCCCGACCTGGATGTCGCTCACGGCCTTGGGTCGATACAGCCCGACGAAGGGAGGCGCGGGCGCCGGCGCGGGTGGGGGCGGCGGCTTCGTCGGATCGACCGGCTCCGACGACACGCCCGCCACCGCCGCTTGCGTCGCGACGGCCGCCGCCTCTTTCATGGCCGCCGCCGCCTTGGCGGCTTCGGAAGCGCTCTTCTCGGCCGCCGCTTTGCCGGCCTCGCGGATGGCGTCGGCGATGCCCATGATGAACTCCGCCTCGCCGATAGGCAGCCCGCGAGCACGCGCGAGGATCGACGCCACGTCGTTGCACACCACCCCCGTGAAATAGGGCTGCATGGTCTCGGAGTGGCGCTTGAGCCACGCGGAGTCGCTGGCGAAGAACACGCGAGTCCATTCGGGAGGGACGGCCGGCTTGTTCCAGTCTCGCGGGCTCATGTCCCAAGAGGCGTCGACGAAGTCGTGCAGCAGCTGGGTGCACATGACCGCGCGCCGCCAGACGATCTCCGGGATCTCCTGCTTGAAGAAGCGGTCCGCGATCTCGCCGAGGAGCTCGTTCTCGTCGGCGGGACCCTTGGGGATTCCGCCGGCGCGGGCTGCCTCGATTTCCTTCAGCCATCCTTGGCAGACGGCGGAGGCAATGGCGCGAAGCTCATAGAGATCGCTGGGCGGGACCGCCTTCGATTTGGTGTCCTTGTCCGCCGGCTTCCCCATCCAAGGCCCTTCGCTCCGAGCGAGCCTCTCGAGCTTCTCCACGAGCTGATCGCCGCTCACCTTCGGGGTCGGCTTGTAGAGCTTTCCATGGGGTGCGTACGGACGCGGCTTCTGGCCGAGGGCGATCATGCTCCGCTGGTTCGGAAAGAACGCGGCCGCGCCCTCCGCGAGCTTGGGCCGCTCTTTCAACAGCGCGAGGTACTCGCGCGCGTAGGTGCGCTGCATCTTCCCGAATGCCTCCTCGCCGAGGGCGCTGCTCGAAGGGTGCTCGCGCTCGTCGATCTCCTTTTCCCGCAGGCCGTACACCATCGGTCCGGGAGGGAAGCAGCAGCCCGACGAGGGCCGGTAGCGCAGGCCGGTGAGGTGGACGATGCCGTACTTGATCCAATCGTCCAGGCTCGAGACGGGGAATACTTTGTCGATGAGATACTCGAGCAGCTCTCGGTGGGTCGAGCCCCCGTGGCGCGCCTTCGCCCCCGCGAGCGCGTCACTGGCGGCCGCGAGGCTCGTCTCGCTCCGCTCGAGCTCGGCGAGATGCTTCTGTCGCGCCTGTTCGTCTTGGTCGACCTTGCCCTGAAGGCCGGCGCGCTCCTTCGCGCTCCGCTCTTCCCTCCGCGCGCGCGCGGCCTCGCTCAGCTTGTCGTCAGGGGCAGGGGCCTTCTTGTCGTGCGCCTCGAGCCGGCTCTTGTCGGCGGCGAGCTTCTTGTCGTCCTGAGCGAGCGCCTTCTTCTGGCTCGCGATCGACGCTTGGATCTCGGCGAGCTTCCTCTCCGCGGCGCTTATCTCCGCGCGGCTCTTGTCGATCTCGTCGAGGGAGGTCGCGAGGCGAAGGACCCGGTTGAAGTCGGGGCGATCCTTGGGGTGCGCCTGGATGAACTCGCCCACGCTGACTCCATCCAGATAGACCTTCTTCCGGAGCACCGCGTTCTGCCAGGCGAAGAGGTGCTTGAGGGGAAAGTAGATGGGCACCTGGAGCGTCACGTGGAGCTCGCGGCGGGCCTTCGGGTCGGGGGCGGTGAGCGGGCTCGGGTCGAAGGCAGCGGTGCTCGAGACCGACCGCGGCTTCGCGCCGGTGGCGCTCCCCGGCTTCGACCCGAATTGAGCAGTGTACGTCGCGCTCAGCACGATGGACGTCACCACCGCGTCCTTCACCACGACGAGGCCGTCCGCGTCCGTGGTCTGAGGGGGGATCAGCGTACCGCCGAAGGTGACGACGGCGCCCTTCAAGGGGCGACCGGTCATGTCGCGAACGCGGACGAAGATGTCGATGGCTGTACCGACATTCACATTGGCGTTCGCGCCGGGGGCAATGGTTACGGCACCGTCTCCCATGACTCGTCAGCTCCCGTGCACCGTCTCGAGGGCGCGCATCGTGGCCTCGTCGGGCTGCCCCGAAGGGGTCAGCTGATTGACAGTCTGAAACTGGACGAGCGCCTTCACCGCGCGCTCGTCGAGCGTGCTCGCGGCCGGGCCCGCGTCGTACCCGAGGTTGTTCAGGCGATGGATCACGCCGCTGATGGTGTCGTTCGGATCGAGGGCGCCGACGGCGATGTCGCGTCGAATGCCGAGCTTCGACAGGACGAGTACTACGCGAGGGGTGGTGACGCGAACCTCGAAGGAGACCTTTCCATCGGCCCCGGTCGTCCCTTCGGCCCGCTCGCCCCGCGCCTCGATCCGCCAGGGCTCGCCGCGCAACGGGCCCTCGCCGTTCGAGAGGGTGAGCTCGACCTTCACCCTCGGGATCGTCGCGACGACCACGGTATCGCCACCGACGGCCACGTCGACCGGCTCCGGGTGGCGGCGCGGCGGCAGCTCCAGATAGTCACCCTCGAGGAGCATATGACCGCCCGGGCGTCTGCCTTTCAAGTCGCCATTCGGGTGCTTGCTCCATATCTCCTCGACCGTCACCCCATGTCGGTGGGCGATGACGTCGAGGTGCTCTCCCGTTCGAACGATCCGCGGGGGCATCAGTGCTTCTCCCATTTGGACAGGTCGATGAAGTCGACGGTCGCCGCCCCTTGCAGATCGTACAAGCGGGCCACGCCCTCGGCGTCGGTCACGGCGGCGCGGGTCGTCCCGTCGGAGAGGCGGACGAGGCAGCGCTCGTGCGCGATGGGGGCCCCGTCCTGATCGACGAGCCGGATGGTGGTAGGCGGGGGCTCTGCGCGCTTCGCCTCCGGCCCGTCGCTCTCGTCGGGGGGCGTCCCGAGCTTCACCATGCTGCCATTCAGCTTCGCCATTGCGGTGAGGGAGAGGCCGGCGCCGCTCGATAGCGCGAACACCTTGGCCCCTTCGAGCCGCACGAATCTCCGGCCTTGAACCTGCATTTCTTCACCCACGAGGTCGACCGCGTCCGCGTCCACGCGGAGCTTCGGCGTGTCGATCTGCACCGCCTCGGGCGAGATGCGCACGGTGCTCTTTCCCGACCGCAGGACGATCTCTTTGTCGCTGGTGATCTCCAGCGTCTCGGTCGTCTCGTGGGTGGAGGTGCCTTCGACGTGGAGGAGGTGAGAGGCCGATCGCTCCTTCGTTCCGACGTTCACGAACAGGGTGTCCTCGTGCCTGGCGGCCATGACCCCGGCGACGTCGACGCGGACGTCGCTCCGATATTGCCACTCCGCGCGGGCCTCGAAGGTGAGGGTGGCCTCGTCGCGAGCGCGAATCGACGCCGTCCCGAGCTCGACGCGCGTGTCCTCGGAGACGGCGAGGCGCGCGTTGCCGGATTCGAAGACGCTCAGGGCTCCGACGCTGACGATCCGCTCGCCCCCGATCTCCTCGCGCCGCTCGCGGCCCACCCTCAAGAGAGACGCCTCGTGGACGTCGGTCGTCTCGCTTCGCCCCGCTCTCACCTCGATGTCCTGGCGCGCGCGCAGCTCGAGCTTGCGCTGACTCTCGAGGCGCGCGCTCTCTCTCCCTCCGGTGTCGTCGAAGACGAGCTCGCTGTGCCCTTCCTGGGACAGCCCCCGCGTGACGATGCCGCTCTTGCCCGAGTCGTGCGGCAGCGAGAACGGCGGGGGCTGAACGCTGTTGGGGAGCGCGCCGACGATGACGGGGCGGTTGATGTCGCCGCCGATATAGCCGACGAGGACCTCGGAGCCGACGCGCGGCAGGAAGAACGCGCCGTGCCCGGCCCCGCTCCAGGGTTGGGCGACCCGGAGCCAAGTCGAACGTCGCGACCAATCGACATTGGCGTCGTCGATGCCGGGCCGCTCATGATCCCACGAGAAGCGAACCCGCACGCGACCCAAGGCGTCGCTCACGACGGGCACTCCGGGTGGCCCGACCACGACGGCGGTATCGAAGCCGTGGTGGACATCGCGATGGATCCGCGCGGGGCGAAACACATCCGTCGCACGAACGGCCCGGAGCTGCTGATGAAGCGTGTCCTCACCGAGCTCCGGCCGAGTCCCGTACGCCGGGTCGTGCCCGCGCGTGAGGAGCGACGTCGGCACGTACGTTCCGTCGAGCGAAGGATCGCTCTGGCGCTCCACTCGAAAGGGGTGCCCGCATTGAAGCCCGGGCGCTCCCGCTTCACCCGAATAGACATGGGCATCGCGCGAGAGCTGCTCGATCGCGACGCTCGCCGCGGCTCGATTGCCGTCGATCGGGCGGGCGGGGAGATACTCGTAGTGGGTGCGCAGCGACGAGATGGTGTCGAAGGAAGACCCGTTCAGGCCCGCGCTCAGGGTGTTGTCGGCGTGGGCGTGCATCGCGCTGTAGTCGCGCAGCATCACGAACGCCGGAGCGAGGGAGCGGCTCTGGGCAAAGTGATAGAGGCGGTCGTAGGCGGAAGCGGACCGGTCTTGCCGGGTGGCGGGGTAGAGCTCGGGGATGATGGCTCGCCCGCCCTCCGCGCCATACGCGGAGCTCGAGTCTCCCAGCACGACGCGCACGCCGTCGTAGAGCTCCACGCCCGCCTCCGCCGGCCCTTCTTCGAAGAAGAAGAAGATGCCCTCGGCGGCGAGGATGCGCTTCAAATAGTCGAGATCCGACTCCTGATGCTGCACGTTGTATGGCCACGAGGCGGGCATCGAGCGGAGAGCCCACCTCCGCGGGATGCCCCACTCGGCGAGGATCTGGTCGACCACGTCCATGACGGAGACGTCTTGGAATATCCGACTCGCCTTGCGGCTCGACAGGAGCGCGAGCTTGGGGACGATCGTCAGCTCCGCGTAGGCAGGGGCACCGACGACGCTTGAAGACAGTCCTCGCGACTCGACGGACCTCACGATCCCTCGCACGGTCCGGCCGGTGCCCTCACCTCCAAACGACAGGCGGGCGGGACGACCGAGGACCAACCCGTGAAGCTGATCCGAGAGCTCGTCCGTCCGAACGAGGACGCGCGCCTCGTACGGCTCGCTCAGCGTCTCGGACAGCGTGAAGGAGACGGGCCGGAGCGCGACCGGCGCCTCGCACTCGAAGGAGAACAAAGAACGGCTGCCGCCATGGGCATGGGCTACGGCCCCGAGCATCGAGTCAATCGCCACCGCGCCGAGATTAGCAAAGAGGGCACCAGTCGGCGGAGGCCTGAGAACGACCGGAAGCAGCCGAAGAACAGGCGGTGATTCGCGCTCCGGGGTGCCCTACCTGCCACCTCCCGGGAGCACCGTCGGGGTCACCCCGCGGGCGCCGCTTGCCCGTCGGCGCCGAGGGAAAGGATCTTCGTCCCCGCCCCGAAGCCGATGAGGGCGTAGGTGCCCGACTCCGCGCAGACGATCTCGAACTTGGGGTGCTCTTCACGCCCGTAGAGATCGACGAGGAGGCGCCGCTTCATCCCGCTCGTGGGCGCGGACGTGGAGCCGAAGCTCCATTCGATAGCGCCTTCCTCTTCGACGAGGGCGTGGACGGAGCGGCCGTCGCTGCACGCCACCTGAGGGACGGGGCCGGCGACGAGGCATTCCGGGCCCTTGCCATCGAACGTGCAGGTCCCCATCTGTCCGCCGTCGAAGTAGACGAGCCGCTCTTCGTCGCACGCGAGGCGCGCCGCCGCTCCGACGAGGGGAACGAAGCGAACCGGCTCCGAGCCCTTTCGACGACCCACGAAGCGCCGAATGGCGCGACCGACGCCGGCCTCCAACACGACATAGGTCGCGCTCGAAGCCCGGCAGCTCTTCGCTCCGACGATGTTGCCGGGGGCGTCGAAGCGCCCCAGCGAGACCACCCGCTGCGGGGCGTCGAGATCGATGTCGGCGAGCTCACGATTGGGCGGCTCGCCTTCCTTCGTCGAGTAGGTGACGGCGAAGGCGTGGGAGCCGACGACAGCGACGCCGGACGCGAACGCCCGGCCCGTGTCCACCGGCTCTTCTGCCTTGGCGTCTTTGTCCTTCTTCTTTTTTGGCTCTCTCTCCGCGTCGGAGGAGAGCGGCTCGGGGGGGCGAGCCTCGCCGGCAGGCCCCGGAGCATAGAAGACCGTCCCCTCTGCCGCGGTGTCGGGTCCGCGCCGGGCCACCAGGGCTCCATCCCCTCGGTCGGCGACGGTGTAGAGCTTGCCGTCGATCACGTCCGCTCCCAAGCAGGGCGGGCGGCAGACAGGGGCCAGCGCTCGCTTCTTGTCCACCGAGAAGACGCCCCCGATCAGGAACATGGGGCCTTCGCCATAAGACGAGTCCACGAAGGCGACGCCGTGACGGGCGGCGGCGGCGTGCTCCTCGCACGTCTCGACGTGGCCCTTCGCGAGCGGACAGACGAAGAGCGACGGGGTGTCTCCGTCGCCGTGCACGACGAAGCCCATCGCCCCGAGGCCCGCGTGGAGGCTGGGGACGCGCCCGCGCGCCAAGTCGACCTTCGAGGAGGTGCCGAGATCCTTGGCCGAGGTCAGCGCCGCGAGCGTGACGGCCGGCTCTGCGAATGGCGGAGCCGCCACCTCCGACTTGGAGAGGCCGAGCTTGATGCCCTCCTTCTCCGCCTCCGCCCACGCAAATCGAATCCCCTGAATCATCGCGTCTCGATCAGGACCCTCCTCTTTGTCGATCGCGAGCTTGAGCCCCAAGAGCTCGTCCTCGAGCTTCGTCCGCTCGCCCGCGGAGATGGCTCGCTGCGCCTTGACCGCCCCGTCGATCAGGGGAGCGCAGCGCCGAGGCCACGCCTCGTCCGCGCCTCCCTTCACGAGGCGGAGCGCGTGCAGCCGATCCGCGAGCTGCTCTTTGGAGGTCGCTCCTTCGCCGACCATGCACTTCTCGACCGCGCCGAACGCTTCGTCGCGAGCCTTGCGCAGCCCTGCGTCGCTCGAGGAGTGGGCGAACAACGCCGCCGCCCCGCCCGCACCGATCAAGCCGACGAGGACGACGCCGATGGTGACCTTCTTGGCGCGACTACGCTTCGCCTCGGACTCGAGCTTCGCGAGCTCCTCGTCGAGAGCGCGACCACGGCGCGACGAGACGGGCGGGCGATCTTCCATCGCCCCACCGTACACCGTCGCGAATCACGGCAGGCGTGGTTCGCCGCCGGGGGGCGCCGTTTCGGCTCGGAGCATCTCCGTCAGAGCGTGGGTGACACGGGCGCCCATGAGCCCGAACTGGACCCCCATGCCCGTCTCTGCGTTCCAGCGCACGATTGCGTCGATCGGCGCCGGCTCCGAGAAGCCCGGCAATGGCAGATAGAGCACGACCGCCGAGCCGAACGGGGCGGGAGGGAGCGCCTCCACGTACGCCCCGCCGAGGCTGAGGTTCTTGGCGATGCCCTCCACCACCGTGCCGTCGCCATACCGCACGGTGACCGCGAGCGCGACGTCGGCGCGCTCGCTCGCGCGCTGGGCGCGACGCACGCCGGAGGGGCGCCGACGAATCGAAATGGGCTCACGGTCGTCGTCTCGTTTGGGCTGCGCCATAGCGACGATCCTATCCGTCGCGGCGAGCCCGGCACCAGCGCAAACCCTGTTATTTCGCGGCGATCCAAGCGATCGCAGCCGGACAGTCGACCCCGCGCGAACCGGTCAATCGCCGGTCGGCACGACCGTCGCCGGCTCGACCATCAGCACCACGGAGCGCTCCGGCGAGCGGGTCCGATGGCGCACCCCGCGGGGGACGACCATGCCCTGATGGCGCTCGAGGCTGAAGGTCTTCGTCCCTTCCTTCTCGTCCTCGATGTCGAGGAACAGCGTCCCTTCCAGCACGAAGAACAGCTCGTCTTCGCGATCATGCGCGTGGAAGTGGAACTCCCCCTGGAACACGCCAATCCGCGCCACCGCGTCGTTCACGCGGCAGAGAGATTGATTCCACCACGGCTTGTCGCACTCGCGAGCGAGCCGGCCCGCCTCGACGACCTCGAGGGACCCGTATTGCACCTTCGTATGAATATCGTAGGGAGTCGCCATGGCGCGCATCCTCGCACGGCTCGCGGGCGAGGACGCGACCTTCGGTGGCTCAAGGGCAGGCGTTGCCCATGGGTGACGCCGGTCCGACGTCCCCGATCTGGACTTCCTTCATCTCGAGCTGGACGCCGAAGGAGATGCCATTGCACACCTGGCCCGGGTCCTGAGTGCCGTCGATCATGATATCGGAGGACTGCCTGACGTTTTGAATGATCGCGTCGAGCGTGCCGCTCCCGCAGATGTTTCCGAGGTAGCCAATCTTCTTGACCTGATCGACGAACTCCTCCGTGTCGAGGACGCCAGCGAGCACGCCTTCGGTGGCGCTCCTGCGATCGTCGGAGAGGGTCATGATGAGGTGCGCGTTGTGGAGCGTCAGCTTCAGCATCGCGGTCTGATTGTTGTATTCGAGCGGAATCAACAGGATGAAGCTCTCGTGGTCGCCGGAGTCGAACAGCTGCCCCGTCACGGAGCTGTGCTCGAAGACCAGCGTCGACGACTCCGGATCTTGGAGATCCGAGAGCACCTCGGGGGCGATCGGCCACACGTCCGTCCCGTCGTAGAGCGGATCCATGCCGAGATCGGTGCCCGCGAACACCTTCGAGGTCATGTCGCCGATGTCCCCCGTCTCGGGCAGGCAGTACATCTTCATCAGGGCGTTGAAGCGGCCCGTCGCCAGATCGTGATCGACCTTCGCGGCGAAGCTCGGGTTCACGGTCAGGAGGATCGGCAGGAGGTTCTTCCCGAAGGAGTTGTCGATGCCGTCGTCGCCGTCCGGATATGCGGTCACCGGGTCACCGTCGGAGTTGGGCTGACACAGGTCCGTGGAGTTCTCGTCGGAGACGAGGCCGTCGATGTTCAATCCGACGCTCTTCCACTCGCCGCTGTTTCCTTGGCCGAAGTAGAGCGTCGTGAGGGCGAGCGTCACGCCGTCTCCAGGGACGCACTCGACGGGAGCGCCACCCTGTCCGCCTTCGCCGCCTTGGCCTCCCTTTCCGCCCACGCCCCCTTCCCCGCCGGTCGTCGGAGGAGAGCCTCCCCCACCCGCGCCGCCGGTGGCGGAGTCGTCGCCGCAGCCCATCGCGGCACAAGCCGCCACCGAGAAGAGTGCGACCCAGCGGAATCGAGCCAATCCAAGCATGTTCACCTCGAGCTCGCGAAGAAAGAAGGTCCCCCCAAGGCTCTCGTCACTTCACCACCGAAGCGCAGCCGAACGCGACTTCGATCTCCGCCTCGGTGTCGTTCTGAATGGTCGTGCAAGACGCCGGGCAGACGATGATCTTCGTGGGGTGGACGTTGTCGTCGTAGTACCAGCCCGGCGCGTCGTCGCAGTCCGCGAGATCGTCGACCTTGGGCAGCGTGATCGGCGTGCTCGAGCCTCCGGGCGTGTAGGCGAAGTTCACCTCGTTGGGGACGAGCCCCTCGCCCGCGGGAGGATCGGGGATCTCGAAATCGCAGCCCAGCGCCGCGGTGCGGATGTCCGCGATCTGGGCGGAGAACTGATCGATGTCTTGGGCGTCGTAGACGATATCGGTGCCGCCCTGGTCGGCGATGACCTGGAGGTTGTCATAGGCGGCGCTCGTGCTCTGGACGGCGATGACGAACGTGCGAACACCGTTGTAGTCGAGGGCGGCCTTCGCCCACGAGGCGATCTCGTCGATGCCCGGACCGCAGGTGTTGTATCCGCCATCCCCCGTCATCACGACGATGACCTTGTGCTTGGGGTGACTGTCTTGATAGGCGGTGGCGGCCATCAGCGTCCCGCGCAGCGCCGCATAGTACGGAGAGGAGGAGCCGAGGGCGTCGGCCGGCATCGCGTTGATGAGCTCGAACGTGTTTTCGGGGAGGGGCGCGATTGGGACGTCCAGGACCTCATAGTGCATCAAGTCGCACACGCCGTTGTCGCCGTAAGGCTTGATGGTCGGGTTGAAGACGAGTCCGGCGCTGATCCCCTCCGACGCGGGATCCTCATAGAAGCTCTGGAGCGCGGACGTCGTCCCCGCCCACGAGGCCCCGTGCATGCTGTGAGACCAGTCGAGGAGGAAGATGATGTCGAGCGGGGTCGCGGTCGCCTTCTTGTTGGTGGCGACACAGATGTCGCCGCCGCCCGCGCCTCCCACGTTGATCAGGCCGCCGCCGGTTCCGCCTTCTGCCCCTGATCCCCCGGCGCCGGCGGAGGTGCCGCCGCCGCCGAAGGACGCTCCTCCGTCGGAGGTCGTGTCCTCTTCGGCACATCCCAAGAGGAGCGCGGTCAGCGCGAGCGCGCCCAAAGTGTTTCGTTGGATCGTCTCAAGGCGGCGCACGGATGCCTCCTTCATTGCACTAAGAAATCGTCGATATAGACGCCCGGAAAGACGCCGGACGAGTCGCTGCGGAAGCTGAATTGCAGTCGGACGATCTGCCCGCTGAAGGCGGCGAGGTTGGCCTCGACCAACTGCCAACCGAGCCCGGATTGGTGGCCCCCCCACGCGGACTGTCCATTGATGGTGAGCGGATACGGCGGCGAGACCGCGTCGAGGACGGTGTACGTCGCCCCGCCGTCGGTGCTGACCTTGAGGTTCACGCCGTCGCGCGTCGAGCCCTCGGTGTCGATCCACATCCGGAAGGTGACCTTCGGCGCGGGAGACCCGCTGAGGTCGATCTCCGGTGAGGTGGCCGTCGAGCCGGTGTACGTCTGGTTGTTGGTGTAGTTGCCGGCGATGCGGGTCGCGATGCACTGCGTCCCATTGAACGCCGTCGCGGGACCGACGGCGGAGGGCACGCCGCACTGCCAATTCGTCCCCGCGAGCGTCCATCCGGCCGGGCAGCCGCCTTCGAAGCTCGTGTAGTAGGACGCGTAGTCGACATTGAAGGTGAAGGTCTTCTCGTCGTAGTTGGTCGGGAGGCCGGGCTCCTCCACCCGAACGGTGACGCTCACGGGGCCCGCCTGCTGAGGGGTAGGGGTGCCGCTGAGCACGCCCGTCGCGGAGTCGATGGACAGCCAGGCGTCGTTCGTTCCGCCCGGGACGATGCTCCAGACCGCGGCGGGCGTGCCCCCGTTCCGCGCGATCGGCACCGAGTAGGGCTGGCCGGAGTAGAGGTCGGCGAGGGGTGACGTCGTGGTGATGTAGAGCGGGTTCTGAAGGGGCTCGGCGACGAAGAGGTCGTCGATGTACACGCCCGGATAGACAGAGGCCCCGTCGCTACGGAAAGCGAAGCGGAGGATGACCGTCTGGCCGGCGTAGGCGCTCAGATCGACCTGATAGTTCTGCCATCCATCGTCGGAGTGATCGCCGCCGAAGGCCGGCTGTCCGCCGACGGTGAGAGGATAGGCGGGCGTCACCGTGCTCACGGTGGTGAAGCTCGTGCCGCCGTTCGTGCTGACCTTGACGTTCCAGCCGTCGAATGAGCCGCCCTCGGTGTGGGTCCACGCCCAGAACGAGAGCTTCGGGCTCGTGGCGGTCGTGAGATCGATCGGCGGGGAATCGGCGACGGTGGTGGTGTAGCTCTGGTTGACGCTGTAGACGCCGTCGAGGACGGTGGCGATGACACCGCTGCCGGAGTGAGGAGCGGTCGGGCCGAACGTCGGCGAACCGCACTCCCAATCCCCACCGAAGGTCCACCCGCTCGGGCAGACCTCGAAGCCTTGCTTGTAGTAGAGGGTGCACCCCGCGACCGCCGAGCCCTCCGCGCACGCTCCGGAAGAGCAGACGTCGTCCTGGGTGCACGCGTCGTGATCGTTGCAGACGCTGCCGTTCGCGGCCGCGAACGACTTGCAATTGCCGCTCGCGTCGCACTCACCAATTTGGCAGACCGCGATGCCGTCTTCGCACGAAGTCCCCTCCGGGGCGGTGGTGGGGGCGCAGATGCCGGTCAGCGCCTGGCACTCCCCGACCTCGCAGCCCGCGTTGATCGCGGAACAATCCTTCTCGACGCCGCCGACGCACTCACCGGCCTGACACGCCTTCTCGACTTTGCACAGATCGCCCGTGAGCACGCACGGGCGATTGTCTTTGTTCGGATCCGGGGTGCCGGTGCAGTGTCCGGTGTCCGGATCGCACGCGACCGTGTTGCACTCGTTGAGCGGAGACAGCCCACAGTCCTTCGGCTCGCCGACGCAGGCCCCGACGTGGCAGACGCCGTTCGACTCGCACAGATCTTCGGGGGTGCACTCGGTGCCGTCGTTGACGGGCGCGACGGAGCACGATTGGGTGGACTCGGCGCAGATGACGGCTTCGCACGGCGAGTGGTCGATCCCGCACTCGTTCGGGGTCTCCCCGGAGAGACAGACGCCGGCGTCGCAATAGTCACCGAGGGTGCAGAACTCGCCGTCGTCACACTCCGTACCCGTCTCCGCGGGGACGACGAGGCAGGTGTTGATGGGGCCGATCTCTTGCCCGGTGTTGCATACCGCGACCGTGCAGAGAGGCGTCTCGATCTTCGAGCAGTCCATCCCGCAGGGCCCGAGGTCCTCCCCGCCCTGCCCGCCTTGGCCGCCCTCGCCGCCTTGGCCGCCACCGCCGAAATCGGGGATCGTACCCTCTCCGCACGTGCAGCCGGCCAAGCTGGCGAGGAGAAGGACGACGGAACAGAAAAGGAAGTCCCTGATGCGACGAGGCATGGGTCTACCCTAGATGTATCACGCTCCCCGACCGAGGAAAGCCGGTGGGGTGTCTTTCAGCACCAATCCGCCGGAAACGTTGCCGACGAGTGTACGATCGCGCTGCTTCGCCTGGTATTTGCCGAAGCGCGAGCTATGCGAGCCGCGGCGCCGCGAGCATGTTCGCGCCATCCCTCGCGATGCGAGGCACCTCATCGCGAAGCCGGGATCGGAGGCACGATCGCCCCGACCCAGATCGCGGCCGCGCGCTGGCGGATGTCCGCGCGCACGCGCTCGAAGCGCTCCTCGTCTCGCAAGATGTCGAGCGCGGGGCAGCGCTCGAGCCACTCGAGATCGATGATGCCCGCCTCGTTCGCGAGCTCCAGCTGCTTCAGGCCTCTCATCGGATCCCCGAGCGCCGCCTCGTATTCGGCGGTGACTTGGTGGGCGGTGCCGCGCGCCCTCCTCGCCGCCGCATGCCGAGCGAAGAGTCGCTCCGCGAAGGCGTGGAGCTCCCAGTAGCGCTCCGTCTCTCCGGCGGCGAAGCCGGCGAGCATCCGCACGAAGGTGAGCGCGCTCCGCCGGTGGCCTTCGATCTGAGGGATCGCTTCGATGACCCGCGCCGCGCGCGCTCGGTCGCGGAACCAGATCGCGATCCGGGCTTCGATGATGAGCTCCTCCGTCGTGGGGGGGCCCGGCATCTGCGCGACCCGCCGGAGCGTCTCGTCCGCGGCGTCGATGCGGCCGCGCAGGGCATGAGCACGGGCGACGCCGCACAGGGAGGGCCGGCGCATCGGATCGATCTCGAGGACGCACGCGAGCCTCCTCATCCCGACGTCGGCGCGGCCCGCCTCGCACTCGATCCGGCCATAGGACTCCTGGGCGAGGGCGTGGGTGGGGGCGCGGTCGAGGACCTTGCGGAGCTGAGCGAGGGCGTCGCGGAAGTCACCGGCGGCGGTGCTCATCAGCGCGGACGCGTACGAGGTGTCGACCGCTCCGGGCGCGACGTGGAGGGCGCGGTCCATCCACGCGCGCGCCTCCTCGGCCCAGTCGTGCCCCACGTCGTCGCTCGCGAGCCAAGCGCGCACGCTCGCGAGAGCGCGCGCCGCGACCGCGAGCGGGAGGTTCGGGGCGAGCTCGAGGCAGCGGTCGAGCGCTCCGACGACCTGCTCCGCGGGCGTGACCGGGCGCCGGGTCAGCAAGCGGCCTTCGAGGAAGGCCATCGCCGCCTCGGGCCCCGCGCTCGTGACCGAGCCGAGGGCCTCGAGCTCGAGCCGCAGCGCCTCTGCGATCCGCACCGCGACGGTGCTGCCGATATCGAGCCAGCTGCTCTCGGGGGCGACGAAGCGCTCCGTCCACACCTGCGATCCAGTGTCGGTCGCGACGAGCCGCACCACCACCGTCGACGCGTCCCCTGCCCCGCGCTGGATCGATCCGCTCACGAGCCAGTCCACCCCGAACGAGCGCCGGAGCTCGCGGAGATCGTAGGGGGGGCGCATCACGCTGCTCGCGATGACGCGCAGGCCGCGTGAGCGCGCGAGCGCGTCGCTGATCTCCTCCGCGATCGCGCCGCCGAGACCGAAGCCCTCGTCCCTCCCCATGACGTCGAACCGCGCGACCACGATCGACGGCATCGAGCAGACGGCCGAGTCGGCGAAGGTGACCTCGCTCGACACCGGGGCCGGCTCGATGCGCGAGGTCGTCGTATCCCCGCCGAGGCTCGCGAAGCGGCGCTCGAGCGAAGCGGCGGAAGGACGGCGCGACGGATCGCGCTCGAGGCACGCCCGCACGATCGCGAGCAGCTCCGGATCGGGCTCGAGCGCACGCAGATCGGGCGGCTCGTCGAGGCGGGCGATGCCTCGAGAGCGGGCGTCGGGGCCGCTGAAGGGACGCCGGAGCGTGGCGAGCTCGAACGTCACGAGGCCGAGCGCGTAGATGTCGTCCTCGGGCTTGGGGGGAGCGGAGAGCAGCGCCTCGGGAGACATGTAATCGTAGGTCCCGCTCACCGCGACGTCAGCCTCGAGATCGACGTGGGCGGGCGCGGCGATCCCGAAGTCGATGACGACGACCCGGCCCGCCCCGTCGATGAGGATGTTGCTCGGCTTGAGGTCGCGGTGGACGACCCCCGCTTCATGGGCGGCGGCGAGGGCGGCGCAGGACTGGGCGAGCACGGCCGCGATCTGGTCCCGCGGCAAGATCCCCTGACGAAACATTCGGGCGCGGAGACTCTCCCCCTCCACCGCCTCCATGGTGATGAACATCAGCCCTTCGTGGACGCCGATATCGAAGGTGCGGCCCACGTTCTTGTGCGTGACCTTGCGCGCGAGGCGAAGCTCGCGCTTGAACCGCTCCGTCGCGGACGCGTCGTTCGCGGTCAACGTCTTCAACGCGACGCGCTCACCGACGACCTCGTCGAAGACGAGGTAGACCGCCCCCATTCCGCCGCGACCGAGCGCCGCTTCCACGCGGTACCGATCCGCGAGGAGCGTGCCTTCGGGGTAGGTGAAGCTCGGATCGGGAACGATGCTCCAGGTTACACCGATTCGAATACCCGCACGGAGGGCCGCGCGCTCAGGGGGTGGCCGGCAGGACCGGCGCTCCCGAGAAGTTGTCCGGCGGGGGCGGCGACGTCGTCTGCCACTCGAGGCCCCCGCCCCCCCAAGGATCCGGACGCGCGCGAGCGCCGGATCGGAGGCTCGCGACGAGGACGTAGATGGCGAACCCAATCGCGCCCACGAGCACGCACGCCCCGACTCCGGAGACGAGGCCGAGGACGGACAGGCTCTCTCGAAGGGAGCTCACGCCGCGCGGCGTACCCGCGAGCCCAACGACGAACTGCGCGAAGAACGTGAGGTTGACGCCGACGAAGATGCCGAGCGCCGAGAGCCTACCCAGCTCGTCGTTCGCCAATCGGCCGGTGAGCTTCGGCCACCAGTGGTAAAGCCCCGCGAACAGCGCCACCAGCGTACCCCCGGCGAGGCCATAGTGCTGATGAGCGACCTCGAAGCTCGTGTTGCGGAGGTAGTTGCCCAAGCCGAGCATGTCGAGCGCGACGCCCGAGGCCATCCACACCGCGAGGTCCACCGCGAGCACCAGGGCGAAGGTCATGGGCGCGTCGAGCGAGACCGAGCCACCTCGAAGCGCGGAGAGCATGCTCCGCATCACGAGGACGAGCGGGGCAAGCGCGAGCAGCGCGAGCAAGGAGGCGGAGGTCGCGAACGGCCCGCTCTCCCCGCTGTCGACCATGTGGAGCGACCACTGGGTGAAGGAGAGGAACGCGACGATGAAGAGCAGATAAGGCAGCCAGCTCCGGTGTCGAAGCGGGCGCCGAGCGTGGGCGGCGAGGACCTCTCCCGCGATCCCGATCCCCCAGAGCACGCTCCCGAAGAGGGCGGGATGCGCATGAGCCCAGAAGAGGTGCCGGAACAAGAGCGGCTCTCCCCCGAGCGCCGGATCGAAGACGCCGACGTGGAAGGAGCGCTCCGCGGCGACGAGGGTGGTGGCGGTGGCGAGGGGCGCGGGGGTGAGGATCGCGATGGCGCTCGCGGCGTAGGCGGCCCACGCGATGAACGGCAGCCGGCGGAACGTCATGCCTGGTGCGCGGAGCTTGTGAATGGTCACGACGAAGTTGATCCCGTTCAACAGGCCCGACGCGCTCACGAGCAGGACGCCGACCATGACCCAGAGGGCCGAGGGCTCGGCGCGCGAGGCGTCGTAGGCGTCGCGGAAGGTCCAGCCCGCACGCTGCGTCGCCACGACGAGACCGGCGAGCGCGATGGACGCGCCGGTCCAGTAGAGCCGGAGAGCGGCGCGGCTCAACCGAGGGAACGCGAGGTTCCTCGCGCCGAGGGCGAGGGGGAGGACGAAGTTGCCGATCGTCGCGGGGATCGCGGGGATGACGACGAGGAAGACCATGACGATCCCGTGGATCGACAGCGCCCGCGCGAAGTCACCCTCGTCCACGATCTGCGCCCCCGACCGCGCGCGCTCGAGCCCGAGCACCAAGGCGTACGCGAGCCCGATGCTCGCGACGACGCCCAGCGTCGCCAGATACAAAAGAGCGATGCGCTTGTGATCGGTCGACGCGAGCCACCCGCGCGATCGCAGGTAGCTGCCGTCCATCGAGGGCACGTCATCGGAGGGATCGTGTTCGCTCGGCATGCGCTTCGTTACCACGTCGCCCAAAGCGATGGTGCGCGGCACGCTGTCGCATCCGCCGACAAAGGCGACGTAACGATGCGGCCCTCACCGTTGCCTCGGACCCCGACGATGTCATGGTGGCCCCATGCGCCGAGCTTCGAGCTCGTGGGCGAGGGAGGTCTCCGAACGTGACGTTGGACTGGAATGACTCGGACGCCCCCATTGCGATGTTGTGTTGGTTGTCCGAGCTGCATGCCGAGAGCCATGTCCAGGCGTGCTGTGCGCTCGGACTCGCGATGGCGCCGATCCCGACCTTGGCGTCGCTCTCGCGACAGCAGCGCGACTGGATGGAGGGCCGACGCATGAACGGGCCCTCCGTCTTCAGCTTCGCTTCGGTGGCTCGGCGGGTGGCGATCGCGCTCCGCGTCGACGAGAGAGCGCGCAAGCTGGACGCGGCGCAGTCTGCTGCGCTCGGGCAACGGATCGCGCAGATGGTTCGAGGGGTGGTACCCGACCCGGAGGCGTATCGGATCTCCGAAGAGCACGATGGGACGGACATCGATCCGAGCTCGCCGAGGCTCGCCCCCGGCACCCGCGTATCGGTGCCGAGCGGCGCCCCGCGCGTGGTTCGCGGAGCGACCTTCGTCCCCGCGCGGGGGTGGTGGCTCTACGAGCTCGAGGGAGAGCTCGCCGCGCTTCGGCCGGCGTGTCAGCTCGCGCTCCTTTGACTCACAGGGGCCCGAGCCGAGCGAGCTCGTCGTCGAGCTTTCGATCGTAGTCGTCCGCGAGCGCGGGAGGCATGGCGTCGACCCCCAGTTTCGAAGGAGCCCGCGTCGACCGGACCCATTTGCGAATCACGAGCGCCATCGCGACGAGAGCCGCTACCGACGCGATGAAGACCGCGCCCGCGAGGAGCCCGCGCGGATCCCTCCCGGGGGGGACGACGCGGATGCGCTCGCCGAAGCGGTCCGCGAGATCGCCCTCGATTCGATCGGCGGCCTGGCCCGCCGCGGCGCGGGCTTCGATCTCGTCGCGGAGCGCCGACGCGACCGGAGAGTCGTGCACGTCGAGCGTCTGGGTCCAACAGCACGGAGCCAGCAGCCGACCCTCGATGATCTTCGCGTCGGCGGGGGCGGCCCCCTCACCCGCGCCGCACGCGAGGACGAAGAGGAGGGCGACCGAGCCGAGCGGGACCACGCGACCGCGGAGCCAGAGAGCCATGCCGTGGGCTAGCACGCGAAGAGCCCGCGCGCCCTGCGACGTCTGGTCGCACCGCGCGAGGGCCGCTATCGTTTCCGTAGCGCCAAACCCCACGCGGAGCGTGGCGGGAGGGCTGCATCAGCCCTCCGGACTAGAGCACCGATCATGTTCGGTGCTCTAGGGGGCGCTCTGCGGGGCCTCGCGCAAGCGGGAGGTCTCATTGATGCGGGCGAGAGGTTCCAGGCCCAGATCCAATGACCGAAGCGCGCCTCAGTCGGTCCAGCACTCGTAGGAGCCGGAGCTCGTGAGGAACGGGAAGTAGCAGTGGTGGTAGAGGTCGTCGCCTTGGGCGAGGCCCTCCCCTTCGTCGAGGCACTCGCCGTGACGGGTGGAGGGCGACGCGGGACAATCGGCGTCGGCCGTGCACGTGTCGGGGAACGAGGTGTCGAAGCACGCGCGCTGCTTGCCCGAGACCTCGATGCACGCCGTCGTCCCGGTGCCGGGGCCGCACTGCAGATCGTTGATGCACGAGTAGCAGAAGTTGCCGGTCGCGGGCGGGGTGCACGTGCCGGTGCCGGGAACGCAGAAGCCGGACGCGCACTGGAAGTCGTTCGGGCAGTCGTCGGCGATGTTGCACGTCTTCGCGCAGACCTGGCCCTCGGGGAGCTTCACGCACTCCATGTCCGACGCGAGCGAGCAGTCCGTCTTCGTTACGCACGGGGCGCAGGGCTCGCGCTTCTTGCAGATGTTGCGAAGGATGCTGACCGGCCCCTCTTGATAGGTCGCGCCGTCCTTGTTGAAGTCGGCGGGGTCGATGCACGGATCGCCGTCGCCTTTGTCGGTGCCGCAGATGTTGTTCGCGAAGCGCTCGACGGTGCAGTAGTTGCCCGGAGCGCAGTCGGCGTCCGTCGCGCAATCGACGTTGGTGCAGTAGGCGTCGGCGTCGCCCTCACCGGCGCCGAGGCACACGAGGGCGCGGCACTGGGCGGCGGGGCACTTGTCGGATCCGACGCCTTCCTCGCACGGGGTCCCGTCCGGGCAGGCGAACGCGCTGTCGCACTCGTTGCCGAGAGGGCAGCCTTTGCCGATCGTCGGCGAGATGGGGACGTCGGTGCAGACGAAGACGGTGTCGCCCGCGTTGAGCTCGGTGTCGGTGTCCTGCTTCTCCGGGAGGCAGCCCTGCTGGACCGAATCACCGTGGGCCGTCGAGAGGCACTCGTCGTGCGAGGTGCACTGGAGCTTGCAGCGGTTGTGGACGCAGACGTTGTTCTCGACGCACGCGTCCGGGGTGCACTTCCCCTCGCAAACGCCGTCGACGACGATGCCGCCGATGCACTCGTCCGGGCTCCCGCCTGCGCCGCCCGTTCCGGTTTGTCCCGAGTCGCCACACCCGGCGGCGTTGAGGAGGAGGGCGCTCAGGAGGGCGCCTTGGAGAAGGACGGGAGCGAGGACCGACCGAGTCATGGGAGTCTCCGGAGCGCGGGCACGGCCCCTCCGAGAGAGGAGGAGCCTGAGCACCCGTCGCGGGGTTGCGGTAACGAAACGGTGTATTCGACGTCGGGCAGGTTGCCCCAGGCTTGACGGCAGGGCCCGGCGCCCGGATAGTTCGCTTACTACATCCGAAGGGCCGGTGTAAGCCATGCGCATTCTTCTCTCCTCTTCCACGATCGCCACGACCCTCCTCGCTCTGACCCTCGGCATGGGCTGCGGCGGCGGCGAGGTCGACAACGGAAGCGACGACGATGGTGACGTCACGCCGCTCCCGTACGAGGAGACGACAGGCCAAGCGCCGACCGAAAAGATCGAATACCCGGAGGGCCCCTTCGGGAACGAGATCGGCTCGGTCGTCGCGAACTACAAGTTCGTCGGCTTCGTCGATCCTTCGGTCGACACGGAGTCCGCTCGAGAGATCCAGTTCGCCGACTTCTACAACCCGACGGGCGACGGCGTGTACCCCGAGGGGTCGCCCTACGGGGCCGGACAGCCGAAGCCGAAAGCGCTGCTCATCATCGTGAGCGCGGGCTGGTGTGAGCCCTGCAAATACGAGAACGCGAACTACCTGCCCGGTGACTACGAGGAGTACCACCCGCAAGGGGCGCAGTTCCTCCTCCAGATGGCCGACGGACCGACGCTCGGCAAGCCCGCCGTCTTCCAAAACCTCATCGGCTGGACGAAGAAGTACCACACGAAGTGGCCGGCCGTGATCGACCCGACCAACAAGCTGAGCCCGCTCTGGGCCCAGGACGCCTTCCCCACGAACATGATCATCGACACGCGGACGATGACGATCGTGGAGAGCATCGCGGGCGTGCCCGAGCCCGATGGTCCGTACTGGCAGACGCTCGAAGAGGTGCTCGCGAAGTAACGCGCGACACGCTAAGCTCCGCGCACCCAAACCCCTCTGAAGAGGGCGGCGCCGGGGGAAATCGAGGCGCTCTCCGAGCAGCTCGACACCCCGGCGCTCTTCGTTTCGAAGGCTCCCGACCATGACGAACCGAACCCTCCTTTTCGCCGCCCTCCTCTGCTTCGGTTGCTCCAGCGGCGGCGGCACCGAAGCGACCTCCCCGACCACGACCTCCACCGCGTCCGAGCCCGGCTCGAACGGGAGCGGGAAGGTGACGGGCAACGCGCCCGAGTTCACGCTTCGATCCCTCGACGGGAAGAACGTCGCGCTCTCGGATCACCTTGGGAAGAAGGTCATCCTCCTCGACTTCTGGGCGACGACCTGCGCGCCGTGCCTGCGGGAGATGCCGCACATGGTGGAGCTCTACGAGAAGTACAAGGGCCGCGACTTCATCATCCTCGGCATCAACGGCGACGGTCCCGACTCGAGCGCGCAAGTTCCGGCGGAGGCCCACGCGAAGAACATCACCTTCCCCGTCCTGCTGGACGAGGAGAGCTCGGTCATGGCCCTGTTCACCCCGAAGAAGGACATGCCGTTCTGGGTCCTCATCGACAAGAGCGGCAACATCGTCGACAAGAAGCACGGCTACGATACTGGCGACGAGACGAAGATCGCCCAAGCGGTCGAGAAGCTTCTCTAGCCGCCATCGATGGCCCGACTCCCTTGAAGACGCTGATGACGAGGTCCGCGCTCGCTTTCGCGCTCGGCGCGGGCGTGTGGGCATCGACGACGAGCGCAGACGCCGGCGAGATCAAGAAGGTCGGGGGAGAGTCTCTCTCCATCGACGTGACCAACACGGCGATCGGCGATTACCTCTTCGACAATCGGAACTCGCCGCCCGGCCAGGCCGCCCCGTCCACGATCGTGGACGATACGTATGGCGAGTTCATCGATCATCTGAACGTCCAGGTGCAATACTGGCGGATTCGCCTCGGGCTGCGCCTCGACGGCTACGTCTACGGCGGGCAGCTGGACGATTTCGATCTTCAGCAGCTGGGCAAGGAGCGGCTCCCCGACGGCACCGGACCGGAGCGCTACGAATACGAGAACGCCTTTCGTAGAGAGCTCAACACCCGCTTCAAGAACACGATCTATCCGACGAAGCTCTCGCTCGGCTACACCGCTCCCGGGGTCGACATCACCCTCGGCGATTTCTATGCGCAGCTCGGCCGCGGCATCGTCCTCAGCGTCCGGAAGATCGACGAGCTCGCCCAAGACACCACCATTCGCGGGCTCAAGGCCTCGTTCAAGAAGAGCTTCAAGGACGCGAGCCTGAGCGTGACCGCCCTCGCCGGACAGGCGAACCCACTCCGGATCGACGACCAATCGGGGCGCCGGCTCGTCGGGGATGGCTCGCTGCTCTTCTTCGGCTTCCCTCAGTCGAGCGACTTCACCTATTACACCTTCGACAACCTCGGCACCGCCAGGTACGTGACCGTGCCGGCGCGCCCCTCCTACCTCGAGGACACGATCTATGGCCTCTCGGTCGAGGCGGGGCCCACCGCCGTCCTCTTCGGCGCTCACGCCTCGCTCATACAGCGCAAGTCGTACGGTGACGCGTACGCGGGATGCACCCAGAGCGAAGGAGAGAGCTGCGAGTCTCTCTATCCGACGTTCGCGACGAACAACGTCTCGCGATTGCACGACTTGATCGTCACCGCGAGCGGGAGCGTGAAGTTCCCGAACATCTTCGATCACGGCGACCTCTATGCGGAGGTCGCGGTCCAGCACAACGCCGACGGCCGCGCGACCGCGATCGATCCCGCGACCGGCGACGTGACCCGCGTCCCCGATCTGACGGGCTATGGCATCTACGTGACGGGGAGCATCCGCCAAGGCCCCGTCTCCCTCACCCTCGAGGGGAAGCACTACCGCTCGCTCTTGCCCCTCTCGGGCAACATCAACTCCGACGGCGCCGCCGATCCCACCTTCGCCGCGCCGGAGTTCGACACGGTGGCCTACAACCAGCCGCCCAACGCCGACACCTATTATCAAGAGCCCATCGGCAACCCGAACGTCTGCATCAGCGGCGGTCGCGCGCGCGTCGATTACAAAGCCACCGAGGGCTTGAAGTTCTATTCGTGGGCCGGCTTCTACCTCTCCGAATCGGAGGTGAACGCCAACAACGTCGACTGCACGAACGACGACCCAACCGCGGAGACCCTCACCGTCGACGCCGCGAGCGGCACCGACATCATCTTCGAGAAGGGGAAGAGCCACATCAACGCCTGGGTCGGCGGCCGCAACACGAGCCGCGCCGAGCCGGTGGAGGGGGTGAACCTGGGCGGGGAGTCGGCGACGTTCTACCGCGAAGGCTACGTCCGCTACGATATCGAGAAGTACCTCGCCGGTGACTTCACCCTCGCCGCGCAGGGGTTCCACCGGCACCGCTACGAGCCGACGCTCGCCCCCGACGCATGGAACGAGGGCGAGAACTACCTGGCTATGAAATGGGCGCCCTATCTGTCGCTGATCTTCGGCTTCGAGTACCTCGGGCGGCGCGGGTGCAGCGCGGATATCGACGTGGGCACGTGCTTCTACTTCAGCGGCGGGGCCCAATTCAAAGCGGCCAAGGACAGCATCGCGGAAAAGATCTTCGACACCGTCAATCTCTTCGTGGGGCAGCGGCGGGGAGCCATTCGATGTGTGTCGGGCGTCTGTCGGCCCTTTCCTCCGTTCGAGGGGGCGAAGCTCGAGATCACCTCTCGGTTCTGATTTGACGAGGACGCGGGCTCGGAGGACGATCCACGGATGAACCGCATGAGGACGGCGCTCTGGATTTCGTTCGTCCTCGCCGCCCTCACCTCGTGCATGACCGCCGCCCAGAACGCGCCGGAGCCGACCGACCAGGACTGCCTCGCCGCCGACGCGGAGCGCGAGATCGGGACCAACCCCGCGAAGACGGACTCCGACGGGGACGGCACCGACGACTGCGCGGAGGTCGCCTGCGGGAGCGATCCTCTCGACGAGCACGAGGGGTGCTACGCGTGCGGCTGGCGGCGCGCCGACCCGGGCACGCTGGTCTCCACCGGCGACGATCTCGGCGACACGATCGAGAACCTCGAGGTCTACGATCAGTGCACCGAGGCCGTTCGTCTCTGGGATTTCGCGGGGGAGTATCACATCCTCTTCATGACCACGGTCAGTTGAAGCTCCTGCAGAGTCGAGGCCGGGCGCCTCGAGGGAAAAGCGGCGGGCTTCACCGCCGAGACGGGGATCCCCCTCTCCTATTTCGTCGTCCTCGTGAACGCGTCCAACGCCGGTCGGCCTGGCCCGACGCTGGCGAAGGCGTATTCGGAGGACGTGGGCCTCAGCGTGTTTCCCGTCACCATCGATCTCGAGCGAGAGGTGCTGAAGGCCACGCCTTGGAAGGGCGCGGGCAAGCCGGGCAAGTGCGTGCTGACGCCGGAAATGAAGATCCTGGATTGTTATGAAGGCGACGACGACGAAGAGGGCTTTGCCGCGATTGTCGCGGACGCAGCCGAGCGCGGGCTCTGACGCGGGCGCGATCGCCGGCCTCCTCGTGGCGGCGGCGCTCGGGCTGGGCGGGTGCGGCGACGATGGCGAGCGCGGCGGCGCGGCGGGAGCCGGCGCGGGCGGAGCGCAGGGCGGCGCGGGGACGGGCGCGAACGGCGGCGCGCCGATGTCCTCGTCGACCGGCATCGATCTGACCTCTTCGTCGACGGGCCTCTTGCCGATGTTCGAAGTGACCGGCTTCGTCGTCGATCAAGACGGTGAGCCGGTCGAGGGCGCGATCGTCATGCAGGGCGGCGGCGAGGTCCAGATGACGACCGGGGCCGACGGGGCCTTCACCATTCAGATCACCAATGACATCGTGGGGGTACCGGTGCCGGTCGCGGCCAAGGTCGGCTATCGGTCGGCGGGGGTCGAGCTCACGCGCGTCCCGGACGAGCCGATCACGCTTCAGCTCGTCTACGTGAAGCCCCCTGACAACGCCCTCGGCTACACGTTCGGCGAGCCCGGGATCGGAGATCCCGTCTTCGACAACTCCACGGCGATATGTGGACATTGCCATACGACGTACGCCGCTGATTTTCAGCAGTCGGCCCACGCTCGCGCGACGCGGGATCCCATCGTGCAGGATCTCTACGCGGGGGTCGCGAGCGCGATCGTCTCGGAGGCGGCGTGCGCGAGCGCGGGGGGCGTCATCCGTGACGGCGCCACGCCGGGGGCGCCGCTCACCGCGCAGCCGCGCTGTTATGTCGGGGACGGGGTGCTGCCCGATCTCAACGCGTGCGGCGCCGCCATTACCGCCTGCGACGACCCCGCGCTGCCCGCGGGGGCAAAGCCGACCCGGTTCGGGGCCTGCGCGGACTGCCACGCGATTGGAATGGATGGCCTCGCGGGGGGTCGCAACCTCCTCGACGCAGAGGGGACCGCGTTCGAGCACGGCAACCATTGCGACGCTTGCCATCATGTCCGCGACGTGGACCTCTCCGCCCCTCCCGGGAACGCAGGGCGGCTCGTGATGCAGCGCCCGCGCGAGACGGTCAATGGCAAGATCGGGGGCCCGTTCCTCCAAGCCATGTTCGGCCCCTACCCGGATGTGCCCAATGGCTATATGGGCGGCAGCTATCAGCCCGTCTACGACTCCGCCGAGCTGTGCGCAGGGTGCCACGAGCAGAAGCAAGAGGCGCTCTTGCCCGGGTCTTCCCTCGCCGCGCGGTTCGCCTCGGGGCTGCCGACGCACTCGACGTTCTCCGAATGGCAGGCTTCTGCGTTCGGGGCGGGCGACGTGCCTTGTCAAACATGCCATATGCCGCCCGTCCTCGGTCTGTTCAACTCCGTGGACGTCGCCAATCCCGACGACGCGGGGATGACGGGCGGCTTCGAGCGCTCCTCGAGCGCGCTCCACTCGCACGTCTTCCGCGGCCCGCTCTCCGAGATCGACGGAGACGTCCCTCTCGCGAAGAGCGCGGTCTCGATCCAGATCGAGGCCGCCTCCGCGGCCGGGCAGCTGGACGTCGACGTCACGCTCACCAACGCCAAGTGCGGGCACGCCATCCCGACCGGCGAGCCGATGCGCGGGATGGTCCTCCTCGTCGGCGTCACCGGCTGCGACGAGACGTTCGCGGGATCGGGGGGGATGACCATCCCCGAGGACGCGGGCGCGAAGGCGCAAGGCACGGCGGGCGGGGCGATCTCGATCAACGGCGTGAGCCTGACCTGGCCGGACGGCGCGCTGGTGGCGAGCCCAGGCGATCGCGTGCGCGTCGTTCGCGCGTCGGGCACGTTCTGGGACTACGACGGGGTCGGCCTCTTCGAAGGATCGACGCTGACCGCCGCGGAGAAGGGCATCGCCATCGCCGAGCCGGTCGGCGAGGCGCGGGTGATCGCGGCCGCGGGTGGGATCATCACCCTCGACGGGACGATCGACCTGCAGCCGGGGGACGCGATCTACCTCGGGGACGACGTGGATCTCCTGAGCCCGATGCCGATAGGAGACGGGGACGCCTCGCGCGCGCTCGCGGGGATGCCAGGGATGTATTTCGGCAAGGTGCTGTTGGACCCGGACGGCCGGCGCGGCGTGCCGCATCACCGCGCCGTCGACATCGCGAGCGACGATCGCATCCGCCCCCTCGCGAGCGCGACGACGTCGCACCGCTTCGTGATCCCGGCGGGCTGCACGTCCGGGACGATCCGCGCGATCGTCGTCTATCGCCCCTTGCCGGTGTCGCTCGCGCGCGAGCGCGGCTGGGACGCACGCGACGCGATCATCGAGCACGCCGAGCTCGACGTTTCCCTGTGACGACGGCGGGCCGCGCTCAGCCCCCGCCGGCGCAGGCGCTCCCGAAATACGAGAATGTGCCGCCCGCGCATTGGTACTCGTCGTAGCAGCCGGGCTCGGTGGGATAGTCGCAATAGGGTTGGAGGCTCTCGTCGCACGCGCTGCCCTCCGGCGGAGGCGCGACCGGACAATCGTGCTGCGGCAGCTCGGCGTCGAGGCAGATGACGACGGGGCTGCAGGGGGCCTCCAGGGTGTAGCAGGAGGCGTCGAGCGGGCACTCGCCGACCTCGATGTCGCCGGGATCGCACTCCGGATACGGGCCGTCGCAGACCTCGATCAGGCAATACGTCGTCTCCCCGCATTGATTGCTGATCGAATGGCAATCGTAGTCGACGGGCAGGCCGTCGCACGAGGGCACCTCGGTCTCGTAGATCTCGCAGGCGGGCGGCCCGTCGCAGATCGGGATCTCGCAATAGATGGTGCTCCCGCAGAGGCTGACGGAGTGGCAGTCGTATCCCTCCGTGACGCCGTCGCAGGAGTCCACCTGGATCTCGCTCGGATCGCAGGTGGGCAGGGCGGTGCACTGACCGCAATCGTCGCTCGGCTGGAGCGTCCAGCGGGTGGGCGCGTCCGCCTCGGGATACACCGCTTCGCACACGTACTCGATGGGGCACTCGGGCGTGCCGCCATAGGCGCACGAAGCGCCCTCGTGGACGCAGCTCGCGCCGTTCGCGGGAGGGTCGAGCGGACAGTACGTGCAGTTCGAACCGGCGGAGCACTCACCGTCGTCGTCGATGGTCACGAGACAGCCGGCGAGGCCGAGCCCAAAGCCGAGGAGAACCAAAGAAGCAGCCGCGGTGCGCATGATGCCGGCTCTCATCAAGCGCTGTGCCATCGCCGAGATGGTTCGATCCCGCGGAGAGCGGACGCGCTGGGCTGACTCCGGGGCCGCGCCAGGCACGTCCTGGCACAGCCTCGAGCGGGCGGCATCAATGTCCGGGCGCGCCTTGGCTCGGCGAAGAGGCAGGCTCGTCCGCGTGCGAAGCGAGCGTCGTGCGCGGCGTCCGGCCCGCGAGCAGGAGATCGAGCTCGGCGCGGGCGCTCCAGTAGTCGCGCAGCGCCTCGATGCGGCCCCGCTCCGCCTGGAGCTGATCTCGCTTCGCCACCAACACCTCGAACGGGGTCGCGTTCATTGCGTTGTATTGCCGGAGCGTCTCGTCGAGGAGCTTCGCGCGCATCGGGAGCACGCGGTTGCGATAGAACGTCGCGCGATCACGGGCCGATAGGACGCGCGCCACGAGCGTCCTCGCGGCGGCGCGGATCCGGACCGCCGTCGTCAGGATCGACGAGCGCGCTTCTCGCATTCGCGCCTCCGATCGCGCGACCTCGGCCTGCCCTTGATAGAAGAGCGGCAGAGAGACCTCCACCTTGGGGCCGTAGCCCCACGCCTCGTCCTCGCGGGTCGCGGTGACCCCCGCCTCCACGTCCGGGACGACGCCCTCCGCGTGGGCGAGATCCGTGTCGGCGGCGGCTTGACCATAGCGGAGACGATACGCCTCGAGCTCGAGGCTCTTGTCGATCGCCCTTCGCTCGACCTCCTCGAGGGAAGGCACCGACGCGTCGGGCTCCGGCAGGGTACCGTCGAGGACCATCTTGTCGCCCTCGTCACCGAAGAGGCCGAGCGCCGCCGCGAGCGCCTCGCGGGCGATCGTCGCGTCCACCTCGGCGCGATCGAGGGACAGGCGCAGCTCGTCATAGAAGGCCTCCTCGCGCAGCCGCGTGAGGTCGGTGATGTTGCCGGCGTCACCGAGGTCCCGGGCGAGCCGCGCGCTCTGGGCGGCCGTATACGTCGCCGTCTTTTGCACGCGGAAGACCCCCGCCTTGGCCTGCGCGTCGTAGAAGGCGAGCCGCGCCTCGAGGGCGACGTCGAGCGTCGAGCCCGCCGCCTCGAGGACGGCCGCGTCCATCCCCTGGCTCGCCGCTTGTTCGCGCCACGCGATCATGACGAGCTCGGTGAGGCTGACGGTGGCGCCCAGCTCGATCTTGGTCTGATCGGGGAAGAACTGGACACCTCCCTCGAGCCGCGGATTGGGCAGACGAACCGCTCGGATCAAGCCCTCTCGCTCCATGCCGAGCTTGTTGAACGCGGCCTGCACCGCCGGGCTCGAGACGACGGCGAGGCGAACGACGCTATCGGCGGTCAGCGGCTTTCCGAGGACTTCCATCCGCGTCTTGCCGACGCTCGCGTCCTCCGTGGAGGGGGCGGGGGCGGACCCGATGCGGGACCGGACGAGGGAGCTCGTCCGATCGTAGCCGGCGTGGGTGGAGATGCAGCCAGACGCGAGCGCGCCGACGAGCAACGCGAGGGCGCCGATCGAGCTTCGCTTCATGGCGTTCCGTGGTGATGGTCGTGGCCGTGCTCGTTCTCGCTCGAGCCGGGTTTCGGCTCGAGATCCATTCCGCACTTCGAGCATTTGCCTGGCTTGTCGGAGGTCACCTCGGGGTGCATGGGGCACGCGTAGACGGTCGCGGCCGCCGCCGGCTGCGCGTCGGGGGCGAGCTTCGCGGAGTCGAAGTCATCCGCGAGCGCGCTCATCCTCGGGGTTGGACGACCGGCGGCGATCCCCGGATCGGCGGCGGTGGCGTGCACCTCCGCGGCTCGCGACGCGCACGCTGCCCCGCCGAGCGTGATCGCGACGAGGGCGAGGGAAGACAGGCGGGATTGGTAGGCGGGGCTGCTCATGGAAGGGTGACTCCGTCGCGTTTGAGATCGGCCGCGCTGGCGAGGGCGGCGAGGGTGCCAGGGGGGGCTTTGTACGGTCCGGGATCGACCTCGTAGCTCGCGAGGCTCTCGCGGACCTTCAGGGTCGTGAACATCCCGCCCATCGTGATCGTGCCGTAGGGACCCGTCGCTCCCACCATCGGGATGCTGTTCTTCGGGACGGGCATCTTCATGTCGGCCATGTCGCCGGCGCCGTTCTGGCCCATGGTCATGAAGCCGGGGACGACCTTGCGAATGGCGTCGTCCGTCTTGTCGGAGCGAGCGCCGATCGTGTTGGGCATCACGTGGCTCATCTGGTTCATCACGTGGTGGGTCATGTGACAATGGAGGGGCCAATCGCCGGGGTTGTCAGTCACGAGCTCGACGTCGCGCGTGCTCCCCACCGGGACGAGGACCGTCGTCTCCGGCCATTGCGCGGAGGCGGGGAGGCGCCCCCCGTCCGTGGCGACGACCTTGAAGTAATGGCCGTGCACATGGAGAGGGTGATGATCCATCGCGCTCAGATTGGCGAAGCGGATCCGGACGCGGTCGCCCTTCTTGCATATCAACGGAGCGGTGCCGGGGAAGGCCTTGCCATTGATGGTCAGGACATTGAAATCCGACATCGCGTTCGGATCGGGGCGGGCCACCCCCGGGACCATGCGCCACTCGCTCAGCATCAGGGCGAAGTCGCGGTCGACCCGATACTCCGGGCCGGGGTTGCGGGGGTGGATGATGAATAGACCGAACGCCCCCAAGGCCATCTGGGTCATCTCGTCGTGGTGGGGGTGATACATGAGCGTGCCGTGCTGGCGGAGCGTGAACTCGTATTTGAAGGTCTCGCCGGTGGCGATCCCGGGCTGGGTGAGGCCGGCGACTCCATCCATTCCATTCGGGACGAACATCCCGTGCCAATGCACGGTCGTCGGCTCGGGGAATTTGTTCGTGACGTAGATCCGGACGCGGTCTCCCTCCACCGCCTCGATGGTGGGGCCGTGGGTTCGGCCGTTGTACCCCCACGTCTTTGCCTTCAAACCCGGGGCGAACTCGTGATCGACCTCCTCCGCGACGAGGTGGAAGACCTTCACCCCGTCGACGACCTTGTACGGGAGGGCGACGGAGTTGGGCGTCACGACGGGCGTGTAGTCTTTGCCCGGCTCTCCCGGAGGCAGCGGCTTCTCTTTGTCGGCCCCGCTGTAGCTCGGCTCCCATCCGCGCCCCCCTCCCGGCGCGGCGAGGGCGCGGGCGGCAGAGAGGGCGACGGCGGTGCCGGCGAGCGCGCTGCCGACGATGGCTTCTCGACGTGTGACCATATCGATTCTGTCCTTCTGAAATGGGGCTCTCGTCAGCGAGGAGCGACCGAGGTCGTGTAGGCGCCTTCGTCGTCGGTGAACGTGACCTCGATGCGCGAGGGCTTCCCTGCCACGACGGCGGTGCAGGAGACGCGATTGCCCTGCTTGGGCACGACGAGCTTCTCTCCGCAGTGGACGTCGGTGGCGGAGCGGAGCTGGGCGAGGCGTTTTTCTATCTTGCTGGGCAACAGCACGTGGGGGGTCGTCCAGGTCACGTGCCCGAGGTCGTCTTTTTGGGTGACGGTCACGTCGATCGGCTCGTCCAGGCCGACGAGCACCGAACAATGGAAGGTGTCTTGAGCCTGGATTCGGACGCCGCGGGGACACTCGACCTTCTCGACCGGCCAGTCCTCGCGCTCGAGCCCCTTCCGGATGGAGTCCTCGACCGCCTGCGGCTCGATGGTCTTTTCGGATTGGCAGGCGACGCGACCGAGGAGGGCCGCGAGGATGACGAGGGCGCGACCGGCGACGATCGTCACGAGGCGGCTCGCAAGCGGAGGGCGTTGCCGATGACGGAGACGGAGCTGAGGCTCATCGCCGCGGCCGCGATCATGGGAGACAAGAGGAGCCCGAACACCGGATAGAGGACCCCCGCTGCGACCGGCACGCCGATCGCGTTGTAGAGGAACGCGAAGGCCAGGTTCTGCCGGATGTTCGACATCGTCTTGCGGCTGAGCTCGATGGCCCGCGACACGCTGCGCAGGTCGCCCTGCACGAGGGTGACGGAGGCGCTCTCGATGGCTGCGTCGGTGCCGGTGCCCATCGCGATGCCGACGTGGGCGCGGGCGAGGGCGGGGGCGTCGTTGATGCCGTCGCCCGCCATCGCCACGACGCGCCCCTCGGCCTGGAGCTTCTCGACGTGGGCGGCCTTGGCCTCGGGCAGGACGCCCGCGACGACCTCGTCGACCCCGACCGCGGACGCGACCGCCCGGGCCGTCTTCTCCTCGTCGCCGGTGAGCATCACGACCCGGATCCCCGCGGCGCGGAGCGCCCGGATCGCCTCGGCGGAGGTGGGCTTCACCGGGTCCGCGACCCCCAGCAGGCCCGCGAGGACGCCGTCGACGGCGACGAAGAGGACGGTCTGTGCTTGCTCGCGCATCGAAGACACGCGGGCTGCGCTCTCGGTCGTGTCGATCCCGAGCTTCTCCATGAGGCGCGCGTTCCCAACCGCGACCTTGCGACCTTCTACCTCGCCCGCGATGCCGCGCCCCGGGACGATCTCGATCCCCTTCGGAGAGGCGACCGCGAGCTTTCGGGCGGCGGCGGCGGCGACGACGGCGGCCCCGAGGGGATGCTCGCTGCTCTTCTCGAGCGATGCGGCGAGCGACACGAGGCGATCCTCGTCCACGCCGGGGGAGAGGGGATGGGCGGCGACGAGCTCTGGCTTGCCGCGGGTGATGGTGCCCGTCTTGTCGAGGACGAGGGTGTCGATGTCGCGGAGGCGCTCGACCGCCTCCGCGTTCTTGAAGAGGACGCCGATGGTCGCGCCGCGACCGGTCGCGACCATGATCGACATCGGGGTGGCGAGGCCGAGGGCGCACGGGCAGGCAATGATGAGCACCGCCACCGCGTTCACGAGGGCGTGGGAGAGCCGCGGCTCCGGACCGAGCACGCTCCACGCGACGAACGTGAGGAGGGCGGCCACGACGACGGCAGGGACGAAGTAACCCGAGACGCGGTCGGCGAGGCGCTGGATCGGGGCGCGGCTCCGCTGAGCCTCCGCGACGCGCGCCACGATGCGTGAGAGGAGCGTGTCGGCGCCGACGCGCTCCGCCTTCATCTCGATCGCGTAGGCCCCGTTGAGGGTGGCGCCGGTGACCCGATCCCCGGTCCGCTTCTCGACCGGCTCGGCCTCGCCCGTCACCATCGACTCGTCGACGAAGCTCGAGCCCTCGATCACGACGCCGTCGACCGGGATCTTCTCACCGGGGCGGACGCGGAGCCGGTCGCCGACGTACACCTCGTCGATCGACACGTCGGCCTCACGGCCGTCGGCCATGATCTTTCGTGCCGTCTTCGGGGAGAGGCGGAGGAGGGCTCGGATCGCCTCGCCCGTCTTGTGACGCGCGCGGAGCTCGAGGACCTGTCCGAGGAGGACGAGGGTGATGATGACGGCGGCCGCCTCGAAGTAGAGGGGGACGCCGCCGTGCGCGTCACGAAACCCCGGCGGGAACACGTTGGGCGCGAGGGCGGCGACGAGGCTGTAGAGGAACGCCGCCCCCGAGCCGAGCCCGATCAGGGTGAACATGTTGAGGCTCCGGTGCTTCACGGAGTCCACCGCGCGCTGATAGAAGGGCCACGCCGCCCAGGTGCAGACGGGGAGCGCGAGCGAGAGCTCGAGGAACGCGCGCGCTCGCGGCGCCATGTGCTCGAGGGGGGCGAAGACCATGGCCCCCATCGCGACCACGAAGAGCGGGAGCGAGAGCGCCGCCGACACCCAGAGCCGCTTCGACATGCTCGCGAGCTCCGGGTCCGGCCCCGTCTCGAGGGTCGGGGCCATCGGCTCGAGCGCCATCCCGCACAGGGGGCAGGAGCCGGGGCCCTGCTGCTGGACCTCCGGGTGCATCGGGCAGGTGTAGAGGCGCGTGTCCTCGCTCGCCGCGGCGGGCTTCGCCGGAGGGTGGGCCTCGGCCGAAGGGGCGGGGGGATGCGGGTGGGCGTGAGGCTCGTCGTGCGGTGCGGCCGCCCTCTTCGCGAGGTAGGTCTCCGGCGACGCCCGAAACTTCTCGAGGCAACGCGGGTTGCAGAACCAGTACTCCTCGCCCTCGAGCTCGAGCTTGTGCTTCGTCGTCGGCTTCACCTTCATCCCGCAGACCGGGTCGATGCGGATCTCGACCGGAGCCTCCGCGGCGGGGGGCGCCGCGGCGGTTGCGGGGGCGGGTGCAGGGGTTTCGTTCGCGGCCTCGGCGCGCCGAACGAGGTGAGCGTGGTGCTTGCAGCACGAGGACACGGGGGCGGGGGCCTCCGGCGCTTCACGCTCCGAGGTTTTGGGGGTGGAGCCGGCCATCATGCGCTGAAGACGGGGGGTCGGCCCGGACGTTACACCCCTCCGCGCGATTTGAAGCTTCTCCTTCGACCCGCGGGTTTCGCTCGCCATGCAGAATGACGGCCAGGCCGTTGGATGAGCGGGCTCGAAAACCGCGGACATAGAGCTTCACGTGCACGGGAGCCTCCGCGTCATTAGGGTGGGCGGGCGTGGCGGAGGTGCTCGACCGAATCCGACGGTGGTTCGACATTCGCGCGGGCGAGCTCCGCTCGGTCGTCACGATCTTCAGCAGCCTGCTGTTGATCGTGGTCGGTCACACGATCCTGGAGACCGTCCGGGACACCCTGTTTCTGACCCACCTCGGCGCCAAGGCGCTGCCCCCCATGTACGTCGTCGCGGCGGCGCTAACCCTCGCCGCCGGCTCGGTGAGCGGAGCGCTGAGCGAGAAGCTCGGCGCGGGGCGGGCGCTCGTCACCTCCCAGATCGCGTCCGCGGCGGCGACGGTGGCGTTCTTCGTCCTGCCTCCCTCGCGCTCCGTCCTCTACGCGCTCTACGGGTTCAGCGCCATCACGGGGGCCCTCCTCGTGCCGCAGGTGTGGGCCACCGCGGGAGGGCTCTTCCACGCCGCCCAGAGCCGGCGCTTGTTCGGGACGATCGCGATCGCCGCGATCCTCGGAGCGGTGCTCGGGTCGTCGATCGCCGCGCTCGCGCTGCTCGCCTTCGACGTGACCAAGCTCTTCTTGCTCGCGGCGGTCGCGTTCGCGGCCTCGGCGGCGATGATCGCGATCGCCCCGAAGGGCTCGGGGCAAGGCCAGGAGCGGGGCGCGCGGCGCGCGGAGGAGAGCGAGACGGCGCGACGGCGGTCGTGGATCACCCCGTTCCGTGAAGAGCCCATCCTCGTCCGCATCGCGGTGGTTGTCGCGCTCGGCGCGATCACGACCCTCTTCGTCGACTACGCGTTCAAGTCGGCGGCGGTGGCGCGCGTCCCGAAGGAGCACCTCGCCGCCTTCTTCGCGCGGTACTCGGCGGTGATGAACGTCCTCGCGTTCATCGTCCAGCTCGCGATCGCGAACCGGGTGCTCGCGCGCGCCGGCGTCGTCGGTACGGCGGGGGTGATGCCTTCGTTCTTGTTCCTCGGGAGCGTCCTCTCCTTCCTCTCCGGAGGCGCGCTGCTCCCCGTCCTCGGAACGAAGGTCGTCGACGCCGCCCTCCGGCACTCGGTCCATCGCACCGGGACGGAGCTCGTCTACCTGGCCGTGCCCGCGCGCGCGCGCGATCGCGCGAAGCCGCTCATCGACGGCGCCCTCGCCCGCACCGCCCAGGCCCTCGCCGCGCTGTTCGTCCTCCTCATGACGAGCATCGGGCTCGCGAGCGTGACGACGCTCGCCCTGCTCGCGGCGGTGACGGCCGGCTTCTGGGGCGCCGCCACCGCCGCCCTGCGAAAGCCCTACCTCGCCCTGTTTCGGCGCTCGCTCCTCGGGGGCATCAGCGCGAGCGACCGCACCGCTCGCGAGCTGGATCTCGCGAGCGTGGAGGTGTTGATCGAGGCGCTCGCGAGCCCGCGGCCCCGCGAGGTCGTCGCGGCCATGAACGCGCTCGCGCGGCGGGATCGGTCGGGCGTCATCCCCGCCCTCGTGCTGCTCATCGACGACGCGGACGTGCTCGAGCGCGCGCTGGACTTGTTCGGGGCCTCCAAGCGCAAGGACTGGATTCGCTTCGCGGAGCGCCTCGCCTCCGATCGGCGCGAGCGCGTTCGACGCTCCGCCCTCCGCGCCCTCGCCCGCTCGCGCGCGCCGGAGCTCGAGACGTCGAGGGCCTCTTCGATCCCGCCGACGGAAGACCGGCCTTGGATCCGCGGGTACCTCGCGACCGCCGACGTCGCGCTCGGCCGCGCCGCCAATCAGGAATTCATCGTCGAGCTCGTGGCCCGAGCGGAAGGAGGAGCGGAGGCGCTCCACGGCGTGCTGACGGCGCTCGGGGACCTCGAGGGGAGCAACGACGCCGTCTCGCGGGACCTGCTCGTCGAGGTCGTCCGCGCCGCCGGCGCGATGGAAGATCGCGAGACGATCGAGCTCACGGCCCGCGCGGCGGCGGCCCTCTCCTGCACCCAGATGATCCCGTGGTTGATCGCCCAGCTCGAGCGCCGCGAGGGTCGGTCCGTCGTGCGCGTCTCGCTCGGCCGCATGGGCCCTGTCGCCTACGCCGCGGTCGCGAGCGCCCTCGCCGACCCGCGGACGCCGCGGAGCGTCCGCATGCACCTGCCCCGCACCCTCGAGCTCTTCGGCACCCAAGAGGCAGCCGACACGCTGCTCTCTCTGCTCGTCTCGGATCGGGACGGCCTCGTGCGCTACAAAGCCCTGCGCGGCCTGGGCCGGCTCGTCGCGGACGGCCACGCGCGGGTCGACAAGCGCACGATGAGGACGCTCGCGCGAAGAGATCTCGTGGAGCACTTCCGGCTGCTCGGGCTCGCGGAGGCCCTCACGAGCGAGCCTCCTCCCCGATCGAAGCTCGGCCGGGCCACGTTCGGTCTCGTGGCGCGCCTGCTCGACGAGAAGGCGAAGCAGAGCTTCGAGCGCGTGTTCCGGGTGCTGAAGATCCTCTTCCCCGACGAGGACATTCACCGCGTGCACGAGGCGGCGACGGCCGGAGACGTCGCTGCCCGCGCGACGGCGGGGGAGTTCTTGGACGCCCTCCTCGCGCCTCGAAGGCGCCAGCCCGACGACGGCGTCCGCGCCCTGCTCCGCCTCCTGACCGACGACCTGTCGCGCAGAGATCGAGTCGAGCGCGCGATCGTCCTCCTCGACGTCACCCCGCCTCGCACCCAGCTGGAGGCGATCGCGCTGCTGCGGAAGGATCCCGACGCCGTCGTGTCGGAGCTCTCGGCTGCCCTCGCCCAGGATCGCCCCGTCCCCCTCTCCACCCCGGGAGAGCGGCGCGCCCCCGCCGCGGCGGAGGCGCTCCTCTCCTTCGCGGGCGCGCGCCCCGCCCACGCCCATGGCTGACGACGCGCTTCGACGCATCGGGCGGGAGCTCATGTTCTCCGCCTTCCTCGGCAACAACGCCGCCGACGAGCCGTGGGTCCTCGATCGCGTCGCGGCGACCCTCGAGGAGATCGAGGTCCGAGAGGGGGAGGTGCTGTACCGGCGCGGAGATCCCTCGACCCACCTGTTCTTCATGATCGACGGCCGGATGCGCCTCACCGATCCGGGCCGGCCCGATTGGGTCTACGAGGGACGCTGGGTCATGGGCACGACGGATCTCCTCGTGGGCCGACCGCGCGCGCGCACCGTAACCTCGGAGCGCGACACCCGCATGTTCCGAGTCCACGGCGCGCTGTGGGTCGAGCTGCTCGAGGACAGCTTCGAGATCACCTCGAACGCCCTCCTCGGGAACGCGCGCGGGACGTCCGCCCTCTACGCGCGCCTCCCTCCGACCGGCGGCTTCGCGCCGCCAGACGAGGAGCCGCCCGACTGCGACACCGACAACCTGGTAGGCCGAGCGATCCTCCTCGCCACGCTGCCCCCCCTCAAGAACGCGAGCGTGCAAGCCCTCACCGATCTCGCGGCGACCGCCCGGCGCGACGTCCTCGAAAGCGGCGCGCTCCTATTCGAGGCAGGCGCGCCGCGCGATCGCATCTACGTCGTCGAGCAAGGCTCGGTCGAGCTGACGCGTCGAGAGCCCGATCTCCGCGCCGTGTTCAAGCGCGGATCGATCGTGGGAGACGCCCTCGCGCTCGCCCCCCAAGAGCGCGCCTACGCGGCGAGGACGCTGGAGCGCTCGAGCCTTCTCTCGTTCTCGATCGAGGAGCTCTTCAACCAGATGGAGGAGCACCCGGAGATGGGGCGAGGGGCGATGGCCGCGCTCTCGCTGGAGCGCGAGCGGCTCTACGACCTGATCGCGGCGCGCGACGGCGAGCTCGTCCTCGGCTGACGAGCGCTCGCTCACTCCTTCGCGCAGGTGTCGCCGACCTTCACGCAGAGCAGGTCCTTTTGGCAGATGCGCGACTGGGCGCAGTCCTCACCGGAGCCGACCACGCATTTGTTGGTGCCGCGATCGAAGGTGCAGCGCCCGTAGCCGTGACATCCCTCGGACTCGCGGCAGTCTTCGTCGCTCTGGGGCAAGAACGTGCCCTTGCACGAGGCGGCGCCGAGGATCCCGGCCCCGAGCGCGAGCGCGAAGGTGAAGGCGCGCACCGGATCAGCGCTCGTGGATCACCGCGCACGCGGTGGAGGCCCTGGCATAGACGTCGCTGTCGGCCAGGACCTTCGCCGCCTTCGTGAGCTCGCCGAGGACGACGAGGTTCCGCGCCGCGTAGCCTCGCTCGAACGCGCTCTTCGACGAGAGCGCCTTCTCCAACAGAGGCACGGCGCGCCGATCGCCCAGGCTCGCGAGCTCGCCCATCGCGCGGGGCGCCTCCGAGTCTTTGCCCTTGGCGATCTTCAGGAGGCCCTCCCGCGCCGCCTTCTTCTCCGCCTCGTCCTTCCCCTCTCGTGCGAGCCGGCCGAGGGCGATGAGGGCGATGCCCGCGTCCGTGTCGTCCTTCGCCTCGCGGAGCGCCTTCATCACCTCCGCGTCGGAAGGGGAGGAGAGCATCGCGAGGGTACGATCGGCCCGGGTCCCGATCTTGATGGTGCGGAGGAGCACGCCCATCGCGATGTCGTGAGCCGATCGATCCACCGCCTCGTCGATGGAGACGTGCGAGAGCGCGATCGCGGCCTGGATGCTCCCGCTCTGCCCCGACTCGGCCGCCTTCACGAGCTGCTCTCGGCCCCCCGCCTCGTAGGAGCGCGGGGCCATGAAGCCGTCCACGATCGCGTCGCGCAGCGTGGCGTCGGCGCGGATCCAAATGTCCTTGAGGGCCTCGCCGGCGCGCTCGCCCCCGACCCGACCAATCGCGCGGACGGCGGCCGCGCGCGCGTCCGGATGGGGATCGACCCGGCCCGCCTCGATGAGCAGCTCGAGATCGTCCTTCGAAGGAGCGGTCATCGCCGCCTTGAGCGCGTTGACCCGCACCCGCTCGTCCAGGTCGACGAAGAGCTTCCGCCGGAGCGCGAAGTCTCCGTCGCTGACGAGCCCGCGCGCCCCGAGGGCGCGGAAGGCGCCGCGCGGATCGTTGTCGCGCGCGAAGCGGACGTACTTGCCGATCCCCACCACCCCCGAGCTCATCATGACGTTGGCGGCGAGCGCCCCCATGTCGTCGCCTTTGTCGTAGCGATCGTCGAGGGCGCCCTCGAGCTCGTTCGCGCAGCTGCCGAAGCTGACGAGGATGCGCTCGCCCTCGGGGCCCTTCGCCCGCCGAACCTCACCTTTCGCGACGGCCTCTGCGATGTCCCGAACGTCTCCCTTCGAGAGGCGTCCCGCTCGCTTCTCCGCGTCGATCCCCTTCGCGAGCGCGGGGAAATCCGGCTTGTCGGCGACCTTCACCAACGGCGAAGAGGCACACCCCGAGGAGACGAGAGCCGACAGGGCGAGGCCCGCCGAAACGGTGATGGCCCCGAGATGCCGTTTTAGGCGCATGCGACAAGTGGTAATGGCACTTGCCGAGGTCGGCAAAGATAAACTCGCCGGTACGCCTCGAAGTCTCGGAGCGCCGTGCCCGTTCGAGCTCACATCGTCGCAAACCTCACCGCGCGGGGGCTCTCTCGCCACCAGAGCCACCTCGACGGTGTCCGCGACCTCGCCCGGGGACGCGCCACCCTCCACGAGACGAAGGCGATCGGCGAGCTCGACCGGGTCGTCTCGCAGCTGCTCGACGACGGCGTCGATCTGCTCGTGCTCGCGGGCGGAGACGGGACCTTCATGAGCGGCGTCAGCGCCCTCGTGCGGGCGATGCGATCGCGCGGGCTTCCCCTCGAGGGACCGAACGTGCCGCGCATCGGGCTCGTCCCCCTCGGCACGGTGGGGACGGTCGCGCGCAACCTCGGAGAGCGCGGCCCGCCCCTCACCCTGCTCGATCGCTGGCTCGCCGAGCCCGATCGCGTCCACGGGATCCCCCGCCCCACCCTCTCGATTTCGGCCACCAAGAAGGACGGCACGGTGGAGCACCGCACCGGCTTCATCTTCGGCACCGGCCTCGTCGCGCGCTTCTTCGAGGTCTACGAGGAGGGGGGCGCCAACGGCATCCCCCTCGCGGGGAAGATCGTCGCGCGCGTCTTCGTCGGATCCTTCACCGGCGGCGCCCTGTCGAAGCGCATCCTCACCCCGCTGCCGTGCGAGCTCTTCGTCGAAGGGGTGAAGATGCCCTCCGCCGCGCTCTCGCTCCTCTGCGCCTCGGTGGTGCGCGACCTCGGGCTCGGAATGCGCGTCTGCTACCGCGCCGCCGAGGAGCCGGAGCGTCTCCACCTCGTCGCGAGCGAGCTCCCTCCGAGCAAGCTCGGCCCGCGGGCGCCGTGGGTGCTCGCGGGCAAGAGCATCGGCGGCAAGAACCACGTCGATCGGCTCGTGCGGTCGTTCGAGGTCCGCTTCGGAAGCGAAGAAGGCTCGCCGGAGGGCCCCTACGTCCTCGACGGGGACATGTTCCGAGCCCGAAGCGTGGTGGTCGCGGCGGGCCCCGTCCTGCCCATCCTCGGCCCGCGCGACTAGTACCTCGGCACAGGGGAATCGATCGTTTGCCAGCGGAATGGTCGTTCGGCGGCCAACGGCTTGCAGTCGTCACTCGAGCGGGGGGAGTAAGGTGGATGGCACCAGCAGCTCGATCGAGCGTGCCACCCCAGGAGT
>JBGAID010000062.1:0-66935 GCA_044225865.1 Polyangiaceae bacterium | reverse complement strand
CGCGCGCCCGAGGAGTGAGCACCACAGCACGACTCGCAGTCATGCGAGGACCGGAGCGACGAGGCCGCGTGGATCACGCGTGAAATGGCGCGAAAGCGCCGGCTTTCAAACGGATCGGTGCTCTAGAGCACCGATTCATTTGAAGGCCGAGTGATGTCGCGCGAGTTTGCGTAGGAGGCGCGCGCCCGAGGAGTGAGCACCACAGCACGACTCGCAGTCATGCGAGGAGCGGAGCGACGAGGCCGCGTGGATCACGCGTGAAATGGCGCGAAAGCACCGGCTTTCAAACGGATCGGTGCTCTAGACGGGGTGTCGCTCTTGGGGCGGGGCGACGGCGTGGAAGTCGCGGCGGGCGACCTCGACGTATTTGCCGAGGAGCTCCTCGACGCGTGAAGGGGAGGGGGAGCGGACGACGATGCCGATGTGGTGCTTCTTCTCGAGGCGCCACACCACCTCTGGGTCGGAGAAGGCGGCGGTGTCGGGGTGCTCTTGGCGGGCGAGGCTCACCATGAGGCCGGCGTACTCGTCGCGCGCGGGGGGCAGCTCGTAGGTCCCTGTCTCGCCCGCGAGCTCGATCTTCGCCCACTCGCGCCACGGGTTGATGCCGGTCGCGGCGTCGATCATGTCGGCGATGTGGGCGCCGCCGACGCGGGCGCTCGTCTCGAGGAAGTAGAGCTCGCCGTCGTCCTTGCCGAAGATGAACTCGGTGTGGCTCGAGCCGCGGACGAGGCGCATCGCGCTGAGGACCTGCGCGTTCATGGCGGTGAGGGCGCGCGAGTCGTCCGTCTCCGCGGGCAAGAGCCGCGTGGTGAAGACGTCGCCGCCGTGGGAGACGTCGAGGGGAGGCTTGCCGTACTTGCTCGCGCGGGAGAACAGGATCTTCCCGTCGAAGACGAGCGAGTCGACGTGGCAGACGTCGCCGGGGACGAAGCGCTCGAGGAGATAGCTGCCGCGGTCGTCGCCGAGCTTCTCCACGATCTGCTCGAGCTCTTCGCGGCTGCGCGCCTTCTTGATCCCGATCGCGCCCGCGCTCGATCGCGGCTTGATGACCCAGGGCGCGGGCACGCGCTCCGTGTACGCGCGGATCTTCGCGTCGTTCAGGAGGTGGACGAAATCCGGCACGCGCAGCCCCACCGACTCGGCCCGCATGCGCATCGCGAGCTTGTCGCGGAAGTAGCGCGTCGTCGTCTCGCCCATGCCGGGGATGCGCAGGTGCTCACGGAGCATGGCGGCGATCTCGAGATCGAAGTCGTCGAGGGGGACGATGCGATCGAAGACGCGCGTGCGCGCGAGGTAGCTGATGGCCTTCTTCGTCGCGATGGGGTCCCAGTGCTTGTCGACGTCCTTCATGTAGAAGAGCTCGTCGATGCATTCGGTGGGGAACTTGTGCTCGTGCTGGATGCTCTCGCTCGTGACGAGCACCACGTGCCAGCCGAGGGCCTTGCAAGCCCGGATGAAGTCGTGCCCCTTGTCGTAGCTCGCGATGACCAGGACGGTCTTGTCGGACGTCGCCATTGTCGACGCATCATAAGCGCGGAGGGGGCGAGGGGAAGAGCGTCCGGATATCGGTGGCGGAAGGCGCTTCGACCCTGGCATGCTGCGGCCCGAGTCATGCGAGTTACGACCGGATTCGAGGGCGGTCGCGTCCACGTCCTCGGCGCCGACGCGCGCCGCCTCTACCTCGCCGTCCCCCACGACCACGCCGCTCCGCGATTCCGGCAATGGTTCGCGTTCGACGTCGAGGCGCCCGCGGGGACCAAGGCGGAGCTCGTCCTCGAGAACGTCCACGAGTGCACCTGGGGGCACGCGTTCGGCGGCGAGTACCGCGTGTTCGCTTCCGACGGCGACGCGTGGCACCGAGCCGAGACGCGCCTCGAGCACGGCAAGCTCGTGGTCTCCCATCCGCTCGCGAAGACGCGGGCGCGCTTCGCGTACTACCCGCCCTACCCGGCCAGCCGGATCGCGGGGCTGCGGCGGATGGCGAGGCGGGCGGGGGGGAGCGCGGCGCGGCTCGGGACGACGCCCCAGGGCCGACCGATCGACCGCCTCGTCCTCGGCCGAGGGCCGCGCCGCGTGTGGGTCCTCGCCCAGCAACACCCGGGCGAGTCGATGGCGGGCTGGTTCGTGGAGGGGCTCGTGACGGCGCTCGCGGAGGGCGGCCCTCGAGCGGCGTCCTTGCTCGACCGCGCGACCGTCCACGTCGTGCCGCGGATGAACCCGGACGGGGCGGCGATGGGCAACCATCGGACGACGCCGCTCGGCGTGGATCTCAACCGCGCTTGGTCGGAGGCGACGCCGCCGATCGAGGTAGGAGCGGTGCGCGAGGCGATGACGCAGGCGGGGGCCGATCTTGTCCTCGACATCCACGGCGACGAGCAGCTGCCTTACGTCTTCGCCCAGCCCGCGGACCGCTACCCGAGCCGGCCCGAGCGGATCGGCAAGGCGATCACCGCGTTCGAGCAGTCGCTCGCCCAGGCCACGCCAGACTTCCAGACGGAGCACAAATACCCGTACCACCCGAGCCACGCTCCGAACACGATGCTCCTCGCCAACTGGGCGCAGGGGCATTTCGGCTGCGCGGCCCTGACGATCGAGATGCCCTTCTCGGATCACAAGAACCGCCCCGACCCGCGCGGCTTCTTCCCGGCGCGCGCGCGCCGGCTCGGCGAGAAGAGCGTCGTCGCGATGCTGGCCGCCCTCGAAGCGTTCGGGGGGTGAAAGAATCCGCATCGTCGTCCGACGGATCTCCCCCCTCGCACGGCGAGGGGGGGCAGGGGGGTGAATTGGCAGCCACTCCGGTGCCGAGAGGCATGACGCCGACTTCTTCAGCAGTCTGCTAGCGGACGATGCGGGCGACCGCGACTGCCTTCAGGGCGGCGGGGTGTGACTCGTACTGATCGGCTTGGAAGTGAGCCTCCACGAGCATCCGCACCCGCAGGCGGCGGAAGAGCGGGAGCTTCTTCCCGACCGCCTCCGGGAAGTACGCGGGGATGCCCGTCGACGAGCCGGCGAAGAAGAACGAGCTGCGCAGGTGGGGCTCGCCGAAGACGCTACGTTTTTGATAGGCGCGCCGATCCAGCAGCGCGCGCTCCGTCTGATCGTCGAGGTAAGTGGCGGCGACCGGGCGGTTGCTGTTCGCGAACGCCTCCCGCACCCGCGTCGTCATCGACGTCGCCACGTCGGGTGACGCGACGAGGCCGGGCGTGGACAAGAACGCCGTCGCCTGATCGAGCGTCTTCTTGAGCTCCTCGTCGTTCGACGCGAAGGGCGTGGCGGCGGAGACGGACGCCTTCAGGGTCTCGATCTCGTCGAAGTCGAAATGGACCTCCCCGACGAGGAGCAGGAGCTGGGCCGCGAAGCGGCCGTCGGAGCGGACCGCGTCGAGGAGGGCGCCGTCGATCCCGTCTTGGCCGGTCGGCGCGCCGCGCGCGATCACCTCGTACACCTCGCGGCGGTCCTCCATCTCTGCCGGCTCGTCGACGAGCGCCGGCTCGTCGACCTCGGGATCGAAGGGGCCTTGCTCGAGCTGATCGAGGATCTTCTTCCACTCCGGCTTGCGCCGAACGCGCGGGGCGACCTCGGGGTTGAACCAGAGCAGGTGGAGGACGTCGCCTTCGATGCGCCGGGGGGCGCGGGCGACGGTGCCGGTCGGGCGCCCGTCCGCGGCCGCGTTGGAGGCGCTGACGACGCCGGCCAGGGCGGCCGCCGAGGCGTGGGCCATCACCGGCGCCGGGGGGGCGACCTTGGAGTACGTCTGCGCGGGCGCGCCTTGCGGGAGGGGAGGGGGCGCGGGCGCGGGCAACGGAGGCGGCGCGGGCGCGGGCAATGGAGGCGGCGCGGGCGCGGGCAAGGGAGGCGGCGCGGGCGCGGGCAATGGAGGAGGTGGGACGGTCGCGGGGGCGGGACCGGCGGAGGAGCCCGGAGCGGGGGCGTTGGGAGCGGGGCTGCCGAAGGTCGGCGCGCGCGCGCCCAGCGACGCGACCGGAGGATAGCCCCCCGACCACCCCTCGTTGCGAGGAGCGCCTTCCCCGAAGGGGAGCCCGCCCTGCATCTCCGCCGTTTGTGGCCGGAGCCCGGTGGGCGGCAGCGGCGGCGGCAGCGGCGGCATCCCGGGCGGGGTCGGCGGGAGCTGGGCGTTGGCTTCACGCGACGCGGAGGGCGCGCTGCGAGGCGAGCTGCTCGCGGGCGGGGCGAGCGGGATCATCGACGTGTTCTCGGAAGAGCTCGCTCCGAAGAACGGCAGCCCGGGCGGCTTCGCCGCCGTCACCACGTCGCGCGGCTTGTTCTGCGAGCTCGCGAACGGCAGCCCCGCCTTTCCGGAGGCGGCCGCCTTCGCCAAGTCGTCACCGCTCGAGGTCTCCTCCGCGTGGAGCCCGTCGAGAAGCGTCTCGCGCCCGGTGGAGGGGATGGCGTGCTCGACCGTGCGCCAGCTCTGGCGCGGGTTCTCGACGTCGACCTTGATCCGAAAGCTCTCCTTCGCGTGCTCGACCGAGAAGTGCCCGCGCCAAGTGAGAGTCACGAGGCTCCGGTCGGTGTCGATGACGAGCGTGTCTGCCCGCATCGGCGGCCGCTCTTGCCGGCCCCGCCGCTCTACGCTGACGCGGGGGCGGATGCCGGGGAGCTTCGAGGCGAGCACCGGGTGCTGCGGGCTCATGTTCTCGAGGAGCATCGCCGCGCTCTCCGAGACGCTCTCGATCTGTTGATCGCCGGGGGCCACGTTGAAGAACCCGAGATCGAACGACTCGGGCAGAGGCTCGCTCTGCCACGCGCCGGAGGCGAAGGACGCGCGGTGATAGCCCAGCCTGTTCTCGCGGAGCGGCCAGCTCGGCGCGATGGGCCCGAAGCCGATCGGCTCCGGAGGGTTCAGCGTGTCGTCGCCGCGCCCCACCGGCACGATGTTGGGGAGCGGCGCGCGCCCGAACTTGTCGCGCTGCTTGACGTCGATCCCGACCGGATTCCAAGACCCCGGCCCCCCCGCGGAGCGCTCGTACACCAGCGGCATCCGCGTGAACCGCGGACCTTGATACACCGTCCCGTCCGGCCCCACCGACCGATCCGCGACGAGCTCCATCGACTTGTCGATCCCCTCGATCGCCAGCCGCACCACGAGCGACCGAACCGGCTTGCCCGGCGGTGCGAACCCGTGCCCCACCAGCACCACGTCCGCCTTCGGCTTCGTCGGCACGAGGTCGTTGAATGCCGAGAGGCTCCGGTGGCTGTCGTCGTCCCAATACGCGTCGTGATCGAAGACCGGCTCTTGCCCCTTCGAGAGCTTCAGCTCACCCGGGGCGAGGTCGAACGTCGCCTTGCACACGACGGTGACCATCCATGTCGACGGACGAGGCTGCCAAGTCAAGGTGGAGTGGGGCAGCTCGCCTCTCGCTTCCATTCGGAGCTTCGGACGATACTATGTTTGCTTGCTCGTTGCCTTTGTTGATCCGCTCGGCGCTCGGCCCAAGAAGAAGATGCTCGCTCGCCTCTGAGGCTCGCTGCGCCGGTCGGCGCATGAGGAACATGCGCCGACCGAGGTTGTGGCGAGGTTGGGCGGGGTCGAGCTGAGAGGTTGTGGCGAGGCTGGACGGGGTCGAGCTGAGAGGTCGACCTGGGAGGTGGTGGCAGCAGGCGCTACTGAATCCGTAGCGCGGTCCTGTGTCTCCTTTGGGGGAGGCCGGCGGCGCGCTTCGACGGTGAGCTTGGCCCGCACGCAGAAGAAGTCTGCGAAGTACGGGCCTACGGGTTGCTGAAGACGAAACCGGAAGCCACCCAGCTGACAGCGGCGCAGGTGCTGCCAGAGCGCCGTCTCAGCGGCAGTCGGGTTGTTGCGGTGCTGGCGAGCGAGGATGGTCTGACGACGAAGAGCGCGTTCCACGATCTGTAGGGCGTCGAGCGCGAGCGCCCTTGAGCGTGCGCGGTGCGAGCTACCCGGTCTCGAGACTGGGCTATGCAGGCTGTGGAGCTTTCTGTCTGCGGCAGCGAGCGCAACCTTTCAAGCAGCCATGCAGGCGGTCTGCCGCTACGCGGTCTCGGCGGAAGAGAGCGGCGCGGGCCAGATGCGCTGGAAGCCGACGCCGAGCATGGCGCCTCCTTCGTCCTCGACGAGCGCGCCGTAGCGGCACTTCTCGCGAAGGACGCCGCGGCTGGTCTCGCCGCGGGTGCGCTCGACGTGGACGGGCTGGCCTTCGGTGAGGGAGGCGAAGACGCTGGCTTGGGCGGCGACGCCGGCGAGGTCTTCCGGGGTGGCGCCGGGGTGGGGGACGACGCGGCTGGGGGCGGTGCGCTTGACGATGCCGCGGTCGAGGAGGACATCGACGGTGGCGTCGCCGCAGCACAGGACGACGCCGGTGCGCTTGCCGCCGGAGGCGGTCTCGACGTCGACGACGGCGCCTCCGCGGAACGGGCCGTTGGGGTCGGTCATCCTTCCGCCGAGGCGCTTTCGAATGGCGTCGACGGTGGGAGGCGCGAGCTCGTCGGCGAGCGCTTGTCCGCGGGGCAGGAAGACCTTGCGGGACACTTCAGTTGCGCTCCGAGAAGGGGTTGTAGGGCGCGGTCGAAGCCGGAGGGGGAGCAGGCGAGGGCGGAGGAGGGGAAGGGGCAATCGCGGTCGACGCGCGGAGCGGCGGCGGCGGAAGGCTCGCGGGAATGCCTTGTCGCGGCGCGCCCCGATTGAGGGTGGTCGCGTATCCGGTCGGGGTCGCGCTGGGCGGGGCGCGGACGTCTCCTGTCGTTGAAGGCGCGGGCGCCGATGCAGTCGGAAGAGCGGAGGGGGTGGCCGCGGACGCGGTGACGGACGCGATGGGGGCGCCGCTCGCGAGGGACGGACCCTTCTCCTCGGCGAGGCCCCCGACCGACTTCGACACGACGCTGCGGATCCCTCTCCGGGCGAGGGTGACGGCGGTCGATGCGCTCGAGGTGGATCGGTACGTGGCGAACGCGAGGGAGACGAGGACGAGCGAGACGAACGCGAGGCCGCCCACGAGCGCGCCGACGAGTCGCTTCCGACGGTTCTTGTCGAACCGGACCGTGCCGCCGAGGGCGTCGTCGCGCGCGACGGGCGGGGTGGTGATCGGATCGGGCCGGAGCGCGCCCCGGAGGATGTTGGCGGCGCGCGCCGCCGCGCCGGCGCCCGCGGGGCCGGCGAACGGCTCTACGGCGGCGGCGAACGCGGCGACGTCGATGTAGCGCTCGTCGGCGTTCTTGCAGAGGGCAGCTTGCACGACGCGCGCGAGCTCTACCGGCACGCTCGGCACGAGGGCGGACAGGGGGGCGGGCTCGCGCTCGAGGACCTGGGCGGTGACGTTGGCGACGGTGTTCCCCCCGAACGCGGGGCGGCCGGCGATGAGCTCGTAGAGAATGGCCCCGAGCGACCAGACGTCGGCGCGCGCGTCGACGTCGCTGCTCGCGCGGATCTGCTCCGGGGACATGTAGAGGGGCGTGCCGAGGGCGACGAAGGTCTGGGTGTGGACGAGGGCTGCCTCCCCCTCCGCGTGGACGTTCTTCGCGATGCCGAAGTCGAGCACCTTCACGAGCGGGCTGCCGTCGGGGCGAGCGGTGAGGAAGAGGTTCGACGGCTTGAGATCGCGGTGCACCATCCCGTGCGCGTGCACCTCCGCGATCCCCTCGCAGGCCTGGAGGATGTAGAGGGTGGCGCGATCGAAGGGGAGGGGACCATCCTCCATGGCGCTCGCGAGATCGTGCCCCTGGAGGAGCTCCATCACCATGAAGGGCAGGCCGTCGTGGGTGCCGACGTCGTGGACGCGCACCGCGTGCTCGCCCCGGATGCGCGCGGCGGCGCGGCTCTCCTGGGTGAAGCGCGCGACCGCCTCGGCGTTGTCTCGGTAGCGCTCGTGGAGGAGCTTGAGGGCGAGGCGCTGGCCGTGCCCGACGTGGCGCACCTCGAGGACGGCGCCCATCGCGCCATATCCGAGCGCGCGCGTCACCTCGTACCGCCCCCCGAGGACCCGGCCCACGAGCGAAGCCGCGACCTCGGCGCCCTCGTCGGCGGCTCCGCGCGAGACGCGGTGGAGGCGCGGCATCTGCGCGGGGAGCGGCGAGGGCACATCGGGCCCGCCCCCGAGCCGTATGTTCGGCCGGGTGGGCTCGTCCTCGCTTCGCTCGGCTCCTCGCATCTCGACTCGGTGCTCGGGTGCAGAGATCGCTCGGCCGGAACGGCCTCCTTCTTTCGAGGCGATCCTGCAGATGCGCGTCGCCGGCCTTCGAGCGGGCGATGGCAGGAATGGTATTCGAGCTCAGGCTCCTTCGCCAGCGGCAGGCGGCTCGAGCGGAGGAAGATCTTCCGCTTTCATGCCCGGACCGACGAGGTAGATCTCTTGCGTCGGCGGATACAGGTCCGTCGTCTCTTCGAGCTTGGAGTCCCCGCTCTTGAGGTCCTTCGTGGTCTTGATCTTCTTGATCGACAGGCCCCGGCGGCCCTTCTGCTTCACGCGGAACTCGCCCGCGGGCAGGTACGCCGTCTTCTCGATCTTGCGCGAGTACTTGAGGACGCCGAGCGTCTCGGTGGCGAGGGCGACCTCGACGCGCCGCTCCTTGCCGAGCAGCTCGAACTTGAGGATCGACCCGTCCGCCTTGGCGGAGACGACGACCGGGAAGTCATACGGGTTCTTGATCTTCAGATCGAGCACCGGGTAGCTCACCGTCGCGTCCATGCCGGGCCGGATGTACGCGCTCGGGCGCGAGTGGTTGTGGCGCTCGAGGATCTCGAACCCGCCGAAGAACGCGGCCGCGTAGAAGGTGCCCGCGACCTGACACGCGCCTCCCCCGATGCCCTCGCGGATCTCGCCCTTGTAGATCTCGGGCGCGGAGAAGAACCCGTTCTCGACGGAGCGGGGGCCGACCACCTCGTTGTAGCTCACCGACTCGTGCGGCATCAGGACGAGGCCGTCGAGCTGGCTCGCGCCCCGCAGGATGTTCTTGTTCCGCCCGGGCGCGCCGCCGTACTTCGTCTCGAAGGCGGAGATCACGGTCGAGACGTCGGCGCGCGTGACGTTCTCGGTCGTGGCGACGGGGACGTCCCGATACGCGGCGAGCTCGACGCGGCCGTCGCCGCGCAGACCTGCTCGGAGCACCGACTCGGCGGCGGCGTACACGTCGAGGTAGCTGCCGTCTTCGTGGGGCGTCACCGCGTCGCGGTGCGCTTCCCGGTCGATGATCCGCTTCGCGGACCTCGGGGCGACGTCGAGCTCCTCGCGCACCGGCTCGCGCGCGGCCGCGAGCGCCCCCGGGGGGAGGTCCACCGGCAGGGGTACGTCCACCTCGCCTGCCCGCGCGCGGCGCGCTTGGGCGCGGCGCTCCGGGATCGTCCCGAGGTGAGCGAAGGCCTTGATCCGCTCGAGGGTGAAGTCGACGTCGGCCCGCGCTCCCGCGTCCTTCAAGGTGATGGTGCCGAGCTCGTGCCCGCGGTGCGAGAGGGTCACCTTCCGCTCGAGGAGCGCGTCCGCGCGTTGCCGGACGAACGCCTCGAAGGCCTCGGGATCCGGGATCGGCTCACCGGCGACGCGGATCCCCTCTGCGGCGACGCCAGCCCGGGGCAGGGGATCGCGCTCGGCGGCGCGCGCCTCCTCCGCCTCCATCGCGCGGGTGTCGAGGTAGCGGCCGCCCGCGAGGAGCCCGGCTCCGATCGCCGCGCCGGCAAGGAGGACCAAGATACGTCGAGCCATGCGTGCCTTCGAACGCTCGGGGCGAGGCCCCGATTCGCGGAGCCGAGCGTAGTGGATCCGGAGCTATTTGCCGATGGCTTGGCGGTAGACCCAGCCTTTGCCTTTGCTCGACTCGATCTTGTACCAGTCGCCCTGCTGCTCCACGAGCTTCACCCGCGTGCCTTGCACGAGCCTCACGACGACCTTCCCCGTCTTGGGGGCTTCGCGGACGAGCGCCCGATCCTGGGTCACCGTCGCGCGACCGAGCGACTTCTCCTCCTGCGCGTCGTCGCCCTTGGCCGGCTCGTCGCCGTTCGGAGCCTTGCCCGGCGGGTAGAACGACACCTCGTAGGAGAGGGAATAGCGCTGATGGGTGTGGGGGATCTTCTCGAGCTCGACGCCCTTGAGCTCTTTGCCCGCGCATACGAGCACGCCGCGGACCGTGTCGGAGGGCAGGCCGCTCTTCTTTCGCTCGTTGTCGACGGTGATGTCGTTGCGCTCGAAGTTGACGGTGATGGCGAGGGTCATCTTGCCCTCGAGGCCGATCGCGGCCGGGCAGCGCGCGAGCTCGGCGAGGCGTGTCTTCGCGATCTTGTCGAAGGAGAGCTTGCCGCAGTCCTCCGTCTTGTCGCCCTTCTTGCCCTTGCAGCTCTCGACCTTGCCGTCCCCGACGACGACCGTCTCTTTGTTCGACGGGCCCGCGTCCGCGGAGGGCTCCTCGGTGGCGGCCTCCGAGGGAGAGCCGGAAGGAGACGCCATCGCCTCGCCGCTCGGACGCGCGGTCGCGGGCTTCGCCGATGCGGAGGCGCTCGCCCCGCTCGCGGCCGTGACCCCGCCGCTGCCGCCGCCTGGGAGATCCGGCCCCACGTTGTAGCCGACGAGGCGCGGCCACAGGATGCCGAGCCCGAAGCCGACCACCGCCACGAGCCCGACCTTGCTCGTCAGGGCGCGGTCTTGCTTCGCGTTGGGGATGTCGACGCGAAGCGGAGCATCTTTGCGAGACAGGAGGGCCATCGGGAGGGAGCGCCCAGTCGTTAGCACGGGGCCGCGGCTCGTACGAAGTTTGTACCGGGGAGACCCTCAGCGCCGCAGCGTTTCGAGGGCCTTTCGCGCGGCCTCGAGGGTGATCTGCTTGGCGTCCACGATCGCCTTCACGACGCGATCGATCTCCTCGGCGGTCGCGCCCGCCGTGGCGGCCACGCTGCGGGCGTGGAGCGTCATGTGGCCCTTCTGGATGCCGACGGTGGCGAGGGCGCGGAGGGCGGCGAGGTTCGAGGCGAGGCCGGTCGCGGCCGCGACGAGGGCGAGCTCGCGCGCCGTCTTCACGTCGAGCAGCTCGAGGGCGGTCCGCGCGCCGGGGTGGACCTTGATCGTGCCGCCCACGATCCCGAGCGCGAGGGGGAGCTCGATCCGGCCTTCGAGGGCGCCAGAGGGGCCGCTGCGCCACGTCGCGAGGGGGCGGTAGACCCCGCTCTTCGACGCGTAGGCGTGGGCCCCCGCCTCGACCGCGCGCCAGTCGTTCCCGGTCGCGAGCACGACCGGATCGATGCCGTTCATGATCCCCTTGTTGTGGGTGGTGGCCCGGTACGGGTCGCGCTCCGCGAAGCGCGACGCGTCCACGATCCGATCCCGCACCGCTTCGCCGGTGATGCCCTCCGTCGCGAGGGCCTCGGCCGGGGCGGAGCAGCGCACGCGGACGCAGCGCCGATCGGCGAGGTTGGTGAGGATGCGGAGCCCGACGCGGCCCTTGGCGAGCTCCGCGACGCGCGGGGCGAGAGCTTCCGCCATCGTGTTCACCATGTTCGCGCCCATCGCGTCGCGCACGTCGACGTGGAGGTGGACGACGAAGCAACCCTCGCCGCGATCGAAGGTCTCGATCTCGCGCGCGCCCCCTCCGAACTTCACGATGTCGGGGAAGGCGGCGTTCGCGCCCGCGAGCAGCTCCGCGGAGGCGGCGGTCACCGCCTCCGCCGCCGCCTTCGGATCGGCGACGTCCCAGAGCTGGATCTGCGCGGTCGTGATCGGGTCGTCAGCCTCCCCGTAGAAGCCCCCGCCCTCCCTCACCATCCGCGCCGCGTTGCTCATGGCCGCCACGACGGAGGGCTCCTCCACGACCATCGGGACCAGATAGTCACGGTCGTTGAGGCGGAGGTTGAGGCCGACGCCGACCGGCAGCGCGTAGACGCCGATCACGTTCTCGATGACCTTGTCGGCCATCTGAGGGGTGAGGCCCTTCTCGAACGCGGCCTCCACCGTGTCGGTGCTGAGGCCGCGCCGACCGGCGATTTCGCAGCGGCGCTCGTCGAGGCTGCGCTTGTAGAACCCGGGGATGCGAGAGTCGATGGACATGATGCGAGAGGGCGCCTTCTCTCGTTCGCGCCGCGGCGTAAAGGTCGAGTTGCCGCGCCCGAGAACGCCGCGTACGCTGTTCGGGATGCGCGGTTTCGGCTCCGTGGTCGGCGTGATGGTCGCCGTCGCCGTCTCGTGCGCTTCGGTTCACGAGGCAGAGGCCCAAGTCCCGCCTCCGTCCCCGCAGCAGAAGGCGGCCGCAGCGCGGAAGTTCAAGGAGGGCGAGCGCGCCTTCGCGGTCCACGACTATCGGGCGGCGGCGCAGGCCTTCGAGGAGGCCTACGCGATCGCGCCCCACCCCGACACGATGTTCAACGCGATCGACGCCCGCGAGCGGGCGGGGGAGCTCGCGCTCGCCGCCGGTCTCTGCGATCGGGTCGCGCGCGATTTCCCGACCCCGGCGGTGCGCGGGGAGTCGAGCAACCTGCTGGCGAAGTACCTGCCGAAGCTCGGGAGGCTCGACATCACCCTCGGGCCCGGCGCGGCGAACGTCGCCGTCGATGGCCGGCCGGTGCAGGCGGGAATGACCTACGTCGATCCGGGCGATCACGCGATCACGGCGACGATCCAAGGCGCGCCCTTCGATCGCCGGATCACGGTCGTGGCCGGCGCGCGCGAGACGGTGCAGATCGTCCCCGGGCCGCCTCCGCCCCCGCCCCAGACGATCATCGTGCGGTCCAAAGACGAGAAGCCTCTCCACCCCGCGTGGTTCTTCGTGGGGGCGGGCCTAACCACCGTCTCCGGCGCGCTCCTCGTCTGGAGCGGCGTCGACACCAACGCCGCTCGCTCTGACTTCGACGCGAACCCCACCCAGCAGGGCCTCGACGACGGCAAGGCCAAGCAGCTCCGCACCAACGTCCTCATCGGGACGACGGCGGGCCTCGGCGCCGTCACCGCCGCCCTCGGGATCTTCGCGGTGGAGTGGTCGATCCTCGCCCCCGACGAAGCTCCGCGGGGCCCGCGCATCGCGCCCCCGGGCGCGCCCCCGCCCGGCGTTCCCGCGCGCGTATCGGTCGTCGCGTCCCCCACGTTCGTCGCGCTCCAAGGAGCGTTCTGATGCAGCCGCCGCCTCCCTCCAACGGCGGCTTCGGTGGCCCGTTCGGGCCCGGACAAGGCCCGCCTCAACCCGCGCCTTCGCAGCCCGGCTACTCGCACCCGGGGCAGCCACATCCGGGCCAGTCGCATCCGGGCTATTCGAATCCCGGCTACTCGCAGTCGGGCCGACCGCACATCGCGGGCCCGGCGTCCGGCCCCGCGCCATCGTCGGGGGGGTGGGCCGTCCACTCGTCGACCTCCTCCCCCAACGTCCTCGCCGCGGGCGCGTTCCAAGGCGCGCACGTCGGCCGCTACGAGCTCCTCCTCGAGCTCGCGAGCGGCGGCATGGGGAGCGTCTACGTCGGTCGCCAGCGCGGTGCCGCCGGCTTCGAGCGCCTCGTCGCGATCAAGCGGATGCACCCCCACCTCGCCCAGGATCCCGAGCTCACCCTCGCGTTCCACGAGGAGGCCCGCATCGCGAGCCTGATCCGTCACCCGAACGCGGTGCAGGTCGTCGACGTCTACGAGGAGCGCGGCGAGCACCTGCTCGTGATGGAGTACATCGAGGGCGGCGCGGTCTCGACCCTCGTCAGCGCCGCCCGCCGCCGATCGCTGAAGATCGCGAGACCGGTCGCGCTCCGCATCGCCATCGACGCCCTGCGCGGCCTGCACGCCGCCCACGAGCTGGTCGGGCTCGACGGCAACCCCCTCCAGGTCGTCCACCGCGACGTGAGCCCCCAGAACATCCTCGTCGCGAGCGACGGCACGGTGCGCCTCACCGACTTCGGCATCGCGCGCGCCCTCCAGCGCCTCGTCCACACCGCGACCGGATCCCTCAAGGGCAAGCTCCGCTACATGTCCCCGGAGCAGGCGATGAACCGGCCCGTCGATCGGCGCGCCGATGTCTTCGCCCTCGGCATCGTGCTCTACGAGATGCTCTCGGGCGACAAGCTGTACGCGGGCGACACCGACCTCGAGGTGCTGCAGGCGGCCGCGAACGGACAGATCGCTCCCCTCTCGTCGAAGAGCCCCGACGTGCCTCGCGACCTCGAGGCGATCGTCATGACCGCGCTCGCGTTCGAGCCCGACGCGCGCTACCCGACCGCGCTTTCCTTCGCGGAGGCCCTCGAGCGATGGGCGGTCCAGTCGCGTGAGGCCGCGACCCAGAGCGACGTCGCCGCCCACGTCCGCACCCTGCTCGGCGAGTCGATCGAGGGGCGCCGCCGGCAAATCCAGGATCTCGTGACGGGGCGTGCTCCCATCTCCCTCCGCTCTGGGGTCAACCCGATCGTCCATCCCGGTACGCCCACCGCGAGCCCTTCCATCCTCGGCGCGCGCTCGTCGGGCGCGCATCCTCCTGCCGGCGGAAGGTGGGCGCTCTTCGCGCTCCTCGGGGTGGGCGCGCTCGGGATCGGGATCGGCGTGGGGACGCTCCTCTACGCGCGCATGCTCGCGAAGCCCAAGGTCGCGACCGAGCGCGCGGAGGCGACCGCCGCCCCCGCCGCCGACCGCGTCGTCGTGAAGGTCTTCGCGGAGGGCGTCTCGGGCGTGGTGGGCCCCGACGTCTCCAACGTTCAGTTCACCTCCGACGGCGCGAGCTTCGAGCTGCCGCGCGGCGGCGATCCGGTCGATGTGGAGATCCGCTTCGCCGACGGCAGCGTCCGAAAGGAGCGCGTCGATCCCAACGCCAACGCCGCGCTTCGGCTCGAGCCCGCCGTCACCCCGAGCGCGACCGCCGCTGCGGGCGCGTCGAGCGCGCCTGCCCCCGACGCCTCCGACGCTCCGTCCGCGGCTCCCGTCGCGAGCGCCTCCGCCAAGCCGAAGAGCTCGCCCAACGCGGGCGGGCCGCGCACGCCGCCTCCGCCCGGTGGCGGTCTGCGCAAGAGCCCCTACTGACAGGTTCATTTCCCGGGCGCCTCGGCCGCCGATTGGGTATCGAAGCGTCCATGGCCTCTGCACCGCACCCGCCCGCCCCGCTCGCTCCGGGGCGCGTCCTGCTCGGGCGCTTCGAGGTCCAAGGGGTCCTCGGTGAAGGCGGGATGGGCACCGTCTATCGGGCGCGCCACACCGCGCTCGACATGGCCGTCGCGATCAAGGTGCTGCGCGAGCCGCTCGAAGCGGAGTCGGCAGAGGCGAGCCAGCAGCGGTTCGTGCAGGAGGCGAGGGCGCTCGCGAAGATTCGAAGCGAGTACGTCTGCCGCCCTCTCGATTTCGGCAACCTCGAGAGCGGAGAGCCCTACCTCGTCCTCGAGCACCTCGAGGGCACCACCCTCTCCGAGCTCACCGCCCAGCGCCGTCCCTCCTTCGAGGAGGCGATCGACATCGTCATCCAAGCCGCCGCCGGCCTCGCCGAGGCGCACCGAGTCGGCCTCGTCCACCGCGACGTGAAGCCCTCCAACATCTTCGTCGCGCAGGGCCAAGGCCGCCGCCCCGTGGCCAAGCTCGTCGACTTCGGCCTCTCCAAGACGCGCGGCCTCGGCCCCAGCATCACCGCCGGCGATCGGGTCGTCGGCACCCCGAAGTTCATGTCCCCGGAGCAGATCCGGCGCGCCCCCATCGATCACCGCACCGATATCTGGTCGCTCGGGGTCGTCTTGTTCTCCCTCCTTACCGAGCGCTACCCCTTCACCGGCAGCTCGAACGCCGCCCTCTTCGCGAGCGTGCTCGACGATCCGGCGACGCCGCTCGTCATGGCCCGCCCCGATCTCCCGGCCGAGCTCTGTCGCGCCGTCGACGCGTGCTTCGAGAAGAACCCGGTCGATCGCATGCCGTGGACGGGCGCGCTCGCGCAGGCCCTCGCGCCGTTCGCCTCGACCGCCGGCAAGCTCGCCGCCGAGGTCGCGATCGCGACCGGCCGCACCGACCAGTCGACGGCGGAGGTGCCGCTGCGCGCCGCCGCCGCCTATGCCCTCTCCGCCTCGCGGACCGCCGCCGCCGCCCAGCTCGCGAGCGCGACCCAGGCCTCCGCCGAAGACGGCGAAGAAGCGCCCCCGACGGAGCAAATGGCGGGGGCGCGGACCCTCCGCATGAACCAGGCGGAGCCGCGCCCGGATGAGCCTCCGCCCGTCGCCCCCGCGCGCGAGTTCTCCACCCCCAAGCCTCGCTGAGGGCCTAACAGGCCACTGGGTGGGCAGTTGCTGCTCTTTCACCCCCAAAGCCCCCCTCGCGTGGCGCGGGGGGAGTCAGCGCTCTGGGTTGTGCACAGCACCTTGACCCGGTCGCGCGCGGAGGAGAGAGGCCCAATGCGAGCTCGCTGCGACCGCTCACGCGGCGAGCAGCCGTGCCCTCCGACGGATCTCCCCCCTCGCACAGCGAGGGGGGCCGGGGGTGAATTGGCAGCCACTCCGCTGCCGAGAGGCATGACGCCGACTTTTCAGCAGCCTGTTAGGTCGCGCGCTCGAGATCGCGCGCGATCTCCTCGCTCCGTTGATAGAGCAGCTCGGCGAGGCTGTCGTCGCGACCGTGACGAGACGACCTCGCGACGTTGCAGTCCGCGAAGTACTCGCCGCTGATCTTCCCGGCGGCGGGGTGAGCGGCGACGTAGCACTGGGTCGCCGCGCCCTGGGGGATGCTCTTGAGGGCGATCGCCGACACGACGGGCGCGAGCGCCTGTACGACGGGGTTCATGTGTCGTCCCAGGTTCGTGTTGATGACCCCGGGGTGCACGGCGTTGGCCGTCTTCTCGGTGCCCGAGAGGCGACGCGAGAGGCTGCGGGCGAACAGCAGGTTCGCGAGCTTCGACTGCCCGTAGGCTCGATTGGGCGAGTAGCTCTTCTCGAGGGTGAGGTCGTCGAAGTCGATGCCGGAGGGCGGGCACCACGCGTGGGCCGCGCTCGAGAGGACGACGACGCGGGCCCGATCCGCGAGCGCGCCCAAGAGCCCCGTCACGAGGATGAAATGGCCGATGTGGTTCGTGAGAAATTGGAGCTCGTGCCCGTACGCGATGGTCCGCTTCGGCAGGGCCATGATGCCCGCGTTGCAGATGATGCCGTCGAGCGCGGTGCCTAGGTCGAGCACCTCCGCCACGCACGCCCGCACCGAGCGCGGCTCCGCGAGGTCGCACGCGACCGCCTCCACCCGGGGAATGGCCGCGCACGCCTCCTTCACCTTCTCCTTCGTGCGCGCGGCGCCGAGGATGCTCGCTCCTCGCATCGCGAGCACCCGCGCCGTTTCGAGCCCGAGACCGGAGGCGACCCCCGTGACGAGGAACGTCTTGCCCCCGAGGTCCACCCCTTGGGTCACCTCCTCGGCGGTGGACGCGAACCCGAAGCCGCTTTCGCCGCGGCGGCCCTTCAGTAGCGATACGAGAGACACGCCGGGAGGGTGCGCTTCGGAGCTCGAGTTGGAAAGTGAAGTTTTGTGGCGCGCCCGGCCCGCACACGATCGATCATCGGACGAAGAAAGCAGCGCCTTCGTGGTGCGGATCGGCGCGCCGAACAATCCGGTTGAATCGGCCGAGCATTCCTGATCTCTTCCCCTTCGTGCATGGCGTAGAGCTCGTGGAAGCGGTGATCGCCCGACTCGAGAACGAAGGCATGGGCATCCTCGGGACGTTGGAGCCGCCCCGACCGATCGAGCGCGCCCGCATCGAGGCGCTGCGATTTCCGAACGGCGCCGCCCTCCCTCCGTCGCTCGCGCGCTGGCTCGCCTTCGACGCGGGGTGGCTGGGCTGGCTCGATGACGAGGGTGAGGTCGCGCTCGGGGCGAGCCCCATCGCGCGCGTGGCCGAGCGCGCCTTCGGGTTCACGGAGTGCGCCCGCGATTTCGGGCTCCTCGCGGGGACCCTCCCCCGCGACGCGTACCTCCTGCCGAAGGGCACCTCCGCCCGCCGCGTCCTCTACACCGGCGCGGTGGACGACCGCGGTGAGATGCCGGTGCTGGTCCTCGACAGCGACGGTCCGCCGTTCGTCTGCATCGAGGCCCCGGGGTTCGACGTCTACCTCGCGACCGTCACGAAGCAGCTCTTCCCCCCCAGCAACGTGTTCGACGCCTTCTTCGAGGACGAGACCTACGGGCCCCGCATGCAGCAGCACGCGGACGGGCTGTTCCAGGGGCGGCGCTCTCTGAAGCTCGGAGACGACGGCTTCGCGCGCGTCGTGGAGATCGCGGCCGCGCCCGACGATACGATCCTGCTCGGACCCAACGATGCCATCCCGGACGGCTACGCCGTCGTCGAGACGGTCGAGAACCCCTTCCTCGGCGCGCCGATGAGGCTCGTCGCTCCGCGCCGTGCATGAAGCGATCATCCGGCAGAGGTCGGGGCCGTCCATGAGGCTTCACGCGTGAAGGGGGTCGGGCCGACGCAGCCGGACGTGCCTCGGCCACGCGATGGAGGTCCCGGCCGCGCGACGGCGGCGCTCCTCTCCGTGTCTGGTCTCGCCGTCACGCTCCCGGACGGACGCTCCGTCCTCGAGCCCACCGATCTCGACATCCGTCCCGGCGAGGTGGTGAGCCTGCTCGGCCCGTCCGGCGCCGGGAAGACGACCCTCACGAGCGCGCTCCTCGAGCCCGAGAAGCTGAAAGAGCGCGGCTACGCCGTGGCCTTCGCGCGCCGACAGCTCTCCGCCGAGGTCGCGTTCGTTCCGCAGCGCGGGGCCCTGTTCGATCACCTCGACGTCGGCGACAACATCGCCCTCGCCCAGGCCGCGGCGGGACGAAAGCGTGACGTCCTCCCCTGGCTCGACGCGGTCGGCCTCGATCGCGCCCTCTCGAGCCGCGGCACCAGCGTCGCCACCCTGAGCGGCGGACAGGCCCAGCGCGTCGCCGTCGCTCGGACCCTCGCCGCCGGCCGTCGCATCCTCGTCCTCGACGAGCCCAGCGTCGGCCTCGATCCGCTCGCCGTTCGCCGCCTCGCCAAGCTCATCGTCGACCAGGCGCGCGCCCAGGGCATCGCCGTCCTGCTCATCACCCACGACCTCACCCTCGCCGCCGGCGCGAGCGACGCAATCTACTTCCTCTACGACCGCCGCCTCGTGAAGCTCCTCGACGACGGCGTCGGCCCCGCCGAGCTCCTCCCCGAGCAAGCACGGACGACGCGCGTCCTCACCCTCGAGCGCGACGTGACGTCGATGCTCGATCGCGCTCCCCCCCTCGCGCCGCGCCCCGCGCGCGCTCGGCGCGGCAAGGCGTCCGGCCCTGGGTCGCTGCGCGTGCTCGGCGCCGCGCTCTTGCACGCCCCGCGACCGAAGCTGTTCCTCGCGAGCGCGCGCGTCTTCTTTCGCGCCGCGCGCCAGAGCCTGCTCGGGCCGCTTCCCTTCTACGCGATCGTGGGGGCGCTCCTCGGCTTCACCGTCCTCTTCGTGATCGCGAGGATGAGCACCGACATCAAGACGGCGAGCATGCTCCGCCTCGTCGGGGGCACCTACATCCTCTCGCTCGCCCCCCCGCTCTCGGCCGTCCTCTTCGCGGCCACGAGCGGCAACGTCGTGGCGGCGTGGCTCGGCGGCATGCAGCTCGGCCGCCAGTCGCTCGCCCTCGAGGGGCTCGGCGTGCCGGTGCACCGCTACCTGTGGTCGACGGCTTGGATGGCGCTCTTCGTCTCGTACCTGCTCACCGTCCTCGTCTTCATCGTCGCGATGATGTTCGGGGGCTACCTCCTCTTCGCGAGCTACGGCGCGCCCCACGCCCTCTCTCTGCTCTCCAGCGATTTCATCGATCCCGCCCCCGCGCGTCGCCCCTACCTCGTGCGCGGGATCGGCCTCTCGCTGACGTACGCGGTCGCCCTCGCCACCATCTGCACGCAGCGCGGGGTGGCTCCCAAGGACGAGGCCTCCGACGTCACGAACGCGATGACCTCGTCCGTGATTCGCTCGACCCTGTTCGTGGTCACGATGGAGCTCTTGAGCGTGGCCCTCCTGTTCTCGATCCAGGGGCGGGCATGAGGGCGCGGGCGGCCATCGACACCGCCCTCGGCGCGTTCGTCGCGCTCGGCCTCCTCCTCCTCCTCGCCCTCTCCATTCGCACCTCCGAACGAGAGGAGCTCTCCGTCCGCCTCGAGGGCTCGCGCGCCCACGTCCTGTTCGCGAAGGATCCGGAGAGCGAGCTCACCCTCGCCCCGCGCGCCCTCCGGCCCCGCGTGGAGCGCGCGGGCCCGGAGGGGATCTCCTCGATCGACCTCCTCACGTATCGCGTCGTCTACGGCTCGCGATGGGAGCGTGAGATCACCGTCCCCGCCGTCCTCGGCTCGACGTGGAAGGAAGAGACGCCGTGGCCGTGCGCGGCGAAGCTGCGCCTCTTGCCGAGCTTCTTCGACGACGGGAAGGCAGACGGCGGCGACGCGCTCTCCATCGTCGAAGCCAAGATCCGCGCCCAGTTCCCCCGCACCATCAGCGCCGGCCGCTTCACCGTCCTCCGGTTCGCGGCCGTGCGCTCCATCGCCCTCACCCTCCGCCCCGAGGACGGCGCGCTCGTGGCCGCCGGCGACATCGTCCTCGACGACGATGACCACGACCCCACCACCTTCACGATCGACGCGGCGGTGAAGCTCGGCGAGTCCGACGGCAACCTCGCCGTCTCCCTCGATCGGATCGAGCTCACCTGGAAGGGGAAGACCCGCCGCGCCCTCCTCGTCGAGATCGCCGACCTCGTCACCGACGTCGAGAAGATCGCGGAGAAGGTCCTGCGGAGCGAGATCGGTCGGATCCTGCAGCTCGTCCAGCTCCCGACCCACGCCCTGCGGCTCGACGACCTCGGCCTCGGCGACTTCGACGCGTCTGCGTCCGGCAACATGAAGCTCCACATCTGCTCCGCCCCCCGCGTCGAGCGCGACGGCGTCACCCTCGAGCTCGGGGGCACCTTCGAGCTCCACGGGCGGCACGAAGACCCGGCCATCGAAGGACCCCCGAAGCTCCGCGGCAAGCCCGCGGAACTCGTGTTCCCCGCCCCCGCGCCGCCGAAGCCGGGGGAGCCCCCCTACAACATCGAGCTCGTCGCGTCCGGCGAGGCGTTTCAACAAGCCCTCTACCTCGTGTGGCAAAGCCGTGCGATGCGCCTCTGGGGCCAGCGCGCGAACGTCCTCCAGACCTTCCGCGACAAGCTCCAAGATCGGCTCACCCTCGAGCTCACCTCGATCGAGCCCCGCCTGCCGCCCGTCTACGTCGCCGCCCACCCGAGCTGCGACGGCGTCGCGGTCCGCCTCGCCGACGTCGCCCTCGGTGAGCTCGCCGATGGTCGAAAGGCCATCGCCCACGCCGACGTCTGCTCGAGCCCGCGCGTGCGCGACGGCAAGCTCGAGCTCGAGGGCCGCATCGTGTACGTCGCCGTGAACTGCGCGGCCTGGGACGCCGGCTGGACCTTCACCCCGTGCCTGTCCGACGTGATCCCCATCGTGCGCAGCGAAGGCCTCGCCGGGGCCGCCCTGCCCCTCGCCATCCCGATCCCCGATCGCCTCCTCCACATCTCCACCGTGCGCGACGCCGACGTCACGATCTCCGATCTCGTCGCCGACACCCGCGGCGAGCTCCTCCACGCCCGCGCCCGCGCCGTGCTCACTCCGCGCTGACAATCGCGGCGACACGAAAACGGTTCGTCGTCACCAACTTGTTTCACAGCCCGTCGAAGATGGGCCGGCGCTCTCGCGCTAGGGTCGAGCCATGTCCCCCTCGGAGCTGCTCACCGCCATCGACCGCCTCATCGAGCAAGCCCTCGCCAACGAGCACGCCCACGAGGAGCTGCTGGCGCGGATCGATCCCGCGTGGAGCGAGAGCGCGCGAAACCTCCTGCACTACCTCGCGCTCCGCGGCGTGGATCTCCGTGACCTCCAGCTCGCCCTCTCCCAGGCCGGCCTGAGCTCGCTCGGTCGCTCCGAGGGCTCCGTCCTCGCGACCCTCGCCCAAGTCCGCGCGCGCCTCGCGGCGACGGTGCGCGAAGAGGGCGGGACGCCCGCGCCGATGCGCGAGCTCTCCCCCATTGGATGGAGCCGCGCCGAGGCGCTCTTGCACGAGCACTCGCGCGAGCTGTTCGGACCCAAGCCGGCGGGCCGGCACGTCTACGTGATGGCCACCGCCCCGTCCGCGAAGGAGGCCGACGGCGCCTGGATGGACGGGATGCTCGCCGCCGGCGTGGACATGCTCCGCATCAACACCGCCCACGAAGGTCCCGCCGAGTGGTCACGGATCCTCCTCGCCCTCCGCGGGGCGTGCGAGCGGGCGGGTCGGTCGTGCCGCGTCCTCGTCGATCTGCCCGGGCCGAAGCTCCGAACCGGCAAGAGCGAGCTCGGCCCCCGCGTGCTCGCCCTCAAGCCGAAGCGCGACGTGTTCGGCCGCTGCACCGCCCCGTTCCGGATCACCATCGCCCCGAAGAGCTGGATGGGCGAGCCCGCGGTCGCCTCCGGCCCGACGCTCTTCGTCGACGACGACTGGATCTCGCGCATGCGCCCCGGCGACGTCATCGAGGTCGAGGACGCGCGGGAGAAGTCCCCCCCGCGCACGAAGGGAAAAGGCGGCGACGCCCCCGCGCTACCGAAAAAGAAGCGCGCGGTCCTCGTGAAGGCGGTCGAGCAAGACCACGCCCTCGGCGAGGGGGAACGGTCGATCTACCTGGTGGAGCGCGCCCCGCTGCGACTGCGCCGCGGTCGCAAGACGATCGGCAAAGGCCGCAGCGGCGGCGTCCCCGCCCCCCGCGCGCGCATCGAGGTCGCCGCCGGTGAGCCGCTCGTCCTGCGAGCCGACGACGCGCCGAGCACCCCCGCCGCGCGCGGCCCCAACGGCGAGGTGCTGCGCCCGGCGGTGGTCTCGTGCGCGCTCCCGGAGGCGCTCGTCCACGTCAAGCCGGGGGACCGGGTCCTCATCGACGACGGAAAGATCGACTCGGTCGTGGAGTCGGTGGCGCTGCCCGAGGTGTTTCTCCGCGTCCAGCGCGCGGGCAATGGGATCGCCCGCATCGGCGAGGAGAAGGGCATCAACCTCCCCGACACCGAGATCGACCTCCCCACCCCCAGCCCGGACGACCGCCCCGGCCTCGCCTTCGCGATCGCTCACGCCGACATGGTGGGGCTCTCCTTCCTGCGCGGCGCGGACGACGTGAGCCCGTACCTCGCCGCCCTCGCCGAGTCCGGCAAACACATGGGGGTCGTCCTCAAGATCGAGACGCGACAGGGCTTCGAGAGCCTCCCCTCCATCCTCCTCCGCGCGATGCAGATCTATCCCGTCGGCGTCATGATCGCCCGCGGCGACCTCGCGGTGGAGTGCGGCTTCGAGCGCCTCGCGGAGGCCCAGGAGGAGATCCTCTGGATCGCAGAGGCCGCTCACGTGCCGGCGATCTGGGCCACCCAGGTCCTCGACGGGCTCGCCCAGACCGGCATCCCGTCCCGGGCCGAGGTCACCGACGCATCCATGTCCGTCCGAGCCGAGTGCGTGATGTTGAACAAGGGCCCCTTCATCGCCCGCGCCGTCCGGGTCCTCCACGACATCCTCCGTCGAATGGAGCGCCACACGTACAAGAAGCGCCAGCTCTTCCGCCGCCTCGCCCTGTCCACCCATACGCGCGAGGAGCGCCAGGGCCGCAGCCGAGACCTCAACTGAGCGCGCGACCCGCGCTCGTCCTCGCCTACCGGGCCATCTGCTCGCGCACGATCGGGAGCACCTTCGTCCCGATCCGCTCGATGGTCTCCATCAGCTCGTCGTGCGTCATCGCGCCGTTCGCGTACTTGAGGTCGAAGCGCGAGAGGCGAAGGAGCTTGGCCGTCCTGACGATCTTCTCCGCGACCGTCTCCGGCGAGCCGACGAAGAGCGCCCCGCGCGGCCCGCAGTCGGCCTCGTACTGAGCGCGCGTCGGCGGAGGCCAGCCGCGCTCTGCGCCGATGCGCGCGCGCTGATCGAGGTAGTGGGGCCAGAGCCGCTCGCGCGCCTCCTCGTCCGTCTCCGCGAACCGGGGGCGTGCACGCCGACGGGCGCGCGCGGCTTGGCGAACCTCGTCGTTCGCGCTCTCGAACAGGCCCACCAAGCGCGCGAAGCGGGCAGGATCTCCCCCGATGATCGCGAGCATCAACCCGAAGCCATACCGGGCGGCGCGGACGACCGACTCCGGCGTGCCGCCGACCCCGATCCACGTCGGCAGCCGCCCGCCCTCGACGGGCGGGTACACGGCCGCGACCTCGAGCGGCGCCCGGTGCGAGCCCTCCCATTTCACCGGCGTCTGCGCGCGCACCGCCGCATAGAGATCGACCTTCTCCTCGAAGAGCCGCTCGTAGTCTCCCGGAGGGCGTGACCGAAGAGCGGAAACGACTCGGTGAACGAGCCGCGTCCGAGGATCACCTCCGCGCGCCCGCCCGACAGCGCGTGCAGCGTGCTGAAGCGCTGGAAGACCCGGATCGGATCGTCGGTGCTGAGGATCGTGACCGCGCTCCCCAGCTTGATGCGCTTCGTCCTCGCGGCGATCGCGGCGAGCACCACCTCCGGTGCCGAGATCGCGAAGTCCGGCCGGTGGTGCTCGCCCAGGCCTATGAAGTCGAGCCCGAGGCTATCGGCGAGCACCGCCTGCTCGACCACGTCGCGAAGGGCCTGAGCGTGGCTCGCGCGCCCGCCGTCAGGCCGAGAGGGAACGTCACCGAAGGTGTCGAGGCCGAGCTCGAATGGCGTCATCACGACCCCATCCTAAGTCAGAGTTGCCCACCCCCGCCGGGCTCCGCCCGTCGACCCCGCCCCGATTCGTGCTCCGCGGGCTACGCCCGCGTGCGCGCGAATGGGCGGGGTAGCGCTCGCCACCCTCGCGGCACCGGGTTCATCGCTTCAATTGATGTGCTCGAGGTTGAGCCCGCCCGGATACCAGTAGCTGGTGTCGTCGCCGTAGCCGTAGACGCTGATTCCGAAGGCGTCGGTGCCGCTCGCCTCGTGGTTGCCGTCTCCCGCATTGGAGAGTTGGACGCGCGCCACCGAGTACCCGCTCCCTCCGATGGGGACGAAGCCGCCGACGGTGGCCCCGTCGAGGGTGATCGTGGCGCCCGTCGGGGCGGTGATGTTCACGTAGTTCGACGAGTAGTTCGTGGGCGCGTGAAAGAGATAGTAGTCGCGGTACTGGGCGGTCGCGACGGAGAGGGCCATCGCGGGATCGCCGGGGACGAAAGAGTCTCCTTGTCCACGCATCGCTTGAGAGACGAGGATGGGCTTGTCGGCGGTGACGACGAAGTCGGCGCTGGTGGAGGCGATCTCGATGTAGTCGCCGGCGTTCACGATGGAGGTGGGGGCGCCGATGGGCGGGTCGTAGCTGAGGGTGGTGTTCGCTTCGGTGGCGATGAGGCGCACCCATTCGGAGTCGGCCGTGCCGTTGGCGGCGTAGGCGGGAGGCGTGACGATGTACTCGTCGGCGAGCGTCTCCACGGGTGGCATCGACTCCTCGAGGTGATCGCAGTAGCCGACGTTGGTCGGGATGTAGATGCATTGGTGCCCGCCGATGACCTGCACGGGCTTGTCGGACGTGACCAGGGTGCCGGTGAGATCCGTCGTCTGGACCTCGGCCCCGTTCGTGGAGCTGAGGACTTGGAGGACATCTCCGCGGTTGAGCACGACCGACCCGGGGCGCGAATGAATGCGCCGTGACCCTACGGCATCGGAGAGACCGTGGTGCGAGCCCTTTCCGGAATGGTTCTGGCGCTCTCGGTCCTCGCCCTCGGCGCGGGATGCGCGTCCTACACCCCAGCCGCCGCGGAGCCTCTCCGCGTCGGGAACGTGCGCGACCTCGACGCCGCCGCCCTCGGCCTTCGTCCCGGCGAGACGACGCTCGCGCAGGCGCGCGCCGCGCTCGTTCGCGAGCAGGCGACGGGGATCGTCGAGGACACGTACGCCGCCGAAGGGGGGCCGGTGCTCGAGGTCCTCGGCGCCGACTATCAGGGTCGCGTCCACGTGTTCGAGGGGGGCAAATACGTCGAGAGCCTCGCCCTGCCCACGCACGGGCTGCCGCCCTACGGTTTGGCGCTGCGGCTTGGATCGCGCGGGCGCGCACCCCTGCTGCTCGTGCTCTATCGAGACCCGCTCGCGCGCACGGAGGAGCCGCCGACGCTGCTGGCCTTCCAGGGTGCGGCGACGCCGAGCTCGGGCTCGGGGCCTCGCTTCGTCTACGCAGGACGGGCTTCGTTCGAAGCCCTCGTCGCGAAGCACGACGGGATGACGCGGCCCATGCTCCTCGGGAACGACCTCGCCACGGGGGTCATGCTCGTCGCGCGGGACCGCGCTGGGGATCTTTGGGACGAGAGCTACCTGCTCCGCGTGGAGCGCGGGCAGCTCGAGCTCGAGGCGCGCCCGATGTCCGAGGCGATGCGATGCTCCTGCGTCCGCGCCTACGCGAGCGGCGCGGCGCGCTCGAACTGAGCGGAGGGTTCTCTACCTGCCGGGCGGCTTCGTCGGGTGGGCGCTCGGGGGAGCGCTCGACCGGGCCGGGGACGACGCGGGAGGAGGCGGCGACGGATCGGGCGGCGAAGGCGGCGTCGACGACACTTGCGGCGGCGCGCTCGCGGCGGGGCGCTTCGGAGCGCTGCTCGCGGCGGGCTCGTCGTGGGACGGAGAGCCGCTGACCCACATGAGGCCTCCGAACAAAGAGAGGTTCACCACGGTGCCGCCGACGATCGCCGCGATCATGAGCGCGCGCCGCTTCGACGCGAACGGGTTCGGCATCACCGCCGAGCTCACCATCGAGCTCACCATGGAGCGATCCTGGAACGATGGCGCGGGGCCGGCGTTGTAGGGCAGGGGCCGCGCCCCTTCCGGAAGGCCAGTGTCGAGGGCGTGGCGAATGGCCCCTGCGTGGAGCTTCGCGGTAGGGGCGTTCTCGGCGCCGTCGTAGGCGGGGAACGGATCGTAGATCGCGGGCACCCCGGACGAAGGCGCGGACGGAGGAGCGACTGGGTTGCCCGAGCTCGGAGGAAGGGAGGGAGGCGGCGGCGCTTGCGCGGGGTGGGGCGCCACCGCTTGCTGCTGCGCGTGGCCGTGGGCCGCCATCGCTCCGCTCCGGTGGGACTCCGGACGGGGACCGTACCCGGCGCGCGCGAGGCCGGGCGCGAGCTGGTCGGGGGCGAGCTTCACCGTGCGTCCGAGCTGCGCCTGCTCTCGACCGGCGTTGAGCGCGGCCTGCCGGGCGGAGTGAACCCCCGAGACCTTCTCCGTCATGACCGCGTCTGGGTCGACGGCGGTCGCGCTCGGGTAGAGGCGCGCGATGCTGGTGAGCGCCTCTGCCATCTCGAGCGGGGTCGCGAAGCGCTCCTCTTTCGAGACGGCGAGGGCGCGGTCGAAGAACGCATCGACGGCCCGCGGCAGGCCCTCTCCGATCTCGGTCGCGCGCGGGCGCTGGCCTCGGAGCACCTTCTGCCCGACGAGGAACGGCGACTCCGCCTGGAAGGGGAGCTCGCCGGTGAGGAGGACGAACGCTACGACCCCGAGGGCCCAGACGTCGGTGCGACCATCCACCGCCTGGGTGAGGGTCTGCTCCGGTGACATGTAGCTCGGCGATCCGATCCCGACGTTGGTCTTCGTGATCTCGGTCGCGGTGTCCTCGAGCGACTTCGCGATCCCGAAGTCGAGGACCTTGAGGATGGTGGTGCCTTCGACTTGGGCGAGGAACAGGTTGCCCGGCTTCACGTCGCGATGGATGACGCCCGCCTTGTGGGCGGCGGAGAGCCCGCGCGCGGCTTGAACCACGATCTGGGCGACCTCGGAGAGCGTCCAATAGCGGCGCTGCGATCGCAGATACGCCAGGTCGTCGCCCTCGAGCAGCTCCATCACCATGAAGGGGCTGTTGGCTTCGTCGAGGCCGTAGTCGTAGATCTGAACGACGTGGGGCGAGCGGAGCTGGGCGAGGGCGCGCGCCTCACGCTCGAAGCGGGCGCGCAGCACCTCGTTCGAGACCGCGGACGGGGCGAGGATCTTGAGCGCGACCTGAGAGTCGAGGTGGAGGTGGCGCGCGACCCAGACCTGGCCCATGCCCCCCTCTCCGAGCAACCGCTCGAGGCGGTAACGTCCGGAGATCACGGTTCCGGCGCTGGCCATGGGCAGAGAGCGAGTGGACCCGAAATCTGCCGCTCAAGTCAAACGAACAGGCTGGCGCGACGGGGATTTCTTTCGCCCGCTCGTCCGGGTCCTACTTCTTCCGCGGCCGCGGCAGGCCGAACATGTCGAGCTTGTGGAGCAGCGTTCGGCGCGAGATGCCGAGGAGCTCGGCCGCGCGCGATTGGTTGCCCGCGCATCGCTCGAGCGCCTGGCGAATGCGCTCGGCCTCGTCGCCGGGTGAAGACGGACGGCCGGCGCTGCTCGGAGGCGGAGGGGCGAGGGGCGCGGGGGGAGCGCCCGCCGCGTTGCTGGGGGGACCTCCTGCCGGATCCCTCACCGGGTACGGGCCGAAGGAGGGCGCGCTGGGCGGGGCGCTGGGCGGACCCATCGCGTGGCCGGGCCCTGGCTGCGGGCCGAGCGGCTGCGGGCCGGACGGCATCTTCGACATGCCGGAGTGGAGGCTCGCGACGATCTGCGCGCGCGAGACCACGCGATCCGAGAGCAACACCGCACGCTCCATCGTCGCCATCAGCTCGCGGACGTTGCCGGGCCACGCGTAGGCGGAGAGGGCTTCGATGGCGTCGGCGGAGAGGGTCGGGGAGGGCCGCTTCATCCGCTCCGCTGCTTGGGCCGCGAACAGCGCGGCGAGGGAGGCGATCTCGTTCCGGCGCTCGCGGAGCGGCGGGACCATGAGCGGCAGCCCGGCGATGCGGAAGAACAGATCGGAGCGGAAACGCCCCGCCTCCGCTTGCTGCTGCAGATCCTTGTTGGTGGCGGAGAGGAAGCGGACATCGAAGGGGCGAGGCTTGACCGCGCCGATGCGCATCACCTCGCGCCGCTCGAGCGCGACGAGGAGCTTCGCCTGGGTGGCGGCCGAGAGCTCCGCGATCTCGTCGAGGAACACCGTCCCCCCGCTCGCCGCCTCGAGCAACCCCGGCTTCGTCGCGTTTGCCCCCGTGAAGGCGCCGCGCTCGTAGCCGAAGAGCTCGCTCTCGAGGAGCTGATCGGGGAGGGCGGCGCAGTTGATGTGCATGAACGGCCCGCGCGCCCGGTGCGACCGGTCGTGGATGCGGCGTGCGTAGAAGCCCTTGCCCACGCCAGTCTCTCCGAGGAGCAGGACGGACATGTCGGTGCTCGCGACACGTTCGATCCATTTGTCGAGATCGTCCTTGGCGTGGAGAGCCTGCAGCGCCTCGTCCGCGGACGGTGAGCTGTCGGGGGCGGCCACGATGCAGACGACGCTGCCGAGCTCGACCGGCTCGTTCCATCCAACCGAGACCCGCTCGTGGGGGCCGAGGGTGCGTCCGCGGATTCGGGTGCCGTTGGAGCTGCCGAGGTCCTCCCAGATTGGGGTGCTGGCGACGCCGGGCGCGCCCGCGGTGAGCTCGATGGCGGCGTGGGCGCGCGAGAGGGAGGCGTGATCGATGACGATGTCGGCTTGAACGGCGCGACCGACGACGACGCGACCCCGCTCCGGCAGCGGCATCGTGAGGGACCCGCCGTCCCAGACCGCGCGCAGCACGGGCCCGCGCGACGGCGCCGAGATCGTCGAGAGGGTCGCCTCATCGGCGCCACGTCCTGCCCTTGCCCGAGGATCGTTCACGGCGTGGATTCTGGGGGGTGCGCGGAGGGCATGGGGGCTGCGCCCCACGGCTCGAAGACGTGGTTTCGCACTCGCACGACTGCCAAGGCTTATCGTTGCTCGGCGGCACTGCGCAAGTGGGAGGAGCGCAGATTGCGAAACGGAGGCCTTTTCGAGGACAGATTGCGCAGCTCTCGCCGCGGGCCCACGAGACAAGGGCATGGAAGCACCGGCCGCCGGTGGTCTATAGCTTGCGAACGGAACTGCATGGGGCCCGCGGTGATCGTCCAGCTCGGGGATGAGGCGTCTTTCGAGGCGCCGGGGATCGTCCTCGACGCTCGCCTGGACGGCTCATTCGAAGCGATCGTACCCCTCCGCGCGCCCAAGCGCGTCGCGCTCGGGGTCGGGGTCGCGCTCACCTTCGTGAAGGGCGACGCGGGCGCCCGCTCCGTGCGCGGGGTCGTCTCCGAGATCGTCCGTGACGAGGAGGGGACGCCGGTCGAGGTCGTCGTCCGCCCCCCCGCGAGCGCGCGCTCGATCGAGCGCCGCGTGCGCTTCCATCAAGGGCTGACCGACGCCGAGGTCGCTCGCAAGACGCTCGAGCGCGCGGGCGCGACGGTCGAGGTGAACGTCACGTCGGAGCTGGTGGCTCGGCCTTGCCGCGCGCAGGTCCGAGAGGACGACGCGTCGTTCGTCGCGCGCGTGCTCGCCGCCTCGGGCCTGTTCCTCGTCCCGCGCTGGAGCCCGGACGCGGGCGCGGCCTTCTCCGTCGTCGACGCGCGCGGCCTCGGTGAGCCCTCGCTCCTTCGTCCGAAGCGGCTGCGCGAGCGCGAGACCGAAGCGGAGATCGAGCTGCACGATCTCGTCCTCCCCGGTGAGGTCGTTCGCGTCCCCGGCCTCGATGAGGCGCGCGTCGTCGTCTCGGCCCGGGTTCGCGCCGGTGACGGAGGCGCGCTCTCGACGACGGCGATCCTCGCCACGAGGGACGCGCTGTCTCGCCGCGCGTCCGGGAGCGAAGTGTCGACCGGCTTCGAGCGCGCTACCGTGCTCGACGGGCCGAAGCCCGCCGCGCCGAGCCGGATCGCTGTCCGCTTCGCCGCCGCCGAGGGCGACGAGGCCGAGGTGGTCGCCTCCGTCGCGAGCGCCCTTCCGTCCGTCTTCGCGGGGCAAGAGGTCCTGGTGGCGTTCCCTGCTTCGGACCGCGACTCACCGGTCGTGGTCGGCAGCCTCTCCCCGACGAAGGTCGAGCTCGCGGGGACGGAGGGGCTCTCGTTCGAGGACCAGGCGGGGCGCAAGGTGGTGACGCTCAGCGCGGAGCGCGATCTCCACACGGTGGTGAAGAGGAACGACGAGACGGCGGTGGGCGGCCATCGATCGACGCAGATCAAGGGCAACGACACGGAGCACGTGAGCGGCAACAAGAAGGCGTCCGTGCTCGGGCAGGTGATGGAATCGATCGGCGGGGACAGGCTCGCGAGCGTCCTCGGGAGCGCGGTCTCTCAGGTCGGGAAAGAGCGCGTGATCCAGACCCTCGGAGAGCTCGCGTCGTCGGCGCGCGCGCACCGCGTGTCGTCCCAGGACGGCACGACCCTCTCCGTGGGCGAGTCCCTGATCCACCTCACCCCCGACGCGATCATCCTCCAGGCGCCGCGCATCCTGCTGAACCCCGGCGCGACCGCGTCCGAGCACGCGATCCTCACGGGGCGCACGCCGGATCGCCGGGCCGCGCTCGCCCCCGACGAAGACGAAGGCTAGAGCACCGATCATGTTCGGTGCTCTGGCAGGGTGCTGAAAGAGGCGGTCGTCAGGCCACTGGGGGGGCAGTTGCTGCTCTTTTACCCCCCCCAGCCCCCCTCGCGTAGCGCGGGGGGAGTCAGCGCGCTGGGTTGTGCACAGCACCTGACCCGGTCGCGCGCGGAGGAGAGATGCCCAAGGCGAGCTCGCTGCGACCGCTCACACGGCGACCAGCCGTGCCCGCCGACGGATCTCCCCCCTCGCACAGCGAGGGGGGCCGGGGGGTGAATTGGCAGCCACTCCGGTGCCGAGAGGCATGACGCCGACTTTTTCAGCAGCCTCTTAGCGCCCGGGCGGCTCGCCGGCGACGAGATCTTCGATCCGACGCACGTTGCTGAGGGGAAGCGCGTAGGTCGCGTCGACGTCGCTGCGGCGCGCATATCGAACCGGCACCCCTTGGATCGCGTCCCCCGCGCCGATGACGATGGTGATCGCCTTGGGGCCCTCGGAGTCGTTCGGATTTTTTCGCGGGGTGAGGGTGATCTGCAGAGCGGGGGTGTCGAAGCCGAATCGCTTCGCGGGCGCGCCGACGGCGACGGCGCGGAGGGGCGAGAGATCGGCGATCTCCTTGATGAGCTGGGCCGCGCGTGCGTCCTTCTTTCCCGCCCAGCGCATCTGCCGCCCGTCGCGCGCGAGCGTCGCCGTCGTCTCGCCGGCGCGCACCTCGATGCGATCCGCCGTCCCCGGATCCAGGGTGAACGCCTCTCTCGAGACGAGCAGCCGATCGTAGGTGTCCTCGAAGGAGCGCGGGAGGAGGAACACGCCTCGGGTGCCTGTCAGCTTTGCGTAGGCCCCGTCATCGGTGACGGCGCCCACGTCGAGCTCGAGGGTGCGCTGACTGCCGCCGTCGGGATCGGAAAGCTTCACGGTGATCGCGAACCGCGGCTCGGCGAGACCGAACGAGGGCTCCTCCTGCTCCGCGACCCAGCGCACCGCCTCCAGCTTCACGAACATCGCCACCGCCGACGCCACGAATCCGCGGTCGGCCACCACCCCGTCGCCCTTGGGCGAGACGAGGGCGATGTCGGCGCCGTTCTGGGTGAAGGTCTGCTCCGTGCCGCCGCGCTTGATCGTCATCTCGACGACGCTCATCGGCTTCTCGTCGAGGACGGTCGTGTCGCGCAGCAGCAGATCGCTCGGCTGCAGAGACGCCGCCGCCGACTCGCCCACCCAGAGCTTGCCCCCGTCCTCCTTGCGAACGACGAGGTGCTTGCCGTCGACGAGCGGTCCGATCTCCACCTCCTCGATGCGCTCGGGGATCTTGCCCGCGATCGCCGCGCCCGCCTGCGAGACGATCTTCAGCTTCGTCGTCGGGCCCTCGGGCATCTTCGCGTCGTCGGGGGCGATGTCGCCGCGCGCCTCGACGATGTCGGTGAGGAGGTGGTTGCCGACCTCGTTGCCGATCTGCGCCTCTTGGGGCTTTCGCACGTGGAAGCCGGTGCCGAAGCGGGCCATCTCGAGGACTTTGTCGCCGCGCTCGATCGTGAGCTCGGTGATCTCGTCGACGGCCGCCCCGACCATCCCGTCGTCGACGAAGTCGGACGCGGGCCGCACGAGCGGGGCGAGGATGCTCTTCGGCACGCACGCGCCGACGAAGGTGGGCGCCTTGCGCAAGACCACGATGAGCTCGGGCTTGCCTGGGCACTCCCCACCGACGGCGAGGACCCCGGACGTCCCTCCGTCCTTGGGGACCATCGTGATGGTGACGCGCGGCTTCGACGCGGCCTCCGCCGCCTTCGGATCGAGGAACGTCTCCGCCTGCATGTGCCCGAACGCGACGAAGACCTGATCGAGGCGGCTGCCGTCGACGCGCTTGCCGACGAGGCCCTCCGAGCCCTCCCCAAACTTGAAGCCGCTGCCGCGACCACCGTACCAGCTCGCGCGCTCGAACTTGCGCACGCCTCCTTCGCCTTCGAGGACGAGCCCGCCGAGCTGCGTCGAGAGGTAGGGCACGAAGGCCCGCGAGCGCAGCTCGTCGGCGGAGATCTCCATCGCCCGAACGGACGACTTCGGCACCACGTAGACGCCGCGCCCTTCGACCTCGACGTAGTGGCCTTCTTGGGAGGGCGAGAGCGCGCCGACGGCGATCTTGAACGAGAGGTCGCCCATCGTGATCGCGAACTTGGAGCGCGGGGCGTCGAGGCCGAAGGCGGCCCGGTCGACGCTGTCCTTGCCGATCGTGCGGAGCGCCTTGGCGTACTCGAACGCGCTCATCAGCTTGAAGACGACCTGCTCCTCGGCGGGCAGCACCGCCTCTTGGAGCTCCAGGTTCCAAGAGCGGTTCGCGTCGTCCTTGGGTCCCCGCGAGAGCGTGTAGGCTTGGGAGAGCCCCTCCGGGGTCGCGAGGGTGACCTGGATCTTGGTGACGTCGTCGATGCGCCACGCGGGGAGGATCCGGTTCTTGCGCGCCTCCGTCTCGTCGGTGGTGAGCGAGCCTCGGTCGATCACGAGGACGTAGACGGAGACCGCCACCGCGAGGACGACGAGCACGGCGGCCTGGGTGTGGCGCCTGAGGGCGTCGAGGATCATGTAGCCTCCGCGGCGCGCGCCGGCCGGCGACGTCGGACGAAGAAGATCGCCACCCCGATCGCGGCGGTGAGGGCGGGGATCACCACCACGACATATCGGAAGATCGAAGACATCGCGTCCTCCGTGACCCGCAGGCCCGTCGTCTTGAGGGGCTTGTCGGGCAGATCGAGGAACCGCTCGTGGGACGCGAGCCACGAGAACGCTCCTTGGACGAAGAGCATGTTCCCCTGCAGGGACGGATCGGTGAAGTTCATCCCGAGGAGGAGGTTGTTCGAGGCCGCCACCACGATCCGAGCGCCGCGCTCCCGCCCCGGCTTGGGCGGCCGCTCGGTGGCGGCCGCGATCACGAGGGGGCCGCGGTGATCCCGGTCGGATGGTTTGAGGTCCGAGTATCTCTGCCAATAGTCGACGATGCCGAGGGACTTCTGGCTCGAGGTGAGGAGCGGCTCCGGTTTGATCTCCGTCTGGAGGTCGATGAGGCTGGCGCTGAAGGCGAGCACCGCCCCCGTCCCGTTCATTTGCTCCTCGCGGGCGAGGCGCTCGGTGACGGGGTGCACGTGCACCTCCGCGAAGTAGGTCGTCCCGTCGCTGTCGCGGGGCAGCTTGCTCCGCTCGAGCTCGTGCACGTAGTCGTCGGAGAGCTTCACCCCCGCGAGGGCGAGGACGTCGTTGAGCCCGAGATCGATCCAGTCCGTCTGCCCCGGGTTGGGGATGGGGCCGACGACGACGAGGGCGTTGCCCCCGCCCTCGATGTACGCCTTGAGGATGTCGGCGTGCTCCTTGGGGAACGCGGCGCGCGGGGTGGCCACGACGACCACGGAGCACCGCTTGAGCGGATCGCGCGGGGCGTCCGCCGTCGGTTCGAACACCGACGTCACCTCGTAGTTGTTGCGGACGAGCCGCTCGCGCAGCTCCGCCATGCCCGTCTGCTCGCCCACGTCGAGGGAGAGCTCGTTGTGCCCAGTGGTGAAGCAGACGACGGGGGCCTCCGCGGAGCGCACCGTTCGGATCGCGCTCGTGATCGCGTACTCGAGCCGCGGGCGCGTCCGGAGATCGCTCGGGTCGTCGACGGCGACGAGGTCTCCCGGCTGGATGAACTGGTGGCGCTCGCCCTGGATGACCACCATCGCCGCCTCGATCTGTCCGCGACTGCCGGCCTCGGTGAGGCCGTACTTCTTCTGCAGATCGACGAGGTGGGCCTGGTCGCGATCGGGATCGACGAACTCGATGTCGAGCTTGTTGGTGTACTGCCGGTACCCGTCGAGCATCTCCGCGACGCTCGTCGAGATCGGGACGTCGCGCGGGATCATGACGAGGATCTTGATCGGCTCGTCGAGGGATCGGAGGGTGTCGATCGTCCCGTCGGAGAGGGTGAACTCGCCCCCCTTCGTCATGTCCCATCGCCGGTAGTGGCGCGCGGCGAGGATGTTCACGAGCACGGCGAGGAGCACCACGCACATGAGCGAGATGCTCGCGGCGAGCTTCGCGGAGAGATCGGTCGGGGAGGGGGCGGCGGGACGAGGGGCCTTTGGCTCGGGCGCCTCCGACCCGGGGGACGAAGTCTCCGCCGGGGCTTCGACGGCCTCGTCCAGCGAAGGCTTCCCCTCGGGGGCGCGGGGCTTCTTTGGGGCGCGCTTCTTCGGCGTCACCATCGCCACGCCTCCACCGTCCGAACCGTCGAGTAGAGGGGGACGACGGTGAACGTGCCCCAGAACACGAGCCGGCGGCTGTCGATGAGCCCGCGCGAGAAATCGTCGACGAGCGCCTTCACCGAGATGTGCTCCACCGCGCTCTTGAGCGGCCCTTCGTGGAGCGTGTCCGACGCGTAGCCGGTGATGAAGAAGACGAGGATGAACATCGTCGCTCCCACCGCGGCCGCGAGCTGGCTCGTCGTGAGGGCGCTCGCGTGGGTCCCGATCGCGAGGTAGGCCGCCCCGACGAGCAAGGTCCCCATGTAGCCCGTCTCCACGATGCGCCAGTCGAGCTCGCCGTAGCGGCTCAGGATGAGGAGATAGATCATCGTGGGGGCCCACATCGCCACGTAGGCGACCAGCGTCGCCGCGTACTTGCCGAGGACGACGCCGGCGGGGGACACGGGCGCGGTGAGGAGCGCCTCGATCGTCCCGCTCTTCCGCTCTTCCGCGAACAGCCGCATCGTCAGGACGGGGCAGATGAGGATGAGGGGGAAATAGAAGAACGCCGACTGCCCGAAGAACGCCTCCGTGGGACCCATCCCGATGATGACGTCCTGCTGCGACGAGTAGCTGAGGAGCAGATAGAAGAAGTGGAAGCCCTCCAGGACGAGGAACGCCGCCGTCACCACCCACGCGATGGGGGTGACGAACAGGGAGAGGAGCTCCCGCTTGAACACGGGCCAGAAGCCCCTCACGATGCACCTCGCTTCTTCTTCGACGGGGCGGGCTTCTTCGCGGCGGGAGCCTCGGGGCTCGTCTGGGTCAGCTCCGCGAACACCTGCTCGAGCGAGGAGCTCGGCACGACCTCGAGCAAGCCGAGCTTCGCCTCCACGAGCGCGGCCGCGATGCGCTCCGTGGTCGCCTCCGCCTCTTTGGGATCGGAGAGCTTGACGTGCAGCAAAGGCGTCCGGTCGGAGGCGTCGCTCTCGAGCTCGACCGAAGCGACCCCTTCGAGATCGGCGAGGGTGCGCCGCGCGACGGCGGCCTCCCCGCGAACCCGGACCCGGACCGCGCCCGGCCTCCGCAGGGCGCGCAGCTGCTCGATGGTCCCCTGCGCCATCACCTCCCCGCGCGCGATCACGACCCCGCGCGTGCACATCGCCTCGACCTCGGAGAGGATGTGGGTCGACACCAAGATCGTGTGCTTCTCGCGGAGGCGCCGGATGAGCCCGCGCACCTCACGGATCTGGTTCGGATCGAGGCCGGCGGTGGGCTCGTCGAGGACGAGGAGGGGAGGGGAGGCGACGAGCGCGTCGGCGAGGCCTACCCGCTGTCGATAGCCCTTCGAAAGCTGGCCGATGAGGACCCGCTCCATGTCGCCGAGGCCCGCGTCGGTGACGGCCCGCGCGACGCTCTCCTTTCGCGCCGCCCGGGGCACCCGCTTCAGCTCCGCGCGGTACGCGAGGTACTCCCCGACCCGCATCTCGGGATAGAGGGGCGAGGCCTCCGGCATGTAGCCGATGAGCTGCTTCGCGGCGAGGGACTCCCTCGCGATGCTGTGACCCTGGATCCGGACGTCGCCGCTCGTCGCGCCGAGGAAGCCGGCGATGATCCGCAGCGTCGTCGACTTCCCCGCCCCGTTCGGTCCGAGGAAGCCCATGACCTCGCCGCGCTCCACGACGAAGCTCACGTCCTTCACCGCTTGGAAGGACCCGTAGGTCTTGCTGAGCCGATCGACCTCGATCATGCGCCCCTCCCGCGGCTGAGCTCGTCAGAGCGAAGACGCAAGGGAGGGGACGGCGAGCGTAGCGAGCCGGGGGTGGGCATCATGTACGAACGCGCCAGTTGCCCATGAACGTCTTGCCGACGTCGTCGGCGGTCGGATCGGTCACGATGATCTCGGGGCGCCCGTTCTGGGCGAAGACGATCGTGTTCTGCCGGAAGACCCGCCCGAACGCGATCGACTCGTCGCGATCCATCCCGTGGACGAGCCAGCACGGCTCGCGGAACGTCCCTTCGCCTTCACCCTCCGTGCCGAGGGCAGGCTCGACCCGGTAGCACCCGAGGATCAAGAGATCGCGGAGGATGACGTGGCGCCCTTCGTTGACCCGGCGGGGCAGCAGCATGCTGCGCGGGTTGTAGGCGGTCAGCAGCGCGAACTGCCGGTTGAGGGCCTCCGGGAGCGTCTTCGGATCGACGGTGTTCTCGCCGTCGAGGGATACGCGGATCGGTCCGTGCGGCGAGGGCAGCTCGTAGATGGTTCCGAAGTAGCCGCGGAGCAGGACCTGATCCATGGCCCCTTCGGTAGCAGAGCGCGGCGCCGAAAAGTAGGCCTCCGGGCAGCTCGTGATAGTACCTTCGGCGCGGTGTCGCTCCGCGAAGGCCGTGTCCGCGTCTTCCATCGCGCCCTCGCGTTCGGGGCGGCGCCGGTGGTGCTCGCGCTGATCGGCTCGGCCTGCGGGGGGGCCAAGCAGGGCGACTGCACGTCCCTGATGGCCGTCATCAACGACGGCCTGGTCGAGCTCGAGAACGGCCGGCAGCAGCAGAAGAACGACCCCACCCACACCGTGGAGCTCCGCGCGATGTCGGAGTCGCTCGAGAAGACCTCGGCCAAGGTGGGGCAGCTCTCGATCACGACCCCGGAGGTGAAGGCCCTCGGGGACCGCTATCAAGCGATGGTAAAAGAGATCGCCAAGAGCACGCGCGAGGTGAACGACGCCCACGAGAAGGGCGACGTCGCCCGCCTCGCGAAGGCCCAGTCTCAGCTCAACGAAGCGTTGAAGCTCGAAGATCCGATCGTCGACGACCTCAACAAGCTTTGCTCCCAGTGAGCAGGCGGTAGCCCACCCCGCGCACCGTCACGATGTGCTGCGGGCTCTGCGGATCCCGCTCGAGCTTCGTCCTCAGCTGGAGGATGAAGTTGTCGATGGTGCGGGGGGTGCCGTGGTGGGATGGGCCCCACACGCGAGACTGGATCTGCTCCCGGGAGAGGACCTTTCCCTCCGCGCGCGCGAGGCAGTGAAGGACGTCGAACTCGGTGGCGGTCAGCTCGACGCGCTGGCCGTCGAGGCGGACCTCGCGCGAGCCGGTGTCGATGGAGAGGCCGCCCGCGACGAGCACCGGCTCCGTCTTTCGCGCGATCGCGTCCCGCCGGAGCACCGCCTTGACCCGCGCGAGCAGCTCCGCGAGCCCGAAAGGCTTCGTGATGTAGTCCTCGGCCCCGAGCTCGAGGCCCATCACCTTGTCCATCTCCGCGCCGCGCGCGCTGAGCATGATGATGGGGACGCTGTTGCCCTCCTGGCGCAGCGTCCGCACGAGCTCGAAGCCGTTGAGCTTCGGGAGCATGACGTCGAGCACGATCAGGTTCGCGCCGCGGCGGGCCAGGCGCAGCCCGTCCTCCCCGTCCTCTGCTACGGACACGCTGTAGCCCTCGGCGACGAGGTTCATCTCGAGGCCCATCGCGATGCTCGGATCGTCCTCGATCACCAGGACGAGCGGCCCTTTCCCCGGCGCGCTCACGAAGTCCTCCGCGAGGGGGAGCCTTGCGGCGGAGCGGGCGAGGGGGCGGGGGTCGCGTGCTTGGTCAGCGTCTCGGGGCTGTCGGGGAGCAGGGCGTCCGTCACGGGGCGCTTCACCGGCAGCACGAGCGTGAACGAGCTTCCCTTGCCGGGCGTGCTCTCGACCTCGACCTTCCCGCTGTGCGCTCGCATGAAGTACTGCACGATGGCGAGCCCCAAGCCGGAGCCATCTTGCTTGCGGGTGAGCTTGTCGTCGACGCGGTAGAACTTCAAGAAGATCCGTTTGTGCTCGGCGCGCGGGATGCCGACGCCGTTGTCGCGGACGCGCAGACGGATCTTGCCGTCCTCGTGGCGCGCGGAGATCTCGATCTCTCGCGGATTGCCCCCGTATTTGTAGGCGTTCGAGAGCAGGTTCACGAGGGAGTCGACGACGGCGGCGCGATCGCACACGAGCGGCGGCAGCCCCTGCGGGACGTCGATCTCGAGGTGCACGTCGCGGCCCGTGCGCGTGGGCTCGAAGCTCGCGATCGCCTCCGCGACGATCTCCGAGACCTCGTGGGCGTGGAGCTGCAGCGTGCGCATGCCGCTCTCCATCCGGCCCCAGTCGAGGAGGCGATCGATCAGCGCCTGCAGGCGCGAGCTCTCCCGATCGAGCGCCTCGATGCAGCGCTCCTCCGTCACCGCGTCGCCCCTGCGGAGCTTCAGCGTCTCCGTGAACATCCGAATGGAGGTGAGGGGGGTACGGAGCTCGTGGCTCACCTTCGAGACGAAGTCGGCCTGCAGCTCCGAGAGGTTCCGCTCCTTCCGGACGAACATCCACACCAAGATGACGCCGGTCACGAGCGTGCCGGTGAACGTGAGGACGAGGATGCCGGCGAGGAGGTTGACCGCCTCCCCGATGAGGAGGAGCACGACGCCGATCGCGGAGAGGAGCACCGCGGGGACGATCCCGAGGTACACGAGCGACATCACGATGCGGCGGTAGCCCATCCTCAGCCCTCCGCGATCCGCTCCAGCACGAGGGCGCTCGCCCCGTCGGGAGCTCCTTCCCCGATCGCGAAGGCCGAGCGCACGCGGTCCTCGGGGGCGTCGGTGGCGCGGCGAACGAACAGGGTGGCGAGGACGTCCCCGGCGGCGACGCGATCGCCCGGCTTGCGGACGAGATCGATCCCGACCCCGTGATCGACGGCTTGGTCCGCGCGCGTTCGGCCCGCGCCCATCGCGACGGCGGCCAGCCCGAGCTCGAGGGCGTCGATCCCGGTGACGACGCCGCTCCGGTCCGCCCGAACCTCCACCTTCTCGGGGGCCATCGCGAGGAGCGTCGGCTCCGCGACGACCCTCGGATCTCCGCCCTGGGCGGCGACGAGCTTCTCCATCACGGCGAGGGCGGCGCCGCTCGCGACCGCTCGTTCGACTTGGGCGCGCGCAGCGCCGGTGTCGGCCGCGGCGCCCCCCACCACGAGCATCTCGTCCGCGAGGGCGTAGGTGCACTCGACCAAGTCGGAGGGGCCGCGTCCGTGGAGGACCTCGATCGCTTCACGGGTCTCGTTGGCGTTTCCGATGCAGAGCCCGAGCGGGTCATCCATTCGGGTGAGGACGGCCACGACGCGCTTGCCGGCGCGCGTCCCCACCGACACGAGCGCCTGGGCGAGGGCGCGCGCGTCTTCCAGGCTCTTCATGAACGCGCCTCGGCCCACCTTCACGTCCAACACCAACCCGTCGATGCCTTCGGCGAGCTTCTTCGAGAGGATGCTGGCGACGATGAGCGGGATCGACTCGACGGTCGCGGTGACGTCGCGGAGCGCATAGATGCGCTTGTCGGCGGGGGCGATCCGAGCGGTCTGTCCGATCATGGACGTCCCGACCTCGCGCACGATGGTCGCGAAGCGCTCCGTGTCGAGGTTCACCGAGAAGCCGGGAATGGCCTCGAGCTTGTCGAGGGTTCCCCCCGTGTGGCCGAGGCCGCGCCCCGAGACCATCGGCACCTTCACCCCGCACGCCGCGACGAGGGGAGCCAGGCAGATCGACACCTTGTCGCCGACCCCGCCGGTCGAGTGTTTGTCGACCTTCGATCCCGGGACGGAAGAGAGGTCGAGCACGTCGCCGGAGTGGAGCATGGCCCGGGTCAGCGCGACCGTCTCGGCCGGCGTCATGCCCCGGAAGAAGACGGCCATGAGCCATGCGCTCAGCTGGTAGTCGGCCAGCTCCCCCGCCATGAAGGCGCCGATGATCCGCTCGACCTCGGCCTCGGAGTGTTGGCCGCCGTTGCGCTTCTTCGCGATGAGCTCGACCAGGGTCTGCACGGCACAACCCTACACAAAATCCAGAAGGAAGCTCATAGGCGGTCGCTCGGCCGAGGGCGCGGCTCGCGAAAAATCCCGCCTGGTCGCCCTCCAGCGTAGGATCGCCCCCGAGGCCACCGTCGAACCCATGTACGAGGAGACACCGACCATGAGCTTGCGAACCCGGACAGCCTTTCATGCTGCCACCCCTTCGGCATCCCCGCTCTCGCGGCTGCGGTCGATCACGGTGGTGGTGGGGGCGGTCCTGCTCGCTGGCCCAGGCTGTCACGGCAGCGACAAAAAGGGAGAGCCCGTGACCGCCCGGCCGAAGAACACCGAGGCGTCGGAGCCGACGCCCCCTCCGGAGAGGGTCGATCGCTCCTCGCACCGGGCAAAAGGAGGTAACGCTGGCCGCACCTTCAGCTCCAAGGGCGGCCCGGAGATGCTCTTTCACGCCGCCCTCGAGAACCTCGAGCTGACGGAGGAGCAGACGAAGGCGATCGAAGACGCGCGGCGCGGCACCCGGGAGAACCGGAGAACCGACAAGCCTCAGGCCTTCAAGCTGATGGGCCGGGCCGTGCGCAAAGGCACCATCGACGAGAAGGCTCTCCTCGAAGAGATCGGGTCCTCGTCCAGCGCCGCGAAGGACGGGCGGCAGCGGATGATCGACGGGCTGAAGAAGCTCCACGAGACCCTCACCGCCGAACAGCGGAGATCGCTCGTAGACGTCCTCGTGAAGAAGCTCGACGAGCGACCGGCAGACGACGATCGCGGGCAAGACGAGAAGGCCCAAGAGAAGAGGGAGAGCCGGCTCCTCGGACCGCTCGACCACATGCTTCGCGCCGTCACCATGACGGAGGAGCAGCGGACCAAGATTCAGGCGGCGCTCGCGAAGGAGAAGCTCGACCAAGAGGCCCCGAAGGAGAAGCCCGACCGCGCCGCTTTCGTCGCGAAGAGGAAGGCCGCGCTCGAGGCGTTCGCGAAGGACACCTTCGATGGAGACGCCGTGCTCCCCCCCGACGACGACAAAGGGGCGACCGAAGCCCAGAACGAGAGGATGGTCAAAGCGCTTGCGATCATCGTGCCGATGCTCGATGACGGTCAGCGCGGTGAGCTGGCAGACCGGCTCGAACAGGGACCTCGCGGCGACAAGCAGACCAAAAGGGGGCCCAAGAGTCGATAGCCGCGCCAACCGCCGCAAAGGCGAGGGAGCTTCGTGACGGTCGATCTCAGGTTCGTAGCTTCGAGGGTTTCCAAGGGCGACGCAGCGGCGTTCCGCCAAATCGTCGACCATACGCGGGCTCATCTGTACCGCTTGGCCGCGCGTTTGCTCGGCGACGTCGCAGATGCCGAAGACGCGCTCCAAGATGCCTACGTGAGCGCGTACCGCAGCCTGGTGGAGGGCCGCTACGACGGGCGATCCAAGCTCGAGACGTGGCTCTATCGAATCGTGACGAACACGTGCATCGACCAGCTACGAAAGCGAAAGACCCGCAAGGAGGACGAGCAGAAAGAGGAGCACGAAGGGAAGTTCGATGGCCTCGTCAGCGTCGAGGCGCGAGTAGCGCTGCGCGAGCTGGACGAGATGCTCTCCGAGCTGACGGCCCAGGACCGGGCCGCCATCGTGCTCGTGCACGTCGAAGGACTTACGGTGAAAGAAGCAGCGGAGACGCTGGGTACGACAGAGGGTGCGATGGAGCAGCGGCTCTTGCGAGCGAGGGCCGCCCTCCGAAAGAAGGAGAAGAAAGACGAGGTGAACAATGGATGATGACGCCGACTTGATAAAGAGATTGGGAGCCCTCGCGGGCTCGACGGCGGACATCCAGCCTCGTCCGGCCCTCTCGGATCGCGTGATGGCGGCGGTGTTCGACGAGAACGGGGATTCGTTCTCCCGCATCTCGCTGGCGACCGAGGACATCGAGCCGGACGCTCGAATCTCCGAGGCGGTGATGTCGCGCGTGGACCAAGAGGGCGTGGTCGCGGCTCGCACCGACGAGCCGGCGCTGTCCTCGGGGTTGGCCGTGTTCTCACGGATCGCGGCGGCGACCTCCAAGATCGAGCCTGCGCCCGCCTTCACGGACGCCGTCATGGCGAAGCTGCCCAAGGTCCGCGCCGGCCTCGGCGAGGGGCTGCTGCGGTCCGCGCGGATGTCGCTCCTCGTGGCTGGCTTCGCCGCGGCCGCGAGCGTGTTCTTCTCCTGGTACACCGAAGAGAGCCAGGACGAGCAGGTCGCGGTCGCCCTCATCGCGGAGGACACGGAATGAGCGGCGACGAATCTCAAAGCGACGAGGTGAGGGCCGCCGGTCCGCGCTTCAAGCCGCTCGTCATCCTCGCCGGGGTCTTCGTGCTGGGGTCCGTGGCGGGGGGAGCGATCGCCAGAACGTACACGCTCAAAGAGCAGAAGCAGTGGTACGGCGCGACCGCCGAGGAGCGCGTCCAGATCCGCGCCGACGCGATGAAGCGGCAGCTCGACTTGACGGATCAGCAAGCGCAGGCGGTCGCGACCATCTTCCGCGAGTCGGAGGGCGAGCGGGAGAAGGTCATGGAGCCGTGCCGACCGGGGCTCGAGCAGCTCCGCGAGCGCAACAACGCTCGGATCCGCGACGTGCTGAGCGCGTCCCAGCAGAAGAAATTCGAGGACCTCACGAAGAGAGCGTCGCGTTCGATCGGATACCTGCCGTCGACGAAGCTCTTGGAGGTCCCGGCGCTGGAGGTCCCGAGCGTCCCCACGAAGGTGCCCGAGCTGCCGACCGGGCTGCCGATCCCCGATCCCAACAGCCTCAAGGGCTTCCCGACCGCGATCCCGACGGCGATCCCGACCGCGATCCCCCAGATGCCTCTCCCCCAGATCCCGTCGACGTTGCCGCTGCCGGAGCTGCCCTCGGCGTTGCCGATCGACGTCCCGAAGCTGCCTGGCGAATCGCCGCGCGGCGACAAGCCGAGAGACATCGAAGAGCCCCACCGCGATCGGCGCGAGCGAGGCCGCGGCGAGCGAAATCGAGATCGCTGAGACCGCTCAAGGCGGATGCGGGTCGACGCCGAAGAGGCGCGCTTCCTCCTCGAACTCCTCGTCCGACGCGCAGACCTCCCGCAGGGTGTCGGCGAGGATGCGCTTGAGCTCCTTCCGGGTCGCGTGGAGGTGGTTCGTGACCTGAGCCGCGTTGGAGCCGATCTCCTCTCCCAGCTTCGCGTAGGTCGGGCGCTCCTCGGGGCCGTCGTGCAGATCGTATCTCGTGAACACGTGGAAGTAGTGGGCTCGCCCCGAGGACTCGAGCCGAGCCTTCAGCTTCTCGATGCTGGCCGCGAGCAGCGCACGCTTGAACTCACGATCGAAGATCGCGTCGGGGGGCTCCTCGTCGGTGGCGATCTCGGGGCGACCTGACTCCTGCTCCGCGTCGATGCTCACCGTCCTCGCTCCGCCGCCGCGCTTCTTTCGGTTGGCGTCGCGGTGGGCGGTGTCGGCGAAGCGATCGAGGCAGACCCGCAAGAACGTTCGGAATCGAGCCTTGTCCGAGAGATAGGAGCCGAAGATGTCTCGCTCGACGACCGCGACGAAGAAGCCCTGGGTCAGCTCCTCCGCGGCCGTGCGATCGCCGCGCAGGCGGTAGCGCAAGTACCCCTCGATGGGGGCTCGATAGATGGAGGCGAGCAGCGCGAGCGCCCGCTCTCGCTGGCCTCGGTCGCCGCTCTTGAGCGCCTGCACGACGGAGTATCGCGTCTCCGGGAAAGCCGTCACGCCTCGATAGTAGCCTTTGATTCCGGATTGGAAGCACGGACAATCCCGGGATGGCTCGCATCAGCGACGACGTGCTGTCGCACCTCGACGGGGTGCTGTTCGATCCCGACCGGTCCGCTTCGTCGATGCAGGATCCGGAGACGATGTCCGTGACCGGCACCCCCATCACCGAGATCGCGGGGCGCTTCCACATCCGGACGCTGCTCGGGCGCGGCGGCATGAGCGAGGTGTATCGGGCCTTCGACGAGAGGACGGGGCGGGAGGTCGCGCTGAAGGTGCAGCACGCGGGGGAGCCCTGGCTGGACCAGCGCTTCGTCCGGGAGGCGGAGGCGCTCCGTGAGCTCCGGCACCCGGCGCTCGTCGCGTACGAGGACCATGGCAAGACGCACGATGGCGTCCTCTACCTCGCGACCGCCGTCGTGGAGGGGCCCACCCTCGCCGCGCGTCTCGCGGAGGGGCCCCTCCCGCTCGCCCCGTCGCTGCGGGTCAGCCGTGACATCGCGGGCGCGCTCGGCGTGCTGCACGAGCGCGGCTTCGTTCACCGAGACGTCAAGCCGGCCAACGTCCTGCTCGCAAGAGATGGAGCGAAGCTGCTCGATTTGGGCCTGCTCGGGAGCGAGGCGAGCGTGCTCACCGAGACGGGGGCTCTGCTCGGGACCGTCGGCTACCTCTCGCCGGAGCAGGCCCGCGCCAGTCGAAGGCTCGACGCGCGCGCCGACGTGTTCGCGCTCGGGTGCGTGCTCTTCGAGTGCCTCACCGGCGCCCCTCCGTTCGGGCGATCGCTCGCGGAGGTGACGGCCAGCTTCGCGATGGGTTGCGCGCCCCCCATGGCCCGCTTGCCCAGCGACACGCCCGCCGCCGTGCGGGCCCTGCTCGAGGCGTCGCTCCGCGAGGAGCCGAGCTTGCGGCCGCGGGACGGCGCCGCCTTCGCGAAGCTCTCCGACCAAGCGCTCGCGACGCTGGGCGCCGGCGACATCGACGCGCTCATGTCTTCGACGCTGGGGGTCGAGGACGGAGCGGCCCGGCCCAGGCCGGCGCTGCCGTTCGTCTCCGCCGCCCCCGCCCCGCCCGTCGTCGCCCGGGACAAGACGCGCCCGAGCCCCGCCACCGCTCCTCATCGAGCCGCTCGCATCGATCTGCTCCACTTCGACACCGGATCGGCGTCGGAGATCCGAGCCGCCTGCACCTCGCAGCCCGGTGACGTCGATCGCGCTGCCATCGCCCGCGTCCTCGCCCGCGCCCGATCGACCTCCACCGAAGAGAACGTCGCCCGATGCGAGCGCGCCTTGGATGACGGCGGACCGCGCCCGCTCTCGGTCGTGGACGGCGCGCTGGAGCTCGCCTTCGAGCCGCGCGAAGCGCGTCGCGCCCAGCTGGCGGCGGTCACGCCGCTGCTCGCCGCGGACCGTAGCCTTTCGGAGGCCCACGCGGCGGCGCTGGAGTCGATGCGCACCCCCGGCGGTCCTCCGTCGGGCGTGGCGGCGGCGCACCGCGACCGCATCGATGACCTCGTGCGAAAGCTCGACCTCTCCGCCCTTCGAAGCGTCGAGGCCGTGATCCAACAGAGCCTCGTCGAAGCTCGGGCCTACGCGCGTCGCCGCATGTTCGGCGGCACCTTCGTGCGCGCGTCGCTGACCATCCACGGGGAGCCGATCGCGATCCCCACCTACCTGCCGGAGGAGGCCGCCGATCAGCTCCCCCTCGCCTCGTCGATACCGTCACGGCTCGTGGTCGAGCTCCGACCACCTCAGGACGCCGCCGCCACGAGCGGGATCTGCTATCGAGTCCTCGCGGTGGCGAGGTGGGTGGGCACCGCTCACTCGTAGCGCACGCACTTGCGCCCATCGAAGGTGTCGAACTGGACGCAGCGCTTGGGCGGCGGCGGTGCGACGGCGGGCGGCGGTGGCGGTGGCGGTCGGGGCGCCCCGGCGGGGGCGACGGTTCGCGCCGTCGATGGGATCGGGGGCGGTGCGGTCGCGGTCGTGAGCGAAGATGGGATCGCGATCGGCGCGACGGACGTGCTCGGGACGGGGGTCACGTCCGGTCCGCTCGTGCCGGCGACCGCGGATGGAGATGGTGCCGCGGGCGCGCTGGGGGCGAGCGAGCTTCGACCAGCAGGCGGCTGACTGGAGGTGGTGGTCGAGCCCGGCGTGCGGCTCGCGGCGACGGAGAGGACGACCAGCGCGGCGGCGGCCACGGCGAGGGCCGTCCCCAACGCGACCTTCCAGCGGCGGGGTCGCGGCGGAGGCGCGGCGCGCGCCGCTCCCGTGAGGCGCGCGACGTGCTCCGGCCGAAACGCCTCCTGCAACCGGACCGGCGTCGACTCGAAGCCGCCCGCCGAAGGCGGACGTGGTTCGACCTTCGTCGCTTGCATCTCCACCGTCGGCAGCGGGAGGGAGACGGCCCCGTCCGTCGAGCCGGCCTCGCTCGGTCTCGCGCTCGTCGCGGGCGCCCGCGGCGCCGTCAGCTCCAGCCTGACGGTCCCACGCCCGGCTGCCTTCGTCTTGGCCTGAAGGAGCTCGAGCCGCATCGCGCGCGCGCTCGGCCAGCGCTCTTCGATGTCGAAGCGGAGCGCTCGATCGATGACGGCGACGATGTGCTCGTCCAGCGAGGGCAACAGATCCCCGATCGAGTCGGCCTGCTTCGTCGCGGCGGCGACGAGGAGCTCCGGGATCGTCGAGCCGGTGTGCACGAGGCGGCCGGTCAGCACCGTGAACAGCGTCGCGCCGAGCGCGAACAGATCGCTGCGGGCGTCGACCTTGTGCCAGTGCGCGAGGGCCTGCTCGGGCGGCATGAACGCCGGGGTCCCCATCATCGCCGCGGAGCTCGTCGCGTCCGCCGCTCCCGGGGTGGCCGCCTCCAACACCCGCGCGATCCCGAAGTCGAGGATCTTGGTCCCTCCCGATTCGACCAAGAAGATGTTGTCCGGCTTGAGATCGCGGTGGACGATCCGATTCGCGTGCGCGGACTCGAGCACGTCCAGCACTTGATCGGCGATGTCGAGGGCGATGGAGAGCTCCAGCCGCCGATCGCTCTTCACCCACCGCTGCTTGAGCGTCTCGCCCTCCAAGAGCTCCATGACGAGGAAGACGAGGCCGTCCTCCGTCGCGTCGTCGTCGAGGACCTTCACCGCCCCCGGGTGATCGACTTTGTTCGCGACGTAGCCCTCCCGAAGGAAGCGCGTCTTGATGACGGTGTTGTCGTTGAGCTCGCGGTGGAGCACCTTGATGGCGCCCCGCATCCCGTTGCGATGGGTCGCGGCATAGACGGAGGACATCCCCCCGCGACCGAGGAATCGCTCGAGCCGCCACTTGCCTCGAAGGAGCGTCCCCGGCTTCAGCTCGCCGACCATCCGCGAGGGCAGGGTACCACGCTCACGAGATCGACCGGGGACGACCGCGCGCTTCCCCCTCGCCGACCCCTGCCAAACGACTGCGCGCTACGAGCTCCGTCGCGGCAGGGGGCTCGATCAGAAGGTGGCTTCGAAGGTGACTCGCGCCGGGCCCGCCACGAGCCTCGCCGTGCCCGAGCCGCGCGTCGCCTCGACGACGAGGAGGGTGACGCCGACGCCGACCCCCACCCCCGCCACGATCCACGACACGAGGTTCGGCACGAGCAGCCCCCGACCCGCGTCGATCGCGTCGGTGCACGCCGGGCTCGAGAGGGCGGCGGGGCACGCGTCGTCCGCGGCGCTCTTGTGGCTCAGCACGAGCCCGCCCGTGACCCCGGCCACGATCGCGGCCGCTCCGCCCAGGGCGAGTGAGGTCGCTCCGCCGATCGTGAGTCCCGAGAGTCCGCCCCCGGATCCGTCGAATGGGACCTCGATCCGCAGCGTCGCTCCGGCCGGTATCGAAATCCGCTTCGTCGTCGTCTCCGCCCCCTGGATCGAGACGGCCACGTCGTGACCGCCGGGGTCCAGATCCATGGCGACCCCGAGCGCCGCGCTTCGCCCCCCGTCGACCAGCACGCGCGCGCGCTCCGCCCCCCTCCGCGCGACGAACGTCACCTTCGCGATCTTCGCGACCCACGCCGCCCGCGCCGAAGCGTGGGCGGCGCGGTCGGGATGCTCGTCCGGGAGGGTCGAGAGAAGCTCATCCTCTTTCGCGACGGCGTCGACGTACCTGCCCTCGCGAGCGTCGCACTGAGCGGCCTTCTCGAGGGGGCCACTGACCCGCATCCGCTCGAGCGCCCGACGGAAATGGACGCACGCGTCCGCCGCCTGCCCAGCCCTCTCCTGTTCGAGCCCGGACTCGAACTCGCGCTTCGCCTCCGCCTCCCGCGCCTCGTCCGCCGCCGCGAAGGGCGCCACCGCGACGGCCGCGATCAGGGCGGCCGAAAACCAGAGCTTCCGCATCGACGAGGCATCGTACTCCGAACGCTGGAGGGACGTTTGAGCCGGCGCGAACGCTTTGCTTTTGGAGCGCCGAGAGGAGAAACTGGCTCGGCAAGGGTGCGGCGCGCGGTGCGCTCGCAGGACGTTGCTGGTCGGGCCGCCAGCGAGCCTGGCGGTAGCGTGCTCCTGATCATCGTCTTCCTCGTCGGCTACGTCGCGATTGTCTTCGAGCACCCGCTCAAGCTGAACAAGGCCGCCTCGGCGCTGCTCCTCGGCGTCACCTGTTGGACCGTCCTCGCCTTCGGCCACACGCCGTCGTTGGATCACGAGCTCTCGCGCAACGTCGCCGGGATCGCTCAGATCCTCTTCTTCCTGCTCAGCGCGATGACCCTCGTCGAGCTCGTCGATGCCCACGACGGCTTCTCCCTCATCACCCGCGTCGTCCGAACCCGCAGCCGGCGCAAGCTGCTCGTCCTCATCGCGGCCGTGTCCTTCGTGCTGTCGGCTGTCCTCGACAACCTCACCACGTCCATCGTCATGATGTCGCTCCTCCGGAAGCTCACCAGCTCGCGCGAGGATCGGATGAAGTTCGGCGGGATCGTGATCCTCGCCGCCAACGCGGGAGGAGCCTTTTCCCCCATCGGCGACGTGACGACGACGATGCTCTGGGTAGGGGGTCAGATCTCCGCCACCCGGATCATCGGCGCGGTGTTCCTGCCCGCGCTCGTCAGCATCCTGGTCCCTCTCGCGTGGGTCGTGGCGCGTTCCAAGGGGGAGGTGACGCGGGCGGGCGGGCGCGTCTCCTCGTCGCGCGAGGTGCTGAAGAGCGAGGACGAGATCGTGTTGCCGGGCCTCGCCGCCGCCGCGAGCTTCGCCGTCCCCGCCGACGCGGCGGGCGTCGGCAAGAGCCTGGCCGAGCTCGATGTCCGCGCGAAGACGGGGGCGAGCGTCCTCTCCATCGCTCGCGGCGGAGAGCACCGCGCGAGCCCGTCGCCCCGCGAGCCCATCGAAGAGGGCGACGTCCTCTCCCTGGCCGGGAGCCCGGACGCGGTGGAGCGGGCCTTCCGGCTCGTCGTCGACGGAGAGGGCCCCCGCGTCTCCACCGCCTTCGAGCAGCGCCTCGTGTTCGCCGCCGGCGTCGGGACGCTGATGCTCGTCCCCGTCTTCAAGGCCGTCACCCACCTGCCCCCGATGATGGGGATCCTCCTCGGTCTCGGGGTGGTGTGGGCGCTGACCGAGGTGCTTCACAAGCGGAAGAACGACGCCGAGCGAGGATCGCTCACGGTCGGGGGGGCCCTCCAGCGCGTGGACGCGCAGAGCATCCTGTTCTTCCTCGGCATCCTGCTCTCGATCGGCGCGCTCGAGGTCGCCGGCATCCTTCGTCTGCTCGCGTCGGTCCTCGGCCGCCTCGGGAGCGTCGACGCGATCACGATCGCGATCGGGCTCTCGTCGTCCGTCATCGACAACGTCCCGCTCGTCGCGGCGGCGCAGGGCATGTACGGCTTCGACGCGTTCCCCTCCGATCACCGCTTCTGGCACTTCTTGGCGTATTGCGCGGGCACGGGAGGCAGCATCTTCATCATCGGATCGGCGGCCGGGATCGCGGTGATGGGCATGGAGCGCATCTCGTTCGGCTGGTTCGTTCGCCACTTCTCGCTCTTGGCCCTCGCGGGGTACGCCGCCGGCGCCGCCACCTTCGTCGCGCTGCACGGGCTGCCGGGATGAGCGCCCCGGGCGGCCGCTTCACCGTGCGCGCGCGGAGACGGACGCGGCCGAGAACGCGAGGACGCCGAGGATCGAGAGGCACACGCTGACGAAGATCGTCGAGGCGAACGCGGGGTACACCTGGATCGCGACCGCTCCCGCGACCGCGACCGCGGGCAGCGCGATCACGACGAGGCGCCGTCCGGGGTCTACCAGAAACAGGAGGCTCGCGATGATGAGGTCGGTCGCGAGGATGTCGCGGGTCGGGGTGTCGCGGAACGAGCAGACGAGCCGGTGTCCGCAGACGGCGAGGCCGACCCCGATCAACACGTAGACGGTGCGCCGCGCGATCGCGCTGCTCTTGATGCGGCTGTGCAGGGTCAGCGCCGCGATCCCGATCACGACCGCGAAGATGAGCGCCTCGACGGCGAGGAATTGGGCGTCGTCCGTCTGCCCCGCGCCGATCGAGTATCCGGAGAGGGCGATCGCCACCGCCGCCGCCGACCCGATCACCCAATGGCGCGCTCCGCGCGAGGTGAGCGGGTCGTGCTCGTGCCGGAGCCGCTGCTCCGCCTCGTGCTGATCGCGCTCGCGTGACTCGAGCTTCTCGAGGCTCCACAAGAGCGACGCGGGCGGCGCGGAGAGCCCGGAGACGAGCGCGCGCGCGACCGTCGCGTGGCCTGCCTCGATCTCGAATCGAACCAGGTGGAGGAGGCACTCCCGCAGGCCCGTCTTCGCCTCTTCGTTGTCCGGATCTGCCTTCAGCACCTCCATGAAGCCGAAGCGAGCGCCGGCGGAGAGCTCGTGCACGTCGCGAATGAAGCGGCCCTCGTCGCCGGTCGAGCCTCGCGCGAGCAAGGCCGCGAGCTCATGGAGCTTCTCCGTCGCCGTCCGCGTCACGTCGAGCAGCGCACGGCTCCGGAGGAACGCGCGGATCGCACCGCCGAAGGAGGTGGCGGAGGGATAGCGTGCGGCGGGATCCCTCGAGGTGGCGCGGTTCGCGATCGCCCCGAGCTCGGCGACGCTCGGGCCGTACATCACCGGCGCGGATTGGGTGGCCGCCTCCAGCACCGCCATCAGATCGTCGCCGGCGTGCCGCCGCTTTCCCGTGATCACGACGTGGAGGGTGGCCCCGAGGAGGTACACGTCGGTGTGTCGACCGAGATCGCTCGTGTTGCCGAGGACCATCTCCGGGGCCATGAAGCTCGGCGTACCCACCAGCTCCCCGTCCGCCTCTTCGCCCACGACGTCCTCGAGAACGCCGAACGCGGTCCGCGGGATGGATCGCGCCACCCCCCAATCGACGAGGTACACCTCGCCGAACCGCCCGACCACCACGTTCTCCGGCTTGATGTCTCGGTGGAGAATGCCCCGATCGTGCGCGAGCTCGACGGCATCGCAGACGCGCAGCAGCACCTCGAGGTGGAACTCCAGCCGGTCTCGGCCCTTGAGGAGCTCGTGATCGGATCGCTCGAGGAGCGTTCGCCAGGTGACGCCCTCGATGCGCTTCATCACGAGGGCGGGCTGCCCGTTCTGATCGCGCCCGAGGAAATGGATGGGGACGATGTTCGGGTGCTCGAGGCGAGCGATGACCCGCGCCTCGTGCACGAGCGCGGACCGAGACGAGGTCCGCGCGTCGTCGCCGACCACCATCTTGATCGCCACCTCGCGCTGCAGGGAGCGTTGCTCGGCGGCGTGCACCTCGCCCATGCCCCCCCTCCCGATGAGCTCGGTGAGGATGAAGTCGGGATGCACCGCGCTCCTGCGCCTGAGCTCGCTGGAGGAGATCGTGCTGCCCTTCTCCTTCTCCCGCTCGCCCCCCCCGCTCCCTCCCGTGTAGGCGATCGACGGGAGCTGCGCGACGAGCTCGTCCAGATCGGAGAGAGCTCGCGCGGGGGCGGTGGCGATGGAGAGGCTGACCGATCCCTCGGCGAGGGCGGGGGGAGGGCGAATCGTGGCGTCCGGGTCGAACGGATCGTCCAGCTGATCCGTCCGGAACGGGGGCGTGCGCGCGGTCGGATCCGGAACGCTGGCGCGCGCCTGCGACGGGATCCGAGAGGCGCGCGTCTTGTCCAATGCCCTCACCGCCTCGTCAGAGTGTCGGGTTCTGGCTGAAGCAGCAGCGGAAGCCGGTGTCGTAGAATTTGAACTCGTCGTCGACTTGATAGAACGTGAAGTCGCACGACGACCCCGCCTCCGACGCGGAGTTGAACGCGCCGCCCATGACCGTGTAGACGCCGGTGGACGTCTTGGTGATCTCGCGGAGGTTCCCCGTGAGATCGAAGAGCCTTCCCGCGTTGCCGCTCGGGTTGCCGTTCACGCCGTCCCACGGCGCATAGCAATTGAGCAACAGAGAAGATTGCGTGGGGAGCAGCCCGTCCTGATCACCGGCGAGCGTCGTGCTGAAGTCGTAGCTCTGCTGGAGGTTGCAGAACTTCGATCCCGCGACGTAGCCGACGTGGCAGCCCGCCGTGTTCGACCCGAAGGGACCGTACCCATAGAGACAGTCGTTGCCCGTCGGGGGACTGACGTGACAAGCGTCGCGCCATTGCGTCGTCGAGCAAACGAAGCCACCGGCGGCGGTGCAGGTCTGCTCCGCCTCGGCGGGGGTGACGTTGAACCAGGGGATACGATTGGCCTCCGAGCAGCTCGGGGTCTTTTCGAGGACCTCACCCGGGGGCGCGTCCGTCCAATAGCCGTTGCCGGTTCCGGGCACGACGTTCGTCGCCTTCGGACGGCTCGCCTCCTGCTGATAGATCCAGATGTTGCCAGGTAGGGAGATGACGCTCGGTTTGTAGAAGTTCGCGCTGTTCGAGCCCTTCATCGTGAACGGCTCGTCCACGAGACCGTCGCAGTCGTTGTCGACGCCGTCGCACAGCTCGGTGCATCCGCCGGGGAGGGTGTTGCAGTTCGCCGGGGTCGCGCTGCATTGGGTCGCGAAGAAGCCATTGCACACCTTCGTGCCCGTCGTCCGGCACGCGCCCTGGCTACCTGGGTTGGTGTCGTCGCTGGCGCACGGCTTCCCGAAGTCGGGGACGTTCTCGTTCAACAGACCATTGCAGTTGTTGTCGAGGGCGTCGCAGCGCTCTTGGGCGGCCGCGCAGGTGGGGTTGCAGACGTTTGCGGGGAACGTGCACTGCCACGCCCCCGCCACGCATTGCACGTTGACGTTCGTCGTGCACTCCGCCGCGCTCGCGGCCGGGCTCACGCCGCACACCTGCTTCGGCGACGGAGCTACGACCCCTTCGTCGATCAGCCCGTCGCAGTCGTCGTCTTGGTTGTTGCATGCCTCCGTCGCGGAGACGAAGTTGCACGCGTACTCGCAGGTGCCGTTGCCGTCGAGGTCGTGATACCCCGGCTGGCACGCGGAGAAGACGCACATGCTGTTTACGCACGCGCGAATGGCGTGGTTCGAGGTCTGGTTCGCGTTGCAGTTGTTGCCGCAGCTGCCGCAGTTGGCCGCGTCGTTCGTGAGGTTGGGCTGGTTCGTGAGCTGACCGTCGCAGTTCGCGTCCACCCCGCACGTGTCGACGGTGCCCGTCGGACCGTGGGATCCCTGGCAGACGACGGTGCCGCCCACGCACGCCTTGGAGCCCTTGACGCACGGGCTGGTCGCGCCGGGCGGGGGCGGCAACGGGACATTGCAATCGCCGACGGAGTCCGAGGGGGCCATGCCGTTGTGGAGATCGCCGTCGCCTCCACAGTCGTCGTCCTGCCCGTTGCAGACCTCGGTGCCGGGGTTGATCGCGCCCACGCATTGGAGCGACCCATTCACGCACTGTCGGGTGCCGAACGTGCACGGGAAGACGTTGCTCGTGCCGCAGGAGCCGCCCGCGTCCGTCGGCTGATCGTCGACCTGGCCGTCGCAGTCGTCGTCGAGGTTGTTGCAGGTCTCGAGGACGCCGTTCTCGAAGAGGACGTTCGCGCCGGTGCACGTGACCACACCGTTTACGCACGCGGTGATCCCGGCGTGGGCGGGGAGGGCGCAGATGCCGTCCGGATCTCCGAAGCAGACGATCCCGATGGCAGGGTCGGCGGAGAGATCATCGGCCCCGTCGACGAGCCCGTCACAGTCGTTGTCGATCTGGTCGCCGCAGATCTCGGGGCCGGTCGGGGAGCAGGCGTACTCGCAGCCGGTCGCGTACGAGCCATCGAGATCGACCCACCCCGGATCGCAGGACTCGATCTCGCAGTGGGTGTTCGACGTATCGCAGGTCGGGTCCGCGCCCTCGTGGATGCAGTCGGCCTGGCCGTGTCCGACGAAGCAGATGCCGCCGCACTGCCCGCAGTTCTGGTTGTCGGTGCAGAGGTCGACGTCCTCGTCGATCGCCCCGTCGCAGTCGTCGTCCTTGTTGTTGCAGGTCGAGTCGTCGGCGGCGCTCTCGACGCAGTAGTACTCGCAGCTCTCCCCGTCGCCGTCGAGATCGAAGTAGTCCTGCGCGCAGTCACCATTGCAGAGCCCGGGCTCTTCCCCCGGCATCGAGCTCGGCGTGCAGGTAATGGTCGAGGGCGCGAAATTGATCAGCTTCGTGTAGCAGTTGTTGCCGCACGTCCCGCAGGTGTGAGGGTCGCTGTAGTCGATGCCGGGGATATCGTCGACGGCGCCATTGCAGTCATTGTCGATGTTGTCGCAGGCCTCGACGCCGTTGTTCGTCGGCTCGCACGGCCCTGCCCCGCCGTTGCCGCCGGTCATGAACTGGCCGGTGCTTCCTCCGTCCGTGAACTGGCCGGTGCTGCCGCCATCGGCGGTGTGCCCGCCGGGGCCGCTGGTCGTGCTGTTGCCCTCGCCGCAGTCGGAGAAGCAATAGGCCTGGGTGTCACAACCGGAGCCCCCGAGCAAGGAGGCGGCGGCCGCGAGCACGAGGGTGATGCGGAGGTTGGCGCTCATCGGCGACCTCCCTCGGACGAGCCCGCTCGGCGCTCGCGCCTTCGTCTCGTCAGGACGAGCATCGCGAGGCCGACCGCGCCGAGGCCGATCGGTGAGTCGTCGCGCCCGGAGACGTCGCACGCGCAGCCACCGCCGCCCGTCGCGAGACCCCAGAGCCCGTTGTCGCCGTCGCCGTCGCCGCTGTTGCCGCCGTGAGCTCCGGATGCGCCGGTGCCGCTGTTGCCGCCGCCGCCCTCCGAGGAGCCGCCGCCGGCCCCGCCGCCGCCTTCGTTCTGCGAGTACTCGCACTCTCCGTCGGCGCACTTCTGCCCCTCGGGGCAGATGACGCCTTCGCACGGGCAGGTACCGCACGAGCCATCGGTCGGGTCGCAGCAGCCGCCGTTCGGGCACGACTGATCCGTGCACTGGCTCGTCTCGCAGGAGGGCGGGTCCTGCGTCATGTCGCAGTACTCGCCATTGCCGCAGGGCGGCTGGCACGTCGCGACGCACGTCCCGTCTTTGCAGATCTTTCCGTCGTCGCACATCACCCCGGCGCACGACGGGGTGCAGGTGAAGGTCGTCAGATCCTCGCTCGGCTTGCAGACCTCGTCGGGCCGGCAGGAGTCCGCCGTGCACGGGTTGGTCACGCACTCACCGTTCCCATTGCACGTCTTGCCGCACTCCTGGCACGGGACGTTGAAGCAGTTATTGGCCACGCATTGGCCGGCCTGGGGGCCGAAGTTCGTGCAGACGAGGCCGTTGTCGCAGACGACCCCGAAGCAAGGCGCCTGGCACCCGCTCTGGCCCTTGCAGACGCACTCGGGCACCAGCCCGCAGCCCTCGACCTGCGTCCCCTCCGGCGCGCAGAGGAGGTTGCCGTCCCCGTCGGTGGTGGTCGCGGTCGGGCAGCTCGGGCACGTGTCGGTGATGCAGTAGTTGCCGAGCACTCGACCCGTCTCGCTCGACGTGACCTCGATGCACGACTGTCCGGCGGGGCACTGGAACTCTCCGCTCGAGCACGGAGCGGCACACTGGCAGTTTCCGCCCGCTTCGACGCAGCTCTTCCCGGTGCCGCACAGGGGCGGGTCGTTGTTGGGGTTCTGATTGTCGACCACGCCGTTGCAGTCCTGATCGACGCAATCGCAGGTCTCGACCTGGGGGCCTTGTTGATTGAGGCACGTGAAGGTGCCGTTCACGCACGCCCAGCTACCCTGGGTGCACGCGCCCTCGTTCGTGCCGCACGCCTCGCCGATGCTGCCGTCGGGGGGCGGGAACGGATTGTCGCTTCCGTCGATCCCGTTGGGAGCCGCCCCGGTCTCGTCGATATCGCCGTCGCAGTCGTTGTCGACGCCGTCGCAGACCTCCGGCGATGGGCCGACGCCGCCCACGCACACCAGGCCGCCGTTGCCGTCGCATTGGAAGTGCCCCGGTTGGCAAGGCGGCAGGGGAGCGTCGGGATCCGTGTCCGGATAGTCGGTCGTGTCGAACGCGACGTTGCAGGCGCCCCCGATGGGGATGCCGTTGTCGATGGTGCCGTCGCAGTTGTCGTCGATGCCGTTGCAGACTTCGGGGCTCGGGGGGATGTCACCCACACAATCGAGCGAGCCGCCCGTGCATTGAATGGTCCCTTGCTGACACGGCGGCGTGGACAACCCGCACGCCTGCCCTTCCGACGGGAACGAGCCGTCGTCGACGCTGCCGTCGCAGTCGTTGTCGACCCCGTCACAGACCTCGTTCGCGGGGAGCGTCCCGCCCTGACAGACCCAGCCCGAGGCCCCGCCGCACGTCATCGTGCCCGCGTTGCACGGCTGCTGGAGCGTCCCCACTCCATTGCACGTCCCGCCGGGAGGCGGACACCAATGCAGGTTGCCGTGAGAGCAGCAGTTGCCGGCCTGCTGCCAGCACCCGTTCTGGCCCGGGAGCGGGGCATCCGAGAGGGGCGCCTCGTCGGTTTGTCCGTTGCAGTTGTTGTCGACCCCGTCGCAGACCTCGGGGAGGGGAGGCGTGCCGCCCTGACAGACGAGGGCGCCGTTCACGCACGCGGTGACGCCCGGCGTGCACGGCGGGAAGTTGATGCCGCACTGCAAGCCGACGCCGAAAGGACTGTCGTCCACGACCCCGTCGCAGTCGTTGTCGATGCCGTCACAGATCTCCGCGGAGGGACCGACGAAGCCGTTGCAGGAGGTGCTGCCGCACGGCTGGGTGCCGAGCTGGCATTGGCTGGGGGCGCCATAGTGGAGGCCGGGCGGCGTCCCCACCGGCACGCATTGCGAGGGGGCCACGTTGTCGTCGGCCACGCCGTCGCAGTCGTTGTCGATGCCGTCGCACGTCTCCGTCTGCGGTGCGGCGGTGCACGCGTTGTAGCCGCCACCCGCGACGCATCCGCCCGGGGGCACGGCCTGCGGCGGCTTGCACGAGATCGTCCCGGCGCAGTTGGCGGGAGGAGAGAAGCCGCACGGGACAGCGGCGATGCCGTCATCGGCGATGCCGTTGCAATCGTTGTCGCAGCCGTCGCAGACCTCGGCGCTCGGAACGCAGGTGCCGCACACGCCTCCGTTGTCGACGGAGCCGTCACAGTTGTCGTCCTGCCCGTTGCAGGTCTCCGTCTGGGGACAGTGAGCGGGATTACCGCATTTCGTCGCCCCCTCGTCGGCCCCGGCGACGCAGTTGTTGTCGACGTTGTCGCATTGGTCGCCGGGGTTGTAGCAGAGCCAGGTCGCCGAGTTTCCTGCCTGTCCCGGGGTCGTGCAGGGGAGCTTGGTGAGGTCGCCGTCCGGATCTCCGGAGGTGATCGAGGCGGTGTAGGTGGAGAGGCACGTGTTGCGCTGGGCGGTCGTCGTCCACGCGCAACAGGTTTGTCCGGTGTTGCAGTAGTGCGCGTAGCCCTCGTCGACACAACCATTGCAGTTGTCGTCGCCGTTGTTGCACTCCTCCGGTTGGACGCTGCCCGCGATGATGTCGGAGAGGGCCTGGGCGAGGGTGACCTCGTTCGTCGCGAGAATGGATGCGGTGGTTCCACCCGCGGCTGCAATCTGATCAGTCTTGTTGGTACTGCCGCCCGCGAAGTTGATGACGTGGACCCGGACCGGCCAGGTCTTTCCTCCGATTGTGACCCCGTTGTTGTACAGATCGGACGCGGCCGTGACAGGATCTCCATCGCAGGTCTCATCGCCGTCCGTGACGACCAATACGTTGACGTTCCGACAAAGCCGGTCGTTCGCGTCGAGAGGCGTCGTGTAGGTAAACGACGTCGTCGTGCAGTAGTTGCTCGTGGACCACCGACGCCAGCCCGCGCGTAGGTACTCGGTCACGCCGCGAAGCGCCCCTGCAATGGGTGTGTTGCCGTCCGCGAACAGCTCTCGGTCGTTTGCGCAGGACTCATCGAACCATTCGAGGATCGTCGGCACGTTGCTCGCTGGCGGTGGGGGCGCGAGCCAGAACGCATCCTGGAGCATCGGGACCACGATGTTCGCCCCATTATCCCAGGTCCCCTCAGCGAGGTTGGGCGGGCTCGGCAACTCCGCCCCCACCGTGTTGCATGAAGGGGAGTTGCCACAGCCCGTGTCGCCGTTCGGGAATTCCGTGACGGTGCAGCCGTAGTTCTCGGCGTTGCAAGTGTTGCCCGACGGGTTGCCGCAATCGGTCGTGTTTCCAGCTGCTGGCGTGCCCGATGCGCAGGTCCCCGTCCCGCAGCCCGACAGCACGTGAGCGTAGGTGGCCATGCCGAAATTGACTTCGCCTGCGAAGGCCTGAACCGTCTTGCGGAGCGCGCACTTCGCATCATTCAAACGGCTCGGCACCATGCCGCACGAATTCAACGCGTAGCCCGGCAGGGACGCGTTGCACTCATGGACGAAGCCCGACGAGTCGATGCAGGGTTGTCCCGGTGCCGTGCAGCAGTTCATCGACCCCGACGTGTCGACGATGAGCATGAAGTATGGTTTCGCCGGCGCTGGCCAGTCAGCTGGGTTCGCGGAGGAGCAATTCTGGGCCTCGGCGCTTCGAGGTGCGATCAGCGCGGTCGCACCGGCGATTCCGAGCGCGAGCGCTCGGGCTGCGAACGCCCTAGCTGTTCCAGCGTGCTCGAGGTTTTCCTCCCTCGCGGCAGCGCTACGAGCCTTGGACGTGGCCCTGTCGCCCGAGCCTTGCAGCTTGCTCCGAACACCGAACATCGAGGCTCTCGCTCTCTGGTGGCGCGGGTTGACAAGAAAGTACGCGCGCACCCAACGATGCAGGAGACAACAGTGGGCGTCCTTTCGCAAGCCCGTTTCAACCGCGCTCAGGCCCTGCCGCGCGCGAAGATTGGTCCTCGGGGGACGGTTTGGGGGCTGTGCGTCGATGTCGTTCCGGGGAGCTTTCTCGAGCGACGAGACGCCTTGGAAGCGAGGCGTCTTTCGTGAAGACCCCGGGCTCGGGCTGTCCGGCTTCAAGGCGAGACTGTGAGCTTTTCAGGCATCAGGGAGTCGGCGACACCTCAATGGCAATCGGTCGCCCTGGAAATTCATCAATGCATTAGGACGAGCGCGCGCCGCTTGCATGCGGAATGGTGTAGCGACCGATTGCGTAACAAAAGCGTATCGAAATCGGCCAAGAGCCCGTATGGAAAACGGAGGCGGGCGGACATGTCGTGGGCGAGCGCCTGCGACCACCCCTCGTCGGCCCCGGTACGCTTCGTCCGCAGCCCACCCGATATGAGTGTCGAAAAGAACCCTCCTGCACCTCGGCCGCGTCGTGTCGACCCCAAGACGAAGAGCGTTCCGCCGATGAAGTCGATCCCGCCAATGGCCGAGGCTGCGCTCGAGGTGCCGGCTTCGGGGTCGGGGCGCGCTCGCGGGCGGCCGCGGGGGCCGTTCACCCAGGCGAGGCGCCTCGAGATGCTCCGCGCGCTCCTGCTTCGTCACCCGAAGGGCCTCACCCTCTACGAGCTCGCCGCGGAGCTCGGGGTCACGCCTCGATCCCTGCGTCGCTACTTGGCCGAGGTGAAGCGGGAGCTCGATCTCGCGAGCGTCTCGTCGCGGCCGGGAGGGCCATCGTTATGGCGGCTCGCCCCCGGAGAGGCGGTGCGCAAGGTCGAGGTCCGGCGCACCCAGGCCTATGCCCTCCTCGCGGCGCGGCGCTTGTTCGAGCCGATGAAGGGCTCCGCGCTCTACGAAGAGATCCACCTCGCGTCCGAGAAGCTCCTCGGCGTCGCGCGGCGCCCGGGCCGCGGGCCGAACGCGGGCGTCGCCGACGCGCGACTGGAGGAGCGATTCCTCTACTTGCCGTTCGCGCCCAAGGACTACGGCGCGAAGACGGAGGAGCTCGACGATCTCTTCCAAGCGGTCGCGGATCTCCGCCCTCTCACGTGCGGCTATCGAAGGCCGAAGGATGGGCGCGAGGAGCGAATCACCATCCATCCTTATGCAATGGTCCTCTACAAGGACGCGATCTATTGCGTCGGGTTCCACGTCGCCAAGGCGGAGGTGAGGACGTTCTTGTTGGATCGTATGCGCGACACGGAGTGCGCCGTCACCCAGCGCTTCGAGCTCCCCGAGTCGTTTCGGCTCGAAGACTACTTCCAGGGCCAGTTCGGCATTTGGCACGGCGGGGAGCTTCAGCGCGTCGTCATCGAGTTCGATCCGCGCGTCCAAGAGTATGTCGAGACTCGCCGCATCCACCCCAGCCAAGAGCTGGAGACGATGAAGAACGGCCGCATTCGGCTCACCATGACGATTGGCGATCTGACCGAGGTCACGACCTGGGTCCTCGGCTTCGGGGAGACGGCGATGGTGGTGGAGCCGGCGAGCCTTCGCGAGCGCGTCGCGCGCGAGCTCGAGAACGCGCTCGCGCGCTATCGCGAGTCGTCCCCGGAGTCGGCCCGCGCGTCGAAGCCGAAGCCGTCGAAGCCGCGCGCGCGCCCGTAAGCGCGAAAGGGGAGTCAGCGCGGGCGGGAGCGGGCGGCCTCGAGCGCCTCTTCGACCATGATCGCGTGCTGCGACGGATCGGCCCAACGGGCGCGACCCTCCTCCGGGAGCCGATCGATGGGATCGAAGTAGAGGAAATACTGGCCGGGCTTCACGCTCGGGGCCTGGAACACGGAGACGCCCGTCGTGCGATCGTAGTGCTCGTAGGAGTGGCAGACGCGCTTGCCTCCACCGCCGGGCGCATCGACGACGAACGTCGGCGTGTTGAAGCCGGCGGTCGAGCCGCGGACGTACTTCTCGACCTCGACCGCGCGCTGGACCGTCGTCCGCAGATCCTCCGCGCCCTTCACCATGTCGTGGACGTAGACGTAGTAGGGGTGGACGTGGACGTGACCGAGGCGCTTCACGAGCAAGCGCATCGTCTCGGGGTGATCGTTCACGTCGCGGATCATCACGCTCTGGTTGCGGACGGTGATGCCGCGCTCGAACAGCTTGAGCATCGCGTCGCGGGTGATGCCGGTGATCTCGCTCGGGTGATTGAAGTGAGTGTGAATGACCACCTCTTTGTGGGCCTTGCGTCCGAGGTCGACCACGTAGGTCACGGCGTCGAGCCACTCGTGGTCGGTGAGGATCTTCTGCGGCATCACGGCGGGGCCCTTCGTCGCGATGCGAATGCGGCGGACGTTCTCGAGCTTCATCAGAGAATCGCCGATGTGGCGGATCTGATCGGGCCGGAGCTGATACGCATCCCCGCCGCTCACCACGATGTCCTCGAGCTCGGGGCGCTCGGAGATGTATTGGAAGGCTCGCGCCCACCGCTCCACGTCGACGCGCAAATGCACCTTGTCGACGAGCTCGGTGTCGTTGCCGACGGCGTACGAGCGCGTGCAGAAGCGGCAGTAGACGGGGCACGTGTCGAGGGGGAGGAAGAGCGCCTTGTCGTGGTAGCGGTGGGTGAGCCCGGGCACCGGCGCGTCCTCTTGCTCGTGGAGCGAGTCGAGATCGAGCTTCGGGTGATCGGGCAGCATGCGCGAGCCGACGGGGATGAACTGGATGCGGAGCGGGTCGTTGTACGGGTCCGACCAGTCGATGAGGCTCATCACGTAGGGCGAGACGCGCACGCTCATCGGGGCGCGCGAGAATCCGCGCGTCGCGTCCTCGATGAACTCCGGCGAGGCGAGCCCTTGCAGCGCCTCGAGGAGCTTCTCCGGCTTGGTGATCGACTTCTTCGCCTGCCAGTGGTGATCGAGGAACTGCTCGTCGGAGACATCCCGATAGGCGGGGATGCGCCGGAAATCGGGGACCTCCAAGAGGCGTTTGTGCTCGAGCGAGCGCTCGTCGGCGGGCGGCTTCTTGTGCTGGATAGGCTCGTCCGCGGGCTTTTTGTGAAGGTTGACGACGCTCGTGGCCATGGCGATGTGCTCCGTACCGAAGCGGCCGTTCTAGTCTACCGCGCACGATACCGCTAGCACACGCGCCGTCACCCCGAGCGCGCGAGAGCGCGGTGCAGTGCGTCGTAGGCACCGCCCGCGCTCTTCTGCCTCACACCTCGGTCAGCCGGCGATGGGCTCGCAGCAGCCGTTCACGCAGTCGCCGTTGCAGGGCGGGTCGTCCGGCTCGCCGCAGTTCGTCTCCGGGGGCGGGCAGGGCGGATCGTCGTCCGGCTGCAGGCACGAGGACAAATCGAACAGCATGAAGAGGAGCGCCTTCTCCTGGGGGGAGAGGTCGGTCGTGGTGCATCCCTCCGGGAACGGATCCCCGACCGTGTCGCCCGACGACACGTGGAGGTCGCTGAAGACGACGCGCCCGCACTGGTCCTCCGGCGCGGCCGTCGTCGGCGTGTTGAAGGTGAAGTATTGGATCGCGGCGGGGTCCGTCCCATAGATCCATTGCTGAGCGTGGGTCGTGTCGATCGTGTCCAGGGTGTGGCGCGCCTCGTGGACCTCGAGCGTCCCCAGCGTCGTCGACGCAGCCACGTTGAAGAGCCACTCCGCCAGGGCGACCCCCTTCGGGAATGTCTGATCGATGAGCGTCACGAACGGGTCGCCCGGGTTTCCGACGAAGTTCCATGTCGCAATGGACTGGAAATCCGCGGGGCCCTGCTGCAGCCAGATGTTGTGCCAATGGGAGGCGAAGAGGCGCCCGCCGATGTTGGTATAATCGTGAACCGCCTGGAGCGCGCCGGCCGGCTTGGTACCGGGGTTTTGGTCGCCTTCGCAAGCCAGCAAGACAATGTCGTAGCTGTTCACGGAGGACGGCGAGGACCAGAACTGCTGCGCGTCCGTGAGATCGACCCCGCCATTCAGGGCCGGCGTGTAACGATCCGAGCCTCCCGAGCCGTGGTAGAGGTTGACGCGCCCCGTTCCCGTCTCTGGGGTGAACTCCGAGTCTTCCAACCCGATCTTGCGAAGCAGGCACTCGAGGGGATCGGCGCCGCCGGTGGTGAGGGCGATCTTCGGGATGTGACCCTCGCCTTGATTGGAGGGGAGGCTCGTCTGCTCGACGTCGGTGATGGGGTTCTCGGTGCACTCGGTGACCGTCTGGATGTTGGTCACGCGGCGCCATTTGCCGATCTGGATGACGAGCGGGATGTCGTTGCCGACGGGGACGTTCTCCAGGGTGAAATGGCCGGCGGTGTCAGTGAGGGTGGAGACGAGCGGGCTCCCGGAGAGGATGGAGGCGCAGGTGTCGCAGGTGGCGCCGTCCACGAAGTCGTCGAGGGGCGCGTTCGGCACGTAGACGACGACGTTGTAGAGGGGCGTCTTTCCGGCCGGATCGTAGACGGTGCCGGTGACGGTCGTGGTGGTGTTGCCTTGGCAGTCGACCTGCTGGCACTCGAGGTTCACGCACTGGGGCTCGCTGCCGCCGAGGCCGCCGCCGAAGCCCTGCGCGGTGCTGCCGCCGCCGCCGCTGTTGTTGGCGCCGTGTCCCTCGCCGCCCTGCGACGAGGCGCCGCCGCCCCCCGTCGCCTCGTTCGTGCTGTCGCCGCACGACGTGTTGGCGGCGAGCGCGAGCAGCGTGAGGACGCTTCCAATCGAGACCCCCCGAAAGCCAACGTTCGTCCTGTGCATTCCGGCCTCCGAGCCTTTCATAAGCACGCTATGAGTGGGCACGTCGCGCCGAGCCCACCAATCGATTCGCGCCGACACCGCCGGCACCATTCGATGATGCACGCCGGGAGCGGATTGCGACAGCAATAATTGAACGTCGCGGCCTCGGAGCGCCGAGAATGGAAGACCACGTGCGAGGGGCGGGCAGCCCGTCGCACCTCGTCCGCACCGTCTCCGTCAGCTCAGGGCTGGAGCTCGTTGCGGTAGGGCACCGAGATCGTCGAGGCGGCGACGACGTCCTTCGTCGAGCGATAGGCGTTGTAATAGGTGCGCACGCGGACCACGTAGTCGACCGTCTCCGGATAGTCGGGGACGCCATTGGCCCGCTCGACCGCGCCCTCGCCGGCGTTGTAGGCGGCGATCGTCAGATCGAGATCGCCGTTGAAGAGATTGGCGAGGATGCGGAGGTACCGAACGCCGCCGAAGATGTTCTCCCGCGGGTCGAACGGATCGCGGACCTGCATGCGGGTGGCCGTCTCCGGCATGAGCTGCATGAGGCCCTGCGCGCCCGCGCTCGAGACGGCGCGCGGATCGAAGTCGCTCTCCACCTTCATGACCGCGCGCACGAGCTCTTCGGGGAGCTGGTAGAGCGTGGCCGCCTGCCGGATCCATTTGTCGTAGCGGGTGAAGCGCTCCATGCTCCGGTCGCTCGGAGGGACGGCGGGGCCCGCGAAGCGAGCGCCCTTGGTGCGCTTGTCGGCAGCGCTGCTCTTCACGTAGAGCTTGTACCGGCCGTCGTTCTTCGCGCTCGTCGAGAAGTGAACGGTGCCGTCCTTATCGATGTAGCTATAGATGTCCGCGTCGGCGCGGCGGGGGAGGCCGAACGTGAGCGGGGCCGCGAAGAGGGTGGCGATCGCGAGGCCGCGCAGCAATCGGGTGCGTCTCGACATAGACCCCCGAATGGTAGCGCGCGGATTCGAGGTGGGGGGAATTCGTTGGGGCTTCTTTCCCGAGCCTCAGCGGAGGGGGACCCGGACCGCGGGAGGGTCGGGGATGTCGGGGGGGGCCCATTGGGTGGGCAGCCCGCCGTGGCTGGCGATGGCGAGGGTATCCATCAGGATCGCCACCGTGACGTGGACGAGGAATCCGGAGTAGATGCTCTTGGTTCGCATGGAGAGCGACCCGAGGGCGATCCCGGCGACGACGGCGCCGCACGCCTCGAAGTAGGGCTTGCCGTAGTGGATCATGCAATACGGCACGCACATCGCGAAGATCGCGGTCGAGCCCATCGAGCGGCGGAGGGTGTTCAGCCAGAAGCCGCGGAAGAACATCTCGAGGCCGAAGAACTGGGCGACGTAGAGGCTCTCCCAGACGCACAGGTCGAGCCAGCTCCGCGAGCACTTCTTGTAGAAGGGATAGTAGTTGCCGAAGTCGGGCTGGCTCGCGACCGCGAACACGGCCGGGATCACCACCCCGAGGCAGAGCAGGTAGATCCAAGCGTGCGAGAGGAGCCCGCGCGTGCGCAGGCCGAGGTCGAGCAGGGAGTCCTTCGGGAAGCAGATCTTCCAGAAGCCGAAGGGGATGATGGTGTAGCCGGCGACGCGGGTGAACGTCCACCACGCGAGGGCGTAGAGGTCGCCGTATCGCGAAAGCGAGACGTGGGCGCCGAGGCCGAAGGGGAGCTTCGAATGGTCGGCCTCGACCTCGCGCAAGAAGGGCCGGACGTAGGCCACGTAGAAATCCCGGTCGTAGTAGTACTGGAGGGTGAGGATCGCCGCGGTGAGGACGAACAGCACGAGGGGGCGCCGATCGACCTCGCCGCGGGCGAGGGTGCGGCGCTAGTGCTCGAGCGCCTCCACGTCGAGCTCCCGCCACGTCCGCCGGAAGAAGTAATAGACGAGGGGGACGACGACGAGGAACGCGAGGAGCGGGAAGCCCATCCGGAGCAAGGCTTCCCAGACGGGCGGGACCTCCTCCGTCGCGCGAGGCGGCAG
>JBGAID010000189.1:0-7423 GCA_044225865.1 Polyangiaceae bacterium | reverse complement strand
CGGCATGACCTCGACGAGCGTCCCCGCCTCGACGTCGGCGCGGGCGAGGAAATGGAAGGCCTGCGCGAGCCCCGCTCCTGCCCGGGCGAGCCCGAGGGTGGCGAGGTAGTCGCCCGACACCCGCGCTCCACCGCGAGGCGCGATCTCGAACGGCCCTTCTCGATGAAGGAACAGCCACGGCATGGTTCGGCCCGTGCTGGGCCGCACGAACCCGATCAGATCGTGCCGCTCGAGCTCGGCGGGCGATCGCGGGCGCCCTCTCCTCGCGAGGTAGCCGGGCGAGGCGAAGACGCCGAGGGTCTCGTCACCGAGCTTGCGCGCCACCAGCGAGGAGTCGGCGAGGTCGCCGGCGCGGATGGCCATGTCGAACCCTCTCGCGACGAAGTCGACGTTGCGGTTGTCGACCTCGACCTCGATCTCGACCTTCGGGTACCGCTGGGCGAACGTAGAGACGAAGCCGAGCACGCGGGACTGGGTGGTGGGGAGGCTGACGCGAACGGTGCCGCGGGGCTCCGCGCTCCGCTCTGCGATCCGCTGCTCCGCCGACTGCAGGATGCCGAGCGCGGAGCGGCACTCCTCGTAGTACGTCTGCCCCGCTTCGGTGAGGCGCATGCTGCGGGTGGAGCGGCGGAAGAGCGCGACCCCGAGGGTCTCTTCCGCGCGGGCGATGGAGCGGCTCACCGCCGCGGGCGTGACCCCGAGCTCGCTCGCCGCGGAGGTGAAGCTCCCCGCCTCCACCACCGTGCAGAAGACCTCCACGAACCGGAGCGAGGCGAGTCCCATTCATGATCAGATGTAACAAATGAATTGCCGCGTCCACGGATTATCAACCGCGCTCCGCCGACGTAGGTTCTCGCTCGAAAGGAGCTCACCATGACCACGAGCCAGAAGCTGCCCCGCACCGTCCTCTTCGTCCTCACCAGCCACGACCGAAAGGGAGACACCGGCCAAAAGACAGGCGCCTACCTGCCGGAGGTCGTGCATCCTTACGAGGCGGTGCACGCGGCCGGGCTCGAGGTGGTGTTCGCTTCGCCGCGAGGGGGGAAGGCGCCCCTCGACGGCGTGGACCCGAAGGATCCGGCCCAGGCTCGCTTCCTCGAGGACCGCGCGACGAGAGATGCGATCGAGGCCACCCTCACCCCGGAGCAAGCGGCGACGCGGGACTACGCCGCCGTCTTCTTCGCGGGCGGCCACGGGACGATGTGGGACTTCCCGAACGAGGCGGGCCTCGCCGAAATCGCCGCCAAGACGTACGAGCGCGGCGGGGTCGTGGCCGCCGTCTGCCACGGCCCGGCCGCCCTCGTGAACATCACCCTCTCGAACGGCCGGCCGCTCGTGGAAGGCAAGCGCGTCGCCGCCTTCACGAACGAAGAGGAGCGGGCGGTGAAGCTCGATACGGTGGTGCCCTTCCTCCTCGCCGACGCGCTCGTCGCGAAGGGCGCCGAGCACGTGCCGGGGCCGATGTGGAAGGAGAACGTGATCGTCAGCGAGCGCCTCGTGACCGGCCAGAACCCTGCGTCCGCGCGGAAGGTCGGGGAGGCCGTCGTGGCCCTGCTCTCGCCCTGAGCCGCTTCGCACCGTCGACCGCCCCGTGGCATCCTGCCGACCCATGGAGGCGCGCCGGCGATGGGGAGGGCTTGCCGTGCTCGCGCTGTCGGGCGCGGCGTCGTGCGAGGCCCCGCCGTTCGGCGCCACCGCGACCGAGGAGGGGACGCTCGCCGTCTCGAGCACGATCGTCGGTCGGGACGGCGGCGTCGGCGCCGCGCTCTGGGGCCACGTCGTGTTCTGCTACGGCGACACCGTCCTCTCCGTCCCCGACGCGGAGGGGGAGACGTGGCACCACAACTCCTTCTCCATCACGGAGGACCTCGACGCCTCGGACGGGATCGACGGCTTCACGGAGCCGGTCGACGAGGCGGGCGCCCCTATCTATTTCGTAGCGCCGACCCCGGACGAGGCCACGTTCAACGAGGCGCACCGCGGGGAGGACTGTGAGGAGGAGCCTTGCCAGGCGCGCTTCGCGGCCTGGCCGGGGACGATGGTCTACGACGAGGCCCGCGACCGCGCCCTCGTGTTTTATGGCCTGATCTACGCGGAGCCCGGGGACTTCAATTTTCGCGGGGTCGGGCAATCCATCGCGACGTGGGCGGGGCTCGACGATCTCCCCGAGAGGCCGGAGGTGGCACCCGGCGCCGAGCACCCGACGCTGCTGTTCTCCGAAGGAGAGCCGCCGTTTGGCACCGCCGCCATCGCCCGCGACGGGGATCTCTACGCGTTCGCGTGCGACTCGGACGCCGACGGCCTCTCACCACCCTGCCTGCTCGCGAAGGTGCCGCTCGAGGACGCGCTCGACCGCTCGGCGTGGCGGTTCTGGGACGGGGGAGCTTGGTCGGAGGCGCTCGACGACGCGACGGAGGTCTTCGCCGGGGCTCCGAGCGTCACCGTCGCTTACAACGCGTACCTGGGGGCGTTCACCGCCATCTACGCTGAGCCTCTTTCGAACGACGTCGTCATCCGCACCGCGGACGCGCTGGAGGGTCCGTGGACGGACCCGCGGCTCCTGTTCGTCGCGAACAAGCCCGACGGGAGCGCGTACGACTCCGACGCCCACCCCGAGTACGAAGAGGAAGGGGGCCGGGTGCAGTACGTCACGTTCTCGCGCGGCACGGAGGGATGGTTCGGGAGCGAGATCGTCGTCGAGCGCGTCGAGCTCCCGTAATCGAGACAGCGGTCCCGTTTTCGAGACGCATCCCCTGCTGCCGTCGCGACCCTGTCGGGGACGACGAGCGTTGGCACGAGCGTGGTATCTTTCGCGTTCGCATGGCGCTCTCGGCGGGGCACATCCTCGCAGGCAAGTACCGGCTCCTCGAACCGCTCGGCGAGGGCGGAATGGGGGTCGTGTACCGCGCGCGCCACGAGGAGCTCGAGACCGAGGTCGCGGTCAAGGTGATGCACGACCCCCAGACCGCGACCTCCTCCGAGCTCGCGCGCTTCAAGCGCGAAGCCCGCGCCGCCGCGCGCCTCCGCAGCCCCCACGTCGCTCCCATCTTCGACTACGGCGTGGACGAGGGGATGCCGTACATCGTGATGGAGCTCCTCGAAGGCGAGGATCTCGGGCACGAGATGGACCGGAACGTTCGCCTCGCCCCCGCGCGCGTCGTGACGATCGTCAGACAGGTGGCCAAGGCGCTGCGGCTCGCCCACGAGGCCGGGCTCGTGCACCGGGATCTCAAGCCGGCCAACGTCTTCCTCTCCCGATCGGGGGGCGAAGAGACGGTGAAGGTCCTCGATTTCGGGATCGCGAAGGAGCAGAAGCCGACGCTCGATCACGTCGAGACGACAGAGAACACCATCCTCGGCTCCCCGGCCTACATGGCGCCGGAGCAGGCGCGGGGACAGCCGGTGGATGCGCGGACCGATCTTTGGTCCCTCGGGGTGATGGCCTTCGAGATGCTTGCGGGCACGCTGCCCTTCGAGGGGAGCTCGGTCGTCGATCTCTTCATGAAGATCTGCTCCGGCGCCCCGCCCTGCCCCTCGACGTTCGACCCGGCGCTCCAGCCCTTCGATGCGTTCTTCGAGCGCGCGCTCGCGCGCGAGCCAGACAGAAGGTTCCAGAGCGCCACCGCCTTCGCCGATGAGCTCGAGCGGGTCGCGGCTTCGGTTCGAGGTGCCGCTCCGTCCTTGGTCGTGAGCGTCCAGCGCGACGCGAGCAGCGCCTCGAGCACCGCCGCCGCGAGCAGGCCCCGCCTCAGCGGTCGCGACGACGACACCCTCACCGCGTCTGCGGTCCGCGTGCCGGAGGCGACCACGCCTGCGAAGACCCATCTCCCGCCTTCCCCCGCTCCGGAGCGGCGCGCCCGCTGGATCCCGATCTCGATCGCGACCGGCGCCGCCGCCATCCTCGTGGCCTGGACGGTGGTGCCCAGGCTCATGTCACGGCCAGCCCCCGCGCAAGGCGAGGCGACCACCGGAGAGGCACGCCAGGACGAGCCGATCGCGTCCTCCACGGTCGCGGTGTCCCCGCTGGGCCTGACCACCCCGGCCTCCGCGCCCTCGGCCATCGTGACACCGAGTGCCACGGTCGGAGCCGCGACGAGCGCCGCCCCCACCGAGCGCCCGGTCGCGGCGAGCGCCGCGCCGACCGGCTCCGCGACACCCTCCGCGAAGCGCAGCGCGTCCGGCCCGGGATCCGTGCCGCCCCCCCAACCGCCACCCGCGTCACCACCACCGCCGCCGCCCGCGTCACCACCGCCGCCGCCGCCGCCGCCGCCGCTCGATCCGGTGTTCGGGTTGCCGGTACGAAAGTAGCTTTGGCCTCCGTCTCGTTGGCAAAAATGATTTTGCGAAACCTCATCGTCGCGGCCTGCGTCGCGACGTCCCTCACGTCGAAAGCCTTCGCGCAGCCCGCGCCGGCACCCTCCGAACCTCCCGCGCCCGCCTCTGCAGTGGAAGAAGGACAGCGCGGCCTCGCCTTCTACGGGGAGAGCCGCTGGCAAGAGGCCTTCGAGAGCTTCTCTCGCGCCGAGCAGAAGACCCACTCCCCCGTCTTTGTCCTCTACATGGCGCGCAGCCTCGGTCACCTCGGTCGGCTCGTCGAGGCGGCCGTCCTCTACCGTCGCGTCCTCGACGAGGACACGTCCAACGCGCCGCCGCCCTGGAGGCAAGCTCGCCTCGACGCCGGCGCCGAGCTCACCGCGCTCCGCGAGCGGATCCCCGCGATCGAGATCCGAGCTGCTCTGGGCGCGGGAGACGTCCTGACCGTCGACGGGAAGCCAGCGAAGCCGCTCGCTCGCATCGAGCTCGACCCCGGCCCCCACGAGATCGTCTTCGTGCGAGCGGGGCGGACCGCTAAGAAGAGCGTCGCGCTGCGCGCGGGCGACGCGCTCACCACCGTCTCGTTCGACTCGGAGCCGAAACCAGGCCCCCGCGAGGGCGGCGCGCCTCCTTCCGTCATCGCAGGCGGGGTCCTGCTCGGGACCGGCATCGCGAGCCTCGTCGCGGGCGCGATCACGGGAGGCCTCGCGCTGAAGCTCGCCGGAGACGTCCACGAGGTCTGCGACGAGAGCGCGCCCTGCCCCGTCCCCCAACCCGAGCTCCAGCCCGACATCGACGAGGCGAAGCGCTTCGGCGACGCGACGACCGGCTTGCTCGTCGCGGGGGGTGCGCTCGCGGCGACCGGTCTCGTGTTGGTGCTGGTGCGGCCGGGGGCGGCCCGCGCGACGGCGATCCCGAGCGCCTACGTGATGCCAGCGGGCCCCGGGCTCGTCATCGGCGGCTCGTTCTGAGCGACCTCAAGGACAGCTGCACTCGAGCGGGCCGTCGTCCACGAGGGCGTCGAGGACGGCGATGCAGTCCGATACTCCGGAGAAAGACAGCCCTGCGTCGTTTCGAAGGCGGAAGTAGTCGAAGCGACCGCTGATATCGACAGGCGCCATGTACGCGTTCGCGAAGACTCCGACCCGCAACGGATCCGAGAGGTTGCCCACCTCTTGATCGTGCACGTGCTGGGAGAACGTGTTGTCGCCCGGGAGCCTGAACATCATCCATTCGTCGGCTCCGTCTCGGCAAATTCCGAGGATCGCCTGGTTCCCAACGTCCTGGTGCCCGGCCGCCCCGTCGAGGCTCGTCACGCCGCCGATCGTGTGACCCGACAGGATCCCCACGTTCCCCTCGCTGATCACGCCGACCTCGAGCTTCTCCCAGGTGTCGTCGTTGTCCCAGTCCTGAACCAACAAGCCCGCGAGCTGGTAGTCGCCGCCCGTCGGGATGCCGTTGCCCGCGTTGTTCGTCGCGCGGACGTTGGCCACGACCGCGAACGGACCGATGACCTCCTTGAAGAGCAGGTACGACTGCTGAGAGTGTACCCAGGAGGGGGTCCCCTCCGTGATCGAGATCACGAGCTCGCCCGGCGCCGCCTCGTCCACCGAGAGGTCGACCAAGTCCTTGTTGAGCTCTCCGCTCCAGCACGAGCTCGGCATGGTGGCGAACTCGTCATCGAGGCATTGAAGGTCTGCCGGCGCGCCCCCGGTGCCGCCCCCGCCGGATGCGTCTCCGCCCTGCCCCCCGCCCCCGCCCCCGGGCCCGTCGCCACCAGCGCCACCTCCTCCGTCGGTTGGAGCGCCTCCCGTCTCGGAGCCGCCCGCCCCCGCGCCGCCCCCTCCGTCGACCGCGATGTCGAGCCCCAGGACCATGCTGCACCCCGTGGCGGAGAGGACCAACCCTGCGATCGCGAGTTTTCGGAGGCTCATTTCAACAACCCGTGTTTGGCGAGGAGGCGGCGGAAGTGGCTTCGCTCGACGCCGGACAGCCTCGAGGCTTCGCTCTGGTTTCCCTGTGTCTTCGCGAGCAGCATGAGCAGGTAAGCGCGCGTGAACTGATCCGCGAACGCCTCCCTCTGCTTCATGAACGGCTGCTCGAGGTCGATCGCCGATTGGAAGAAGCTGCTCGCGTCGGCGGCGCCTCCCCCGCCGTGCCGTTCGGTGCCCATGTCGTGGGAGAGCTCGCCGAGGGCGGCGAACGCCTCGACCGCGTTGCGGAGCTCGCGCGCGTTCCCCGGCCAGTCGTGACCGCGCCACACCGAGACGACGTCCTCGGGGAGCTCGGAGATGCCCGCGTTCTTCGCGAACAAGCGCGCGAGGGCGTCGATATCCTCCGGCCTGTCGCGCAGGGGCGGGACCTTCAGCTTCACGACCGCGAGCCGATAGTAGAGGTCTTCGCGAAAGGAGCCGGAGCGCACCTGCTCTTCGAGGTTGCGGTTCGTCGCCGCGATCACCCGGACCTTGACCTTCGTCGGGGTCGTCGCGCCGACGGGCGTGACCTCCCCCGCCTCGAGCGCGCGCAGCAGCGCCGGCTGCGCCTCCAGCGCGAGCTCTCCGATCTCGTCGAGGAACAGCGTGCCTCCATCCGCGGCCTGGAACGCGCCCGGGCGCGACTCGACGGCGTGGGTGAACGCGCCGCGCTTGTGGCCGAAGAGCTCGCTCTGCACGAGCTCCTTCGTCATCGTGCCGCAGTTCTTCGCCACGAGAGGGCCCTTCGCGACCCGCGACCCTTCGTGGAGGGCGCGCGCGACGACCTCTTTTCCGACCCCGGACTCGCCGGTGACGAGGACGTTGACGAGCGAGCCCTCGAGGCGAGCGAGGGTCGCGAACAGCTTCCGCATCTCTGCCGAGGAGCCGAGCAGACCTCGGTAGGACGTCTCCTTGCCGGGGGCGGCCTCGAGGGAGACGAGATCGGGCTCGACCATCACCTCCACCGACCCCATCACGAAGCGACTGCCCGGGGCGAGCACCATCGACTCGATCCGCTGCCCCAGATAGAACGTGCCGTTTCGGCTTCCCAGATCCGAGACGCGGACGCCCTCGTCGGCGAGCGCGACCTCGACGTGCCGGCGGGACACGGTCGGGCTGTCGATGATCACGTCCGC
>JBGAID010000061.1:0-63496 GCA_044225865.1 Polyangiaceae bacterium | reverse complement strand
CGATCCACGACGTCGCGGAGTGTCAGGGCGCTTCCGTCGTGGAAATAGGGGGGCGACGCGAACACCCCGCGCAGGGATGGAGTATCGAGCTCGCAAGCGCCTCGCGCGTTGCCCGCTTCGTCGGTCGAGGGGTGATCCGGGAAGTCGCCGCTCTGCACGCAGGTCCCGACGTCGTGGAGCACGACCGTCCCCGACAGGTCGAGGGATGGATTCCCGGCGCCGCTGTCGGTGAGGTACTCACCGGCGTGGCAGCTCCGGCACTGAGCGTCGAAGGTCGCCTTGCCTCGGGTCTGGGCCTCGTCGAGCGTGCCGTCGCGGGCGACGTTGGGGTTCGACGGATAGGGGATCGCGAGGTTCACGAACGCGGCGAGGGCGGCGAGATCGGCGGCGTGGGCCGGCACCGCCTGCTCGTAGCTGCCGCCCTGCTCGACCCGGATCGTGAGATCGTATTGCTCGACCTGGTTCCGCAGGGCCTGGCGCATCAGAAACCCGGTGTTGGAGGGCCCGCCCGCGTTCGACGGAGTGTCCCGCGGCCCCGCCCCGAATTGCCAGGTGACCCCGTCGCTCCCGCCCTCGATATGGCAGCTCGAGCACGCGACCCAGAAGTTCTTCGTAATGGGGAATCGGGCGGAGTTTGCCGAATAGAAGAGGCGCTGGCCCAGCCGGAGGGGGGCGGGCATGGGATCCACGGCGAGCCGCTCGATGGGATCGCCGTCCACCCGCACGGGGGTGATCTCGTCGGCCGGATCGATCGACAGCACCGTCACGTCGTGGGTGTTGCGGCCGTCGACGTAGGCCCTCTTCCCCGCGTGGTCGACGACGACGCCCTCCAGGAACGCGGAGGGCAAGGGGCGCACGAGGGAGCGCTCGACGCCCGCCTCCGCGTCGAACACCATCAGGTCTTCGCTCTGAGAGAGGGCGAGGAGCGCGAGCTTGCCGTCGGGGGTGAACGCGATCGCCCTCGGCCCGGAGACGCTGTCGCCGAACGCGCCCACGGCGCCGGGGACCCCCGGTTGAAAGAGCAAGCGGCGCTCGGGGGAGGCGCCTTCGGCCTCGAACGTGGTGATGGTCGGGAACACCGTCGACTCGAAGTCGAGCTCGGGCTGCGGGGTGCCGATGCCGAGCAAGAGGTGAGGGACCCAGAGCTCGCCCGTCGAAGGGCGCGGCACCGCGACATACGCGCCGCGGGCGGTGCCGTTCGGCAGTCGCTTGTCGCGGCCGCGGGGCTCGTCCTCGAGGGGCGTCTTCCCGCGCACCGAGAACGAAGCCGTGTCGATGATGGTGATCCCGGGCTCGAGCAAGAGATGGGTCACGAAGAGCGAGCTGCCGTCGGCGGAGAGCGCTGCCCCCCACGGGTGGGGCCCGACCTCGAGGGTGGCGACGACGCTGTCCGTCTCGGGATCGATCTTCGTCACGACCGCGCCCTCGTGGCTGACGACATAGACAGAGGAGCCGTCCTCGGCGGCCAAGACCGAGACGGGGGCGGCCGCGACGGGGATCTCGGCGACGACGCTCGCGCTCTCGACGTCGATCACGAGCACGCGGTCGGAGGCCTGTCCCGCCACGTAGACCTTCGCGTCGTTTACGAGCGCGAGGCCGCGCGGGAGCACGGCGGGCTCGAATCGCCCCGTATCGGGATCCGCCGCGGGCAGCCCCTCACCCAAGGGGATCTCCGCGATTACGACGCGAGCGGCGGTGTCGATGATGGATATCTCGTCCGCGTCCTGGTCGACCACGAACAACCTCGAGTCGTCGCGGCTCAGGACGAGGGTGGACGAGCACGTCGTCCCCGACCCGGCCGCGGCGCCGCCCCCACCGGCCCCGCCCCCGCCGCGGCCGCCCGCGCTGCTCTCCCCCGCGACGCCGCCGCCATTGCCGCCGTCAGCGGGGGACGAGTCGCCGCACCCCACGTGGAGGACGGCCATCGAGAGGAAGGAAATGGCGAGGGCCCTCATTGGCGCACCAGCACGAACGAATGGGCGAGCGCGGCCGGCAGCTTGGCGGACGCGATGTCGGGGACGCAGTCGTGGTCTCGGTCTCCGCCGTCCGCTTCTATCGAGCGCTCCCCCGTCAAGGCCCGCTCCGCCATTTGCAAGCGGCCATCGAGGCACTCTCCCGCGTCGACCGCCGCGTCGCCGTTGATGTCGTTCCAACCATTGACGACGAGCTTCATCGTGCGCGCGAGGCGATCCAGGATCTCGCTCGCGAGGGCCTCGTTCCCCGGTTGTCTGCCCACGAGCTTGTAGAGCTGCCGGAGCGCGCCCGTGAAGGCGCCCAGCGTCCGCGGCGTCCACGTCATCGTCGAGCTCTCGTCCACCTCGGTTCGATAGGCGCGGACGTCGGCCATGTAGAACCGCCCCGCGAGGGCGGCATAAGCGAGCTTCGCCCGATCGCGAAAGGCCGTGTCGCTCGTCGCGAGGTAGCCCTCGAGCAAGCCCAAGATCGCGCTGCACTGCGACTCCAGCGTCGAGGGCGAAGGATCGCGCTCTCCCGACGCGAGATCGTATCCATTCGCGGCGAGCCCGTCGTCGTCGACGATCCGGTCGGCGAGGAACCGGGCCTGGGCCGCGACGAGGTCACGGATGCGCGCGCCGTAGGTGCCGTCGAAGGGGGCGCCCGCGTCGCTGGTGCCGTCGATGGCGGAGGGCACCCCCGCCTCGTCGGGGGTGTCATTCGAATACAGCGCGATGGATCCGGTGAGCCCCCGATAGGCCGTCCGCAATGCGGAGATGGTCGAGAGCAGGGAGGCCGTCGTCACCGATTGGCCGCGCGTCACCGCCCCGCCGTCGACGGACGCCTCGTCCACGATGACCCCGGCTTCATCGTCGAAATGGAGGCGATCGAGATCCACGAGCGCGACCTTCATGATGGCGAGGGCGCGCGCGCGCGTGGAGGCGTCGAATGGATCGCCGTCGAACGCCGCCAAGAACGGGGCGGAGCCGCCGATCTCGGGGTTATCCGGGTCCGTCATCGCCACGACCTCGGCGAAGCCACCCAGCAACGCGGAGAGGTCCCGGGCGCGGCTCGCGCCGCTCGCGATCGTGAACGATGCCGGGCGAGGAAAGAACTTGCGCGCGAGATCCGGGCTCGGGGCGGTGGCGGTCTCCTCCACGTCGACGGCGGCGGGCCACCACCGCAATGGCGCCTCGTAGTCGTAATCGATCGCCTCCGCGCCGAAGCCGGACAGGGTCGCGCCGTCGCCGGTCGAGAGACGGGCCATGAGGAGCGCGGCCTTGTTGTCGATCTCGTCCAGCATGACGAGCCCCTGAAACCCCTCGAGCGACACGTCGCCGAAGTACGTGCCGGGCTTCCCGAAGACGAGCTCTTCCCCCGATGGATCGAGGGGGTTCGGCCACCGGCCAATCACCGAGTTCTCGGGGATCCCGACGAGCGCCAAGTCCTCGTCGCGGACCTCGACGATGGGGTGCTGGTCGACGTCGTGCAGCGAGCCGAAGTAGTTGATGACCCAGAGGCTCTGCTTCCACGTGGCCAAGCCCAGGGCCTCCGGGGAGAGGACCTTCTCCACTTGGGCTTCGCGGTTCGGGAGGTTGAGGCTCGTCGCGTCGCACTCGTAGTCGCCGACATAGGTGAGCATCGTCCCGGGCGGCAGCGGCTCGTCGGTGGCGCCTGCGAGCGAGCACTCCGCGTCCGCGCCGACCGAGGGCTCGAAGGCGGGATCGAAGCTGCGGTATTCGGCGCAGACTGGAAAGAACCCCGGCCAGCCATAAGCATTGTCGGGGTCGTCGGCGGGGGGCGGGACGACGACGAAGTCCTTGCCGAAGTTGGCCCCCGAGGCCCGGCTGGCTCGGGCCAGATATTGCAATCGAGCCGAGAGAGCCTGATAAGCGGGATCGCCAATGGTCGCCTCGGGGTTCACGAGGGGGCCGAACATCAGCGGGACGCCCGCCCCCGCCTCGAACGAGAGCTGATTCATGGGTTGCTTCGAGTATTCGTAGGACTCGATCGCGAGCGACCACCCGACCACGTCCCGCTCGAGGGCGGCGCTCTCGGGATCGAGGTACATATCGGTCTGATCGCTGAAGCGATCGTACCCGCCGAGATCGCGGCCGAGCAGCTCTGCGAAGGGCTCCCCCGAGATCTGCATCTGGACCGCTGCGAACATCGCGTCCGCGGTGACGAAGCGCGTGTCGGCGATGTGGCCAGCGAGCCCGGTCGGGAGGGCGCCACCGGCGCCGCCCGTGCCCGCGCCGCCCGCGCCGCCCGCCCCCGCGCCGCCCGCCTCGGACGCTCCACCCCCGCCCGTTGAGGTGGTTTGGTGAACTGGCAAGTGGGGGAGCCCAACCACCCCGGCACCGAGCACTGCATGTTCATGGACGCCGAAGCGAAGTGGCACGATCACGATTGCGGTGATCTGCGGCCCGCGTACCTGTGCGAGCGCAGCGGCGCGGGCGCCTTGTGACGCCGGGCCTCCAACTTGGCGTTCGACAGCACGGCGGCTACGCTGCGCCTCGATGAATCGATGGGTCGTCGGGTCGACGGTAGCGCTCGGGCTGATCGCCGGAGCCTGCGTGTTCCCGGAGGCCGAAAAGATCGGCGGCGGCGGGGCGGGCGCGGGGGTTTCGAACGGCGGAGCGGGCGGGGCAGGGGGAGGCTCGACGAGCGGCGGAGGGGGAACGGGAGGCACCGGCGGCGCGCTCGAAGAGGTCGTCACCATCGCCGACGTCGGAGCGGTGTCCTGCGTCTCGGGGACGTCCACCCAGCGCCATTTGATCCGCACCGCGAATGGCGACTACCTCGCGCTCTTCTTCGATGAAGCCTCGCCCCAGGACATCTCGGTCAAGCGCAGCGACGACGGGATGCGCTCTTGGGAAGACGTCGACAAGCTCGGCCTCGCGCCGAAGCTCCACGACACGCAGGGCGCGAACGTCGGCTTCGACTACGCGAGCCTCCCCGATGGCGGCGTCATCCACGCCGCGATCTCGGTGCGCGACGCGGATGGCTACTATTTCGAGCTGCACGGCCGAGCGACGATCGACGAGACCGGCCTGCCCTCGTGGGAGGCTCCCCAGCAGATGGGCAGCTACGCGCTGCCGGTGACGGACCCTCCCGACGGACCGGCGACGGGCATCACCGCCGCCGGCGTCTTCGATCAGACCGCGTTCATCTCCCCCAGTGGACAGGGTGACTACTTGATCGGTTTTGGGCCGGACACGTTCGCGAGCTTCTCGTACGAACTGAGCTTTCCCCCCGAATATCTCGGGTTCGGGGGTACTGCGACGCACGCGCGCGCGGTGTTTCCGCTCGCGAACGTGGCCGTCGGAGTGCTGGACTCCAACGCCTCCCTCACGGAGGGCCACCTCCAGTACTGGACCGCCGACGACGGGGGCCTCATCGACTACGCTTCGCTCGCGACAGAGGGGTTCCATCTCCGCTTCGCGTGGGGCGCGGTGGTCGCGGAGGGCGAAGCTCACGTACTGCGGGCGCTCACGAACCACGGCTTCGACCACAAGGCGATCGACGCCGGACTCAACGTGGTGACGGGTCTCCCTCTGCCCAAGAACAGGGCGTTGGCTCCGGACGCGGGGGTCTTCCTCGCGACGGGGACTGCGGCGGGGCAGATCACCGCCTTTACGATCGCCGAAGACTTCTCGATCCAGGCGTCGGTGTTCGACGGCGTGGGGTGGAGCGACTGGTCTGAGGTTGAGCCCCCGTCGGAGCTGCCGCGGTCATGCATTTCCGGGGTCGCGACCCCCGACGGCGAAGGCCGCATCGCGCTCGTGTGGACCGAGGAGGACATGAGCGCGTTCCAATTGAAAGGGGCGCTGGTGTCGCCATGAGCAACCGGCTCGTGCATGCCTTCATCGTCGCCACGGTCGTGTGCCTCGGGGCTCCGTCGCCCTCCCACGCGCAGCCCGCGGCCGCGCCCGCGGCGCCCGATGACGAGACGCGCAGCCGCGCTCGCGCCCTCGGCGAAGAGGGAAACGAGCTGTTCGAAAAGGGCGACTTCGCAGGGGCGCTGGATCGCTACGAGCGCGCGGCGAAGCTCGTCTCCGTCCCGACGCTCGGCCTCAAGAGCGCGCGCTGTCTGGCGAAGCTCCATCGCTTCATCGAGGCGTCGGAGCGCTATCTCGCGGTGACTCGCACCGTCCTTCCGCCCGACGCCCTCGACGTCCACAAGGAGGCGCTCCCCGCCGCCGAGAAGGAGCGGAACGAGCTCTTGCCCCGGATCCCGAGCGTGATCGTGCGAATCCGCGGCGAAGCGGCGGCGGACGTGAGCCTCGACGGCAAGGCTTACCCGGCGGAGCTCGTTGGGGTGAAGGGCCTCGTCGATCCCGGCAAGCATCGCTTCGAGGCCCGCCACGGACTGAAGCGCGTGGTGCGCGAGATCGAAGTGCCCGAGGCGGCCGTCGTCGAGGTCGAGCTCGACTTCACCAAGGCCGAGCCGCTCCCCGACGAGCGTCGTCCTCGCCCCTCCGCGCGTCCTTGGCTCGACGCGGTGCACGGGGTCGGCCTCGCCGCGCTCGGCTTGGGCGTAGCCGGCCTCGCGGTGGGGGCGGGGGCGGCGGGCGCGGCCGCTTCGTCGCGCAGCGATCTCGAAGGTCCCTGCGGCGAAGAGCTTCGGTGTCCGCCGTCGGCGTGGGACGACGCTGACAGCTACAACACGCTTCGCGTCGTCTCGACCGCCGGCTGGATCGCGGGAGGCGTGCTCGCCGCGACGGGGATCGTCCTCGTGTCGTTGCCCACGCCGGGGTCGAAGGCGGAGGCGAGCAAGGTGCAAGCGACGTGGCGGCCAGGAGGCGGCGTCATCTCTTGGCGCGGCTCGTTTTGAGCGCATCCTTGAAAGCGTCGGCGGCGCGTGAGACGCTCGTCGAGTTGCCGTGACGATAACGGGGCCCGTCGCCGAAGGCGAGACGATCGCCGGCAAGTACGTGGTCGGGCGCACCATCGCCGCGGGCGGCATGGGCGTCGTCTGCGAGGGCCGTCACGCTGCCCTCGGGCAGCGCGTCGCGATCAAGTTCCTGCTCCCGGAGGTGAAGCAGCAGGCCGAGGCGGTGCAGCGCTTCGTCCGTGAGGCGCGCGCGGCGGCGACGATCGAGTCCGACCACGTCGTGCGCGTCCTCGACGTGGGCGCCCACGGCGACGTGCCCTACCTGGTGATGGAGTTCCTCGAGGGGATGGATCTCGAGGCCTTCGTCGAAGAGAGCGGGCCTCTCGCCCCCGACCTCGCGATCGAGCTCTCGTGTCAGGCCTTGGAGGGGCTCGCGGTCGCGCACGACGCCGGCATCGTCCACCGCGATCTGAAGCCATCGAACCTCTTCCTCGCCACGCGCGGGAAGGGACGGCCGCGCGTGAAGGTGCTCGACTTCGGGGTGTCGAAAGTGATGCAGGCCGGGCAGCCCGATCCCTCGATCACGTCGACGAAGGCCTTGCTCGGCTCTCCCCGCTACATGTCCCCCGAGCAGGTGCGCAGCAGCAAGGCGGTGGACAAGCGCAGCGACGTCTGGGCGATGGGGGTCATCCTCTGGGAGATCCTCAGCGGTCGGAAGGCCTTCGACGGCGAGACCCTCGGCGACGTGTTCGCGAAGATCAGAGAAGAGCCGCTGCCGTCGATCCGCGCCCTGCGCCCCGAGATCTCCGCCGAGCTCGACGCGATCGTCTCGCGGTGCCTCGAGCGGGATCGCGAGCGCCGCTTCGCCGATGCGGCCGCCATGCTCGCCGCCTTGCGTGAGCTCGGGGCCCCGAGCAGCGAGGTGCTCGCGGATCCCTTCTCGCGCGCGATCGAAGCCCGCACCGCGTTCGCGCCTGGCGCCATCGTCGCGGCGGAGTCGTCCGGCGGTCCCGCGAAGGGGGTGAGCAAGACGCACTCGACCTGGTCGACGGGCGACAGCGCGAGACCTTCTCGGCGCAAGCTCGCCGGGTTCGCGGTCCTGCTCGTCGCCACCGCCGGGCTCGGAGCCTGGCTGGCGCTTCGTCGAGGCGACCCGCCGAAGCCAGCGGAGGTCGCCGAGCCATCTGCGACGAGCGCCGCTTCGTCGCCCGTTCAGAGCGCACCCGCCGGTCCCGTGGTGGTGGTCGCGGACGTGCAGACCTCCGCGTCCGTGGCGCAGTCGGTGGCCCCATCCTCGGCGGCGTCGTCCGCCACGCTGGCGCCACCCTCGGCGGTGGCGGCGAAGCCCCTCGGAGGTCCACGCCCGGTCCCGAGCGCGGCGCCCGCGCCGAAGCCGAGCGCGCCGCCACCTCCCGCCTCGAGCAAGAAGAAGGACGATCTAGGGATCTGAACGTCCGCTCGACGCGCCGTCGGAGCTCGAGGTATCGTTGGAGACAAGGGGTCCCCGTGAAAAGAATCTCGGTCTTCTTCCTCGTCGCCGCCGCCCTCTCCATCTCCGCGAGCGCGTTCGCAGGCGTGCGTCTCAATGGCCTGCCCGACAACGGCGTGCGCCTCAATGGCCTGCCCGATAACGGCGTGCGCCTCAATGGCCTGCCCGATAACGGCGTGCGCCTCAATGGCCTGCCCGATAACGGCGTGCGCCTCAATGGCCCCGACGGCACGTCGAAGGTGCTCGTGTTGAAGGGCGTGCACGCCGATCGTGGCCGGCTCACGCGCTAGAGCACCGATCATGTTGAAAACCGGCGCATTCGCGCGATTTCGCGCCCGATCCACACGGCCTCGTCGCTCCGCTCCTCAGATTACGAGGAGTAGTCTTGCGGTGCTCACTCCTCGGGCGCGCGCCTCAGCCGCAAACTCCCCCGACTTCACTCGGCTTTCAACATGTTCGGTGCTCTAGCAGGGTGGAGAAAGAGGCACCGTCGTTGTGCTCGATGAGGGAGGTGCTGCTCTTTCACCCCCCGGCCCCCCTCCCCGCGCGAGGGGGGAGCAGTGGAGAAAACAGCGGTAAAGAGGCTCCAGAAGCCGAAGGCTCCCCCCTCACGAAGTGAAGGGGGGTGAAATGGCGGCCATGTGCCTTCGAAATGGCAGTCGGGGGCTTTTTCAGCAGCCTGCTCGTGCTGCCGGTCGGAAGTCCGCCTCCGGATCCGGCAGCACCCGGGAACACAGAAGTCCACGGCCAGACTTCGAGCTTCGTGCCGCCGGGACTCGTGCTGCCGGCCGGAAGCCCCGCGCCTGGCTGTTCATCGCGGCCGTCGCGGCCGTGCCCGCGTGCTCCAAGCCTTCGAGCAGCGATGGCCGCGCGAGCTCGAGCAGCGCTGCGGCACCCATCGGCGTGGGCGACACCATCGAGGTCTACGATGAGGGAGGCAAGCGCGGCACCGTTCGCATCGACGAGGTGACGACGGATCGCGAAGACCCGGCGCTCACGCTGTACGTCGCGAGCGTGCGCGCCGAAGGCGCGTCGGAGTGGCAACCCTACTGCCTCCCCGATCACGACGGTCGCAACGCGGCCATCGCCGTGGCCGGCGGTTTTGGCACCGACGGCCCGCGCCCGGACGTCGAAGGGGTCACGCTCGCGTGCACGAGCGGAGCGATCGGCAAGTGCATTCGGCTCGGCTACAAGCCCTGGGAGACGCTGCCGGGGGGCGCGAAGATGGCGGATCTGATCACCGCGTGCACCCGGATGATCCGCGCCGACTACTGCGGCGACGGCACCCCCCACACGAAGGACGGGACGTGGATCGACGTCTACGATCGCTTCGGGATCCAGAAGCACGAGCCGAAGCCGGGCGTGGCCGAGCGCTTCGAAGCGGCGTGGGGGCCGAAGGGCGCGACCTACCTGACGATCGGGCGCTGGACGGACCACGTCGAGGAGATCGTGAAAGAATGCCCGGAGAAGCTCGCGGGGCGCGTGGGGCCGGCGCTCCCCCCGGAGGAGATCTCGAGGCGATTCCCCGAGACCCTCCTCTTCAACGACCACGCCGTCGACGCCGCCGAGCGCCTCGCGAAGTGACGATCAGAACGAGAAGCTCGCCGACCCGGAGCAGCTCCCGCCCTCGGGGGTGACGCTACATTCGAAGTTGCCGTTCGCTCCGTCGATCGTGAGCTTGGTCCCCTCGGCGGTGACGCTCGTGGAGAGGACGAAGGATTGATCGAGGGAGCTCCAGATCGCGATCTTGGCGCTGACCTGCTCTTCGGAGATGGAGAGGTCGGTGCCCCAGAAGATGTGCGTCGTCTTGCCGCCCTCGGTCACGTCGAGGCTGACCGCGATCGTCGAGGAGGTCCCGCCGGAGTCGACCGTCGTCTCGGAGGAGACGACGCCGCTCACGCAGCGCTCGGCGTCGCAGACGTTGTCGTAGGTGACGGCCGCGAAAACGTCCGCGGAGGTGAGCCCGCCGGAGACCTCGGCCTCGAGCGAGACGGAGCCGGTCAGGCGCTGCTCCTCGGGGAGGTCCTTCGTCGCGCACTCGACGTCGATCGTGCCGTCCGTCTGGCTGCCGCTGTAGCAGGCGGCGCCCGGTGTCGCGGCGTTCGCGAGGTTGACGATGCTCGTGAGCTTCTGCACGGTCGCGCTGAAGCCGTTCAGCTCCGCGACGGTGCTCGCGTCGACGGTCCCCGTCGGCGCTTCGAGCGCCTCCCGGACGGCCTCCACCTTCGCGTGCGGATCGGAGGGCTCACCGCCTCCGTTGCAACCGGCAAACACACCGGCCGAGAGAGTCACAGCACCGAGCACGGCGATTCGAGCGAGAGCGGTCGCGTTGCGCATGTCCTTGTCCCTGTTTTTGAAGGTTTCGGAAGGAAGCGAACACGCCATTAGCAAGGCGCGGACCGCCCCTCGACGCCCCAGAAAACGCGGAAAAAATCGGCAGACCGAGGCCGCTCGTTCACGCCCTGCCCACGTCCGTTCACTCCGACCCGATCGAGCTCAACGATTCGGTGCGCCGGGGGTCGGGTCGCATCCCTCGAAGGCGCCCGTGCCGTCTGGTCTTCGGCAGTACGACTGCCCGTCGTCCACCGCGCCGCCGGGGTATTGGGCCGATGCGATCACGTCTTCTCCGTCGAGGAGGAAGAGCTCGTCGCCGTCTGCTTCGGACAAGCCGAAGGGCGCGTAGAAGCAGGGGCTCGTCCCCGGCTCGCACGCCGTCTGGGGCGCTTGCTCTCCCGGGTCGGCGCCGTCCTGCTTCGCGAGGATGAACATGAAGGCGCCCGGCGCGAGGCTCGTCCCCTCGGGAAAGACGATGCCGTCGTCCGTCTTCGGCTTCCCGGGCGCGGCCGCGTCGGCGAGCATGACGCCTCCGAGCTCGAAGGCCGCGCTCCCGGTGTTGGTGAGCTCGATCCAGTCCTCGGCGGCGCTGATCTCGTTGATCACGAGCGCGGTCGAGGAGATCGGCTCGGTTGGGGCGCCGCCTCCGCCCTCGTCCGAGCGGTCGCCGCCCTGCGACGACCCGGCGCCGCCGCTCGCGGCGCTCCCGCTCCCCGCCCCCCCTCCGCCGTCGTCGGACCTCGCCTCCGAGCACGCGGCGAGCGCTACCACCATCACGAGCCATCCGAGAGGAGCGAGCTTCATCGTGGTCTCCATCGAGATCAGAACTGCACTGCGCCGATCACGCGCACGCGAACGTCGTCCAAGGTCGGGAGCTGCTGCTCGGTGGGCGCGCCGAAGAGCTGGCCGTCGACGGCGACGAAGACCCCGAGCGGATCGACGATGAAGTACCCGGCCGCCCCCGTGATCGTCGCGAGGTAGTCTTCGGTCTCGGGCATGTCGCGCAGCCACACCACCCCCTCGGCCCCGAGGGAGAGGCGCGGGATGGGCCGGACGCGGACGAAGCCCTCGAAGAGCGCGGTCCGCCGATCCCCGTCGCCGTCGAGGCCCCAGCCGTACGCGAACGAGAGGCCTCCTCGCAAGACGTCGCCCTCCCAGCCGATCGAAGCGTCGACGCGATCGGAGCGCGCGAGGGCGGTCCCGCTCGAGCCGGCGGAGTAGCTCGCGTGCACGGTGAGCGGCTTCGCCGCTTCGATGAACGCGAAGGGGTGGACGAGGGCGGCGACCTCTACGTTCTTTCCTCGATTGAGCTCGCGCTGCGCGTACCCCTCGCCGTTGTACGCGCCGGCCCCGACCCAACCGAAGCCCTTCGGGAAGAGGCCGCGCGCCGTCGCACCCAGATCGGCGGGGGAGGCGAGCCCGGTGCGCTCGAGGCCGGTCGGGGCCACCATGCGCATCCCCCAGAGCGACTCGATCGGGCCGATGGAGAGCGTGGGGACGAGCCCGGCCGTGACCTCCACCGCCCGGAACGCGGTGTACTGCGCCCACGCCTCCCGAACGCGAAAGAGCAGACTGTCGCCTCCGACCCCGAGGAGCGCTCCGTCGGTGGCGCTGCGCACCGCCTCTGCGAGCACACGCGCGCGCGCCCCTTCGAAGCTCGCGTCGAGCTCGATGTGACCGCGCGGGAGCTCGAAGGCGTGGAACCACGCCGTGTCCTCGGCTTCGTTGCGGACGCTGAGGACGTACTGGGCGAACACCGACAGATGCGCCTCGACGACGAGCGGCTTTCCGTCGAGGAGAGGGAAGCTCGCGCGCGCGCCGTTGAGGGAGAATCCGGCCTGTTCGGGCACCGGCTTCGCCGCCGCCTCCGGGGCCGTCTGCTTCTGAGGCGGCACCGGCGCAGGCACCCCTTTGGGCTCCACCTTCGGCGGCGGCTCGGGCTTCGGGGGTGGCTCGGGCTTCGGGGGTGGCTCGGGCTTCGGGGGTGGCTCCGGCGGCGCCTCCGTCGGTGGGCTCGGCGCGGGCTGCGCAGCAGCCGCTCCAGACGCGACGAGCGAGAGCAAGCCGAGCGCTGCGACGAGGGGCGTCTTCATGGCGCGTCCTCGGAGCCGATGAGGGCGCGCGCGTCGGGCCGGAGGCCGTCGCCTTCGCCGGGCACGAGGCCCAGGGTCGGACCGAGGGCGGCGAGCGCGTCCGTGAAGAGCGCGCGATCGCGCGCGACGCGATCGGCATAGGCGATCGCGACGTCGGCCTGCTCGCTCGCGAACGCGTCGGCGTCGTCGACCGCCGCGGCGATCGCGGCGACTGTCCCGGGGAAGTCTCTCTCCGAGCCGGCGTGCACGGTCGCGAGGATGCGACCGAGGTCCTCGGACCAGCGCGCGAGGGCCTCGGGGGTGCCGCGCTCTTTCTCCAAGCGGTGGACGCGAAACGTCTTGTAGCCGTCGAAGTCGCCCTTGATCTGGACGGGCAGGCCGAGCAGCTCGCTCGTGCCCCACAGCGGATCCTCGTCCGGGACGACCCAGCACGTCCGGCGCGCCGCTTCGACGCGAGCCTGGATGTCATCCGCGAACACCCCCGGCGGCGCGACCGACGGGGAGGGAGCGTCGGCGAGCTCCTTCATCTCGAGGAGGACGTCGTCGTCGATGGCGAGGGTGGCTCCCTCGACGAGCACGACCCATCGCGCGCGCGGGATGCTCGCCACCCCCGCGCCGTATTCGCGGACCGCGTCCTTCACGGTGAAGAACGAAGCGTCGGGCGGGTGGCGGAGGGACGCGCGGTAGCGGTCGAGCGTCGCGGGGAGCGCTTCGAGGACGATCGAGGGCGCGTCCGAGTACACGCCGGTCGGATCCTCCGGATCCACGACCCCGCGGACGAGGGAGCGGGCGCCGTCGATGATCTCGGTGCGGTCTTCGAGCTCGCGTCGAGACGCGGTGTCGCGGACGGAGCGTTCGAAGACGTCCTCGAGCACGGGCGAGCCGGCGAAGCCGGCGCGCTCGAGGCCGCGCACGATGGGCGGGAACATGTGGGTGATGCTCCACTCGTGCCCCGGGCCCACCGCGCCGAGGCCCACGAGGAAGGGCTCGTCGCGGCAGATGCGGAGGTGCTCGCCGACGAAGCCGGTCACGTCTTGATGGAGGCGGGTCACGTACTCTTCGCCCTCCGGTGAGCCGGTGGCGCGGAGGAAGCTCCGATAGAGGGCGGCGTGATCTTCGCCGTCGGAGCCCTCCCCGTACTCGTCGACGAGGACCTTCGCGATCCACGATTTCTGATCGGACGAAGGCGCCTTCACGAGGAGCAGCTCGAGGTAGGTCGTGAACGTCCCCACGAGCGAGTAGTGCTGGAGGCCGAAGATCCGGTAGTCGTGCCGCGTGAAGGGCACGTGGACGAGCCGCATGAGGAGGGGATGACAGACGGCGAAGTGCCGCTCGACGTCTCGGCGGAGCTCGGCGAGGAACACCTCGGGGGGCACCGCCTCGCGGGGCGCTCCTTCCTGGGTGTCCCGCGCTCGCAGGGAGACGGGGAGGACGGCGCGGACGAGGTCGCGGGCGCGGGTCGCGACGGCGTGGTTGCGGGAGACGTCGCTCGCGCGGGACCACGCGCGGCGGAGGACAGATTCGTTGGTGCTCATACGATCTCCGGGGCGTTGCGATCGACCTGGGGCAGCCGGCGCTTGGGCCGCTCGGCGGGCGGGCCGGCGGCGACGATGCTCGGATCGATGATGTCGACCTCGTCGCGCAGGTGCGTCTCCGCGCTCTCCAAGATCGCGCGATAGCGGCGGGCCCTCACCAGGAACCGCGCGATGCCCGGGAGCGACTCGAGGAAGAAGCGCGTCCGCCGCGCCAGCACCGCCTTGTTCGCCTTCTCCCACCCCGCCCACGTGGCCTGGTTGCACTCCGCGAAGCGGCGGTAGAAGTGAGCCCGGGGGAGCTTCGTCGGCAGGACGGCGTGGAGGAGATCGAAGAAGCGGCGGTCGCGGGTCAAGAGCTCGTGCTCGCGCTTTCGATAGAGCTGCGTCCCGGGCAGAGGGGTGAGGATGCTCACCATCGGGAGGGCGATGCCCAGCTCGTTGATGTGCGCGTAGAGCGCGTCGAAGTCGGCGTCGTCGAACTCCGGGCGCACCATGAAGATGCCGGTCGAGAAGATCCCGAGCTCCATCAAGATGCGCGCGGCGGCGCGGTTCTTCTCGACGGTGCTGCGCTTGAGGAGCGCGTCGAGGCCGTCGTCGTCGTTGGACTCGTAGCCCGAGAGCACCATGACGAGGCCGGCGTCGCGCAGCCGCCTCATGAGGTCGGGGTTCTCGGCGATGAAGTCCGTTCGGCCTTGGGTCCCCCAGTACTTCCGCACCCCGCGTCGCTCGATCTCGTCGCAGAAGTCCTCGAGGCGGCGGCGGTTCGTGAGGAAGTTGTCGTCGAGGAAGAAGACGAAGCGCTGGCTCACCTCCTCCATCCGGTCGACCATCGCTCGCGCGCTCAAGAAGCGGGTCTTGCGCTCGTAGAACTCCCAGATCGCACAGAAGTTGCAGTCGAAGCTGCACCCGCGCGACGTGACGATGGAGGCCATGGGGCCCGCGATCGTGAAGAAGTACTCGTGCTGGTAGCGCGCGACGAGGTGGCGCGCGGGAGGCGGGAAGTCGTCGAGGGAGCGCTTCTGGGCGCGCTTCGGCGTCTTCGTGTACCGACCGTTCGCCTCGCGATGCACGAGGCCGGCGATGGCGCCGAGCGCGTGCCGATCGCCCCCTCGCGCGAGGTGCTCGGTGAGCTCGCGGAAGGTCTCCTCGCCCTCGCCGATGCAGATCGCGTCGACCGCGCTCGACTGGAACTCCTCGGGGCAGAGCGTCGGGTGGTGGCCCCCGACGATGGTGAAGACGCGCTCCCCGACGATCCGCTTCGCCGTCTCGAGGATGGCGAGGGCCTGGTAGCAGTCCGTCGTCATCGACGTCGTTCCGACGAGATCCGGCTCCCACTCGCGGAGCACGCGGCAGAGGGCGTCGTCCGGCTCGAGGCGCGTGTCCAAGATGCGGACCTCGTGCTCGGGGATCATCGCCGCGAGGGACGTGAGGGCGACCGGCTCGCAGAACCAGATCGTGTTCTCGAGCCCGATGCGGCCCGGTTCGAACGGCGCCGGCTGCACCAAGAGGACCTTCACGATCCCCTCCCGCGGCGGAGCGACTCGTCGCGGAGACGCTTGGGAGGGGACGGCGAGCGAAGCGAGCCGGGGGTGGGCATCATGCGTGTGACCTTGCGCAACGGGTGTGCCCGTTCGCGATTCGAGCGATCGAGCAAAGAACACGGGAGAAGCGCGGGTCGCGCCTCGGCACGTGCCCGGCACGTGCCCGGCACCGCGCTCGGCGCGGGCACGCCGTTCGCAACACCCGACAGTGAGATGACCGGCTCCCCGTCCGTCCCCGAAGTTGCGGGCCCGCGGGGCTGAACATGTCGCGGCTCTCAATCAGCCCGAGCGCATGCATTCCCCTCGAAGCTCGATCTGCGTCGGGCGCGGTGACGAGGAGCCGGCATCTCTCTACCACGTGAGGCGGTCGTGTATCCGTTCAAGACAATCATCGTCGGCACCGACTTGGGGCCGAGCTCCGAGCGCGCCCTCGACATGGCCATCTCGCTCGCCCTCGTCCACGACGCCGAGCTCATCCTCGTCCACGCGTTCACGGTGATGGTGGCCGTCTATCCCATCCCGGTCGCGCCTCCGATCGAAGACGTCGCCGCGGGGCTGGAGAGGACGATGGAAGAAATGCTCGAGGAGGTCCGGAGGCGCCTGCCTCGCGCGCGGGGCGAGGTCCGGCACGGTGAGCCCCACACCGAGATCCTCGCCGCCGCCGTGGAGCACCACGCCGATCTCGTCGTCGTCGGGACCCATGGGCACCATGGTCTGATGCACCTCCTCCGCGGGAGCGAGGCGGAGCGCGTCGTACGCGCCTGTCACGTGCCCGTCCTGACGGTGTACTCGGGGCCGGACGCGGAAGCGGTCGCGGCCTGAGCGTCGTCGCGATACGCCGCGGTCCATGTCCGACGCGGTCGCGATCTACGGGGTCGAAGCGTACTCGTTCGAATCGAGCTTCCCGCTGCGCGGTCGCCCGGAGTGGCTGCCCGAGGAGGCGACCTGCGAGATCCGAAAGACGGTCCTCACCGCGGTCCTGGAGGGAGAGCGGCGCGTCTACGCGTTCGACTTCGGGGCCCTCGTGTTCGTGAACCTCCCTCGAATCGAGGTCGACCGCATCCTCGAGGCGGTGCGCTCGACGCTCCCTCGCGAGCCCCACGACCCGCTCCGCGAGGACTTCACCCTCCGGATCGATCCGGCCGTCCACGAGCCGGAGGTCACCTTCGACTCGGTCACCATCCGAGAGAGCTCCGCGCTGCGCCTCGAGTGCGTGGCCACCGTCCTCGCCCAGAGCGTCAGCATCGACTACTACGACGAGGATCTTCGGGCGATCCTCGAGCGGGTGAGCGTGATCGCCCGCGACATCGCGAAGGCTGGTCGTTTGCTCGCGCCGCGGCGCGACCTGGTGCGGTTCGTCGCCTCCTCGATCTCGTCGCAGGTCGACATGATCGCGTCCCTATCCCTGCTCGACAAACCCGACTTCACCTGGGACGACGAGCAGGCGGAGCGCCTCTACGACATCCTCCGTCACCACCTCGAGATCCAAGAGCGCTTCCGCGCCCTCGACAAGAAGCTCGTCACCGTCCGCGAGTCGCTCTCTCAGTTCCTCGAGATCAACGCCACGACGCGCGCCCTCGTCTTGGAGGCGCTCGTCGTGATCCTGATCGTCTTCGAGCTCCTGCTCTCGATCGCGGAGCACGTGAAGTGAGGCGGGCTACTCGTTCTCGTCGGCGGTGAACATCGTCGGAGCGACGATGACGCGGCCGTCCTTGACCTGGCCCGTGATGCAGAAGAGGCTCGTCTTGCCGTCGCCGTCGAGGTCGCCCTCGGCCGAAGCCTCGAAGCCGTTCGGCCCCGGGTCGACGCCGCCGCGCGCGACGCACTTGTAGCCGCCGCCCTGGCGGTAGTCGTACTGGTAATAGACGGGCGAGGTCATCTCGAACTTGAGGCACTTCCAGCCCGCGGTGTCCGAGCCCGTCTGGAAGTCTTTCCCGTCCGTCGGATCGGGGACGACCTTCGCTCCTGCCGGCATCTTGGCGGGGGCCGCCTTCGCCGACTTGCAGAGGGCGTGTCCGCCTGTCGCCGACTCGCGCTCGTAGGCCGCGACCGCCCCGCGCGAGATCGCTCCGATGGCGTTCTTCGCCTCCGCCGACTTCGCCGACTCCAGGTATCGCTTCACCCCGTAGGTGGCGAGCGCGCCCACCGCGCCGACGACGGCCATGGTGCCGCCGCCTTGTCCGACGAGATCGATCCCGCCCTCCGACTCGTTGAGGAGCACCGTCGAGGCGGTCACCCCGGTGAGCTTCCCCTTCATCGCCGGGTCGATCATCGGCAGGCCCTTCTGGAGCGCGTCGAGATCGAGGTAGATGCCGAGGTGGGAAGGGCCGCCGAGCTTCGACTGGAAGGTCGCGAACTGGGGCGTCTTCTCCAGCAGCGCGCCGCCCTTCTCGAGCGTCGCGAGGACCTTCTCGCTGGAGGACTTCTCCCCGAAGACCCCGTAGATGGCGTCCTTCTTGATGCGGATCGACAGGCTCTTGCCGTCGACGATCGCGTCGGCGCCGTTCTTGGTGAAGGTGACGCGCTTGTCCTTGGCCCCGACCTTCTTCGCCGCGTCGAAGATCGTCTGCACCGTCTTCTCGTCGCGCACCGCGAGGGAGAACGCGACGGTGCTGTCGGGCTCGCCCCCCGGCTTCGCCGCGGGCACGCTGTAGACGCCGATCGTGAGGCTCTCGCCGATCGTCTTGTCGAGGTCGGCGAGGGAGAGCCCGAGGGGCTTGAGGGTCGGGTCGATCGACGGGGTGAAGTCGGCGCCGGTGGCGCGCGCGACCTCGACGAGCACGTCCTTCAACGACTTCCCCGGCCTCCGCCCGAGCGAGAGATCGAGCACCATGGAGGCTCCCTCCGGCATCGCCCCGATCGCCTTGTGATCGCTCGGCGCGAGCACGTTGCCGAGGCGGGGGACCTTCGCCCCGATCTCGGTGAACGCGAGGTCGGTGCGCTCGAGGCCGAGCTGAGCGACGAAGCGGGAGCCCGCCGCCGCGACGTCGTCGCGCTTCGGCATGAGGGCGTGCAAGTCCCCGAACGCGAAGATCCGGCCGGGGTCGTACGTCTTGGCGTTGGGGGATCCGGCGAAGGCGGGGTGGGCGCCGCCGAGGGTCTCGAAGGCGGTCGCGACGACGCTGTCCTGATTCGACAGCAGCGCCACCTTGGGCCCGGGGAGCCACGTGAGCGCGACGTGCTTCGAGCCCTTCTCGTAGCTGTAGGTGTGGTCGCCCGTCTTCTTCATCTGAAGGCGCGCGATCACGTCATCGACGGGCTTGGTATCGGCGAAGCGCATCACCACGCCGAGCGAGGGCTCTCGCGCGTCCGCGTCGCCGAGGTAGAAGACGGCGCCGCCTTCGAACTGCTTGATGAGCTCGCGCAAGGTCGCCTCGTCGACGCCGAGCTTCTCGGAGACGATGGGGGCGAGGCCGGTCATCGCCGTGTCGAGCATCTCCTTCGGCAGCGACAGCTTCGATAGAGCGGGCAACGAGACGACGACGGACGCCTCGGCCGGGATGGCCTTCAACGCGTCGTCGACCGCGTCGGGGATCTTCGCCGGCGCGGCCTGCTTCGGTTGCGCCGAGCCGGCGGCGTCTTCGGCCCGCTTCGGCTTTTCGGGGGCGGAGGAGCCGCTCGGCTCTTCGTCCCGGCTCTTGCTCGTCGAGGCCGTCTTTTCGGACGACTTGTCGCCGCACCCGGCGGCCAGCGCGAGCACGAGGCCCATCCCCACCGCGCGGCGCACCGCGCCCACGGGCAACCTGCTCCCGCGCGCCGGGGACGGCTTCATGATCACCCTCCGGCGACCAAATCCTTGAGGCCCTTCATCGGCGTCGCCTTCACCTTCCGGGAGGCGGGCTTCGCGGGCATCATCTGCTTCGCCTTGGTGAAGGGGTTCACGCCTTCTTTTGCCTCCGTCGCGGCCGTGACCTTCACCTTGAGCTTGATCAGGTTCAAGACGGCGAGCTCTCCGGGGCCAGAAGCACCGAGCTGGTCCTTGATGAGACCCGCGAGCGCATCGAAGACCGCCGTCACCTGCCGCTTGTCGAGCCCCGACCTCTCAGCCATGGCTGCAACGAACTGGGGCTTCGTCAACTTGCTCGCACCGGGCATCGGACTCCTCCTCACTGAAGTGGGCCGCACACGGGCGACCCAAGGGCGCATGCCATAACAACCAAAGGCGCGAATCGCAAGCGATCTGGCCCTGGACTGCTCATGGGTTCAACGCGGCGGGGGCGGTCGGGCCCTTCGGAACACCGCTGATCTGGCGAGGGAGACCTTTGAATGCTCTATTGACTGGAGCCCTGGGGCCGCGGTGAGGCGGTCCAGCAGGACCCAATCTTTCTTCGATTCGCGGGGTCGCCATGCAGGATGTTCGACGAATGCTGCGGTACGGCGCGGGCTCGCTCCTCGCGCTTGCGGCGTGCGCACAAGGAGACTCGCTTACGGGCGGAGGCGGCTCGGGCGCCTCGACCTCGACGGGGGCCTCGAGCGAGGGGGGCTCGCCTTCGACGGGTGGGGGTGGGGAGGGCGGCGCCGGACCGGGATGCGGCAACGGCACCATCGACGCGGGCGAAGACTGCGACGGCACCCAGCTCGGCGGGGAGACCTGCGCGTCCCAAGGCTTCACGGGAGGCACCCTCCACTGCGCCGGCGATTGCTCCTTCGACACATCGGCCTGCCAAGCTGGTCCGAACTGCGGCAACAACGCGATCGAAGGCACGGAGACCTGCGACGGGACGAACCTCAACGGTCACACCTGCCAGACGGAGGGCTTCTCGAGCGGCACCCTCGCCTGCAACGGGGCCTGCAGCGGCTTCATCACGACCGGCTGCGTGACCGCGTGCACCCCGGTCCAGCTCCTCACGAACGGGGGCTTCGACAACGGACCGAACGGCGGCGGCTGGTCCGAGTCCTCGCTGAACTTCGGGACGCCCGTCTGCGACGCCGCGACGTGCGGGACGGGGGGCGGCACCGGCCCCCAGGCGGGGACCTACTGGTCCTGGTTCGGGGGAACGAACCTCGCCTTCGAGACGGCCACCGTCTCCCAGACGGTCGTGATCCCCAACTCGGGGATGGCATCCCTCACGTTCTACTTCGATCTGCCCTCCTGCGAAGACCCGCTCACCGCGAGCGACTCGTTCCAGGTCACCGTCGACGGCAACGTCGTCTTCTCGAAGACCAACTCCGACGCGGGCTGCGGGGTCGCGGGCTGGGAGCTCGTGACCATCTCTCTGAACAACTACGCGAACGGCGGCTCCCACACGATCGCGTTCACGGGCACGACCGACGACTTCGACTTCGCGACCAATTTCATGGTCGACACGGTGGCCCTGCAGGGCTGCCAGTAGGCCGGGCCGGCGCAGAAAAACGGCGAGGGACGCGAGATCCGCCGCCGCCGAGGCGTGGTTGCGCGCTGGGACGCGCGAACGCGCTCCGGCGCAGCGCTTCTTCGCTGCCGTTTTTGCGACTCATCCGTCGAAACTCCCTTGCGGCGGGGACTCCGCCGGGAAAAAAGCCCCTTCTCCGCCGAGGCTCATCCTCCGGCGATGAGGAGGCTCCATGCGAAAGATATTGATACCGGCCGTAGTTGCCGGGCTTTTCATCGCCGCCTGTGGCGATGATACGGGTACGGGGGCGGCCGGTGGGGGCACCAACGGCGGCGGCGGCGAAGGCGCGACGGGCGGCAGTGGCGGAACGCCCTCCACCGGCGGCCAGGGCGGGGATATCACCCAAGGCGGCATGGGCGGTGAAGGCGGCGGGACCGTCGGCGCCTGCGGCGACGGGGCCATCGACACGGGCGAGATCTGCGACGACGGTAACACCGCGGATGGTGACGGCTGCGACGCGAGCTGCGTCATCGAGCCGGGCTTCGGCTGCGACGGCGAGCCGAGCGTCTGTGCTTCGACGTGCGGCGACGGCGCGCTGGCCAGCGACGAGGAGTGCGACGACGGCAACACCGCCAACCAGGACGGCTGCAGCTCGACGTGCGCCGAAGAGAGCGGCTGGACCTGCGACGGTGACCCGAGCGTATGCACCACCACGTGCGGCGACGGCCTGATCGGAGCGGGCGACGAAGCCTGCGACGACGGCAACACGGCCAACGGTGACGGCTGTGACGACACCTGCGCGGTCGAGAACGGCTGGAGCTGCATGGACGAGCCCAGCGTCTGCATGACCGGGTGTGGCGACGGCATCATCGCCGGCACCGAGGAGTGCGACGACAGCAACATGACGGACGGCGACGGATGCAGCGCCGCCTGCGCCGAAGAGGCCGGCTACAACTGCACCGGCGAGCCGAGCGTTTGTGCCCTGTCCGGCAGCTGCGCCGATCCGATCATCGTGACCGGCAGCGGCTTCGTCTTCGCGGTGGCCGATCAGGCTCCGTACGGCGACGACCTCGACTTCGAGGATCCGACCTGCGCGACCGACTCGAGCGCCGCTTCGGGCAAGCCCGACATCGTCTTCAGCGTCGACCTCAACGCAGGGCAGACGCTCCATGTCGCCGAGAGCGGCGACGCGGACGTGCTCATGCACGTCATCACCGGCAGCTGCGCGAGCGCGACTCCGTGCGCGGCGTCGTTCGACGGCTTTGGCTCGAGCGAGATCACACCCGGCCTCGTCTACGCGTCGCCGATCGACCAGACGGTGCTCGTGGTGGTGGACAACTACGACACGCTCGCGACGGGCGACAATCTCGACCTGCTGTTCGAGATCGCCACCTGCGGCGATGGCGCCATCGGCACCGGCGAAGCGTGCGACGACGGCGACACGGCGTCCGGCGACGGCTGCTCGTCGACCTGCCAGATCGAGACGGGCTACCAGTGCAGCGGGGAGCCCTCGGTCTGCACGCTCCTGCCTGGCCTCACCTGCTCGAACCCGATCTTGGCCTCCGACGGGTTCGTCTACACCGGGTCGAACATCGCCGCGTACGGCGACGACCTGAACTTCACCGACGCGAGCTGCCAGGACGTCTTGGGGGCGATGAACGCGTCTCCCGAGATGGTCTTCCAGATCGACTTGGTGGCTGGGCAGCGGCTCAACGTCGCCGACTTCGGCACCCTCGACGTGGTCTTCCAGGTTCTGCAGCCCACGTGCGGAACGGGCCTGACCTGCGTCGGCAAGTACGACGACGACAGCGGCGGCGGCGAGGTCAACGGCCTCACCTTCCTCGCTCCCACGACCGGGACCTACTTCGTCGTGGTGGAGAGCTACTCCAACACGCCGTCCTCGACGTCGACGTTCGATATCCGCTTCAACATCGCGACCTGCGGTGACGGCGTCGTCGAGTTCGGGGAGCCGTGCGACGATCACAACACCGTCGCGAACGACGGCTGCTCGGCCTCGTGCGCGGTGGAGGCGGGCTACACCTGCTCCGGATCGCCCTCCGTTTGCACCGGGCTGCCGGCGGCGAATTGCGCGAACCCGATCATCGTGAACTCGAACACGTTCGTGTACGCGGGCACGAACATCAACCAGTTCCTCGACACCGAGAACTACAACGCCGGCACGGGCTGCGTCGACGTGAGCACGACGCCGCCGAGCGGCTACGACATCGTGTTCCGCGCCGATCTCACCACCGGCCAGACGGTCCGGGTGCGAGAGCTCGGCGGGCTCGACGCGGTCATGCACATCCTCCAGGCGCCGCTCTGCGGAGCAGGAGTCACCTGCGCGGCCAGCACCGACGGCAGCGAGACGACGGGTATCGCCTACACCGCGACGTCCAACGGCCCCGTCTACATCGTCGTGGAGAGCTACGGCAATCCGGCCGCGAACACGACCTACGACATCCGCATCGACATCACCCAGTGCGGCAACGGCATCGTCGAGGGGACCGAGGTCTGCGACGACGGCAACACTACCTCTGGTGACGGCTGCAACAACACCTGCTCCACGATCGAGGCGGGCTTCGCCTGCGACCCGGGCGGCTGCTTCAGCACGGCGGCGTGCGCGGCCGGGGACGCGGCTTGCTTCCTCGGGGCGTGCCCCGGCGGGTCCGTGGTCACTGCTTCCGCCCCGGGGCTGCCGCAGCAGGTCCTCCCCGACAACACGCCCGCCACGGGCATCACGCTCAACATCCCGGTCACCGCGTCCCCGACGGCCACCATCCGAAAGATGATCGTCAAGTTCGAATCCACGATGACCTTCGACGGTGATCTCAACGTCTACCTCACCCGTCCGGGCGGGACGGAGCGAGAGGTCTTCACGGCGGTCGGCGGGGGCGGCGACAACTTCGTCAACACCCTCATCCGCGACGGCGTCCCCACGCTCATCTCCTCTGGATCCGCGCCGTTCACGGGCGTTTTCCGGCCGGAGCTCGCGTTCTCGGCGTACACCGGGCAGCTCGCGAACGGCACGTGGGTCGCCCGCGTGGCGGACAGCGGCAGCGGTGATATCGCGACGCTCAACACCCTGAGCCTCGCGTTCTGCCTGAACCCGTAGTCCCAGCAGCGCTCGGCTCGAGGCCGCGTTCCGAAGAGGAGCGCGGCCTCGCCGCTTTTTGTCTTTGGCAGGGGTGCGTCGAGCTCGACGTCGAAGTCGCTGCGGGGACCGCGCGCTCAGCCGGCGGGCAAATCGGTCCCGAAGGTGGCCGCGGTGTTACCCTCGGGCCGATGGCGAAGCGGTCCCAGCCTCCGTTCGACCTTGCTCGGCTGGTCGCCGACACCCACCAGCAGCGGCTCCAGCAAGCGGCGAACGGACCGTCGGGGCTGCAGTGGTTCGTCGACCTGCGGTTCGGCGATCCGCACTGGTATCGCGACCGGGTCCGGGTGGGCGCGCTCGTCGATGGGCTCGCGTCGGCATCCTGGTTTCGCGAGTTGTCCGTGATCGGTCGCGATCACGGGGTCGGCGTTCCGTTCGAGCGCATTGACGAGGTCCGCGACCTGATCGCCAACGGCCTCGTCGGCAACGCGATCTTCGCGCACGGCGAGCCACGGATGACGGTGGACATCAACGAGGCCGCGCTCGCGCTGTCGCTGGATCGGTATGTCGGGCGGATGGAGCTTCGGGTCTGGTTCTCGGCAGAGATGGTGGCCCGCTACGGGCGGCTCGTGCTCGACGAGCTGATCGTCATGATCCTGGGCTGGCGCACGGGCTGGGATGACACGCTGGTCGCGACCGCGCTGGCGTTCCCGCGCCCCGCGGGGGGCCTCGCGTACCGGCGCCCGCGCCCGCCCCGCATCGCCGGGCGCACGCTGGAGGCGGTGGTCGATGTGCTCGATCGTGACGTCCCCCCGGGTGGCCCACCGTGGGCACACGACACGCGCGCGATGCTCGACGCCGCGGTGCCCGACGGGATCACTCGGATCGAACGCGGCCCCGTGGTCGTCGTGCGCTGGCTCGACAACCCCGCCGACCCGGCGGCGTTCGCCGAGGCTTGTTCCCGCCATGAGCAATGGGCCGTCGCGGTCGTGAAGACCTCCATCATCGGCGGCTGGAACGATGCCGGCGACCTCGGGGTCGGGTTCGAGCGCGCACCGAAGCCACAGCCCCTGAGCCGCTACGATGCGGCCAGCGGCCTGGGCTACGTCGACGCCCCGCCGACGCTCGACGAAGAGACCTGGAGCGAGCTCACCAAGCTCGCGGGGTGCCGCCGCCTGTCGACGGGCGCGAAGGTGCAGGCCGTTGCGCTGGTGCTTGCCGATCGGGCCCAGGCCCTCCAGGAAGCCGACCGAGCCCGAGCGGTCCGGTTCTCGCGCGTGCTGTACCGCGATCAGCAAGGCATGCTGTGGGACCCGTTCCCAGGCGGCGACTGGGTGGTGTGATCTCAGCTAGCTCTGGTCCCTCGGCGGCATCCGCCAGATCCACGTCCGATCCTTCGGCGGTCTCGGCGCGGCGCTCCGATACGGGTGCCCCTGGCGGGGGGTTCGTCGCGGGCGCGACGGCCGAAGCTCGAACCGCCCCCTTCGTCGCGGCCAGGGTCGCGGCGGGGTCCCCCTGCCTCGAAGACGAAGCGGCGGCGGATCTCTGCGCTGCTCGATCGGCTGAAGGCGCGGCGGGCCTCGACGCCGACGACGTCGATCGAGGTCGAGACGCCCCAGCCCTCGACGGTGCGGCCGACGGTGTCGTGGCTCCCGCCGGTGCCGATCGCGCGGACGTCCTCGTGGACGCCGATCGCGCTGATGGGCCTGCTCGGCCTCGCCGCGACGCTCTTCGTGTCGAAGTGGACGGGGCAATTCGACGCCACGATGGCGCGCGTCCGCGCGGCCGCCTCGGCGTCGGAGGAGGCGGATCGCGATCTCGCCCGCATCCCGCTGCCGCCGGAGGAGACGGAGAGGGCCGCCCCGACGGCGGAGGCGCAGACGGAGCAGAGCGAGGAAGAGGCGTTCATGGCGACGGCGTCCTCGACGAGGACGACAACTGCCCGATCGCTCCCAACCCCAGCCAGGCGAACTGCAACAGCGACGCCGAGCTCGCCCGCGCTTACCCGCAGCGCGGCGACGCTTGCGATCCGATCCCTTGCGGCGACACCACGCTGCGAGAGCCGACCGAGCACATCATCCAAGAGACGAACGGTCCGTGGCTCAAGACGAAGATCTACACGTCGGTGCAAGACAAGATCGACGTGCGACCGCGAGCTTCGAGCTACTACGGCAACGGCGCGGGCGACGGCAAGCTCAGGGCGCCGGAGGGCGTTGGGAGCGTGACGACCAAGTATCGGTACTGCCAGCCCGACCCGATAGCTGGGGTTGTTTGCGACGGAACGACCATTGCCGACGAGTACGCCGAGAAGCCCGAGGGGCCCCCCGATCCTGCACGCCCCTTTCACAAGGTGCACATGATCCCGAACCCCGGCAGCGGGAGCGGTGTGGACAACGAGCCGCTCGTCTACGATCCGGGCGTGCCGCCGACCCACCGCCAGTGGAAGTTCGATGACGACAGGGCGGCCTGGGTCGCCGCGGGCTGGATCCAAGACGCGTCGCTCAACGGGCGCTTCTGGGTGCACGCGGCGACGACCAAGGGGCGCTTCTTGGACCAAGTGCCCGCTTCGACGAGCACCACCTACGGCCCGAGCACGACGGGCTACCGTGTGAACGACCACGGGGTCGCGAGCGCGGCGTCCGACGCGGACGGCTCGAACCTCGCGAACCACTACGTGTTTCTCGAGCCCAGCGTCGGCAAGCACTCGATATGGTCGCGGCCGCTGGAGCCCGCGCTCTTCATTTTCTTCAAAGTGTGCGAGATCCTTCCTGCGTGGGACGGGGTGGCCGGTGAGGCTTCTCCGCTCGTGTCCCTCGAGGGTGAGGACGAGAAGGGGGTCGCGCACTTCGGGGTCGTGCTGCGCAACGGCACGGTGGCGAGCGCGAACGACGTCCTGAGCTCGTCGCTGCGGGCGAGGCTCGCCGGCACGTACGCATGGGCAAGCGGCGCGGAGGTCATGCTTGCCCAAGGAAAGAGCGGGTTCCACGCGCTTGTGTTCGCGTCGGATGGGACGAGGTTGGTCGACGTGGTCGCCCGCACCCCCAAGGGGCTCGGCGTCGCCTCCGACATCGGCTTCGCCGTTCCAACGGCGACCGGTCCGGCCGCGCGCACGGAGTTCGTTCCGGTGTACAGCCGCGTGGAAGACTTAGCCTTCGTCGTGGGCGGCAAGCTCACGAGCACTGGCGGCGAGTCCCGCGAGATCTGGTGGCGGCAGGTGCGTGGCAGCGAGGGGTGGACATTGGTCCCCGCGCTCACGAGCGGGAGAGCGTCGCTGCGCCTCGAGCATGTCCTCGCCGCGACCTACAGCTTCCGCGACGAGATGCTCTGGGTCCTCGATGATGACAGGTCGAGGCGCCGGCTGTTGCGGATCGATCCGTTCAGCGGCAACGTGGACGTGGTGGGAACGTGGACAGTGTCCTCTGCGTTCACGAAGCAGTGGCTCGTGCTGGATCTCGACGGCAACGTCGTGCTGGCGTCGTCAAGCCCGACGGCGTTCGGCATCGCGCGGTTCCAGTCCGCGGGGCTCAACCCGACGGTGACGCCGACGATCGTGAACTTCGAGCAAGGGGCCCGGGCGCTCCTACTGGCCCCAGCTGTGGACGCCCTGGGCAGCTCCATCCTCACGAGGGTGTCGTCGTCCGCCAACTACGTGACGGAGCGGCGCACCGACTTCCAGGGCACCTCTGCCGCGATCTCCGCATTGGACGCAGTGCTGTGAGGCGCATCGTCGAGCTCGCGCTCCTGCTCTCGGCATGGTCCGCCGGGTGCCATCCGCGTGCGGAGCCTGCGGACGGCGGAGCGGCGAGCTCGACGACGGGCGGCGCCGGTGCGTCGGGCTCGACGTCAACATCATCTTCCTCGAGCTCATCGACGGGCGCGGGCGGAGCTGTCGCCGACGAGCCATGCCCGAGCTGGGAGGGCTGGGCGAAGTGGGACGACTTCGCGGCGAGCTACCCGTTCTGTTACGCCAAGGATCCTGAGCATGACGTAGAGCCCATCATCTGGGAGCCGTGCGATCCGCTCTCGGGTATGACGACGGGTTGCCGACAGATGAAGGTGACTTGGCCTTGGGAGTTCTCGGCGTTTGGGTTCGGTGGGAGCGTGTTCACACAGGAGGATGGCACGATCATGCTGTCGTTCTCTCGCGTGAACTCGTCGAACAAGTCTCCGCGATTCGTGATGCCGCTCGTTGCCGAGGCCGACGGCCCGGTGCGGGCGGCGTTGCTCGATCCGCGGGCCGATGTTGTGGACTACGCGTGGATACAGTCGCCCTCGCTTCGCGGAGGTGGGGGCGACCGCGCGATGTTTCGACTCGCCCCCATCAACCCAGAGCTCTCGCTGGCCGAGGCGATGGTTGGCTTCAAGCTGAACAATTCGCGGCCCTTTTTGGAGCACATATTTCCCAACAGCACGGGACACGGTTTCGCCGCATCAGGAAGCATCTGGGGTACCTGGGACTCGTACCGGATCTTGATTGCCCGTTGGGGCGAGGAGCCGAAGGAGGTTTGGGGGACTTCGCAGTCGGGGTACCAACAGACCCGGCTTTGGACTTTCGGTGAGTTTGCCGCCTGGCACGACGGGGACGAGTTCATCAACAACATCGATGCATGGACGCCCCAGCGCGGCGCCTACCCTTTCATCAGCTTCGGCGACGACGACACGCACGGGGCCGAGGCGCTCGGCATGGACGGCGTCGACATGGTGTGGGTCGAGAGCGAGGGACGCCTCCCCGATGGGCACTACGCGGAGCGAAGCTTCATGACGTCCCCCTTCACGACCGACCCTGCTGAGCTCGCCCCCCGCAGACTTCGATCGTACCCGAACGCATATGCCGCAATCGACCCCATCGCTGTCGGCTGCGGCTACGCAGGCTATGGCCATGAGCCCGGCAAGGTGCTCCTGATCCGGCTCGAAGATGGCTACTGGTGGGAGCTCCCCACCTCTGGCTGCACGGGGCCCGACTTCACGGGCGACTTCTGCTTCGAGGACGTCTTCCTCATTACCTGCGAGGAGATGTTCCTGCGCGGCGGGATGCCCATGAACATCGCGCGCGTCGACATCGCGTCGCTCGGGGATCCGAAACCTCCTGACTGAGCTGAGGTCGAACTTTGGGATCTGGAGGTCCAACTTCGGGGTCTGGAGGTCCATCTCTGCGCTGCTCGATCGGCTGAAGGCGCGGCGGGCCTCGACGCCGACGACGTCGATCGAGGTCGAGACGCCCCAGCCCTCGACGGTGCGGCCGACGGTCTCGTGGCTCCCGCCGGTGCCGATCACGCGGACGTCCTCGTGGACGCCGATCGCGCTGATGGGCCTGCTCGGCCTCGCCGCGACGCTCTTCGTGCTGAAGTGGACGGGGCAATTCGACGCCACGATGGCGCGCGTCCGCGCGGCCGCCTCGGCGTCGGAGGAGGCGGATCGCGATCTCGCCCGCATCCCAATGCCGCCGGAGGAGACGGAGAGGGCCGCCCCGACGGCGGAGGCGCAGACGGAGCAGAGCGAGGAAGAGGCGTTCTGGCTGCGGGCGGACGACGCCCTCCGGCGCTGGGGCAAGAGCAACGTCCTGCGCGGGATCATGGTCCTGCCGCCGACGTTCGTCTCGGAAGACGGGACCTTCGATCTGGTCATCCACTTCCACGGCAACACGGACTTGGTCGCGGAGGGGATGGCCCTCTCGAAGCTCAACGCCGCCGTCGTCATCTTCAACATCGGGGACGGATCGACGGTCTACGAGCGGCGCTTCTCGGACCCGTTCCGGTTCGACGACACGCTGAACCACGTGAAGGCGGATCTCATGGAGCGCGGGCTTCTCGCGCCCAAGCTCCGGCGGGTCGCGCTCACGTCGTGGAGCGCGGGCTACGGGGCGATCCAAGGGCTGCTCTCGCAGCCGAAGGTGGCGGACCGGGTGGACGCGATCCTGATGTTCGATGGGATGCACGCGGCCTATCTGGGCGAGGGGCCGGAGATCGCGCCGACGAGCCTCGCCCCGTTCGTTTCTTTCGCGGAGCGAGCGGTGAAGGGCGAGAAGCTCTTCGTGCTGACCCACTCCGACGTCGAGCCGATCGGTTATCCAGGGGTGGCGGCGAGCGCGGACTTCTTGCTGGGGCAGCTCCACGTCGAGAGGAAGCCGGCCTCGGGGCCGACGACGTTCCCGGGCTACGCGACGCTCGAGGGGATTTGGCCGAAGGGGGAGATGGTGTCGCTCGAGAAGGAGAGCGAGGCCCACGCCGGCAACCTCCACGTGTTCGGCTACAAGGGCAACCAGAAGGGCCACCACATCGCCCACCTGGTCCAGTTCCCCAACACGGCGATGCCGCTGCTCACGGAGCGCTGGAAGAAGTAGTACCGCCGCGCCGCGCTCAGAACCCGGTCGTGCCGCCGAACAAGAAGCGGAAGCTCGAGGGGGCCCCGCCTTGCTCGAAGGTGTCGGTGCCGAAGCCGGCGAGCAAATTGAAGGAGTGGTCGCGGTGGTTCGGTGAGCGGATGCCGCCGAGGAACGAGAAGCGCAGCTTGTCGAGCTCGAAGTCCTCGAGGTGGTGCTCGGCGAAGGTGTTGCCGACGGAGGCTTGGAGGGTGCCGTCGAGGAAGGCCCAGATCGGCCAGCGGTAGTCGAGGGTGGCGGCGATCGCGCTCGAGCCGAGGAGGCGGCCGGGAGGGAAGCCGCGCATGATGTCGAGGTCGGGGACGTCCTCGACGTGCTTGGCGCCGACGAGCTCGGTGAGGGGGACGGTCGTCTTGTCGGTGAGCGGGTCTTGGAAGAAGGCGGCGACGGTGAGGCCGAGGACGCGCTGCTTGCCGGTGAGGTCGACGAAGCCGCCGAGGACGGCGCTGTAGTTGATCCAAGAGCCGAGGCCGGGCTCGTCGACGTCGGCGACGTGCTCGCCTTTGAGCTCGAGGGCGACGCCGGTGCCGGGGGCGGGGCGCGGCTTGCGGGAGTCGAGCGCGACGCGGACGCCCGTCTTCACCGTCACGTAGGGGCGGCCGTAGCCGGGGGGGATGGCGAACACGCCGTCCTCGATCTGCCTGCGGATCGTGGGCGGATCGCAGATGCGACCGATGCCGAGATCCTCGTCGACGAAGGTGACGGAGCCGGAGCACTCACCGGGCCCGGTGGTGGTGTAGCGCGCGGTGACCCAGCTCTCGAGGAAGGTGCCGCGCCACGGCTCGATGTGGACGCGGCCTCCGCCGCCGACCGTCCACACCTCGAGCTTGGAGCGGGTGTCCTCGATCGTGTCGGGGCCGATGCCCCAGTAGAGCAAGTCGGCGCGGGTGAGGAAGTCGGTCTCGATTTGGAAGTAGGAGCGCGCGCGCTCGAGTCCGATGGGGGTGTCGATGGGGATGCGATCGGCGAGGCCGGCGCGCCAGAAGCGGGTCCCGCCGAAGCCGAAGTTCGCGCGGAGGTCGTTCCCCTTCGTGAGGAAGTCGTTGTAGAAAAAATAGATCCCGACGCTCGGGCGGAAGCCGAAGTCGAGGAAGGCGGTGGGGATGATCCCGATGTTGTTGTCGGGGCCGAACGTGAACGCCTTCTGCAGATCGCTGATGAGGTTCGAGCGCTCGACGGCGACGGTGAGCATGCCGAGCGGGATACGGATCACGTACTCGGTGACGAGGTAGAGCGGGAAGAACACGACCCGCGGGATCCAGAGGAGATCCTCGGCGGTCGTGGTGTGGTCTTCTTTGCCGTCGTAGTCCTGGGGCTTCCGCTTCTGTCCGGCCTTGAGATCTTTTCGCTCGGGCAGGCTCTCCGGGTGCGGTGGGGGCTGGGGGCCGCCGTACGAGGGCTGAGGCTTCGCGGTGTCGGGTGCTTCCTTCTTCGCGTCGCCTTCACCTTTGCCCTTGCCGGGAGCGTCACCGGGGATGTCGCTCTTCGGCTTGGGCTCGAGGCCTTTGGGCGGAGGGGCGTCGGGGGCGGGCGGCGACCCGGAGGGAGCAGGCACCGGAGGCTGGAGAGGCTCCGGCGCGGGGCCGGTGGGCTGGGCTGCCGCCGCGCTCATGCCGAGCGTCGTCGCGACGAGACCGGCGAGGCTGGCAGCGGCGAGGCGGCTTTCGCGGATCTTGTGGAGCATCGATCTGGACCAGGGCCGCGCCCCGCGAACAGAACACATACATGAAAAGCCTGCGTTCCGTTACACGGAGCTGCGAACGTTTCGGCAGCGTTCGAAGATCGCTCGGAGCCAGCGCTCTTCTGCCTCACCCATGGGCGGGTCGCGCTCGATCGATGTCGCGAGACGCCTCGCCCGCATCCCCTTGCGGTGAAGCCGGAGGTGAGCGGCCTCGATGACGCCGACCGCGCCGCGGGTGCCGGCGAAGAGCGCGAAGAGATCGGGACCGACGGCGCGGCGGGGACCCTTCGCGATCGTGACGCGCTCGCTCGAGGCGAGCTTCGCGGTGAAGCCGGCGACGAGATGATCGGCCGGATCTTCCCACGGATCGGGGGCCCCCTTGGCTCCCTCGGACAGGAACGCGGCGACGGTCGCGGCGCGATCCAAGCCGTCGATCGCGAGGGTCATCCCGCGCGCGGCGGCGAGGTCCTCGATGGCGCCGAGGGGCGTCTCGCCGTGGGCGTGCACGAGGAGCGAGGCCTCGTCGATCTCGGGATCGCGCGGGCGCGGCGAGGGGGGATGGGTCGGGCGGCGACGGGCCCCCGGCGGAGGCAGGAGGTTGCCGGGGTTGAAGATGGATGCGGGATCGAGCACGGCCGACATCGCCTCGATGAGATCGACCCCCGCGCCGAGCTCGTCGCCGAGCTTCGGGGCCTTGCTGCGGCCGACGCCGTGGTGATGGGAGAGGGTGCCTCCCGCTTCGATGGCGGCGGTGAGGGCGCTCGACCAGGTTCGATCGTAGAGCCGCTCGGCCTCTTCGCGCGTCTCGGCGCAGCCCGCGAAGGTGAAGTAGATGCTGCACCCGTCCGGGTAGGCGTGTGAGAGGTGGGCCATCACGAAGACGTTCGGGGCCATCGCCGCCCGAACGCCTTCGTACAGGGCGCCGAGGCGCGACCACGAGCTCGCGACCTCCATGGTGTCGCTGAAGGCGCCCATCATGAAGGTGGGCGCCTGCCGGTACGAGACCGAGTAGCGATGGGCGAGCCAGTGGCGGGCGGGGGCCTCGCCGAGATCGCGCGCCTGGTTTCGGGCGGCGATGAGGCGGGCCTTCTCGCGATCGGCGGCGCCCTCTTCGGCGCTGCTCTCGAAGACGAGCACGAGCATCGCGCCTCCGAAGGCGCGGTCGCCGAGCATGTCGACGACGCCGTTCATCACGGAGGGGTGCTTGAGGAGGAGGCGCGCCGCGCGGTCGCGCAGATCGTGGGAGCCGCCCTTGCGCTCGTGCTTCTTCGCGCCCTTTACGGCGCCGCGCCGGGCGATGAACGAGTCGAAGGCGTCGTAGAGGCGCGCGACGGCGGGGCGCATCCCCGCTTGGAACATGTCCCGCATCGTCTCCCAGCCCGCTTCGATGGAGGGGAAGGCGAAGGCGGCGAAGGTCCGCGCGGCGGGCTGGGGATGAAGGCGGAGCTCGGCGCTCGTGACGACGCCGAGGATCCCTTCGCTGCCGATGAGGAGGGGGGTGGCGTCGGGGCCGTGGACGCGGCGCCGGAAGCGGACGATCTCGCCGCGCCCGACGACGCACTCGAGCGAGACGACCATGTCCTCGATCTTGCCGTACTTGCCCGAGCACTGGCCGGCGCTGCGCGCGGCGACCCAGCCGCCGACGGTGGAGCAGAGGATGCTCGAAGGGAAGTGACCGAGGGTGTAGCCCTGGGCGGCGAGATCTTCTTCGAGGCGGATCCCCATCGCGCCCGCTTCGACCTCGATCGACTCCGCGCCGGAGGGGGCGAGCGCGCGCACGCGGGCGAGGCGCTTCAGATCCATCACGACGGTGCGCGCGTCGGGGAGGGTGCCGCCGCAGACCCCGGAGCCGGCTCCGAACGGGGCGATCGGGATGCCTTCCTCCGCGCACTTGGCGACGACGGCGGCGACCTCTTCGGCGGTGCGCGGCCACACCACCGCGGCGGGGCGGGACTTCGGCAGCTCGCCGTCGCGCACCGCGAGGTGATGGCGAGGCCAGAGATCGCGCGCGTACGAGATGCGCGTGAGCTCGCTCGTGCTCGTTGGAAGACCGGGGACGGCGTCTCGGAGCGCGTCGGCCTCGATCGCCTGTGCTCCTCGGGAAGCTCGGATCAACTCCGCTCCGAGAGGATGATGAGGCGCGGCGACTCGGTGCCGAAGAACACGCCGGGGTGGGCGGGGTGACCGGTCACCTCGATCACCTTGAAGCCCACTTGGTGGAGCATGTTGCCGAGCTCGTGCAGGGTGTAGAGGCGGATCGAGTAATCGAGCTCGCGCGAAAGGCCGCCCTCGAACATCGCCGTCCGCTTCACCCTCATGCGGCTCGTGAAGAAGTCGACGTACATGTCATCCATGCAGACGCAGCTCTGACCTTCGAACCACACGAGGCTCGGCGAGCGCGGGGCGACGTAGTCACGGTTGATCACCTCGAGGAGGAACATGCCGCCTTGGCGCAGGGCCCGATGGACCCTCTGCAGCACGGCGAGGTTCTTCTCTTCGTCGAAGTAGCCGAAGCTCGTCGACCAGCAGTAGACGCCGTCGAAGGCCTCTTCGTAGGCGAGCTCGCGCATGTCCGCCTGGACGAAGCTCGGCGGGCTGTACGAAGGGGCGAGCTTCACCCGCGTCTTCACCTTGCTCTCCGCGATCTTCAGCATGCCGCGCGAGTAGTCGAGCCCGACCACGGAGTAGCCTCGAGCGGCGAGCTCGACGGCGTGGTCGCCCATCCCGCACGCGAGGTCGAGCACGACCGCGTGCTTCTCCATGCCGAGGCTCTCCTCGATGAAGTCGACCTCGCGGTGGATCACCCGATCCTCGAGGCGATCCATCGTGCGGATGTACTCGTCGGAGAAGATGTCCTCCCACCAGGGCTTGCCCTTCGGCGGGGCGTCGGTGGTCGCGTTCGCCGCGTCTTGGGCGGCCGCCGGCTTGGCCTCGGCTTTGGACTCGGCCTTCGTCTTGGGCGGGGGCGGCGGGGGGCGCTTCGGCGCGGCGGGCGGCGCCTCCTTCTGGTCGGGGGCGGGCTCGGAGGCAGGTCGAGCCTCCGGCTTCGCGAGGGCCTCCGGCTGCACGAACGACACCGCGTCGGGCTCGATGTCCTCGAGGATCTCGTCGCGCTCGGAGAGGGGGATCTCGCTGATGCGCTCCTGCATCTCGACGCCGTCGAGGTCCGTCGGAGGCCGAGAGTCGAGCTGGATGGAGGGCGCGTCGCTGGGCCGGGTGATGCCGAGGATCTCCCGAGGCGTCGTCGCGGCCGCGTCGTTGAAGGCGACGGCCGGCGCGGCCGGGGTCCACCCGGAGTCCAGCGCGTCGTCGGGAGCGCTGCGGGGAGGGGGCCACGTCGCGAACGCGGACGTGAAAGGCGGCGGCGGGTCGCTCCCGATCGAGATGATCCGGAGCGCCTTCACCACCGTGATGTCTTCCTCCGGTCCGAAGTCGCTCAAGTCCGGGACGCCGAAGCGCGCCTCGCCCGGCGCGGCGGCCGCGCTCGTCGCCGGCTCCAGTCCGTGCGTCTCCGCGAGGACGTGATCGACGTTGTCGACGGCGGTCGGCTCGCTCGCCATTAGCTGGGACGGCGTCGGTTGGGGGATGGTGCGCGCGGCCGCGAGCGGCTCCGTCATCGGCACGGTGCGCTCTTCGAGCGAGCCGCCGACGGGCCGGCCCTGGCGGTTGTCGCTCGAGGGAAAGGGGACGGTCGGCGGCTCGGGCGCGGACGCCTCCGGCGGTCCCCCGTCGGCGCTCGCGGGGCGGGCACCTTCGTTCTTTCGGAACGTCGGGTCGTCCGGGATGCGCACCGTCCTGCGCGAGGTGCGGCGGCGGCCGGCGTCGCTCGGTCGAGGGGCGGGCGCGAGATCACCGAACGAAGGCGTCTGCGGCGCCGCTGGGATCAGCGGTTGAACGAGGTCTTGGGAGCGAGCCCGAGGATCGTCTTCCATCGATGAGGGAGGAGGAGCCGGAGCGGTTGCGAGCGGAGGGGCGGAGATGACCCTCCGCGGATCGAGCGACTGGGCGTGGGTCCGTGGATCGTAGTCGGCGGTGGGAGCATCGTCGGGATCCACGACCATCGTCCTCTCCGCGTCGAAGTCCTCTTCGGCCGGCTCCGGATACCCGAACGGGTGGCCGCGAGAGAGCCCCGGCGATGGGCTCAGACCGTCGAGCGTACCCTTGCGACCCGACGCGGGGGCGGGGGTGGAGACGCTCTTGGCGTTCATGGGAGGCGCGGGGGGTCTCGAAGGACGGGGGACGCTGGAGGGCGCGGGGATCGAGCCCTTCTTCGCCTTCGCCGCGGCTTCGTCGTCCCTGCCGTTCATTGCGCGTGGACGCTCATAGCGAATGAAGGGCCTCTCCCAGCCGGACGGGGCCGGGCGCGCGATCGAGCGCGGGGGCCCCCTTCGGTGAGAACACCACCGCCGTCGATCCGAGGTGGAAGATGCCGATCTCGTCGCCTCGCTGGACCTCGCGCGGAGGGGAGAGGACGTGATGACCCTCCGACACGTCCCGCTCGTCGACGCCGATCACCGTGATGCGCCCGACGATCATCGCGCCGACCATCACCACCGTGATGCGACCCAGCGACGGGGTATCGATGGGGATCGCCACGCGGCGGTTGATGGCGAAGAGGGACGGCACGTGCCGCTCCCCGATCGCGTTCACCGGGAAGAGATCGCCGGGCATCGATCGGATCGTCTTCACCGTGCCCCGGACGGGCGCGTGGACGCGGTGGTAATCGCGGGGTGAGAGGTACACGACCGCGAAGTGCCCGCCGAGGTAGTGCCGCGCTTCCTCCTCGTCACCGAGGAGATCCGCGGCCGCGTAGGGCCGTCCTTTGACGAGGAAGACCCCGTCTCGTTCGACCCGCCCGATGGCGTCGAGGCGCCCGTCGGAGGGGCTCACGATCGCCGCTTCATCTTCGCAGGCGGGACGCGCTCCCGGCCGGAGGGGGCGGGTGAAGAACGAGTCGAAGCTGTCGTATCCCCCGTCCGGGTGGAGGGCCTCCTCCATGTCGACGGCGTACGCGCGAGCGTACAACCCGACGACCGCCCTCGCGAGCGGTGCAGGGATCCTAGCCTCGGCGAGCTTGCCCACCACCCGCGTGATGCGGACTCGGGGAAGCACGCGCAGCAGCTGTGCGGCGGCGTAGGTGGCGACGCTCATTCGATAAAGGGAGCCACCGATGCTAGGCGGGGCGTGCTTTCACGGTCAACGGGTTGCTCGCCTCCGGCTCGGATCCGACCTCGGGGTGCACCACGCCGACGCGGGATACGCACCAGAATCGAGCGACCGCGCTGCTCACAGGGGCTGCCTGCGCCGAACGGACGGGCGAGCCGCCTGGCACGCGGGTCGCACGGAGTCGGGCGCGCTTTGCAGGGGCTGACGCCCCCCTTTGCGCTTTCGCGAACCCCCAGCCTTCAAAGGAGACGAGCGCTATCCTGTTTCAACCCCACCCTGCCGAACCGACCTCCGAGCAAACCGGACAAGCCTTCATCAGGGCGCAAGGCGCCATGAACCGCCTTTCCCTGCTCGTCGATCTCGCATCCTTGCTCGCGCGCGAGGTCGACTTCGACGCCTTGCTGAAGATGGCCTGTGAGCGGCTCGCGCGGGCGATGCGTGCGGACCGGGCGAGCATCTGGCTCGTAGACGCCGAGAACGGCGATCTATTCACGCAGGTCGCGGTGCTGCCGGAGCTCCCCGCGCTGCGCCAACCGGCGGGGCGGGGGATCGTCGGCTACGTCGCGGAGACGGGCGACGTCCTCCGCCTCGACGACGTCCAGCTCGACGCTCGGTTCGATCCCTCCGCGGACCGCTCGACCGGCTACACGACGCGCACGATGCTCGTCGCGCCGATCCGGGAGGACGAGAGCTCTCCGGTGCGGGGAGTCGTGCAGGTGCTCAACCGCATCGACGGGGTCTTCGACGCCGAGGACGAGCGCTACCTGCTCGCGCTCGCGACCCAGCTCGCACGCGGTCTCCGGTTGACGACCCTCCGCGGCGGGGGCGAGCCCGGGGTCATCCTCCGGGGGCCGTTCAACCGGATCGTGGGACGGAGCCGCGCCCTCGAGCACGTCTACGAGCGCATCCAGCTCGCGGCCCAGACGGACGTCACGGTTCTTCTTCGCGGAGAGACGGGCACCGGCAAGGGCCTGTTCGCGCGCGCGATCCACGTGAACTCGGCGAGGCAGAGCGGGGCGTTCGTGACCGTCGACTGCACGACGCTCCCTGCCCAGCTCGTGGAGAGCGAGCTCTTCGGGCACGAGCGGGGCGCGTTCACGGGCGCGGATCGCCGCGTCCCCGGCAAGGTGGAGCTGGCGGAGGGCGGCACGCTCTTCCTCGACGAGCTCGGGGAGCTGCCCCTCGAGTCGCAGGCGAAGCTCCTCCGCTTCCTGCAGGAGCGTGAGTTCGAGCGCATCGGCGGCCGATCCACGATCCGCGCCGACGTGCGGATCGTGTGCGCCACGAACAAGGATCTCGAGCGCGAGGTCCGCCGCGGCACCTTCCGCGAAGACCTCTACTATCGCGTGCGCGTCGTGGAGATCGCGATCCCGCGCCTCGTCGATCGCGGCGCCGCCGAGATCGAAGGGCTCGCGCGGCACTTCGCCGAGGCCTACGCGAACCGCTACAAGCGGCCGGAGCCGACCTTCACCAAGGAGGCCCTCGCGATGCTGCGGGCCCATCGCTGGCCAGGAAACGTGCGCGAGCTCGAGCACTGGATCGAGAGCGCGATCGCCCTCGCCCCCGACGGCATCATCCGCGAGAACCTCTTCCCGACCCCCGCCCCGGAGCCGCCCGCGAGCGAGCCCCACCCGAGGTCGGACCGCGCGAGCCGAAAGCACGGGGGCGCCGCCCCCTCCGATGAAGGCGACGGCGTGACCCTCCCGATGGGCCTGACCCTCGAAGAGGCGACCCGCCGCTACGTCGACGCGACCGTCAAGGCCGCGAGCGGGAACAAGACCGACGCCGCCAAACGCCTCGGCGTCGGACGCAACTCGATCGGCCGCTGGCTCAAGGGGTGAGCCGAGCCGCCGGCTTCAGCGCTTGCCGAGCAGCTTCTTGAACCCCTCGGCGTCGGTGGGAGCGTCACCCTCGATGTGGAGCACCTGCATGACGAACTTCCGCTGGTCGGCGGTGAGCTCGCTGATGCGCGCGTGGACGCCGTTGCCGGACATGACTCGGCACATCACGCAGACGTCGGAGATGAGGATGAAGTCGTCCGAGACGCAGGCGGAGACCTGATAGGGCATCCTCGGCTGGTTGTCGCTCCCGTTCGGGAGGGGCGCGGGCGTGCACGGGAGCTTGGCTTCGTCCTGCTGCATGATCGCCCCCAAGTGGGAGTGCTCCAGCGAGATGCGCCCCTGCGTCCCGCAGAGCTCGGGGCCGTTCGAGCGCTTGCCCTCTTCGGCGGCGGGATCCTTCGGGGGGCAGGGGCTGCCGAGCGCCACCCCGCGCTTGTCGGCGTCACCGAGGACGTACCCGTCCGTCTTGGGCGCCGGCTTCGAGGCTTTGCGGACGGGGACGCTCTCGTGGCTCGTCGCCGACTTGGCCTCGGAGGCCTCGACCGAGACCTCCGCACCATCGGAGCTCTCGGTGAGGACCGACCCCTCGACCGCGCTCGCGCACCCGGCGAGCGCCCACCCCACGATCAGCAAGGAACGATGCATCCGGTCATCGTAGCAAGCCGGGATGCCGCTGCACGAGCTCGCTCAAGAGAGGCGGCCGATCTCCTCGCTGACGTCGTGGCCGAGGTCGGCCAACCGCCGGTAGTCGGCGAGGGCCCCCGCCGTGTCCCCGAGCTTTTCGCGGACGGCGGCGCGGTTGTGAAAAGCCTTCGCGTATTTCGGGTTCAGGGAGATCGCCCGATCCAGGTCGACGAGGGCTTGGTCGTCGCGCGCGGCGAGGTGGTGGAGCCAGCCGCGGTTGCAGTGCACGCTCGGCTCGTCGGGGTTGAGCTCGATCGCCTTGCCGAGGACCTCGACCGCGTCGTCGTAGCGGCTGAGCTGGCCGAGGGAGAGCGCTTGGCCGGCGTACCACTCCGGGTTGGGGGCGTCTCCCGCTCCCTTCGCGATCTCGAGCGCGTTCGCGAAGTCGGAGGCGGCGCGCTCGAACGCGCCCATCTGGAAGGCGAGCCGGGCGCGACGATCGTAGAGGGACGCGTCGTCCGGCTGCTGACGCAGGGCCACGCCGGCGTCGTCGAGGGCGCCCTCGAGATCGCCCTGGGCCGCGCGCAGATCCGAGCGCGCGAGGCGGATCGGCACCGACTCGGGCATGCCCTCGAGCGCGGCGTCGAGATCGTGGAGGGCCCCGATCGGATCGTTGGTCGCCTTGCGGGCGATGTGGCGGTTGTAATAGCTGATGGGGGAGGGCGCTCCGCTCTCGAGGTCGCGGGTGAAGCTCGCGTTCGCGTCCGCGTAGTGGTGGGCGCGGAGCTCGGCCTTCCCCTTCTCGAAGTAGAGATCCTTGTAGTCGGGGTCGATCGCGAGGGCGCGCTCGTAGTCCTCGATCGCGCGGGTGAACTCCCCGAGCTGATACAGGGCCTTGCCGCGCTGGACGAAGTAGTCGGCGCGGGGCTCGGCGGCGGCGTCGATCGCCTTGCCGTAGTGGGCGGCCGTGTCCGCGTGGCGGCGCTAGTCGTAGGCGGTCGGCGCCTGCGCAGCGAACACCTGCTCGGTGGAGATCGTGTCGAGGGTCTCGAGGTTGTCGTCGGCGCGGAGCACGGCGTCGTCGGTGAGCACGACGTCTCCGGCCGCGTCGGCTTGGAGCGTGGCGCGCTTCTTCGGGGCGCGGATCTCCTGCTTCTTCGGTGCGGCCTTCTTCGGTGCGGCCTTCTTCGGTGCGGCCTTCTTCGGTGCGGCCTTCTTCGGTGCGGCCTTCTTCGGTGCGGCCTTCTTCGGTGCGGCCTTCTTCGGTGCGGCCGCCTTCTTCGGCGCCGCGGTCTTCTTGGGGGCGGCCTTCTTTTCGACGGAGGCTTTCTTCGCAGGAGCCTTCTTCGCGGCGGCTGCTTTCTTCGCGCTCGGCTTCGCCTTCGCGGCGCCTTTCGCCTTCGTCCCCGCCATCGTTTTCTTCGCGCTCGACTTCTTCGCGAGACCTTTCTTGGGCGCAGCCTTCTTGGCCATGGGCGGCAGTATCGCACGCCTTTCGGAAACGCCTCCGCTAAGCTTCGAATCGATGTCGGCCGGGGACCGCGAGCCCACCCCCAAGGAGCGGGAGGCGCACGAGCGCCGCCGGCACGAGATCGTCGAGCGCATCCCCCGCTCGTATCGACCTTGGGTGCACCTGGCCGTCCCGTCGATCTTCGGGATCGCCGTGTGCGCAGGGTCGGTCGTCGCGCTCCTCACGGCGGGACGCGCCCTCACCGCGCTCGAGTGGCTCACGTTCCCCCTGACCCTCGTGGGCGGGCTCGGGCTCGAGTGGCGCCTGCACAAGACGGTCCTCCATCGCCGCCGTCGCGGCCTGGCCATCCTCTACGAGCGGCACGAGCTCACCCATCACGTGGTGTACACGCACGACGACATGGCGATGCGATCGCGAAGCGAAATGCTGCTGATCCTGCTGCCGCCTTATGCGATCGTCGTGGCCTTCGGCGGCGTCGTGCCGCTCGCCCTGTTGGTCTTCGCGCTCTCGTCGGCGCAGGCGGCCCTGCTGTTCGTCACCGCCTCGATGATGTTCTTCCTCTCTTACGAGTGGCTGCACCTCGCCTATCACCTGCCTGCGGACTCCGTGATCGGGAGGACGTGGCTCGTGCGGACCCTGCGCGAGCTCCATCGATCCCATCACGACCCCGCGCTCATGAAGCGATGGAACTTCAACGTCACGATCCCGCTCTTCGACTGGCTCCACGGCACCCTGAAGACTTCATCGGCGGATGGATGATCCGGGAGGAGCGCGCGCGGCCGTGAAGAAGATCGCCGTCGTCGGGGGAGGCATCAGCGGGCTCGCCACCGCCTACTACCTGCGAGACGCCTACGACGTGCGCCTCTTCGAGGCCGCCCCGCGGATCGGCGGCCACGCGAACACGGTCGAGGTGACGCGGGGAGAGAAGACGCGCGCCGTCGACACCGCGTTCCTGGTCTACAACGATCGCAACTACCCCACCTTCATGCGCCTCTTGGCCGAGCTCGGGGTGAAGGGCCAGCCCACCACCGTCAGCTTCGCGGTGCGGGACGACGCGGAGGGGGTGGAGTACGCGACCCACAACCCTCGCCTCGTCCTCTCTCAGCCGAAGAACCTCCTGAAGCCGGAGGTCCACCGTCTCGTGTGGGACGCGCTTCGGTTCAAGCGCGTCGCGCGGCGTTGGAACGAGCGGCCCGCCGCGACCCTCGGGGACTTCCTCGCGGCGGAGCGCTTCGGGCGGGCGTTCTGCGAGTTCGTGGCGCTGCCCCTCACCGCCACCGTGTGGTCGATCGATCCGGTGCGCGCGCGCGAGTTCCCGTTCCTCGTGTGGTGGCGCTTCCTCGAGAACCACGGCTTCGATCAGATGCTGAGCCCTCCGACGTGGCACGCGTTCGAGCACGGGTCCCGAACCTACGTCGACGCGATCGGGCGCGTGCTCGGCGACCGCATCGTCCGGGGCGCGCCCATCGCCTCGGTGAAGCGGCGGGAAGACGGGGGCGTGCTCGTCACCCCGCGGCATGGCCTCCCCGAGCGCTTCGACGCGGTCGTGCTCGCGGTCCACTCCGATCAGGCGCTGGCGATGCTCGACGCGCCCACCGCAGCAGAGGGCGAGGCGCTCCGGAGCATCCCGTTCGTGAAGAGCGAGGTCGCCCTCCACGTCGACAGCTCCGTGATGCCCAAAGATCGCGGGGCGTGGTCGGCCTGGAACTACCTGCGCGGCGTGGACGCCCCGGGGCCGACGGTCACGTACGACCTGAACATCCTGCATCGGTTCATGGACGAGACGACGTACCTCGTCAGCCTCAACGAGACGGCGCTCCTCGATCCGACGCGGGTGCTCGACCGCTTCGAGTACGAGCACCCGCGGTACTTCCACGCCTCGATCGCGGCCCGGGCGAAGCTCCGCGAAATCTCCGGCGCGGATCGGGTCTTCTTCGCGGGGGCCTACATGGGGATGGGCTTCCACGAGGACGGCGTGAAGAGCGCCCTCGAGGTGGTCCGCGCCCTCGGCCGCGCGCCCGCCTGACCGAGCAGGCCGTCGCGCATTGCCCCGATCGCACACCGGCGCGAGGCGCGGGGCCGTGGCGGTGCGCCTCGAAGCGGCCCGGAACGTTGGAAATTCGTCGAAGCCTCTTGGCTGGCCCGGTTCGCGCTCTCTCGGTGGCACGTATGGACCAAAACGTGCGAGCTCCGACGCACGACGCCTCCCGATCGGAAGGCGTGGGGTCGAGCGGCGACGAGCCGCCGATGGGCTCGACGATGAAGACCAAGAGAGCAGCACGAGACGTCGCGCTCGATATCGGGATCGCGGACACCATGCGTTCGCCGGACGGCGCTCCGGGCGGGACGGTGGCGATCCGCCAAGCGGTGACCACCCTCGATCGAGGGGCGGCGCGCCGGCACTCCCTCGAAGCCGCCCTGCAAGGCGGCCTCGTGGCGGTGCCGTCTCCGTCCGCGCGCGACCTCGGTCGCTCGGGCGCGACGCGCAGCCGCGGCGAGCCGGTGGCGAGCGGAGTTCGGGGGCAGGCCCTCGCCGAGCTCGGACCGGGCACCGTCATCCAGGGTGACTACCGCATCGTCGAGACGATCGGGGCGGGCGCGATGGGCATCGTCATGCGCGCCCACGACGAGCGCCTCGATCGGCCGGTGGCGATCAAGCTCGTCCGACCGTCCCTCCTCTCGCGCGGCTTTCGGGAGCGGTTCGAGGTGGAGGCGCGCGCGATGGCGCGCGTGAACCACCCCAACGTCCTGCAGATCTACGCTTCCGGCGAGCACGGCGGCGTCCCCTTCTTCGTGATGGAGCTCGTCGTCGGGACGACCCTCGAGGCGTGGCACGCTTCGCAGCGCGGCGCCGCCGACATCGACGTCGTGCTCACGATCCTGGACGAGATCTGCCGCGGCGTCGCCGCCATCCACGGCGCGGGCACGCTCCATCGGGATCTCAAGCCGAGCAACATCCTCCTCGACGCGCGGCTCCATCCCCGCATCGCCGATCTCGGGCTGGCCGTGCTCAACGTCGACGCGAGCGATCCCAGCGTGGCCGAGGTCGTCGGCACGCCCGCGTATATGGCCCCGGAGGCCGCCAACCCCAAGAGCCAGACCCCGGAGCTCCGCGCGCGCATCGACGTCTACTCGCTCGGGTGCATCGCCTACGAGCTGCTGACGGGGGTGCGGCCGTTCGAGGCGTCCACGAGCGCGGATCTCCTCGCCCTCCACGCGACCGCCCCCGTGCGCCGGCCGAGCGAGATCATCGCCGAGCTCGAGCCGTTCGACGCCTGCATCATGCAGGCGCTCGCGAAGAACCCCGCCGAGCGGACGCCGACGGTCGAGGCCCTCGCTCACGCGCTCGTCGCCGCGCGTCGAGGCCAGGCGGAGCCGGTTCGCATCCTCGTCGCCGAGGACGACGCGGATTTTCGGTCCCTCATGGAGATGACGCTCGCGCGCGAGTTCCCGGAGGCGGCCATCGAGTCGGTCGGCGACGGTCGCGAGGCCCTCGCCGCCTTCGATCGACAGGCCCCCTCCGTCGCGATCCTCGATCTGCAGATGCCGGCGATGAGCGGCCTCGAGCTCACCGCCCTCATCCGCGCCCGCGAGGCCTCCCGCGCGATGCCGATCCTCGTCCTCACCGGCGAGGGCGGCCCCGAGGAGTGGCGAAGGCTCTCCGCGCTCGGCGCGGACCGGTTCTTCGTGAAGCCGGTGATCCTCGACGACGTGGTCTCGGCGGTCAGGCGAGCGCTGCTGGAGCGGACGGGCGCGCCGAAGAGCTCGGCGCGCTGAGGGTGGTCACCGCGGGCCGCCGTGGGGGGGCCACTTCGGGATGTCCTTCTTGCGATCCCAGACCGGACGGTTGCTGCCCGGAGTGACGGGCGACTCGACCTTCTTCGGGTCGACGCCCTGGATGGCGGGCCGCTCCGTGATCGTGAGGGGGTCCAGCAAGATGGGCCGAAGGAGCGTGACGCAGAGCTTGTCGCAGTTCTTCGTGAGCAGGTCGTCCGCTTGGGCGTATGCGGCGGCGAACTGCTCCTTCAAGGTGCCCAAGAACACGCCGCCGCCGTTGGCGTCCTGGGCGTGGACGACGGTGAGCTTGAGGTTCGCGGCGATCTCGTTGGTGTATTTCGACCCGGGCGGCACCGTCGCCCCCGTCGGGTCGGGACGACCGAACCGAACCATGGCCGCGAACGTGGAAGGGATGGCGGGGCCGGGCTTGGCGATCTCCTTGAGCTCGGCGCTCGGCGCGACGAGCTTCTCGTAGCGCTCCATCCGCGCTCGGAAGCTCTTGTTGCCGTCGTTCCCTCCGGACGGGATCAAATCCTCTTCACGCCATTGGGTGTTCCGATCCAGCAGCTCGAGCACGGCCGAGAGCGGGGACGGGCTCAGGCTGATCACCCGAAGGGACTCGCGCGCCTCCGTGTCGCTGGAGGGCTTCTTCGCGTCCATGTCGACGAAGAACTCCGTCCAGGTGCGGGTGTACTCGGCCTCGTACTTGGCCTTCGCGTCCTTGACCGACCGCGCGATCGCCTCCGGGGTCTCGTTCTTCGTGAGCGGGACGACCCACTGCTCGCTCTTCAGCAGCCCCTCCGCCCGCTCGATCTGCATCATCACCGCTTGGTAACCCTTCGCGGTGTAGAAGCCGGGCACGCGGTAGTAGTTGGTCCCGTCCTTGTTCAGGGCCTTGGTCTGCTTCCGCAGCTTGCTGTCGTAGCCGTTGTCGAGGATGTCCTGCTGGCGCGCGGGGAACGCCGCCGACAGATCGAGCGGCGGGAAGGTGAGGTTCGCGAACCACGTCTCCCCCGCCTCGTCGATCCGCTGATCGGACAGCCACCGCACGAGCAGATCGAAGTAGCGCACCTCGAGCGAGACGCCGCCGAGGAGGCTCTGCACCTTCGCCACGAGCTCCGTGTCGGCGGGCATCGGCTTGATGCGCCCCGCCTTGAGGACCTCGAAGTAGTAGGCGACGTGGGGCTTGGCCTCCCGCTTGAGATCTTCTTCTCCGGAGCGGGAGGTCTCCTTCAGGACCTTCGCCCAGAGGGCGGAGTAGCGCCCCGTCGCCCAGTCCACGTCGAGGTGATCCATCTTGCCGTCGACGGCGAAGAGCATCAGGTAGAGCCGCAGCGTCAGCCAGTCGTCGAGGAACGTCCCCGGCTGCCCGGTGACCTTGCGGAGCTTCTCCTCGAGGCGCTTGCGCACCGGGTTCACGAACCCCGTCTGCATCTCCGCGCTGAAGACCTTGAGGGTGGGCCGCCTGACCTGGTCGGCCACGTACATCGGCCAGCCCATCTCGAACGGGACCTTCTTGTCGAGCTCGTCCTGCTTCTTCAGGGTCTCGAGGGTCGGGTTCAGGGCGCGGACGTTGTCGAACGGATCGCCCTCTTCCCATTTGATCGCGGCCGCCTTGCGGGCGTTGGTCTCCGCGGTCGCGATGAAGGACTTGTTGTTCAAGTACGACGTGATGCTCGGGAACGCGAGGATGGCGGCGAACGCGAACGTGGCCCCCGCGATCAGCAGCTTCATCACCGCTTGGCGCCGCTCTTCGACGGAGCTCCGCGCCGCGATGTCGCCGTCCGGGAAGATGACGGTCATGAAGACGTCGTGGAGGAAGTAGCTCTTCGACTCGACGGCGGGCTGGGGGGCCTGCTGCTGCTGTTGAGCGTTCTGATGTCGGATGCCCATCGCCGCGCTCATCCGCTCGAGGACGCGGTCCATGGGCCGGCCCTCTTGGGTGCCGCTCGTGAAGTAGAAGCCGCGGAAGATGGGCGTGCCGGAGATGTTGTTCGGCTGGAACGTGACCGCGACGAGGTCTTGGAGGTTCCGCTTGAGGCCGGTGAACTCGAGCGGGAATTGATAGAGCCGCTCCCGCACCTCGCGGCCGCGCTCCATGCACATGCGCTTGAGGCAGCGCGCGTGGAGGTGCTTCACCAGCGTGTCGAACTCGGCGCCGAAGATCTTGCCCGGCTCGTTCTTCGGGAGCTCGAGCTTGATCGTCGCCCCCCACGCCTTCGTCCGGTCGCTCTTGCGCATGTCGCCGAAGAACTCCGAGAACCCGGCGATGAGATCGACCTTCGTGAACAGGAGGTACACGGGCAAGACCATGTGGAGCTGGGCCGCGACCTCGTCGATGCGCGCGCGGAGCTTCTTCCCGGTGGCCTCGATCTGCATCTCGTTGGCGTCGATGAGCTCCGAGATGCTGATGGCGATGATGACCCCGTTGATGGGGCGCTTCGGCCGGTACTTCTTCAGGAAGTTGAGGAAGCTGATCCACTCCTCACGGTCGTCCTGCTCCGTGGTGTAGCGGCCGGCGGTGTCGAGGAGGATCGCCTCGTTGGTGAACCACCAGTCACAGTTGCGCGTGCCGCCCACGCCGCGGATGCCGCCGCCCCCGCCTTGGCCGCCTGGCCCGCTCGAGCTGCCGTAGGGAAAGACCAGCCCGGAGTGGGTGAGGGCCGTCGTCTTCCCGGCGCCGGGGGGGCCGATGATCATGTACCAGGGCATCGTGTAGAGGGCAGCGCCGCCGCGCTTGCCGCCCCGCCCGAGCTTCGACGACTTGAGGGCGGAGAGGCCGGCCAAGAGCTGCTTGCGGAGCTCCTGGATCTCGGCGCGCCGCTCCGGCCGGGCGTTCATCGCCTGCTGATTGCCCTGGTTCTCGATGACGTCCTGGAGCTTCTTCGCCGCGCGCAGCGCCAGGTACCACTTGAGGATCCAGATGAGGGCGACCAAGACGGTGATCGCCGCCGTCGCGACGATCGGGATCAGCAGCGGCCAATGGAGCGCGTACTTCAGCGCCCAGGCGATCCCGATGAGCAGCGCTCCGAGGAGCAACCAGAGCCACACGTGTCGTTACCTCCCTCGCGGCTTTCTCCGGGCCGCCTCGCAGAGCGCGCGACGGGCCGGATCGGTCGGCAGATCGGGCGGCGCCTTCTCGTCGCACGCCGCCCCGAGATCGTACGGAGCGAGGGCGATCGCCATCCGAATCGCCGCGTTCGTGTCACCGACGCCGAGCGCCGCCCTCATCGACCACCACCTCGACTCGTTATGGTGCACGTCCGCGACGTTCTCGACCAGCGTCTTCGCGCGGTCTCGCTGTCCTTCGTCGACGAGGGCGCGGGCGAGCAGGGCCCGCACCGGCGCCTCCGCGGGCAGGAGGCCGTGCGCTCGTTCGAGCTCTTTCGTGGCGGCGCGCGGGTGCTTTCGGTCGAGGAGCAGCTCGCCGAGCCGGTACCGCTGGCGGACCTCCTTGAGCTCCTTCGGCGGTGGCGCCCCGGGCCGATCGTCCTCGGAGAGCTCTCGCTCGTTCTTCAGGATCTCCGCCTTCCACTTGGTCGACCACGCGGAGAAGCTCTCCCCGGAGAGGCGCGCGATGAGCGGATCCATGTCCTCGCCTTGCATGTCCCGCATGGCCTCGAGGAGCTTCGGCAGCGCCCGCTCGCCCGCGTTCTTCACGTAGAAGCCCATGAAGCTCTGCACCTTGGCGTAGGTGATCTGGGCCTCGATCGCGCTCGGGAGGAGGGCGATGGAGGGGCCGATCTTGTCGATCTCGGGGCCGATGTTCTTGCGGACGCCGTAGGCGGCGAGATCGTCGGGCCGGGGGACGTCGTCGAAGGGCGAGGGCGTCCGCCACTGGTTCTCCTCCGAGCGCGCGATCCCTTCCTGGAGCCAGAGCGGGGCGCGATCTCGCGACGCGCGGGTGAGGGCCAAGTGGGTCAGCTCGTGGGCGAGGGTGTCCATCACCGAGTACCCGCTCTCGGTCGCGCGCGGCGAGACGATCGTCACCCGGCCCCACTTCGCGATGCCGATCGTCCCGGTGGTTCGCGCCGCGGAGAGGGGCAGCCCCGTCATCGCCGCGAGCCCGAACTGATCGCGCGCGATCTCGATCCGGATCGGCCTCGGCATCGTGACCCCGAGGTCGCGCTGGAACACCTCGCGCGCGGAGGCGATCACTTCGAAGAGGAACGGGACGAGGGCCGCGTCCTCGTCGTCTTGGAGCCGAATCCAAGCCCCCGACGCCGCGTCCTCGCGGACGGTGGCCCCCGCCATCGTCATCTCGCAGCCGCGCGAGATCCCGAGCAGGCGCGCCGCCGGCTCGAGATCGAGGAGGTTCTGCTGGGTGAGGATGTTGGTCGCGTCCGTGCAGCGCCCTTCGTAGATCGCGAGGAGGGCGCGCTCGAGCGCGAGGAGCGCGTCGTTCGGATCGGCGCCCTCGAGCTCCTTCGCGGCCTGGGCCGTGTCGAGCTCGAGGATCAGCTCGTGGGCGCGGTTGGCGCGCCGGGCGTCTCCGACGGGCGCAGGGGACGCCGTCTTCTCGGACGGCGCGGGCTGGGCCTGAGCGGGCGGCGCCCCGCGCTGCGACGCGAGCAGCGCGCCGAGCGCGAAGAGCCCCGCGAGCGCGGCGATCGTCGGCTTCTTCATTGCGCCCTCCTCATTGGAGCAGCCCCTCCGCGTAGCGGCGAATCGCGTCCTTCAGGCGAGCATCGCCCGGCTTCGCGAGCCCCTCGAGCACGCGTCGCCGGAAGTCCTCCGGACCTTTGTGCTCGTTCTTGTCGGGGATCTTCGCGTCCTGCGAGAAATTCTGTTTGCCGTCCTCGCCGCGCGAGTCCCCGTCGCGCGACTCGTTGGGGTCTTCGTCCTCGCGAGCCATCTCCAGGTATCGCTGTGCTTCTTTCTGCTTCTCCCGGCCGCCGTCCGCGTCCCCGTCTTCGAGTCGCTTCTGCGCCTCCTTCATCGCCTGCTCGGCTTGGTGGAGGCGATCGAGGACCTCTTCCGGCATCGACGCGTCTCCCTGCTCGCCGCGCTTCTTCAGATCGCGCGCGCGCTCGGAGAGCCTGCCCTCGTTCTCGCCGGCGTCCTTCATGTCCTTCTTGGCTCGCTCTTTGGCGGAGTCTTCCGCGCTCTTCTGGGCCTTCTCGAGCGCCTCGAGCGCCTCCTCGATCCGGTTCCCGGCCGCGGTCGCGTCCTCCGCGACCTCTTCGTCGTCGAGGAACTCCCGCTTGTCCCCGCGCTTCTTCGCCTCGCGAAGGGCCTCGAGCGCCTCCGCTCCCCGCTTCAGCGCGTCCTTGACGTTGCCCTTCTCCAGCTCCGACGCCATCGAGTCCGCGCTCTTCCTGCCGTCGGCCGCCTTCTCCGCGGCGGAGCCGGGCAACCCCTGCTCGGGGAGGCCCTTCACCGCTTCGCGGATCGCCTGCGCCTGCTCCTTCGCGAGCTTCTTCAGCGCCTCTCGCTCCGCCGGGCTCGTCGCGTTCTCCAGCGCCTTCTCGAGCCGGTCGAGCTCGTCCTGGTGGCGCTTGATCAGCTCGTCGAGCTCCTTGCCGTTCTTCTCGGCTTGCTCGTCCGCGTCCGAGGCGTCGTCGCCCTCACCGACCCCGCCTTCATCGGAGGGCCCCGACTCGACGCCGGGCCGGCCGCCGCCGCCGATGCTGGGGACCGGCTCCCGCAACCGCCGGGCGAGGTCGGTGGCGGCGAGCTCGGAGGCGACGAGATCCCCTCCGTCTCGGGCGCGTGTGATGCGGCTCACCCCGCCGCGCGCGATGTCTCCGAGATCCGCCCCGAGCGACCCGAGCTTCGCGAGCTGCTTGCCGCCGCCGTCGAGGACGCCGAGCGCGGCCTCGAGTCGGTGCATCCCGCGGTCGTGCTCCGCCTCGCCTCGAGCGGTCCGAGAGGCGAGCGCCGCCTCGTCCGCGACGTCGGCGAGACGCTTCGATACCTTCTTGGCGTCCTCGAGGCCCACCCGCTGGATGGCGGCGTCGATCGCGAGCACGACCTGCTCGTGGGTCTTGAGGAGCTTCTCGAACGCTTCCTTCGTCGGACCCTTCTCGTACGCGGCGAGCGCCTCCCGCAGCCGGCGCGACTGTCCCGCCACCACCCGCCGCACCCGCCCTCGGATCGAGAGTCCGCCGTAGGTCCCGGCGAGGATGTTCTCCACCGTCACCATCGCCGCGGACTGGGCCTTCCTCTCCGACTCCACGCGGCGCTTGGCTTGATCGTCGTTCTTCAGGTCCGCCTCCACGCGCGGGGCGAGCAGATCGACGAGCGCGTCTCGCAGCCGCAGCAAGGCGTCGTAGCGGAGCGCCTCCGGCTCACCGACGAGGGGCGGCAGCACGATGAACGCGGGGCTCGCCCCCCACTTCGGCCCGAGCACGGCGTCGTTGTCGCGCGCTTCGATCGTCACCTCGACCGGGACGTAGGTGCCGCGAAAGAACGCCTCCTGCGTCGACAGCTCGTGGGCCCCGCGCTCCATCCGGACGCCGCCGGGCCGAGAGAGGGTGCGCGGCTCGACCTTGGGGCCGGAGCGGAGCACGAGCGCGATCTCGGTGAGCCCGTGGTCGTCGGTCGCCTCGTACGCGAGGGTCAGCCGGGGGACGTCGACGAGCTTCACCGTCTTGGGCGCCCCTTGGAGCTTCACGATCGGCGCCAAGTCCGGCACCGACTCGACGGTGAGGGCATCCTTCTGCTCGACGACGACGCCCCCGAAGCGCGCCGCGATCCGCAGGTCGACCGTCTCCTTCACCGTCCAGCGCGCGACGACGTTTCCTTTCCCGTCGTCGACGAAGAGGATCTCCTTCTTCCCGTCCGTCAACACGAGCTTCCGCCCCGGACGCTGGGGCTTGCCTCGCACCGTGAGCACGGTGCCGCGGGGCTGATCCGTCTGGTCGAAGTTCGAAAGGAGCTCCTCGTGCTGCCCGATGTACGAGGGGGGGCTCGCGACCACGTCGACGTCGTCCAGGTACACGAGGCGGACGGGGGCGCGCCCACCCCGCGCCGCGAGCACGTCCAGGCCCTCGACGACCCGGAATGGATCGAGCGCGCTCGCGGCGAGGCCGATCGCCGCCCCGAAGAAGGCCGCGATCGCGATCGTCCGCGCTGCGCGCTGGGCCCGATCGTCGATCGCGTCCATGTCGACCCGGGCGAGCTTCTTCGCGAGGAAGGCGTCGGCGAGCTGTCCCGTCGCCGCGAGCGACGCGCTCGAGCCCTTTTCGGCGCGCTCCGCCCGGAGCGCGTCGGCGCGCGTCCTCAGGACGAGCCCCGTCGCGCGATCGATCTCGGCGGCGAGGGGTGGGTCGTCCTTCTTCACCTCGCGCGATACGACGACGAGCGGGTCCTTCCAGCGCCGGCGCTCGAGGACGGCGGCGACGACGAGCCCGGCGAGCGTCGCGACGAGGATCGCGGCCGCGCCGAGCCGCGCGTCTCGGGTGCCCGCCCTCGCGAGCTCGGCCGCCCCGATGACGGAGAGGGCGACCGCGACGACGTTCATGGTCAGCCGAGGCAGCGCCACCCGCGCGCGGACCTGGGCGCGAACCGAAGCGGCGAGCGAGACGACCGCCTCGAGCATCTACCGCTTTCCTCCGCGGAGCAGCTCCGTCACCGCCTCTCCGAGGCCCTCCAAGGTCAGGTCGAACATCGGGAAGACCTGGGAGATGGGATCGATCGTCGTGCCGCGGTAGCCCCGCCAGTTCTCCGGGTTGAGCCACACCGCCCGATGAAAGTGCTCCTTCAGGCGCCGGAGCCACTCGATGCCGGCGACGCGTCCCTCGTCCCCGATGAAGCCGCTCGACCCGAGGAGCTCATAGGGGGCCATCAGCGCGTCGCCGACCATCACGAGCTTGTAGGTCGCGTTGCACTCCCCCATGAGGTCGTGGATCGTCACCGGCTCGAGGAAGGCCTCTGTCTTCCAGACGCGGCCGTAGACGCAGTTGTGGAAGTAGTACGTCCGCAGCTCCTTGAAGTGGCTCGCCCGCTTGGCGGCGCTGAAGAGCTGGCTCAGCACGTAGGCGTGGGGATCCATCGAGCCGCCGACATCCATCATCAGAATCACGCGCGTGTTGGAGCGCCGCGGCGGCGCGAGGACGATCTCGAGCTCGCCCGCGTTGCGCGCCGTCTCGCGGATCGTCCCCTCGATGTCGAGCTCCTCGTCCGCGCCCTCGTGGGCGAACACCCGCAGCTTGCGGAGCGCGACCTCGATCATGCGCGTGTCGAGGACGACGTCGCTGCGGTAGGGCCGGTACTTGCGCGCGTCCGCGGAGACCATCGCCCCGCCGCGTCCCCCCGATCCGCCGATGGATACGCCGTTCGGGTTCTGTCCCCCCGTCCCGAACGGAGAGGTGCCGCCGGTGCCGACCCAGCGGTTGCCGCGGTCGTGGCGCTCGCGCTGCTCGCGCAGCCGCTCCTCCAGCGTCTGCAGGACCTCCTCGAGATCGAGCTTCTTCAGCGTCTCCCGCTCTTCGTCGGAGAGCTCGCGCATGCGCACCGGATCGCGCAGCCAGTCGAGCAGCTCCTCCGCGATCTTCTTGGCCTCGACGTGCACGCCTCGGAAGTGGGCCGCGAACGCGACGTCGAAGTCGTCGAGGTGCTTCTCGTCGTGGACCATCAGGCTCCGGGCGACCCAGTAGAAGCCGTCGAGGGAGCTGTCGTGGAGGCCCATCGAGAGGGCCTTCGCGAGCGAGACCGCCTCCTGTGCTCCCAGAGGGACCTTGCGCGCCCTCAGGTCATAGAGAAAGTCGATGAACATCGCGTTCCCCTGGATGACCGGTCATGTTGAAAGCGGAGTAAAGTGGGGGGAGTTTGCGGCTGAGGCGCGCGCCCGACGAGCGAGCACCGCAAGACTACTCCACGCAATCTGAGGAGCGGAGCGACGAGGCCGTGTGGATCGGGCGCGAAATCGCGCGAATGCGCCGGCTTTCAACATGATCGGTGCTCTAGGGAGGAATCAGCAGCGGTCCTTCACGAGCGATATCGCCGGCCGCCCGCGAGCTGATCCGCGAACGAGACGATGTCTTGTTCCTTCTTGAGCAGCGTTCCGAGGAACGGCAAGCTCTTCTCCAGCTTGACCTCTTGGACACCGGCGCGCTTGAGCACGGCGATCCAATCGATGAGCTCGCTCGTCGACGGGCGCTTGCGGAGCCTCATCGAGTTCCGGATCTCGTAGAAGACGTTCAGCGTCTGGTCCACGAGCTCGCGCTCGAGGTCGGGGTGGTGGACCCCGACGATGCGACGCATGAAATCGGCCTCCGGGAAGTCGATGAAGTGGAAGACGCAGCGCCTCAGGAACGCGTCCGGGAGCTCCTTCTCGTTGTTGCTGGTGATGACGACCACCGGCCGCTCGCGGGCGACGACCTCTTCCCCCGTCTCCACGATGCGGAAGCGCATCCGGTCGAGCTCGTGGAGGAGATCGTTCGGGAACTCGAGATCGGCCTTGTCGACCTCGTCGATGAGCAAGACGCTGCGCTGCTCGGCGGTGAACGCCTTCCCCACCGGCCCGAGCTTGATGTACCGCTTGATGTCGCGCACGTCGCCGTCGCCGAACCGCGAGTCGTAGAGGCGCTGGACGGTGTCGTAGACGTAGAGGCCGTCTTGCGCCTTGGTCGTGCTCTTCACGTTCCAGGGGATGAGGGGCATGTCGAGCCCCGCCGCGATCGCCTCGGCCAGGAGCGTCTTCCCCGTCCCCGGCTCACCGCGGACGAGGAGCGGCCGCTCGAGGGCGAGGGCGCAGTTGACCGCGCTCTCCAGGGCTTCGTTGGTCAGGTATGAGGTCGTGCCGCGAAACCGGCGGAAGTCGTGCATGGGGCCGCGAAGCTTAGCAGGCCGAGCCGAGGCAGGCCTCCTCGAGCGCGCCAGTCAGGTGTTGCCGCGAACCTCGAGCGACCATTGGGCGCCGGGCCCGCAGTCGTCGCCGCTGATGTGGACGATCTCGATGACGAGCCAGACGCTGTCGTCCTCGCCGCCGAAGCCTTGATCGTCTCCCCAGCTCGCGTGCACGCTCTCGGGGTTGCCGGAGCCGGTCTTCAGCGTCCCGTTGCAATCCGCGTCGCCCGCCTGCGCTCCCTCGTGGATGCGCATGTCGTAGTCGACGCCGGGCGGTGAGGTGAGCTTGACCGTGTACGAGAGGTCGGCCCCGCCGATGCTGGAGTCCTGCTCCTGGATGTGGACCTTGTAGAACTTGCTGTGGTCCCCGGTGCGGGTGACCACGTCCGCGCCCTGATCGCCCGCGACGGCGGGCAGGGGCTCGGCGTTCGCGCACACCTCGGGCGCGGTGAAGTCGCAGACGGGCGGGCTGCCGCCGGTGCCGCCGCCCCCGACGCTGGGCTCGCCCCCGACGCCGCCCGCGCCGCCGTCGCTGGGTGTTCCTCCCATCGACGAGCTCGTGGAGGTCGAGGCGCCGTCGCCGCCTTGGTTCTGGCTCGCGCCGGTGCCGGCGCCCCCCTGCGATCCACCTCCGGGCGCTGCTCCGCCGCTGGGCACCTCTCCACCTTCGGCGCACGCGACGAGCAACGAGACCGCGAAGGCGACATGCGGCAGGCGAAGAAGCATCGTTCGATGGTAGAGCAGCCGCGGTGATTCGGCTACTCGCCGACACGGCGACGGGCGCGGGAATCCAGCGGCGACGGGCGGAGATCGCGTAAGCTCCTCCCGGATGAGCCAGCCTCCGAACCCTCTCGGCTGGGGCCCCGCGAGCCCGGACGGATCGCAGCCCTCGCAGCACCCCAATCCCCCCGGCTATGGAGGCCAGCCTGGCTATGGAGGGCAGCCCGGCTATGGAGGGCAGCCCGGCTATGGCGCGCCCCAGCCTTTTGGCGCTCCCCCCGCGTTTGGCCAACCCGGGTACGGGCCCGCGTATGGCCAGCCCGCCTACGGCCAGCCCAAGAAGTCCAACGCCGGCGTCATCATCGCGATCGTCGTCGGGCTCCTCGTCGTGGGCGTCTTCGCCGTCATCGGGGTGGGTGTCTACTACGCCAAACAGCTCGACTCCGCGGAGGCGACCAACCTCATCGTCGCCGACGACGGCGCCAGCGAGATCAAGGTCCCCGCTTCTTGGTCCAAGCGCACCGGGCTCAACAGCGTCGCCTCCATTCAGGCAGGCAATCCCACCGCCGAAGAGTATTTGATCGTCATCAGCGAATCGAAGCAGGACTTCACGGATCTGCCGCTCGCCAAATACGCGGAGCTATCCATCGAGGCGCTGAAGACGAAGATCTCGGGAATGACCGTGCGCGGCCCCAAGTCGATCAAGGTCGGGGATCGGGACGCGCTCGAGTACGAGTTCGAGGGCACCGTCGACCACGTCAACGCGAGCTACCTCCTCACCTTCGTCGACGGCAAGAAGTCGCTCCATCAAGTCATGGCATGGACGCTCAAGTCACGCTTCTCGTCGAAGCGCGACAAGTTCGTCAATGCGACGAAGACGTTCAAAGAGCGCTGACGGGTAGTTTTGTCGCGATGACCGCCCCGCGTACCTCGAAGCAAGCGTTGCCCGCCCCGCCCGCGAAGAAGCACCGCGTCTACACCATGACCTTCGCCAGCGTCTATCCGCTCTACATCAAGAAGGCGGAGGCGAAGGGGCGCACCCGGGCCGAGGTCGACGAGGTGATCCGCTGGCTCACCGGATACACCGCGAAGGAGCTCGCGGCGCAAGTCGAGAAGCAGAAGACCTTCGAGGCTTTCTTCGATGAAGCGCCCGAGCTCAACCCGAACGCGAGCCTGATCACGGGCACGATCTGCGGTGTCCGAATCGAGGCGATCGAAGACCCGCTGATGAAGAAGATCCGCTACCTCGACAAGCTGATCGACGAGCTGGCCAAGGGACGAGCGATGGAGAAGATCCTGCGCGCCTGAGCGGGTCCGCCGAACCGGGCTCGGCCAAGCCAAGGAAGCCGCGCGGATGCCACGGACGGCGGTGGCCAAGCGCAGCCCCGCTTCCGCGACCCGGGAGAGCAGCTGAGCCGCTTTTCTCCCCGCCGGTCCTCATGACAGCCGCTCCGTCGCTCTCTCTCGAACGGGATCTCCACGTCCGCATCACCAGCTTGTCAGCGGCCAGCCGACCGGTCGGTGCGGTGGTGCTTCGGGCCATCGGGAAGATCCGCGCGGGGGGGACGGCGAAGCGTGCAAGGAGGCGACGAGCTTCGTCCGACGACGAGCGCCAAGAGAGGCCTGCTTTGTTGGCGGCAGCGATTCTCCAATATTGCATTCATTGCCATTGAGCCATGCGCTGTTCACCGAGGTATCATCGAGGCGCGGCGAGAGAATCCAGGCCCAGAGCCCGGTGATCGAATCGCGCGAGGATCTCTGATCGAGAATTGCGCTCGCTCATTTGGATGCGTCACCGACAAAGACGAGCGCCGAGTCACCACGCGCGTGGCGCTCGGCGCTGCTCTGCCTTCCGACGGAGAGCTGTCAGCGGTGGCGGCGGTGCCACTGGCCGCGGCGGTGGTAGCGGTCGCCTCGATAGCGGGCGTGCCACCGCAAGTAGACGTCGCGGTGAGCGCGCCAGTGGTTCACGTAGTAGCGGTATCGCGGGTGGGTCCGCTCGACGTAGATGATGCGGCCACCATCGTAATAGTAGGGCTCGCCGCGATCGTCGTAATAGACGATATAGTCGTCGTAGTACTCCGGCTCGTAGTCGTCGACCTCGGCGACGCGGACGCTGGGTGCCACGACCCGGCCGCGCGCGCGCACGTAACAGCCGCTCGCGGTGAGCGACAGGACCAGGGCGATCGTCAGAGTTCTCAGCATGGCGTCTCGTTCTCCCCGCTTGAAACGTTCGGCTCGATCATGACACCTCGGCGGGCGCGAGGAAACCGGAGTTTTTTGCGGAGAACGCGCGTGCGGGGCCAGGCTGGCCCGGTCGGCCCGGTTGGCGCGGTTGGCCCGGTTGTATTGGCGGCGGGGCGTCGCTAAGGTCCGCGGGTGCTGTCCCCGGGTACGGCCATCCAGCGGTACGTCGTGGAGTCGCTCATCGGCGAGGGCGGCATGGGCGCCGTCTACCGCGCTCGAGATACCCACCTCGACCGCGCCGTCGCGCTGAAGGTGCTGACGCAGCCCGACGCGGGGGCTCTCGGTGAAGAGGGGCGAGAGCGCCTGGTCCGTGAGGCGCGGGCGGCCGCGGCGCTGTCCCACCCCAACGCCGTCTCCATCTATGACGCTGGCGACAGCGAGCACGGGCCCTTCATCGTGATGGAGCTGGTCGAGGGCGAGACGCTGCGAGGTCGCATCGAGCGCGGCGCGACCACCGCCGAGATCCTGGACTGGATGAAGCACGCCGCCCGCGCCCTCGCGGAGGCCCACGATCGCGGGATCGTCCACCGGGACATCAAGCCGGAGAACCTCATGGTCCGCCGGGACGGCATCGCGAAGGTGCTCGACTTCGGGATCGCCCGCTCGTCGATGCAGAACCTCGATCCGAGCGCTCCGACCCAGGCCGCCCTGCCGACCCTCACCGGCACCGGGGTGCAGATCGGGACGCCGCAATACATGGCGCCCGAGCAGATCAAGGGCAAGAAGCTCGACGGCCGCGCGGACCAGTTCGCGTGGGCGGTGACCACGTACGAGGCCCTCGCCGGTCGCTCTCCCTGGCACGCCGAGAACGGCGCGCTCGGCATCGTCGCCTCCATCCTCGAGGAGCAGCCTCCGCCGATTTCGACGGTGCGCTCGGACGTGCCGGAGCACGTCAGCGTCGCGGTCGCGCGCGCGATGTCCAAGCGCCCCGACGATCGCTTCGCGACGATGCACGACTTGGTCCGGGCCCTGGATGGCCAGCCCGTCTCGGAGCGCGCGCCGTCGAGCCCATCGCCTCGCTTCGACCGCGCGCCGGAGCCTCTGCGTGCCGCTCCCCCCGCGGCGCCGCGGTCGAACGAGACGCGCTTCAGCGAAGCGACGATGAAGGCGGTCATCGGCAAGGCGCTCGCCTTCCAAGAGCGTGGTGGCTATTCGCGGGGCGAGCTCACCTCCGCCGCCGACGAGCTCGGGATCCCGAGCGACGCCCTCGCGGAGGCCCTCGCCTCGCTCAAGGTCGATCGCCAAAGGGCGGCCTCGATGCAGGTCGAGGAGGAGGCTCGGCGCCAGATCCTCCGGCGTCGCCGGCACGGCTTCTGGAATCATCTCATCGCGTACTTCTGCGTGAACCTCATCATCGTCGGGGTGCCGCTCCTGAACGCGCACGTCGGCCGCAACATCTGGGGCGTCTTCGTGCCCGCGGTCGCGTGGGGGATCGGCCTCCTGATGCACGCGTTGAAGGCCTTCTCGAAGGAGGTCAGCGGCGCGGAGATCCGGCGTCACCTCGCGAAGGAAGAGCACGCGATCGCGAAGGACGCCGCGCGGCGGGCGGCCCTCGTCGAGCGATTGGAGAAGCGCGCCCGTCGAGAGCGGTTGAGGCGCGGCGCGGCGGAGCTCGGGACGGCGGTCGAGAACGGGGTCGCGGTCGCGCTCCAGGCCGCCGCGCAGAAGATCCGCGAGCGCACCCACGAGCCTCCGGTTGGAGGCCCTCCCGCGAGCCCCGGCGTGCGTGTGGGAGAGCCTCCGCGCGCGCGCGTCGCCGATGGGCCTTCTGCCCGCACGCAAGCGGAGCACCAGGCCGAGGTCGAGGCGGGCGCGTTCGAAGAGGAGCGTGGGCGCGCGCGTCGCTGAGCACGTCCCGCGTCGTTGGATCGTGATATCGATCGATCCATGAAGCCTCCGCACGTCCTCGTGGCAATCGTCCTGGCTTCGACCCCGTCCGTCGCGTTCGCATATGGCGAGTCCGACGCGAACGGCTTCCCCAACTGGGGGGAGCGCGTGATCCTCGAATGGGCCAATCGGGCCCGCGCCGAGCCCCAGATCGAGATGGCGGCGTGCGGCGCGAGCTGTCCGGAGGGCTCCTGTTACATGCCAGTGGCGCCCGCCTCGTACGACGTCGCCCTCGGCCGCGCGGCGCGGTTCCACTCCGACGAGATGGCTCATCAGAGCTATTTCAATCACGACTCCGCTTGCACGGTCGTGGACAACATCGACGACATCTATCCGCAGTCGTGCGACGGCTCTGCCAGCTGCGCCTGCGTGGGCGGGGCCGGGGGCTGCAACCCCTCGTGCACCAGCTGGAGCGCGCGGGTCGGGCTGTTCGGGGCCTCCGCGAGCGGGGAGATCATCGCGAGCGGGACGGATCCGGACGGCGCTTTCTATCAGTGGCTGTTCGAGGCCTACGACAAGACGACGTGCGGCTACGATCAGGGGCCCCCCACCAATGGCCACCGCTACAATCTGTTGATGGCGGGGCCGGCCATGGGGGCCGGGATCGGGGCCGGCCCCTCCGTGGGTGATTTCGGGGGCACCCCGACGAGCTATCCAATCCCGTCCGCCGCCCACTATCCGCGTCAAGCGGCGACGGTGGACGCGTGGGCCAATTGGTACGGTGAGCAGGGGCCCTCCCAGGCCCTCGTCGACGTGGACGGCTCGTGCACGCCAATGGTGCTCGAGAGGGGGGTCCCGGAGAACGGCGCATATCACGTCCCCGTGACCGGCGTCGGCAGCGGCTGTCACCGCTACTTCTTCGTGTTCAAAGACGCGGCCGGGGCTGTCGTCACCTATCCCACGGAGGGCTCGCTCGGCATCGGGCCAGAGGGTTCGTGCGCAGACTGGGACGCGACGCGCCCGGCGCTGGGGGCGGGCTGCGACTGCACGCCTTCGTGCGACGGGGCAGTGTGCGGCGATGACGGGTGCGGCGGCTCCTGCGGACCGTGCGGCGACGAAGAGGCGTGCGTCGTTGGACAATGGGTGGCGGGCGCGGGCGGGGCGGGGGCCGGGGGCGGCGCGGCCGAGGGCGGCGGCAGCTCGGGCGTCGGCGCGTCCGCTCAGGGCGGGGCCGGCGACGGCGCTTCCGACGGTGGACTGGAGGGCTCGTGCAGCTGTCGAGAAGGCCGCTCCGAGCGAGGACCCTATTGGATCTCGATGGGGCTCGCGATCGGCCTCGGGGGGATGCGGCGCCGGCTTCGGACCGTCAGCAGCTGAAGCCGGGGCCGACCTCGCAATAGCCCTCTTTGGAGCAGAAGGGGGGCAGCTCTCCATCGTCGCACGGCTTGAAGGTGCGACCGCGGAGCGCCTTGGGGCGGGCGATGGGGTGGGGCCTCGGCTTCTCGTCGACCCAGCAGTCCGCGACCGACTTGCAGGGGATGTGATCGTACCAATGAAATGTGCAGCCGGCCTTCGGCTTGATGCAGTCGCAGCTCGGGCCGTAGTCGACGTGGGGATTGGTGCGGAGGTTCCAAGGGACGCCGTGGGTGTCGGCGACGCAGGTGCCGCGGGCGTGGTCGACCTCGCAGCCGTGCTCCTCGCAGCCGCCCGCGGGCGCAGGCGCCTTCGTCGGCTTCAAAGAGCAGATCCCGCGAACGCAGAGGCATTGGCCCGTCCGAGGGCCGCTCTCCTCACACGCCGCGTTCGTCGTCGTCGGGTGCGGGACGCATTGGGTGGGCACACACGGATCGTTCCACCCGCAGTCGGCGTCTGTCTTGCACGGCCCTTGATCGATGCCGGCGCCCGCGCTCGACGCGCTCGCCTTCGGGGTAAGGGCGCTGCTCGGTGAGGAAGCGGCGGCGCTCGACGCGAGCGGACCGAGGGCGGTCGCGGTCGGCGGGGGCGCGCTCGTCGCAGCGGCGGTGGCGGTCGCGGTCGCGGTCTTTTGGATCTCGGCCGGCCCCGGAGGAGCGCATGCGGCCGTCATTGCGATCGATATCGAGAAAATGGCTGGTCCGCGCGAGCTCACGCATCGAGCTTATCAGCGCCGGTGACGCGCGCGCGCCCATTGAACGAGAGGAGGCGCCTCCGGCTTGTCGACGGCGAAGCGCTTCTTCCAGTCGCCGCCCTTGATGCGACGCAAGCCTCTCGCCTGGTCGGCCCGGAGCAGGTAGGCGTGGGCGCGCGTCCCGTCGGAGAGCTCGATCTCGCGCCGCTCGTAGAGGCTCGGGTGGTCGCGCCGCTTGTCGCACGCGCGCAGCGTCTCGTAGCCGACCTCGTAGACCTCGCCGACGACGTCGCCGTCGCCGCCCTGGAGCATCCCCGCGAGGGCGCGGGTCTCGACGAGGGTGAAGCCCTTCACCGTCTTGGCCGCCCCCTTCCGCTCCGCGCCTGCGAGCATGTCGTGCTCGCGCTCGCCAGACATGAACGTGCCATAGACGAACAACCGGAACGACACGGGCGCGTTCATCGGCGACCCCGGCCGAAGCCTCGCTTCGTCGCGGAGAAGAGGCGACGCCGACCCCAAGCGATCGCGAGGAACGAAATGGCGAGGGCCTTCATCGAGGACCCACCGGGCGCCTCGCTCACCCGGCACCCACACCCCTCGTCGTCGCCGGACGGGGTCTCGCCATTGCCGCTGCCCCCGACCGCGCTGTCTCCGCCGCTCTGCGACGGTGCTCCTCCCGCGCTCGAAGCGCCGCCTGCGCCGCCCTCTGCGGAGCCGCCGCCGCTCGCGCTCCCGCCGCCCGCGCCCCCTTCTCCCGTCGGCACGAGATCGGGGTGAACGTCCTCGAGGGAGTCGCCCTCGACCGCGTCGTCGAGGACGATGATGGGCATATCGGTGAAATCGGCGGGGCCGCGCAGGAGGCCGACCTGGGTGAAGTGGTCATTGTCGTCGGCGAGCGTCTGCGCCCCCGCCTGGCTCACCACCTGCTGCCCGTCGAACCAGACGTCGACCTTCCCCAGGCTCGGGTCCTTCGACCAGAGGACGTGCATGGCGATTCGGTGCCACTCGCCTGCCGTCGCCATTCCATCGGACTCCCAATGAACCGTGTAGTTGGGCTTCTGGGTGATGAACTGGACGTGCTCGCCCGCGACGTTGAATGCCATGATCTGCTGATAGCTCTGGTTGGACTCCCAATAGCCAATCTGCTGTGCCGGATCGGTGGGGAGCGTCTCGGGCAGATAGAAGCTCCACGCGAAATAGAGCTCTTGCCCTTCCGCCGTCCGTCCCGCGGCCGGCCCGTAGTGGAGCTCGACGCGCTTCAGCCCGTTGGGCCACACCGCGTCGTTGGTGAGCTGGATCTGGGCGGCGTGGGCGCCCTGAATGATGGGGCTCCCCACGATCGAGATGTGGCCCTCTCCGTTGAGCTCGCCGTCCCACTGGCTCGTGTCGCTCGTCTCGAAATCCCCGATCCAGACGGGCGCGGCGCCCGCGATCCGAGACGACGAGAGGGCGATGGCGGCGACGGAGATCCAGATTGCTCGGCGCATGGGCGCCAATCTTCGAGCATCGGCGGCGGCGCGTCGCGGAAAAGCGCACACGCCCGAGTACTGCCGGCCGGAAGTCCGCTTCCGGATCCGGCAGTACCCAGCAACACAGAAGTCCACGGCCAGACTTCGGGCTTCGTGCCTGGAGCTGCTCCGCCCTTCACTTGCCGCGTCGTGCGCGGGGGCGGAGCAGAT
>JBGAID010000188.1:0-7501 GCA_044225865.1 Polyangiaceae bacterium | reverse complement strand
GCGCCAGCTAGACCCGCTCGACGATCATCGCGATCCCCATGCCCCCGCCGATGCACAGGGTCACGAGGGCGGTCTTGAGCTCTCTTCGCTCGAGCTCGTCGATGGCGGTCTGAAGAAGGATCGCGCCTGTCGCGCCGAGGGGGTGGCCGAGGGCGATGGCGCCGCCGTTCACGTTGACCCTCTCCGGATCGATCCCGAGGTTCTTGATCGTCTGGAGCGGCACGACCGCGAACGCCTCGTTGATCTCCCAGAGGTCGATGTCCTCCGGCTTCATCCCCGCCTTGGCGAGGGCGCGCTGGGAGGCGGGCGTCGGCGCGGTGAGCATGATGACGGGCTCGGCGCCCGCGGTGGCCATGGCGCGCACCCGCGCCCGCGGGACGAGCCGGTGCCGATCGATCGCGCGGTCGCTCGCGAGCAAGAGCGTGCACGCGCCGTCGACGATGCCGCTCGAGTTGCCGGCGGTGTGGACGTGGCGGATCTCCTTCGCCTGCGGGTACCGCGCGAGGGCGATCTGATCGAGGGTCTCGCCCTTGGGGCCGACCGCGGCCGCGCCCATCCCGACGAACGCGGGCTCGAGCTTGGTGAGGCCATCGATGGTGGCGCCGTGGCGCGGGTACTCGTCGTTGGCGAGCACGACCGATCCGGTGGCCGGATCGACGACCGGGAAGAGGGCCTTGTCGAAGCGACCCTCGCGCTGCGCCTGCTCGGCGCGGTGCTGGGATCGGAGGGCGAAGGCGTCGAGCGCTTCGCGCGAGAATCCTTCGAGGGTCGCGATCAGGTCGGCGCTGATCCCCTGCGGCACCTGGAACACCTTCTCGCGCAGGCGCAGGTTGTTGCCGTCGATGCCGCCGCCGTCGGAGCCCATCGGGACGCGCGACATGCTCTCGACGCCGCCGGCGAGGACGAAGTCTTGATGACCGCTCGCGACGCCCATGGCCGCGAAGCTCAGGGCCTGAAGGCCGGAGCCGCAGAAGCGGTTCACGGTCGTGCCGGTGAGATCGTCGGGCAAGCCCGCCGCGAGGACGGCGTTGCGCGCGATGCAGGCGCCCTGCTCCTGGGCCTGGCTCACGCACCCGATCACGACGTCGTCGACGTGCGCGGGGTCGACCTTCGCGCGCGCGAGCGTCTGCTTCAGCGTCTGCGCGAGCAGCTCCTGGGGGTGCAGCCCCGAGAGCGCGCCTTTTCCTGCCTTGCCTCGCCCGCGCGGGGTGCGAGCCGCCTCGATGATCCAGGCTTGGTTCATAGGCCCTCCACCCTAACCTCATTCCGTGCGGACGGCTTGCCGTCCGCGACGATTGGTTGCGAAGATGCGCGCCCCGTGCGGCTGCCCCCCCTTCCGACCTGCGCCGCCGTCTTCGCGTCGGTCCTCTGGGCCACGCCCGCGAGCGCGGCCGATCCCGAAGAGGGGTCGCGCCCCGGTTTCGCGTTCGGGCATCCGGAGGCAGAGGCGACGCTCCTCGGGCTCACCGGGGCCGCCAACCTCACCTATCTGATCCCGCCTCGCGTCGCCTTCTTCCCCCCGTTCCGGGCGCGCCCCTTCGATTCCCTCGTCTCCAAGGTGAGCGACATGACGGGCGCGATCGGCGGCTCGTTCATCCAGCTCGGACTCGGGTTCGTCTTCGAGACGAGCTACCTCTACGCCTCCGGCGTGAGCATCCCGGGGGCGGCCGCCCTCCACGAGGTCGCGATCGAGTCGGAGGCCCTGTTCCTCACGAGCGCGATCACCGGCCTCATCAAGAACATCACGGGGCGGTGCCGGCCTCGCGCCTACTTCGGCCGCGACAAGCCCTGCCGCGAGCGCGACGCGTTCCCTTCCGGGCACACGTCGGCCATCGCCTCGTTCTCGGGGGCGCGCTTCGTGAACCTCGTCGAGACCCCTCCCAACGAGGCGTTCGGGCTCCGCTTCGCCGGCTTCCTCACCTCCGAGATCGCGACCGCGGTCACCGGGGTCCTCCGCGTCTGGTCGGGCTCGCACTCGTGGGAGGACGTGCTCGCGGGGGCCGCGATCGGCCACGCCACCGGCATCACGATCGCGCTCCTCCACCCCCGCGTGACCCTTCGCAACGGCGAGCCCTTCGACGATGAAGCGACGAAGGCCTCCGCGCCGCTCGCCGTCGGTCGCAACGCATTCTTCAGCTGGAGCGGGTCCTTTTGAGCAACAAGCCCGTGCGTCCCCCGCCGCTCTCGGTGGTGGCGCTCCTCTTCGTCGCTTCGGGTTGGGCGGGCCTCATCGATCAGGTCTGCTTCTCGAAGTTCCTCTCCTACGTCGTCGGATCCACCGCCCACGCCGTGAGCGCGGTGCTCGCCGCGTTCATGGCCGGCCTCGCCCTCGGCGCGAAGCTCGGCGGCTCTCGCGCCATGAAGGTGGCCCGCCCCCTCTTCGCCTACGGCGTGCTCGAGCTCGTGGTCGGATTGGCCGTCCTCGTCACCCCCTATGCGTTCGACGCCCTCTCTCACGCCTACGTGAGCCTCGTGCGGGCGGCGCCCTCCTCGCTCGCCCTCGTCACCCTCATCCGATGGCTGCTCGCGGTGATCGTGGTCATCGTGCCGACGACGGCGATGGGCGCGACGCTGCCGCTCCTGTCGCGCCTCACCGAGCAGGAGCGCGCCGAGCACCGCGGCCGCGCCCTCGGCGTCCTCTACGCGTGCAACACCCTCGGCGGAGCCCTCGGATCGCTCGGGTCTTCGTATTGGATCCTCCCCGCCCTCGGGCTCCGGCAGACCACCCAATCGGCGGCCCTTACGAGCGTCGTGGTCGGCCTCTTGGCGATGGCCCTCGGCGCTCGCCAGACCGCCTCCGCGCGCATCGCGACCCGCGCCGCCGACGCCCATCGCCCTCCCTTCGAGTCGCGCGCCTCCCTCGACATCGCCGCGTTCGCCTCCGGCGCCCTCGTGTTCGCGTGCGAGGTGATCTTCGTTCATCTGCTCGTGCTCCTCGTCGGCACGAGCGCGTACGCGTTCGGGGTCATCCTCTCCATCTTCTTGGTGTGCCTCTTCCTCGGGGCCGCCCTCGCGCCGTACGTCCACAAGGCCCTCGGGTTGGCGGCGCTCCCCCTCGGGCTCGCCGCGGCCGCGCTCGCCCTCACGTCCCTCTTGCCCGTCTGGGCCGCCCTGCCGGACTACTTCAAGGGCGTCGGCGAGAGCGTCACGACCTTCGAGGGGCGCGAGATGATCCGCGGCGCGGCCGCCCTCGTGGCCCTCTTCATCCCGACGACGTTGATGGGCCTGACGTTCCCGCTCCTCTTGCAGAGCGTGGCTCACGACGAGGACGTGGGCGCGCTCGTCGGCCGGCTCACCGCCGTGAACACGGTGGGCGCCGTCGCGGGCTCCCTCTTCACCGGGTACGTGCTTCTGCCGCGGCTCGGCTCCCAGCGCGCCGTCGTCGCGGTCGCGATCGCGTTCGCGGCGGTGGCGATCCTCACCGCCCTCCGCTCTCCCGGGCGGCGCCTCGGCGCCATCATCGCGCGCGCGTTCGCCGGGTCCATCGCTGTCCTCGCGATCCTCGCCGGCGTCTCCGCTCCGCGCTGGGACCTCGCCCGCATGACCGGCGGCTACCACGTCTACTTCGACGAGGGGCGCGGCGAAGAAGACATCCTCTTCACCGTCGAGGACACCCACGGAGGGGTCACGACCGTCACCGAGCAGGACGGGGTGAAGACCCTGCTCACCAACGGCAAATTCCAGGGCAACGACGGCGTCGAGATGTACGCCCAGCGCTCGTTCGCCCACTACCCCGGCCTCTTCGTGCGGCACTTCGATCGAGCCCTCGTCATCGGCCTCGGGACCGGCACGACCCTCGGCACCGTCGCCTCCTATCCCTTTCGCCAGGTGGAGGTCGCCGAGATCTCCCCGGCGATCGTGCGCGCCGCGAAGACCTACTTCGGCCCGAGCGGCGCCGACGCCCTCTCCGATCCTCGCGTGACCCTGGCCGTCGCCGATGGCCGCAACCATCTCCTCGTGAGCGATCGCCAGTACGACTTCATCGGCATCGAGCTCACGAGCGTGTGGTTCGCCGGCGCGGGCAGCCTCTACAGCCGCGAGTTCTATCAGCTGTGCAAGGCGCGCATGAAGCCGGATGGGATCTTCCAGCAGTGGATTCAGCTCCACCACATCGAGGCGAAAGATCTCGGCGTCGTCATGCACACCCTCCGCCTCGAGTTCGCCCACGTCGTCCTCTTCTATGGGGGAGGGCAAGGCATCCTCGTCGCCTCGAACGAGCCCCTCGTCGCCTCCCGCAAGCACCTCGCCGAGCTCCAGCCCACCCTCGGCGATCACGCCCCGGATCGCCCGCTCTCCGAGCTCCTCGACGACATCCTCGTCACGACGAAGGGGATCGATTCGTTCGTTCGGAGCGCCGCCGCCGAGGCCGGAGTCGATCCCTCGCGGATGGTCTCCACCGACGACAACCTCTACCTCGAGTACGCCACGCCTCGCGGCAACGTCCTGCCGTGGAGCTCACGAAGCGAGCTGCTCGAGAAGCTCGTCGCCCACCGCAGCTCCGACGACATCAAGGCGATGCTGGCCGACTGACGCGGTGGTAAGAGCCGTCGCCGCGCCGTCGGGCGTCCAAGGAGAATGGTCATGCGAAAGCTCTGTGTGCCCGCCCTGTTGATTTCCCTCTCCGCGTTCGCCTGTGGCGGCGGGGAAGAGACGCCGAAGACCGGCGACGATGCCACCGCGGAAGCGTCCGCCTCTTCCGCCCCCGTCGAGACGGCCAAGCCCACCTCCGACATGGCGGAGCCTCCCGTCACCAGCGAGCCGGTCGCGTCGAGCGCGCCCACCGCCGCCCCCACCGCCGCGCCGATCCCGGATGGCCCCGCCCTCGATTTCAAGGGCATCAAGGTCACCATCACCGAGAAGGGCGCGAAGAAGATCGAGGTCGCCGACGACGGCACGGTGAAGGCCGAGGGCAAGCCGATCCTGAAGTTCGTGAAGAACACCCTTCAGGACGAGAACGGCAAGGTAATCATCGCCGTCGCCGCGGACGGCACGCTCTCGGGCCAGGTGAACAAGAAGGTCCACTTCAACGACAAGCATCAGCTCGTCTTTGACGAGGGCGGCACGATGACCCTCGGCAAAGACGGGAAGATGACGGCCGAGAAGGACAAGAAGAGCGAGACCTTCCCGGTGAAGTTCACCGGCGTCACCGACAAGAACCACCGCGCCGCCGCCCTCATCGGGATGATGCTCCTGATGATGCCCGGCGAGCCCACGTCCTCGCCCCCCCAGGCGAGCACGGAGAAGGCCCCCGCGAAATCCGGCACCCCCGCGAAGAAGTAGCCCCTACTTCTCCGACGGGTCCGCGACGTGCCCCATGAAGAGGATGAGGCCGCTCGCGTTGTCGCGAATCAAGAACAAGAAGGGCCGATCGAATTTGATCTCGACCGGGCTCGGAGCGGCGCCCTTCACCGCGAGCTCCACCGCCGAGGCGGCCGCCGCCTCGGTGCCCTTCTCGTCGACCCGGACGAAGGCCTTGTGGAAGACCTGCGCGAGCTTCAGCTCGTCCGCCTTCGCCTTCGGCTTCGCGATGCCCGAGAAGTCCGCCTTCTCCGTGAACGCCGACTTCATCCCGAGCTTCTCGAGCGTCTCCCGCAGCGCCGTCGATTCGGCCGGGTCGATCGTGAAGCGAGGCATCGAGAGCTGCACGCTCTGCCCCTTCAGCCCGTCGATCCACCCTTGGACCTTCTCGGCCGTGAGCGACTTCTCGACCGCCTCCAGGCTCGACTTCTCGCCCGGCAGCACCGCGAGCATCGAGACCGCGTCGCCCCGGTAGCGCAGCTCCACCACCTTCACCCCGTCGCCATCCATCACGCGACGGTCCGCCATCTCGTGCATCATCTTCACGTTCTTGGTCTTGGAGGACGAGACGTGGAACGGGGCCTCGTCGGTGCGTCCCTCCGTGAAGGGGTGATCCCACTGCCCCGTGAAGTACATCGCGTTCACGAGCACGAGGCGCGTGTCCGCGCTCAGGCTCCCCGCCGGCAGCAGATCGCGAATGCGCTTCTCCGTCTGCTGCTCGACCCACCCGTTGATCTCGGCGCGCGCCTGGTCGCTGTGGCCCTTGAAGTCCATCGGCGCGAGCTCCGCCTTGAAGGCGCTCCTCGTCGACTCGAGGAAGGGCTTCTCGAGATCGTACGTCTTCTCTCCGAACAGCCGGTTCGCGATCTTGAGGGTCACCTGGCGTGAGCCGTCCGTGAGCTCGCTCGCGAGCTGCCCCGCGCTCTTCGAGATCTCCTCCGCCGATCCTTGGAGGTGCAACGTCTTCTGCATCTCCGTCGCCGTCGTGCCGCGCGCGCCCCCGAACGTCATGACGAGCGCGGTGCCGAGGCTCGCCGGCGACAGGGCCGCGTTCTTCGACGGGCTCGCGACCGCCTTGAACAGGTCCAGCCCGAACGCGTTGTTGCTCGCCGCGATCGCCTTCAGCTCCTTCGAAGCCACCGGCGGCTTCATCGGGGGCGTGCTCGAGTCGACCGGGGTCGGCCGGGCGCTGCTCGCCGCGCTCGAGGCCGCGGTCGTGGTCGGGCGTTGGGTCGGGGCCCCCTGCTGCTGCTGCGCCGGCTTGTTCGTCGCCGTCGCCGACGGCCGCAGGTCCGCACGCGGGTAGGAGCCCGCATCGTCGCACGCCGCGAGACCGCAAACACCGAGCGCGGCCGTAGCCAGCAGCTTTCGTACCCAACCGGAATCCACGAGACGGTTCGTCTTGGCCATAGGAGTGGGCCTTGTAGACGAGGCACGCCCGAAAAGGTTCTCGCGCGAACGCGCCCGTCAGCTCGCGCGTGACGATCGCGTCGCTCGACCACAATCACGGCTCGACCTCTGCCGGAGGCCACCCGTCATGGACCAATTCATACGCACCTTGATGCTCACTCCCTGGATGACCCCTTGCCGGGTCATCTCGTGGCAGAAGGCCGTCGTGCTCTTCTTCCTCGACAAGGTCGAGGTCGTCGAGGAGTACGCCGTCACCATCGCCGCGCCCTCCCTCGCCATCCGCGCCCCCGCCGTCGTGCGGCAGCGTCGCCTCGCGGGCGGACGCCCCAAGCGCCCCGCCTTCAGCCGCACCAACATCTTCGTACGCGACGACTTCACCTGTCAGTACTGCGGCCTCGTCGGCGTCGCTTCCGACCTCAACCTGGACCACGTCCTGCCCCGCTCCCGCGGTGGCCAGACGACCTGGGAGAACATCGTGACCTCGTGCTACCGCTGCAACCAACACAAGGCTGGCCGCACGCCCGAAGAGGCGAAGATGCGGCTCGCTCGCCGGCCGTTCCGCCCCGCGTCGCTCCCCTCGACCCTGTCGTTGGGCCGCGCGAGCTCGGACGTTCCCGCCGAGTGGCAAGCGTACTGCGCGTAGGCCGGTGAGAGCCACGCCTCTCAAGGAGTCACCCTCGACTCGGGAGACGCGCCCTCAAGGAGTCACCCTGGGGGGGCTCTCAAGGGGGCTCCTCCCCCTTGAGAGGACTGGGGGGTGCGCGAAGCGCAAGGGGGGTGTCAAACCCCCCCT
>JBGAID010000187.1:0-7822 GCA_044225865.1 Polyangiaceae bacterium | reverse complement strand
GAAGGCCAAGAAGGCCAAACCGAAGAAGCGGTGACGCGGTATCGTGCGGCGCATGCCGAAGCTGAAGCCGCACGACCCGCTCTCCGGGGCGCGCAAGGACCCGAGCCGGGTCAAGTCGATCGTGCTCAACCCCGCCCACCTCCGAAACAAGGGGTTCGACTCGCCGCCGTTCCGATCGTTCCCGCTCGAGATCCTCGCGTGCAAGAACCTGCGGATGCTCGAGATCTTTCGTGGGCTGACCGGTCGCGATCAGAGCCTCCCGAAGGACTTCGGGCGCCTGGCCGCGCTGGAGAAGCTCTCGCTCGGCGGGATCGACATCGCGGCGTTGCCCGACTCGATCGGCAAGTTGAAGAAGCTGAAGACGCTCGAGCTGAACTACCTCGACAAGCTCGCCGAGCTCCCCGATGCGCTCGGCGACTGCACGAACCTCGAGTCGATCGAGATGTACGACCTGCCGAAGCTCGAGACCTTGCCGAAGACGATCGGTAAGTTGAAGAAGCTGAAGAAGCTGAAGCTCGTACCGCTCAAGCGTCTCCCCGACGAGCTCTTCACGCTGCCGAACCTCGAGTCGCTCGTGATCGATCCCCGATCGCTCGTCGGGTACGAAGCGAAGCTCGCGGGTCTGAAGAAGCTGAAGAAGCTCAACGGCGCGAAGCCCGTCCTGAAGAGACCCGAGGCATCGCCCCCGACGCGCCTTGGCGACGTGGCGAGCAGCGGCGAATTGCTCGTCGGAGACGCGCGTTCGCTCGCGAGCTACGCCGGACCGAAGAGCCCGGTGGTCGGCCAGGTCGTTCGTGTGAAGCTCGGTCCGGCGAGCGTGTGGATCGTGGAGAGCGGGACCATCGTCCTCGTCGACGACAAGGTCGAGGGGGACGAGGAGACGCTTCGCGCCTTCGTCGCCGCGAGGCCCGGCAAGGGGGCGAAGAAGGTCGGCGCATTCGAGATGGACGACGGCCACGACGAATGGCTGCTCGCGATCGTCCCGTCGCACGAGTCCTGCACGGATCTGGCCAAGCTCGTCGCCCGAGCGTCGAAGCGCTCGCTGCGCAGGTGCGGCGCGTCGAAGGGCGGTCTACTCCTCGGCGTCGTCTCGACCGAGTACGACGTGCTCGTCGAGCCGGGGCGCGTCCTCCTCGTCTCTCACTGACGGCGCAAGACCACGCGCATGAAGTTCTCCTCTGCGCCCTCGACCATGTCGGTCGTGATGCGGTATTTCCCCGGCTCGACGGGGACGATGCCGATCGAGCACTCTGGGCCCACGATGACGTGGTCCTCCGCGATCCGTTTCTCGGGTCCGTAGCTTGCGATCGGAGCGCGATCGAGCCGATGCCCTCCCACGTCGGGTGGAAGAAGCGAGCGTGGTGCGCCGGGACGTCCGATGCGTCTTCGACCCGCTCACGAGCCAGGAGGCTCCGGGGCCTCTCGATGTCGCGGTGACGCGTCCGCGACATGTCGAGCCTTCAGAAGAAGTCCTGAACGATCCACAGACGGCCGCGCGCGTCGGTCGCGAATCCGCACGCCACGCCCGAATATCGGGTGTTCGTCATGTTGAGGTAGTGGCCATGTGCCGAATATGGCTCGCCGGGGCCTTCGCGAAACATGCTCTCGAGGCACTCGGACAGGGAGCGTTCGGGGGATGACGCATCCCAGGCGGGGCACTCGTTCTGCGCCCCGGCGCCGGCGCAGATCCCGAAGCCGCCATGCGCCTTGCCGCTCTTGGAGTCCGCCATCGCCTCCGCGTCCGCGCAGGCCTCCTGATCCCGACGTCGGACGAGGGGCTTCAGGTTGAGCCTCGCACGGTAGCCGTTGGTCGTCGTCACGCACTGGTCGCGTGCGGTCGCGAATCGATCCGTGCTGGGGCTCGGGGCGGGAGCGGGCGGGCTGGAGGGCGGGGGCGCCGGAGCTGGAGCAGGGGGAACGTAGCCCGGCGGCGGCGGGTAATAGCCGGGCGGCGGCGGGTAATAGCCGGCCGGCGGCGGGTAATAGCCGGGCGGCGGTCCGTAGCCGGCCGGGGCGCTCGGCGGTGGGGGATCGGAGCGGTGGCACGAGACGAGCGCCACGAGCCCGGCGACGCAGAGGAGCCGACAAACCTGCACGACGCCATCGTATCAGGGGCTTCGGCGCGGCTCGCGAGGCGTCGAGCGAGGGAGGACGATCGTCTCGATCATGGGGCCGCCATGGGGCCGCGCGCAGGCCTCGGAGGCGTCTCCACCGCCTTCGGTGATCGCACATCGGGCCCGCGTTCGCTCGGATCACAGGGAGGTCGGATCGATTCGATCCGAGCCGCGGGCGGGCACACCCGACCCCTCGCGCGCCGCGAAATCCTGGGAATGTCGAGCGCGATCACGGCGGTACATCGATTGCAGCGGGAGCTCTCGTGCGCTCGCTCATGCTCGCCGGTTGCCTCGCCCTCGTCGCTTGCTCCACGCCCGTCGGCGGCCTTCCGTCGTCGGACGAGGCGGCCGCGAAGGACTCGCGGAAGAAGGAGAGCAAGGGCGAGCCAAGAGAGGCGACCGGCGACGATGACGACACGTCGCTCGAGGACGAGGCCGACGGCGCGCCGGTCGTCGACGTGGATGGCAAGGTCTCGTTCTACCAGCAGACCCCGATCGCGATCTTCCACCTGGGCGCGGCCGAGGTGAGCGGAACGTTCGAGAGCACGCCCGTCTGCGTATCGGGCGACATCACGGTGTCGAACGGGTTCGTGAAGAACGAAGGCCACGACATCTTCGCGACCACGACCTCGCCCGACTCGTTCACGATCAAGGCGATGCGGGGATCGGGCGCGGAGATTACGAGGTGCGCGCTTCGAAGGCGCTCCTCGATACGCCGACGCGTGGCCGGCATGCCGAGGAGCAGCACGGCGGCAACGCCTTCGTGCTCGGAGAACGGCGTGAAGACGTCTGAGGATCCTCCTGCGGCACGCGCTTCGCGGCCAGCGTCGCGTCGGCGCGCTTCGCGGTCGGCTTCCCGGATCGAGCTCATCCGCCCGGAGGACAAGGCGGCTACGTCGCCCAGTTCAAGGATGTCACCGCCGTCGCGAACGCGGACCCCGCCGCTCACCGACTTCGCCCAGCACCCGGCGAAGGTCAGCACGCACGTCCTCGTCGTCCGGCGGCCAGGGTGGCGACGATTCGCCCCCACGCCGACGGGCGCGAGCTGCTCGACGAAGGACCTCGCCGGCTGCGAGCGCGGCGTTCCACCGACTTCGCGGATCTCGCCACCGCGTGGCCGACCTCGAAGGCGACCAGAGCGTGGACGATCTGACCGCGCCCCGGCGCGAGCCTCGGCATCGACATGCTCGTCAACACCACACCGATCTCGAGCGGCGGGCCCCTCGCGGCTACCGACCCGCCTCGTGGACTGGAACGACCTCAAGATCCTGCAGGCGCTCTCGCGCGGGGGCTCCGTCGCGCGTCGGCGGCGCGCCTCCTCTCGGTCGACGCCTCGACCGTGTCGCGGAAGCCGCCACCGCGCTCGAGGACGCGGTCGGCGCGCGTCTCGTCATCCGCTCCGGACGGGAGCTGCAGTGGACGCCCGAGGGGCGGCTCGCGCTTGCGACCGCCGAGCGCGTCGACGAGCAGGTCACGGAGCTCGGGCGGAGCGTCCACGCGGCGAAGACGGGCGTGAGCAGCAAGGTGACCAGGGTCTCGTGCACGCCGGCGACGCTGGTCCTGCTGTCGGCGATCGTCGGGATGGCGCGCGAGCGCTTTCCGGAGCTCGTCGTCGAGCTGAGCGGACAGATCACGCCGGCCAACCTCGCGAAGGGAGAGGCAGACATCGCGCTCCGCGCGTTCAAGCCCGACGCCCGATCTCGTCGCGCGTCGTGGCGTGGACGTCGGCATGTACGTCATCGCCGCGGCCTCGGCCGCAGGCGAATGGTCTACCGAAGACCGAGGGCGCGAGACCATCCCGTGATCCTCTACGGCAGCGCGCTCCGCGACATCGCGGGCCACGGTGGCTCGAGGACCGGAGCACCGCGAACCCGCGGACGCTCCGCCTCGACACCCCCGATGCGGTCGCCTACGCGGCCGTGTCCGGCGTCGGGATCGGGGTCGTGCCCTATCCCCTGATCCATGGCCGCTCCGATCTCGTCCGCGTGTTCGAGGACGCGGTCGCGTGGGCGCACCTCTCGATCGTGTACCACGCGTCGCAGCGCGAGGCGGGGCGCATCCGCGCCGTGATCGATCTGCTCGTGGAGCACTTCGCGCGGGAGGGGCACTGCTACTCGGGTAAGCCCCCCACGCCCACGCGTTGAACGTGCGGCTCAGGGCTCGACGGCGAAGCTCTGCACGAACGACACGCGCGGCGGTGCCTGCACCCCGGTCTCGGTCATCGCCCTCCTCAGGTCGTCCGAGCTCGTGAACCGGCGCAACGTGTCCACGTCCTCCGCCTGAAGGACGATGATCACCTCGCTCGGATCGTCCTTCGCGCGCGCGATGGCGTGTCCGATGATGCCTGCGTTCGCACGCGCCGCGGCGCGCGCGTCGAAGCCCCGCTTCCAGGCGTCGAAGTCGGCCACGCGCGCGCGCACGAACGCGGCGGCGACGGGTCGGTCGCGCACGGTGAGGTCGTCGACCGGGACGGCGAGGGTGGTGCGCGGAGGCGCGAGCACGCCCCCGCGCTCCATCAGCGCTCGTCGCTCGGGCTGCGCGAAGAACGCGTCGAGCGCCTCGAAGCTTCCGCTCGCGAGGCATACCGTCACCGCGTTCGGCGCGTCGGCCGAGCGACTGACACGCGCCGAGAGGATCCCGGCGCTTCGACGTCCGGCGGCGTAGGACTCGAAGGTCTGCTTCCACGCATCGAAGGCGGCGACCTCGTGCTCGAGGATGGCCATGGCGGCAGGGGCGGTGGCGGTGGGGCGGGGCGTGATCGGCATGGGCTCTCCTCGGGTCGTGACGTGGCTTCCGGCGGGATGGACGGGCGCGCTCGCGGCGCACGCGGACAAGACGAGTCCCGCGAGGCCGGCCGCCCTCGATCGATGGTTCATGGGATTTCCTCGAAGCGCGGGTGGCGCCCGCGACGACGAAGCTCACCCTACGACGCGGCCGCGCCTCACGAAATCCGAGTCTCTGCACGGCTGGCGTGCAGGAATCCCGGTCAGGGGGCCGCGCATGGGGGCCACGATGGCGAGCTCGGGTTCAGAGCCGATCGCAGATCAGATCGTCGATGCCGATCTTCCAGGCCGATGCGGCGCTCTTGTTCAGTCCAAGCCCGATCTTCACCGAAGCGTAGCCGTCGGGTGGGACCGTCCCACTCCCGATGTTCGTCGGTGTGGTCGGCACATCGCCGACCGTGACCTCGAAGCGACCGCCTCCAGCGCCGTCGGGGGAGACCACGATCCCGATGCGCGTCCAGGCCGCCTTCGCCGCGCTCCCCCCGACGGAGAGCTTCTGGAAGCCGTTGTTCGGGCCGACCGCGAACGCATCGAGCACGCCAGACGGGAGCAAGCGGAGCTCGATGCTCCGACTGCCGTCGTTCGAGCGGGCTTCGAAGATCGTCGCGAACAGGCCGGCGGTCTCCACGAGCGTGATCGGCTGGATTCGAAACGAGCAGGAGAAGGCCGTCGACGCGGGCACCAGCGCTCCGGCGAGCCTTGGGCCATTGCTCGATGCGGCGAGCTCGAGCGACTCGGTCGGCGTGATCTCGGCCGTACCGTTGGCTCCTCCCAGGGCGAGGCTCCATCCGCCGCCCGTCTTCGAACCATCGTGGAAGTCGTGACAGAGATCGTGCTGGGCGCGGCAAGGACCCTCGCCCCCTTCCTCGAAGAGACCCGCGTCGGAGGGGCCGGCGCCTCCGTCGGGCAGCCCCGCGTCCGACCCGCCGGGGTTCGGCGGGGACGAGCCTTCTTCGGCGCCGAAGGACCCACACGCCGCGGCCGCAAAGAAGAGCAAAGAAACCGAGAAGGCGTGAGCTCGATGCAGCGGCCGCATTCCGTCGAGAGTCTCTCACGAGTGCCGTCCCGGCGTCACGCTCCGCAGGGGCAGTTGGTCCAAGCACGGTCGCCGGATGGCGCCGCCGAGCGGGTCTATGGCTCCTTCGCGGGTCGACCCTTTGGTCGCTCGAGCTCCTCGCGGACCTTGATTGCGCGCTCCTTGGGGACGAAGGGCTTCGCCAGGAACTCGAGCTCGAGCTCGTCCCGCGCGCTCGCGTCGTCCGCGTAGCCCGACATGAGCAGGAAGCGGACGTCGACGGCGTCTTCGCGTAGCTTCCGCGCCAGCTGGATCCCGCTCATCTGCGGCATCACGTGGTCGGAGACGACGAGCTGGATGTCCTTGGCTCGTGACTGGATGACGGCGAGCGCCTCCGCGCCGTTGCTCGCGTCCAGGACCTCGTATCCCTGCCTCCTCAGCGTCTCGGCGACGAGCCTGCGGAGCTGCGGCTCGTCTTCGACGACGAGGACCCGCTCCGAGCCCCCTCGGGGCTTGCTCGAGACGGGCGCGCCTTCCACCGACGCCTCGCCCGCCGCGGGCAAGAAGATCTCGAAGGTCGTACCTCCCGTCGGCACGGACGCGACGGTGATCGCCCCGCCGTGCTTGCGGATGACGCCGTAGCTCGTCGAGAGGCCGAGGCCCGTCCCGGTGCCGGGCGCCTTCGTCGTGAAGAAGGGCTCGAAGACGCGGAGGCGGACCTCCTCCGTCATCCCTTCGCCCGTGTCGCTCGCGGTGATCCGGACGCCGTGACCTGGCTCGACCGCCAAGAGCCCCGCCGCCGCTGGATCGAGCTCGACGTCGGAGGTGATCAGCGTGAAGCGGCCGCCATTGCGCATCGCGTGGCGCGCGTTCGTGGCGAGGTTGAGCAGCACCTGCTCGAGCTGGTGCCGATCGGCCCGTATGGTGGTCGTCGCTTCGAGCAGCGTGACGAGCTCGATGTCTTCGCCGAGGACGCGGCGCAGGAGCTTGTCCACGTCCAGGACGATCCCGTTGGGGTCGAGGACGCGGGGCGAGAAGGTCTGCTCCCGCGCGAAGGCGAGGATCTGGCGCGTCAGCGCGGCGCTCCGGTCGGCGGCGTTCCGGATCTCGCGGAGATCTTCGGCGACGCTCGACCTCGGGGAGACGGCCTCGAGCGCGAGCGTCACGGAGCTGTAAATCACCGTCAGCATGTTGTTGAAATCATGGGCGATCCCTCCTGCCAGACGGCCGATGCTCTCGAGCTTCTCGTCCCGGGCGATGGCCGCCTCGAGCTGCTTGCGGTTCGTCACGTCGAGCACGCCGCCCACGATCGAGACCTCTCCCGTGGCGGTGCGGTTCGCAGACGCGAACGCCTCGATCCACCGCGTCGACCCGTCCGGACGACGGAGGCGAATCTGGTACGGGCCGTGGGCGCCCGGCTCCGCGAGGACCTTCGAGATGCCTTCTTGCACGAGCGGGAGGTCGTCGGGATGAATCGTGCTGAGCGCCGGGCCCGTGAGCGAGTCGATGCCGCCGATCTCGCGGAGGCGCTCGTCGCCGATCGTCATCATGTCGGGGTGCGAAGGATCGACGACGCACGTCCCCATCCGCGTCGCGCCGCGGACGAGGCGGAGCTTCGACTCGCTCTCCTCGAGCGCCCGCATCGCCTGCGTGGCCGGCGAGATCTCGGTGGCCACGAGGCTCACCGTGGTCACCTCGCCGTGCTCGAGGATGGGTGAGAGGAGGGTGAAGAACCGCGTCGCCTGTCCCTCTGCGCCGGCGGCGACGGTCGTGACGCCGTCGGGGCGCCGGGTCGCGACGACGCGCTCGAGGCAGCTCCGAAGCGCCTCGCGATGATCGGGGAGGGTGAAGTCGAAGATGGTCTTGCCGATGATGTCCTTCGGCTCGAACCCTGGAGCGAACCGGTTGAG
>JBGAID010000060.1:0-70705 GCA_044225865.1 Polyangiaceae bacterium | reverse complement strand
CTTCGTGCCTGGTGCTGCTCCGCCCATCACTTGCCGCGTCGTGCGCGGGGGCGGAGCAGATCCAGGCACGAAACTTCGGGCCGGCAGTACCAGTCCATGCTGCGCCCGCAGGGCCCGCGCCGAGAGGCCGCCGCATCACGGTCGACTCGTCGCCAGACCATTCGCCCACTCGGCGGCCCTGTGCCCCGTGTGCCCACCTTTGGTTCCAGGTTTTCATCCATCGCGTAAACATTGCTCCTCGCGCCGTGTAACCTGAGAGGACCGCAGTCCATGGCAGCACCGCCGAAGCGCACGATGCGACATTTGTCGCCGCTCGGGGCAGGGCGCACCGCCCCCGCCTCGCGCTCCGCGCGCGCGCCGGCGACAGAGGGGGCCAAAGAGAGCAGCGGCGCGACGGAGACGACGAGCGTCAAGCTGCAGAAGGGCGACGTCTTCGCCTCGCGCTATCGAATCGAAAGCGAGGTCGGGCGGGGCGGGATGGGCAGCGTCTTCGCCGCCTACGACACCAAGCTCGGACGGCGCCTCGCGCTGAAGGTCATCGATATCGAGGATCGGCGCGGCTACGACGCGCGCGCGCGGTTCCTCCGCGAGGCGTCGCTCACCCGGCAGCTCTCCGGGCCCGCGTTCGTGGATGTCTACGATCAGGGGATCCACGGCGGTCAGGCCTACCTCACGATGGAGCTGCTCGAGGGAGAGACGCTCCTCGAGCGGCTGCGCCGCGACGGGGCCATGCCCATCCCGGACGTCATCGCCCTCGTGCGCGACGTGGCGAGCGGCCTTCGGGTCGCGCACGCCCTCCAGATCGTCCACCGCGATCTCAAGCCCAGCAATGTCTTCATCGCGCGCATCTCCGGCAAGTCGTCGGGGGTCAGGCCCGTCGACGGCCGCAGCGAGGCGGTGAAGATCCTCGACTTCGGCATCGCCAAGGACACGTGGGACGACGCGCGCCTCACCCGCCCCGACGTCATGCTCGGCTCGCCCTTCTACATGAGCCCGGAGCAGATCCAGTCGGGCCGCGACGTCGACCCGCGCTCGGATCTCTGGTCGCTCGGCGTCATCGTGTTCCTCGCCATCACCGGCAAGCTGCCCTTCCGTGGCACCCCGGTCGAGGTCGTGACCGCCATCATCAACGACGAGCCCCCGTCGGCCACGAGCTTTCGCCCCGAGCTCCCGTCCGCGGTCGATCGGTTCTTCCAGCGCGCCCTCGCCAAGCGCCCCGGCCTCCGCTTCGACACGGTGGACGAGCTATGCGAGGCCCTCGAGCGCGCCTTCCGCCCCGAGGCCGAGGAGCCGGAGGCGAGCGACGGCCGGGAGACGATCCCGGCCTCGATCCCCGTCCCTCCGAAGCCCGGAGGACCGGTCCGCGCCGTCGTCTCGCGCGCCAGCGAGGGGGTCGTCGTCACGTGGGAGCCGCGGCCAGCGAGCGTCCCCGACGCCGTCGCCGAGGTGACACGGGAGACCCTCGACGCCATCGTCGCTCCGCGGGTCGCACCCGCGCCCGAGGTGAGGAGCGCGCTCGCCACGCGAGCCGTCGCGAAGGCCCCCGCGAGCAGCCGTGGGCGCGTCTTTGCGGGGATCTTCGTCGCCCTCCTGTTGCTGGTCGCCGTGGGGGTCGTGGTCGCGATCGTGCGCGCCGTTCACGGCCCCTGATCCACGGGTGGTCCCTACCTCTTGGACTCTGCGCAGCGCATTGGGCGAGGTCTCTGGAGGGAGAGCCGCGGCTTCTTCGGATCGAAGGAGTCGAGCGCCTTGACGCTCTTCTTCTGGCGAAGCCGCGCCTCCATGAGGTCGCGGAGGAGGGCGTCGCCGACCACGACGCTCGGCTTGGGGACAGGGCCCCAGAAGCCGTCCCCGCCGAGGAGCATGAAGTCGCTCGCGACGATGAGGACCTCGGCCTCGTCTTTGATTGGCTTGTTGCCGGGCTCGCTCGTGAGGGTGACGTCGACGGAGCCGTCCTTGCAAACGGCGCTGACGCGGACGCCGGAGAACGAGAGGACTCCGCCGTCGCTCTGGAGGTGAGCGGCGACGATCCTCTTGAGGTCGCTGGCCTTGACGCGCGCGGTGGCGACGCGATTGTCGAATGGGAACGATTCGAAGTAGCGGCCATAGGTGAGGGGACCGGCGGGGAGATCTTCGCGGAGGCCGCCGCCGTTCATGAGGCCCACGACGACGGTCCGCTTGGGGACGGAGCCCTCGGGGTTGCTGTCACGGATCAGGTCGGCGTAGAGGTTCCCGAGCGGGGACTCGAAATGGTAGTCCTTGGGGAAGGGGGCATCGAGGACGACGCCCACGAGCGACGAGCGTTTGTCGCGTGCGATGTCGATGCCGGGGGCGATGGCGCGGGCGACCGCCTCCGAGCGATTGACGGGTTTGCCCTCGTAGTCGCCGGGCTCGCAATGGTCGAAATCGGGTCGGCCCTCGCCTTTGCAAATGTCCCGGGGCGGGAAGATGGTGTGGCCGGTGGGGGCGCCCTCGTCACCCTCGAATACGAGATCGACCCGGCCGAAGGAGCGACCATAGGCGAACTGCTCGATCACGGGGACGCCGTCGATGTCGTGGGCGACGCCGGCGTGGGTGTGACCGGCGACGATCGCGTCGACCGCGTTCTTCGGGAGGGCGTGGACGACATTGAAGATCTCTTCGTTCGCGTCGCAGCCGTCTTTGGCGAGGTCATTGGTGAAGTGCTTGCACTTGGAGCCGGCGTGGGCGAGGACGACCACCGCGCGGGCGCCTTTTTGGCGGAGGGAGGCGGCCTCGCGGGCGATGGCGGCGGCGAGGGGCTCGACCGCCAGATCCTGCACATTGCTGGAAATGGTGGTCTCCAGCGTCTTCTCGGTGGTGACGCCGACGACGCCGACGCGAACCCCAGCCGACTCGACGATCACGCTCGCCGGCATGTTCGGATAGTCGAGCCGGGCCCCCGTCGCTTTGACGCGGAGGTTGCCCATGAGGAACGGGAATGGAGCGGCCTTGGCGAGGGCCTCGAGGGCGCCTCGGGGATCGTCGGAGGGGGAGGCGGGGGTGGCGGCGGGCCCGACCGGGCCATAGTCGAACTCGTGGTTGCCGACCGCGACGGCGGCGTAGCCGAGCACGCCATACGCGTCGCGCACCGGGGAGCCCTCGAGCAGGTTGGACTCGAGCGTGCCTTGGAACATGTCGCCCGCGTCGAGGAGGAGGACGCCCCCGCCTCCCTCGCGTCGTACGGCGCGGAGATTGTCGACATAGCCGGCGAGCCAGGGGAGGGCCTGGACGCGACCGTGGAGATCGTTGGTGCCGACGATGGATAGGACGACCCGCTTCGGCGGCGCCGGCGCGACGGACACGCTCGGGTCGGGGGTCGAGCCCTCGGGCGGATGGAGGGGCTCTCGACCGGTGCACGCGATCGAGAGGGCAGCGAACAGGAGCAGGTGCGGGCGGGGCTTCATGTCTCGGCGCGGCCGAGCGTAGCGCACGGATCGAGAACTTGGCCCTTCCGAGCGGCGCGGTGTAGCGACGGTCGACATGAAGCTCACCGGCATGACCCTCCTCGCCTCGTTCGCGCTCCTCGCGGGGTGCGCCTCCTCTCCCCTGCGATCTGCCGAGCGGGCAGAGCACAAAGCCGGCCCGACCGAGGTCGATCAGGCGCTCTCGGAGCACGCGGAGGCGGCGGTGCACGCGGACGCGGCGGCCCAGGGTGAGTCGGTGAAGGACGCCGACGATCGGAGCGTCGGTGACTACGTGACGTACGCCTTCTCGGGCGCGTATCGGAAGAGCCCCCTCAAGCTCACCCAGCGCGTGGTCGCGCGAGGGCAGGGCTCGATCACGATCGACTACGCCTTCACCGAGAAGGACAAGACGGAGACGCTCCGGGTGACCCTCGGCACCGAGAAGAAGACGAAGGGGACCGTGCTCGAGGTCGCGCGCATGGGTGAAGGCGGCGCGCTCGCCCCCGCGACTGCGGCCGAGCTCGAGAAGCGCATGGCCGCGACGAGCGCGATCGCCGACGAGAACGAGGCGCTCATGGACAAGGAGCAGACGACGCTGAAGATCGGCGAGAGCGAGATCTCCGCGACGCGCTCGAAGTACAAGGTCCGCATCGGCGGCAAGTCGGCCACGCTCGAGACGACCGAGTCGGACGCGTTCGCGTGGGGCGACCTCGGCGGAAAGATCGTCACCTCGGACGGGAAGGTCTACTTCCAGGCGGAGGTCGTCGACGCCGGCTCGAGCAAGACGGCCCGCGCCAGCCTCGAGTAGTCGGCCGCTCTATTGGAACATGTCGTCGAGGCGCTTCGCGTACGCCGAACCAGGGTGCGCCTTCTTGAACGCCTCGGCGAGGGCGCGGGCCTCCTCGCGCTTTCCCTGGTTCGAGAGCGCGATGATGCGGATCATCTCGCGCTCCTGTCCCATCGCGCTCTTCGGGTAGCTTCCGCGGTGCTCTTCGACGAGGGCGAGGGCGCGGGCCGGATCTGATTTGGACGCGGCGTGGGCCTCGCGGAGGATCTCGAGCTCGCTGCGCGCGGGGGCGCTGGCCGAAGCTCGTGCCGTCGCGATCTGCGACGTCTTTGCGGTGGCCGCGCTCGCGCTGGACGAGGCGACGCCGCTCTCGAGGGCGGGGGGTGTCGTCGCGCTCGCGGTGACGGCGGCGGCGATCGGCTCCTCCGCCGATGCGGCGGCGGCGCTCGCGGGCGGGCTCGCGGAGGAGGTCTCCTCGACCTTCGGCGCGGAGCGCGTGGCGACATAGATCGCCGCCGATCCGAGAGAAGCGACGACGGCGACGCCGATCCATTTGACGAAGCCGGCCCCGAAGACGGCGCCGACCGGCGGGGCCGCGGGCGGCGCGGGAGGGGCCGAGGGCGCGGACGGCCCGCCCGTTCCCGGCGGTGGACCGGCGGGCGGGAACGGGAACCGCGCGAGCATCGCCTCGACCGTGTCGGGAGAGGGGACGTCGTCTCTCGCCGCCGAGAGCGCCCTTCGCAGCTCGGTGCTCGCGCCAGAGGCTTCATGGGAGAGGCGCGGGGGATCGTCGCGGTCGGTCACCGGAGCTCCTCTCTCGTCGTGGCGAGGGCGGCTTCGACGGCGCGCCTCGCCGTCTGGAGCCGCGAGTAGATCGTTTGGAGGGGCGCGCCGCACGACTCGGCCACCTCCTGGAGGCTCAAGCCTTCGACCTCGTAGAGGACGAAGGCGGCGCGCTGATCGTCGTTGAGATCGTCGAGGACGAGGTCCAGCTTGGCGAGGGCCCGCCGGCTGTCGGCGTGGGCTTCGGGGCCGGCGCCGGGGTGAGGAGGCTCGGGGAGCTCGGCCCCGATCTGCTCGCGCTTGTTGCGCGCGAGCCTCCGGTGGTCAGACGCCTTCTTCACGCAGATGCCGTAGATCCAGGCGCGCAGCGATGCCCTCCCGTCGTACTCGCCGAGCTTGCGGTACACGATCATGAAGACCTCCTGACAGACGTCGTCCGCGTCGCTCGCCGCGACCCCCAGCCGCCGGAGGCAGCGCCAGGCGAAGGGGGCGTGGGTCCGGAACAAATCCGGAAACGCCTCGGTGGATAGCGGTCCGTGGCTCAACGGAGGTGGATTGGGAGCCTCCTCGCGTTTTTCTGACGGCGGCTCCGTCACGGGAAAGAAAGGTTCGCGAAGGCCTGGATGGTCCCGAGCACGGGCGCGGGCTGGAAGAGCTCGACGGTGGAGCCGTCGCGATCGACGTAGACGAACTCGGGGCGGATGATCGGGACCGTCATCTCGGCGGCGAGCCCGAGGTGGAAGAGCTTGTAGACGCGGAGCATGCCGCGACCGCGCAGCGTGCCCCCGACCGTCGCGTAGATCCCGCTCTCGTCCGGGTCCTCGTAGTCGAAGCCCTGCCCGTCGGCGACGATGAAGCCGGCGGTGCCGCCCGCGCACGCTCGGACGTCGCCGAGGGAGCCGGAGAGCTCGAGCGGGCAGATGAAGCCGGCCGCTTGGAGCGAATAGAACCGAACGAAGGCGCCGTACGCCGCCTCTTCGTCGTGGGGCGCGAAGAAGGTGACCTCGGTCGCGAGGGGCACGAAATGCGGCGGGGTGATGCTCGCGTCGACGAACGCGCCGGGGGCGATCGTCGGGAGCCACCCGAAGCCGAGGGCGAACCCCGCGGAGAGATCGCCGCGCCACGTCGGCTTGGGGGGAGCCTCGACGGGCACCCGGACCGGGACGCGGACGTAGACGGTGCGAGGCGGGGGCGGCTCGATCCGGGGCGGCGGAGGATCGGGCGGTTTCGGCGGAGGATCGTGGGGCGCCCCGAGCGCGGCGTCGGGATCGATGAGGAGGGCGATGGCGAGGGCGACCGGATCGTTGAGCCCGCTGCACGCCCCTTCCGTCGTGACCTCTCGGGTGCCGAGCGTCTCGCCCTTGGCGTTGGCGATGGTGAGCACGGCCACGAATCCCGTGCGCTTCTTCTCGACGCGCCCTTCGATCGCGACGTCCGCGGTCGAGGCGGGGACGAACACCGCGCGGCCGAGCAGCTTCTCCACCGATTGGGCGAGCTCTTGGGTGCCGATGCACGACTCGGCGCTGGCGGTGCGCGACCAGCCGAGGGTGGCGGTGGTGCCCTTCTTCTCGGCCGCGGGCCTCTCGGGCTGCGCGAACGCCACGCTCGGAGCGGCGACGAGCATCGCGGCCACACCGAGGGTGAAGATGCGCAAGCGTCGGAGATCCATGGCCGAGCTCAACCAGACACTACTATCGCCGACCTCGGCTGCCTGGAGCTATGTTTCGCTGTCATCGTGCTCGCCGCGAAGGCGGGCGCGACGATCCACGACATGCCCCTGCCGCGCATCCAATCGATCGAGCTCAACGATCAGCCTTGGGTCCCCGCCGCGCTGCGCGACACGGTGATCGAGGCCCTGTCCCTCACCCTCAAATGGGGCCGCATCCTCGAGGGCCTGGTCGATCCGTTCGCGGGCTTCTTGCGAGAGGCGGGCACCCGTCGCGTCCTCGATCTCGGCGCGGGGGCGGGCGCCCCGGGGGAGCTGCTCGCGAGCGCCCTCGCCGCGCGAGGGACGCCGGTCGATTGGATCCTCACCGACCTGTTTCCGCGGCCGGGGGTGTGGCGTCGCATCGCTGCCCGCGTGCCGACCATCTCTCACGTCGACCAGCCCATCGACGCGACCGCGATCCCCGGTGAGCTCTCCCGCGATCGGGCGCGGACCCTGCTCAACGTGCTCCATCATTTCCCGAGGCCGCTCGCGCGCGCGGTGATCCGCGACGCGATCGAAAGCCGCGCCCCCATCTTTATCGCGGAAGGATTCGAACGCACGCCGCTTGGCTTCTTGCCGTTCGCCCCGCTGGGGGTGCCCGCGCTCTATGCCTCTCCGCTGCTCGCGCGAGACAGGAGGCTCGCGCGGATCCTGCTTACGTGGGTGACTCCGGCGGCGCTCGCCGCTTCCATCTGGGATGGTTTCGTCAGCACCTTGCGGGTCTACACCGAGTCCGAGCTCCGAGAGATGGCGGAAGATGCGCCGTATCGGTGGACCTACGGGAACTATCGGTTCGCTCCGTTCGGGAAGGGCTACTATTTTTATGGAGTGCCCATCGTCTGATCAAACCCCTGCCGCGACGGAGCTCGAAGAGCGCACTTGCCGGGCAAGGGTCGGCGAGCGCGAAGCGCGCCAGGGGTCGGATCCAAAAGTCGGGCTCGACACGGCGAGCGCGACCGATATCCTCGTGGCTCGTTCGGCGAGGCGTACGGAATGAACAGAGTCCATCGCAGCGGCAAGTTGAAGAAGAAGCCCGCGCGCGCCTCGACGGCGCGGCTTCGGCGAGCGGCCCTGTTCGAGCCCGCGATGGGTCAGAAGCGCAACGGCAAGGCGGAGAAGGCGCGCGCCGCCGACGGGAGCGCGGCCGCGCTCGCGGAGGCGATGCCGTCACCGCTCGTGCCCGTCCGCACCCCGATGACCCCGCGGCCCGATCTGACGGTGCCGGTCGTCTCGCTCGAGAACGTGGACTGGGAGGACGGGCGCGAGCCGCTCTCTCCTCTCCATCGATGGCAGCAGGCCGAGCGCCAGCTCGAGCGCAAGATGGAGGAGCTCGGCCTCGCCGCCCGCTTGGCGCGCTTCGAGCCGAAGGACGGGCGCTATGTGTGGTTCGACGAGGCGCAGATGCCGGTCGCGGAGGCGCGCGCCCAGGTGCTCGCCTCGTGGGTGAAGGAGAGCGAGCGCATCGTGATGGCGTGGGCCGATCCGCTGCTCTGCGCGGTGGGCATCGCCCGGCTCGAGGAGATGGGTGATTCGCTCGCGGTGGATCAGGCTACGGCCCGCGAGCTCGCCCTCCGCGCCGGGGAGGCGAGCGGCGCCGATTTCGTCGTGAACGTCGACGCCCCTCACGCCGAGCACTACATCGCCCTTCGCTCGCTGCGACCGGCGCTCGCGGCCGCCCCCCTCACCCCCGGGTCTCCGGTGGGCCTCGTGCTGCGCGGCCTCGCCGATCTGCGGCGCAGCGTCAGCCAGCGCGACGAGCCCACCGACGTGCTGCGCGCTCGGTTCTTGAGCCTCGGCAAGACGATCCTCGTCCAGTCCGAGGGGGCGTACAAAGACACGGAGTGGGTGGGACGCCTGCACCGCGCGGGGCGCGTCCTCACCCAGCTCGCAGGGCGGCTCGTGCCGCCCACGTTCAGCGCCATCGCCGCGGGTCGGCAAGCCGACGAGTGGCTCGCCCAGAGCGTGGCGGTGGATTTGATCGACGCCATCAAGCTCCTCGAGGACGAGTGGGGAGCCTTCGCATAAGGGTCCTTTGATCAAGATCGCGCTCCCCAACAAGGGTCGCCTGGCCGATGACGTTCGCGCCGTGCTCCAGGACGCGGGGCTCCGTGCCCGCGCCGAGAGCGAGCGCGCCCTCACGGCCTCGCTCGGTGAAGGCTTCACGGCGCTCTTCGTGCGCGCCGCCGACATCCCGGAGTTCGTCGCCGACGGCGCCGCCGACGCCGGCATCACGGGGTGGGACTGCGTGCAGGAGTCGGGGCGCGAGCTTTTGACGCTCGTCGATCTCGAGATGGGCAAATGCCGGCTCTCCGTCGCGATGCGCGATCAAGAGGGCTCCCCGCCCGAGCTGTCGCAGATCAAGCAGGGCGCGCGCGTCGCGACGACCTTCCCCCGCCTCGCGGCCGCGTTCTTCGCGTCGAAGCAGCTCGCGGTGCACGTCGTCCCCATCTCCGGCGCGGCCGAGGTCGCCCCCCACCTCGGCATCGCCGACGTCATCGTGGATCTCGTCTCCACCGGCTCGACCCTGCGCGTGAACGGCCTCGTGGAGGTCGCGACCATCCTCGAGTCCTCCGCGCGCCTCGTGTGCCGCCCGCGGGTCAGCCTCGGCGATGACGTCGGGCGGGCCCTCGAAGAGCTCGCGTTCGCGCTCTCGAGCGTGGTCATGGCGCGCGACAAGCGCTACCTCATGGCGAACCTGCCGCGCACCGCCCTCGAGGCCGTCCGCAAGGAGCTGCCCGGGCTCCGGGGCCCGACCGTGGTCGACGTCCTTGGTACGGATTTCGTAGCGGTGCACGCGGTCGTCCCGGCGAGCACGGTTTACAAGACGACCCTCCGCCTCAAGTCGCTCGGATGCGAGGGGATCCTCGTCACCCGCATCGAGAGGCTGATTCCATGAGCCTCTCCGTGCGTACCACCGGCCGCCTGGAGGAGCTCGACCAGGAGCGGCGCCGCGAGATCGTCGACCGAGCCCGGCGCGACACCGACGTGCGGGTGGAGGCGCGCGTCCGCGAGATCCTCGCGCGCGTCCGCGACGGGGGCGACGCGGCCCTCCTCGAGATCACGCGCGAGATCGACGGGGTCCTCCCCGCGTCGATCGAGGTCGAGCGGCGCGAGATCGATCGCGCGCTCGCCGCCCTCGAGCCTTCGGTGCGCGCGGGCCTCGAGCGCGCGAAGCAGAACCTCGAGCGCGTGTGTCGCGCGATGTTGCCCCCCGTCACGGAGGTGGAGAGCGAGCCGGGCGTGCTGATCGGGCGGCGCGCGGATCCCCTCGCCGCGGTCGGGGTGTACGCCCCCGGTGGGCGGGCTGCCTATCCTTCGAGCGTGCTGATGGGGGCGGTGCCGGCGCGGGTGGCGGGCGTGCCGCGCGTCGTCGTCTGCTCGCCCCCCGGTCCGAGCGGGCTGCCGAGCGACGTCGTGCTCGCGGCGGCGGGGATCGCGGGCGCTTCCTCGGTGCTCGCCCTCGGCGGTGCGCAGGCGATCGCGGCCCTCGCGTTCGGGACCGCGTCCACCCCGCGGGTGGATCGCATCGTCGGTCCCGGCAACGCCTACGTGGCCGAGGCGAAGCGGCAGGTCGCGGGGGTCGTCCCCATCGACGCCCCCGCCGGCCCGAGCGAGATCCTGATCCTCGCCGACGACAGCGCGGATCCCGAGCACCTCGCCCGCGAGATGCTGGCGCAGGCGGAGCACGATCCGGAGGCGAGCTGCGTGGCCCTCGTCGCCTCGGAGGCGATCGCGGACGCCCTCACCGCCGCTATCGCCCGCGCGAAGCCCGAGAAGCGCGAGGTCGTCGAGCGCGCGCTCGGCACGCGCGGGGCGGTGCTCTCCTTCGACGACTGGGAGGCGGCGCTCGCCCTCGCGTCCGACTATGCGGCCGAGCACCTGCTCCTCGCCGTGCGCGATCCAGAAGCGCTGCTCCCGAGGCTCCGCCACGCCGGCACCGTGTTCTACGGGCCGGGAGCGTCCGTCGCGTTCGGCGATTACATGACGGGCGCGAACCACGTCCTCCCTACCGCGGGCGCGGCGCGGTCGTTCTCGGGGCTCTCCATCTTGGACTTCGTGCGGTGGACGACGTACCAGCGCGTGACGGGCGAAGGCGCCGCTCGCATGTCCGCCGACGTCGATCGGCTGGCGCGCGCGGAGGGGCTCCCGTCCCACGCGGACGCGGCGCGCGCGTTCGCCTCCGCGACACCCGTCGAGCATCGGCGATCGCCGCCCCCGGCGCGCCCGAGCTATCGGCACATGAAGCTGTACGCGTCGCAGCGGAGGCCGGTCGCCCTCGATCTCTCCGACAACACCAACGTCCTCGGCGCGCCTCCGTCCGCGCGCGCCCGCGCCGCCTCTGCGACGAGCGACGATCTCGCCCGCTACCCGAGCCACTACGGGGAGGGGCTGAAGGCCGCCCTCGCGTCGCGGCTTGGGGTCGGCGCGGAGGAGATCGTGACCGGGTGCGGGAGCGACGACGTGCTCGACTCGGCGATCCGCGCCTTCGCCGGGCCCGGGGATCGCCTCGCGTTCCCGACCCCGACCTTCGCGATGCTCCCGTTCTTCGCGTCGATGAACGGGCTCGTGGCTCAGGCCGTTCCGCTGCTCGGCCCGGAGCGCGGCTTCGATCTCGACGTCGAGGCCCTGCTCGCGAACGAGCCCGCCATCGTCTACGTGTGCTCCCCGAACAACCCGACCGGGACCCTCGCCTCCAAGGCCGCGATCGGAGCGGTCGTGGAGCGCGCGCGCGGTCTCGTCGTGCTCGACGAGGCGTACATCGAGTACGGCGGCGACGGCTTCACGAAGCGCGCGCGCGAAGCGGGGAACGTGCTCGTGGTCCGCACCCTCTCCAAGGCCTACGGCCTCGCGGGGGCCCGCGTCGGATACGCGATCGGGCACCCGGACCTCGTCGCGGAGGTAGAGAAATCTCGAGGCCCGTACAAGATCACCCGCCTCGCGGAGGCGGTCGCGGAGCAGGTCGTCCGGCAGGATGGGGCGTGGGTGGACGCGGGCATCCGTGACGTCGTCGAGGCCCGCGGTCGGTTCGAGGCGTGGCTCGCGGAGCGCGGAGCTTCGTTCGTGCCCAGCGCGGCGAACTTCGTCTTGGTGCGGGTCGGAGACGCCGCGGAGCGGGCGGCGCGCTTGCGCGAGCGAGGGGTCGCGGTGCGGCCGTTCCCGGCCCTCCCCGGCTTCGGCGACTGTCTGCGCATCTCGGTCGCGCCGTGGCCCACGATGCAGACGGCGCTCGACCCGATCGCCGAGGTGCTCGGGTGAGGATCGCGCTCCTCGATCTCGGGGTCGGCAACCTCCACTCCCTCGAGAAGGCCTTCGCGCGGGCGGTGCCCGGGTCGTCGATCGAGATCGCGACGAGCGTCCCCGAAGCGCTCGGCCACGATCTCTTGGTGCTGCCCGGCGTCGGGAGCTGGGGGGCGATCCGGTGGGGCGATGATCGCGAGGTGCTGCGCCGCGCCCTCGAGGGCGGCGCGCCCTGCATCGGGATCTGCCTCGGGATGCAGATCCTCTTCGAGTCGAGCGAGGAGGCGGCGGGCCCTGGCATCGGCCTCTTCGCCGGCCCCGTCACCCGGCTGCGATCGCCGCGCGCGCCCCACATGGGCTTCAGCCTCCTCGTGAAGACGGAGGCGGGCGCGGATCTCGAGCACGTCCCGCGCGCCGCCTACTTCGCCCACTCGTACGCGTGCCGCCCCGTCGACGAGAGCGTCGCGCTCGTGAGAGCGGAGGTCGACGGGGACGCGTTCGCGGCCGTCGTGAGGAGCGCGCGGACCATCGGCTGTCAGTTCCATCCGGAGAAGAGCTCGGACGAAGGGATCGCGTTCCTGGCCGAGATCGTCGCGAAGGTCCGCGAGGGGACATGATCGCGATCCCGGCCGTGGATCTCCGCGACGGGGCGTGCGTGCAGCTCGTCGGCGGCTCCTACGAAGCGGAGCGGGTGCGCGTCCCCGACGCGGTCGCGCAGGCGGCCTCCTTTCGTGCGGCCGGCTTCGCGCGGCTCCACGTCGTCGACCTCGACGCCGCGACCGGCCGCGGGGAGAACGGCGCGCTCATCGATCGCATCCTCGCGACCTTCGACGGCCACGTCGGGGTCGGCGGGGGGATCCGCACCGTGGATCGCGCGCGGGATCTCGTCGCGCGGGGGGCCTCGTCGGTGGTCGTAGGCACCAAGGCGGTGACGTCGCCCGCGTTCCTGCGCGAGATCACCGAGGCGCTGCCGGGGAAGGTCGTCCTCGCCCTCGACGTGAAGGGCCGCGAGGTCGTCACCCACGGTTGGGCGGAGGGCTCCGGCCGCGCCATCGACGCGATGCTCGCCGAGCTCGAGGCGCTCCCCCTCGCGGGGGTGCTCGTCACCGCGGTGCACGTGGAGGGCACCCTGCGCGGACCGGACGTGGAGCTCGTGCGCGACGTCGCGGAGGGGACGCGCCACCCCGTCGTCGCGTCGGGCGGTATCGGGAAGATGGACGACCTGCGCGCGCTCGAGGGGGCAGGGGCGAAGGCGGCGGTGATGGGCATGGCGCTCTACACGAACGCGATCGACGCGCGCGAAGCGGCGCGGGAGTTTTCGAGATGAAGAGGACGGTTCGAACCACCAAGGAGACGCGGGTCGAGATCCGCGTCGCCCGATCGGCGAGCGCCGGCCTCTCCGAGGTCGAGGTGAAGACGGGGCTGCCCTTCTTCGATCACATGCTCTCGACCCTGCTCAAGTACGCCGGCTTCGACGCCGTGGTCGCGGCAGAGGGGGATCTCAAGCACCACACGATGGAGGACGTCGCGATCACCCTCGGTCGAGCGGTGCGCCGAGCGATGCCGGAGGCAGCGGCGCGCTACGGCGAGCGGACGATCCCTATGGACGACGCCCTCGTCTTCGCGGCCATCGACGCCGGCGGTCGCTTCTACTTCGCGGGGGAGCTGCCGAGCCGCCTCTACACCCACGTGCTCCGATCCTTCGCGGGTGCCCTCGGGGCGACGCTCCACGTCCGCGTCCTCGCCGGCAAGGACAAGCACCACGTCATCGAGGCGGCGTTCAAGGCGACCGGCCTCGCCCTTCGGCAGGCGACCACCGCCACCCAGGGCGGCGTGTTCAGCCTGAAGGGCAGCGAGCGCTACGAAGAAGACGAGGCGGAACGAGCATGACGGCGAACCTCCGGCGCATCGTGGTGTGCCTCGACGTCGACGCGGGGCGCGTGAAGAAGGGGGTGCGCTTCGAGGGGCTCCGCGACGTCGGAGATCCAGTGGAGCTCGCCCGGCGCTACGAGCACGAAGGCGCGGACGAGATCGTCTTCCTCGACATCACCGCCACCGTCGAGGGCCGCGCCGCCACGTTCGATCTGGTCCGGCGCACCGCCGAGGTGCTCTTCGTCCCGCTGACCCTCGGGGGCGGGGTGCGCACCATCGACGACTTCGGCAAGGCCCTGCGCGCGGGGGCCGACAAGGTCGCGGTGAACTCGGCCGCGGTCGCGGACCCTTCGCTCCTCTCCGCCGCGCGTGACCGGTTTGGCTCCCAGTGCGTCGTCCTCAGCATCGACGCGCGCCGCGACGACGCGATGCCCTCCGGCTATCGCGTCGTCACCCATGGCGGGCGTCGCGACACCGCCCTCGACGCGATCGCGTGGGCGATCCGCGGGGTCAGCGCGGGGGCGGGGGAGATCCTGCTGACGAGCATCGACCGAGACGGATCTCGCGAGGGCTACGAGCTCGGCCTCACCACCGCAATCTCCCGCGAGGTCCCGGTGCCGGTCGTCGCATCGGGGGGGGCCGGCGACGCGCTGCACGTCGTCGAGGTCTTGCGGCAGACGGGCGCGGACGCCGCCCTCGTCGCCGGCATCGTCCACGACGGCACCTGGCCCGTGCCCGCGATCAAGGCGGCGCTCCTCGAGGCGGACGTGCCGGTGCGGTAGAGTGCCGCCCATGTCGCGCTGCCGGTGGGGAACCGCGGTCCTCCTGCTCGTCCTCGCCGGGTGCGGGGCACGCTCCGCGCTCGAGGAGGCGGACAGCGCCGGCGGGCGCGGCGGCGAAGGCGGCGGGACCACGCCCCTCGGCGGAGGCGGCGCGGGGACAGGGGGAGTCTTCGACGACTGCGTCGCGCCGGCGTTCAAGGCGGGCGGGGTCGGCGCCCTCGTCGTCCGGACCGAGGGCGAGACTGCCTATTACACGACCCTCGACGACCGCATCCTCCGCGGCGATCTCGAGGCGGCCACGGAGGTCGAGCTCCTCGCCGATCCCGTCGCCGTCGGCGACATCGCCGTATTCGAAGGCACGCTCTATTACTCCGACGCTCATGGCTTATGGCAGATGCCGGAGGGGGGCGGGGAGCCGGCGCTCGTCCTGTCGTTCGCGGGTCCGAGCTACTCCATCGCCGTCGACGCGACCGGCATCTATTGGGTCGAGGGCCCGAGCTCACTCTCCTTCCATTTCATCAAGCGCCGCGCTCCCAGCGGCGAGGTGACGGTGCTGGCGAGCAACGTCCAGCTTCCCCTCGGCCTCTCGGTGGGTCCGCTCGGCCTGGTCTACACGGACCCTTATGATTTGTTGGCGGAGGCAGGGGCGGTTCGCGCTGTCTCCATCGACGGCGCTTCGTCCACGCTCGTCGCGAGCGCCCGACCTTACCCGGAGCTGCCATTCCAGAGAGACGGAATCATCTATTGGGTGGAGACGCGGTCGCCTCGGTTCACGAACGAAGGGGGCATCGCCCGTGCTGCCCCTGGGGGCGCCCCGCCCGAAGAGGTCTTCTCCTTCGAGAGCCAATATCCCATTTGGGCCACGGCGGACGGCGCTGCCTTCTACGCGACGGTCCTGCGCGAAGACCAGAGCGCGACCGAGCTCCTCTCGGGCGCGTTCCCTGTCGCGAATGGCCAGCGCGTCATCGCCGAGTCCGAGCCGGACGAGTTCTTCACGGCGGTGGCCACTACCCCGAAGCGCATCGTCTGGACAGTTCAGCCCTCCGACCCCGAGGGCAGCCCCGTCGACGGGGTGCGGTCGCTCTGCCGGAGCCAGCTCTGAGCGACGCTGAAAAAGGGCGGTCGTCAGGCCACTGGGTGGGCAGTTGCTGCTCTTTCACCCCCCCCAGCCCCCCTCGCGTAGCGACAGATCCAATGACCGAAGCGCGCGAGGCCCTCTGATCGAGAATTGCGCTCGCTCATTTAGTCGCAGATCCAGTTCACGATTGTCGTCATATCGGCGGCGGTGAGCCCGTCCACGTCGTTGTCACCGGACGGGGGCCAGCCTTCGTATCGGTGGCACGTGCCTACCGTCCCGAGGAACGTGAGCTGAATGGTGTCCGCGTCCACGTCGCACACCGCTGCCCAAGCGAGCGAAGTGGGCGTATCGGCAGGAACGGCGGTGAGGAGAGGATCGAAGCCGTCCGCGCCGCTGTAGACCCAAGCGAGGTCGGGCATCGACTCGACGGAGGCCCCCGGCGGCACGCCGATGATGAGATTCGCCTTTCCGCTCGCAGGCGGGAACGTGCAACCGGCGGAGCCGAAGAACGCCGCGAGCACGGTGTCGTCCCCCATGTATCCACCGAACATCAGATCGCTCGTCTCCGTGGCGTATTGCAGGAGCGTCGGGCTGATCCCGGCCTTCTGCATCACGACCGCGAAGTTTTCGTTCTCGTTCAACCCCATGATGGTCGCGATGCCGCTCTCGTCGGTGGTAGAGCATTTGCTGCCGTCCAGGAGACAGATCTCGAGATCGGTGAGCGGGCCCAAGACGGGCCACTCGGTCGCCGTCGGCGCGCCGACCTCTTGCTCCGTCCACGTCGCGGAGAGCCCTTCGATGGCGCCGCCTTGGCCCCCTCCGCCCGTCTCGGTTCCGCCGGTTCCGCCGGTCCCGCCCCCCGCCGTCGCGCCGCCGTTGCCGCCATTGCTGCTGCCGCCGCCGCCGGTATTGGTGTCGTCCCCACATGCAATCGCCGCGATGGAAAGCCCCAGCATCCAAGCGTGGAATAGGCGCGTCTTCATAAGCCACCTCCCACGTCGCGATTAGCAAACTCCTGGCCAATTCCGGCGATTGCCAATCACTCGATTTGTTTGCTCGGCGCCATTGGCGCGGCTGCAAATCGCGCTGCACCCCATGCAGCGGGTTTGCAATGGCTGCGTCTTCAGCAGCGCGCCGCGAGGAGCATCAGGCACGCAGACAACAGGAGGGAGACCCCGATGCGGGCGTAACGAATGGAGAGGAGATCGGGGTGGAGCGCTCGAATTGGCGCTTCCTGCGACGCCGAGGTGAGGACGAGGAACCTTCGCGCCATCGGCCGGGCGAAGAAGACCCCGTCGTCGACGCACCCCACCCCCAGGATGTTCGTGCCGGTGACGTTGAACGCGGAGAGCTCCCCGGCGCAAACGGGGCAGGCCCCCTCGCGATGGGCGCGAGCGCGGTACGCGCACGCCCCGCCGGGCACGTGGGAGCGCACCATCTTGTCGAGGAACAGGGTGGTGGCGGCGCCCTGGGCCCCCTTGTCGATGAGGGCGTAGCCGCGCTGGTCGAGCCAGAGCCCTCCGCAGCACGCGCATGACGCGACGCGGGGGCCGATCACGCCCGGCGCCTGCTTCAGCGAATGGCCACAGCCCGGACACGACAAATCCGGAGCGAGAAGATCCGATTGATGCATTCGATCCTCCGCGGACAGGTCAGTGTAGCAGCGGGATCACTCCGTCGCGCGCAGGACGTGTACCGGGATCCCCTTCAGGATCGCGCGCACGAAGGACTCCGAGGCGATCTTGTTCGAGCCGAGCACCAGGACGAGCACGTTCTGCTCGGTCGCGTAGAAGGTGGGCTTCTCTGCGGAGGCGCCCCGCGTGTAGCGACCGGCGTTGCCCTCGACCAACGGATCGTCCACGTACATCACGGTGCCGCGCGCGTCGTCCTCGGTGACGTCGATGGCGAGCGCGGTGCCCACGTGCTGGGCGTCCGCGAGCTTGATCCCGGTCGCCTTCACACGCTCGATCAGCTCCGCCTCCGTGAGCTTCGAAAGGGAGGGGGCTCGAACACCGTCCCACGACTTCGGCGGCACGGCCGAGAACGGGATCGGCTCGCCGCCCCCGAAGGTGTCTCCGCGGAGGTCGGGCGAGAAGCCCTTCATGAACAGGTCGAGGACCATCTTCGTCTCCGCGCTCGGGCCCCGCACCGACACGAAGCAGGAGCGTTCGATGGCGTACGAGATCCCTCGATCGGGCAGGACGCCGAGGGCGTCGGAGTCGCGCATGAGCAAGGTGCGCGCGCCGGCGCGTCGAGCCGCTTCGTCGGTGGCCCCGAACGCGAGGCCGAGATCCTGCGCTCGTACCGTGAGCCAGCGCCCTTCTCGGTCGCGCAGGCTCGTCATCGTCCCCAGGCCGGTGACCGAGGCGTCGAAGCCATATCCACGAAATCCCGTCTGCCGCACGAGCGCTTTCCTCTCCGTCTCGGAGAGATCGCAGAAGGTCGGCCCGAGGGGCGCGGAGGGAGCGGCCGCGGGCGACGACGCGGCGGCGGGCGCGCGGCCCTCGACGACCTCGGGAGCGGGCGCGATCGGCGAGCCCGTCGGCGGCGGCTTGGGATCTCCCGCCGAGGGCGGACGGCGGTCGAGCTGAAGCAAGAGCGCGGAGAGCCCGACCGCGAGGCCCAACATCGAGGCGGGCACAAAGGCCCGAGGAAACGACGCCGAACGGGCAGGGGCAGGTGGACCGACGCTCTCGGTGCGGTACGTCCGGGTCGCGGGCGCCGTCGTGTTCGGCGCGGGGGCCCGGAGCGGCGAGCTCGGCGCGGGCGCGGTCGAGGTCGCGGCGCGGCCGGGGCGCGAAGCCGGCGCGATGGATCCGAAGGCCTCTCTCGCCGCGCGGCGAAGGGCGATCTGGAACGCGCCCGCGTCCTCGAACCGATCCGCCGGGCGAAGGGCGACCGCGCGTGCGATGACGGGCGCGAACGGTCCGGCGTCGACCCCCGACGTCTCTGGATTGGGGCGGCGTGCGGCGACGATGGCGAGCCCGACGTCTTCGCTCGTCCCATAGGGCGGGGTCCCCGTCAGCAGCTCGATGAACAAGAGGCCGAGGGCGTGGACGTCGGTCCACGGTCCCGTCCTCGCGCCCGTCGCCTGCTCGGGCGCGGCGTACGCCCGCGTGAACGCGCGCTTGGTCGCGGCGGTGAGGGTCGCTCCCGTTTCGGAGGCGCGCCTCGCGTCGGCCATCTTCGCGATGCCGAAGTCGACGAGAGAGACCCGCCGCTCGCCCGTCCACATGATGTTGGACGGCTTCACGTCACGGTGGACCACCCCCGAGGCGTGGGCGTGGGCGAGGGCGGCCGCGACCGCGTCGACGATCTCGAACGCCTCCCTCATGGGGAGGGCTCCCCGCTCCTCCAAGAGCGACCGGAGCGGGCGGCCTTCGCACCACTCCATGACGAGGTAGAAGAGGGGCTTCGTCGCGCCTTCCGGGGTGAAGGTGCCGAGATCGAGCGCCGCGACGATGTGCTCGTGGCGAAGCTTCTTGAGGACGCGGCCCTCGTCGAGCAGCTGCGTCACGACGTCGTCATCGTCGTCGATATCGAGACGAACCGTCTTGATCGCGACGGGAATGTCGAGGGCGAGGTGGCGCGCTCGATAGACGCGTCCGAAGCCGCCTTCGCCGACCACGCTCTCGACACGGTATCGCCCGTCGAGCACCACCCCCGTGAGACCGTCGCCGTCGCCCTCGCCGCGATTGGACATCTCCTGCGTTCTATTGCAACGCCTTCGATTCGGGAACGCGCGTCACGGAAATCCCGAGCCCCGCGACCAGCGCATCGGCGAACGTCGGGTCCTGCACGTTCGTGATCATGAGCGCGGTCTCGTCCTCGATGGCGTATTGGACGAAGGGGCCGTCCGCCTCCAGGGCCCTCTGGAGGACGACGCGCGCGTACGGTCCGTGCTCGAGCCGAGCCATCCCGCGCTCACCGTCTCGAACGAAGAACACCTCGAAGGAGCGGCCGTATCGGGAGGGGGTGAGGCGCACGTCGTACACCTGGGCCCCCGCCTGCTCGACCCGCGAAACGAGCTCCTGCTCGGAGAGCGCGACGAACGACACCGGGGCAGAGCGATCCGACGCCGGGCGTGGAGCTCGAAACGCGTCGAGCGGATCGGGGCCGTCGGGGGCCCAGCCCTCGATCGTCCACGCCGTGTCCGCGCGCACGGCCATGAAGAGCGCCTCGAGGTCGGCCCTCGGCCCCTTCGTCACGAGCAGACACTCGGGGGACATCGCGTACCCGACGCCGAGAGAAGGCGCGAGGGCGAGGGACGCCGCCTCCTGGGCGAGCCGCACCCGCCCGGCCGAGGTCGCGCTCTCGACGTCTCCCGCCTGCTCGAGCATGTCGATTGCGAGGAGGGTGCCCGCGGCGTCTTCCACGACGACGCCGACGCTGGCGTCCTTGAATCGTGACCAGCCCACCATCACGAAGCCTCGCTGCTCGAGCCGCTTCTCCAGCACCTCCGCCGGCCACGCACACGGCGGCGGCGACACCTCCGCTTCGCTCGGCGCGATCGCAGAGGCGCCCTCTCGTGCCCCTCCCCGTTGTCTGTCGCGCCTCGTTACGAGGCTCCCGATCGTCGCTCCCGTCGCGACCACGAGCACGGTCGCGATCGCGATCACGGCCCGCGCTCGGGACTTCGCCGCCCGTCCTCGCGCCTCGCGGTCGGGCAGCGCGCTCGCTGCATCACGGATGGCGTCACGCAGCGCCGCCCCGTCGGCGTATCGCTCGGCCGGCCGCTGCGAGAGGGCGCGCGCGATGACCGCCTCGAGGGGACCGGCGTCCACGCCTCGCGCCCGCGGGCTCGGTCGCTCGGGATCGGCCCCCTGCTCGAGCTCGCGCCCGCGGTCGTAGGGCGGCTGACCCGTGAGCATCTCCACGAGCAAGAGCCCGAGCGCGTGCACGTCCGTGAACGGCCCCGCCGCGGCGCCGACGATCTGCTCCGGCGCGGCGTAGGCGGGCGTGAACGCATCCCCTTCGTCCGGGTCGCTGCTCTCACCGGGCTCGCGCCGTATCGCCACCCCGAAGTCGACGAGCCGCGGCACGTTGCGTTCTCCCTCGCGGGCGACCAACACGTTGGCGGGCTTCACGTCGCAGTGCACGATCCCGAGCCCGTGGGCGTGGGCCAAAGCGTCCGCGAGGGGCTCCGCGATCTCGACCGCGTCCTCGAGGGAGAGGCGGCCCCGTCGAGCGAGGTGGACCCCGAGCATCTCTCCTTCGCACCAATCCATGACGAGGTAGGCCCGAGGCCTCTCCCCCGGCGCGATCACGAGCTCTCCCATGTCCAACGCGCTCGCGATGTGCGGGTGCTTCAGCGCGAGGAGCACGCGCGCTTCTCGAGCGAAGCGGGCGAGCCTTCTCGAGTCGTGGCCGGCGAGGATCTTGATCGCCACCGGCGCGTCGAGCATCAGGTGGCGCGCTCGATACACGGTTCCGTGGGCGCCACGGCCCACCCGGGCGTCCACCCGGAACCGGCGATCCACGATGCGACCGATCAGAGGGTCGGCTGCGTCCTCGTCGGGCGGGTGGGTCACGACCCGACGAAGGTTCTCAATAGTGGACGCGGAGCGCTACCGCGGCGTGCGAGGAGCGGGCACCGCCGGCGGGGCGGGGGTGACCGGCCGCGGGATGTTGGGTCGGGGCACCTTGGGCGGCGGGGGAATGTTGGGACGCGGCACCGTCGGCGGAGGCGGGATTCGAGGTGGCGGGACAGAAGGCGGCTGCATCGTCGTCGGCACGACGTTGCCCGCCGGGACCTGGATCTCGTATGGCACCGGCCAAATCAGGATCGCGGGGGGCTGGGGAGAGGCGACGCTCTGTGGATCCTCCGACTGCGCTTGCGCTTGCGCCTCGGGAGGCGCCTCGCTCACCGGAGGCGGCGCGAGCTCTGCGTCCGCGGGCGGCGTCTCCGCCGCGTCGGCCGGAGCCTGGGGGGCGTCCTCGATGGACGGCGCAGGCTCCTTTATCTGCGCTTCCTCCGCCGGCTCGCTGTCGTCGGCCGGCGCTGGCTCCACCGGCTGGGCAGGCTCCGCTCCTTCGGCCTCGACCGCGTCTTCGGCGTCGTCGTCGGAGTCCGCGCGAACGTCCGCCGCCAGCGCGTCGCCGTCGCGATCGACGGTCGTGTGGCGCGGGGTGCGGGCCGCGATATCCGCGATGAAGAGGCCGAGGCACGCCGCCCCGAACAGACCGCCAATGATCCACGTCAGGTCGGTCGAAGAGGGCTCTCGCTCGACGTTCATGCCTACCGTCGTCGCAAGCGAAGTGCCAGTGCGACCGGGCTGCCCGCGCGGTCATCCTTCGCGCGCGCGTGAACGCAAGCGGCGGAAAAGCCTCGTCGCGGCGAGGATGGGCCCTCGCCTCGCCTCGTGTACGATGCCGCCTCGATCATCATGAACAGCGCACTCCTCGAAGCCGCCATCGAGCTCGCGAAGGTCACCGGCGGCGTCGCCCAAGAGCACTTCCGAAAGCACATCCGCGGAGAGCGGCTCGCCGTCGAGTGGAAGAACGACGGCTCCCCCGTCTCCGCCGCCGATCGCGCGGCAGAGATGGCCGCGCGAGCGTTCGTGAACGCGCGCTTCCCGGAGGACGGCGTGCTCGGCGAGGAGATGGGGGAGGAGCGCCCGGAGGCGAAGCGGAGGTGGTGCATCGATCCGATCGACGGCACGAAGAGCTTCCTCGCGGGCGTGCCCTTGTGGGGCTCGCTGGTGGCTCTCGTCGAGGGAGACCAGGTCCTCGCGGGCGCCGCCTACTTCCCGGCGACGGAGGAGCTCATCGCCGCCGCTCCGGGCATGGGCTGCACGACGGTGGGCGCTCCGCCGGGCGTGTCGAGCATCGCCGATCTCGCGCGGGCCACGATCCTCACCACCGACGAGCGGTTCCCCGATGCGCCCGAGTGCGTGGACCCATGGCGCGCGCTCGCGACGCGCGTCAACGTCTCGCGCTCGTGGGGCGATTGCTTCGGCTACTACCTCGTCGCGACCGGCCGCGCCGAGGTGATGTCGGACGGCAAGCTGAGCCCGTGGGACGCGGCCTGCTTCCTCCCGATCATCGAGGAGGCGGGGGGCGTCTTCACGGATTGGTTCGGTCGCCGGACGGCCTTCGGCCGCGGGGTCATCGCGACGAACCGGGCGTGCGCCGCCGAGGCGCGCCGCGTCCTCGGCGTGCCGTTCGAGGAGAGCGCTCAATGAAGGTGAGCTTCGATCCCGACAAGCTCGACTACGACAAGGGCGGCGGGCTCGTCACCGTGGTGGCCCAACACGCGCGCTCGAACGCCGTCTTGATGGTCGCGTTCGCCAATCGAGAGGCGATACTGGAGAGCGTCCGGACCGGGGAGATGCATTTCTATTCTCGCTCGAGGCGCGGCCTCTGGAAGAAGGGCGAGTCGAGTGGGCACCTCCTCCGCATCGTCGAGCTCGTGGCCGATTGCGACAGCGACACGGTCCTCGCGCGGTGCGAGCCGTTCGGCCCCACCTGCCACACCGGCGCGGTGACGTGCTTCGGTGAGCCCAACGTGGACGCGATCCGCAAGCTCGAGGGCGTCGTGAACAAGCGCGCGACGAGCGCGGCCGACCCCGACAAGCCTTCTTACACGAAGAAGCTCCTCGGGGACCGGAACCTCCGCCTCAAGAAGATCGGTGAAGAGGCGGGGGAGCTGATGGTCGCCCTCGCGGACGGGGACAAGACGCGGATGGCGGAGGAGGCGGCCGACCTCGTCTATCACGTCGTCGTCGCCCTCCAAGCGGCGGGGGTCCCTTTCGACGACGTCCGGCGGGTGCTCGAGGCGCGGGCGAAGTAGCCCGTGCGATTCAACGCCCTCGGCCATGCGTCGTGGCTCCTCGAAGCGGGGGCCTCGCGCCTGGTCCTCGATCCGCTGCTGTTCGAGTCGCACGCGGGGGGCATCTTCGAGGTCGTGCCGAGGCGGCGGGTGGACCCCCGCTCCCTCGCGGCCGACTTCGTCCTCGTCTCCCACGCCCATTTCGATCATTTCGACGTCGACAGCCTGGGCGCCCTCGCCGGGGCCGATCCGGACACCGTCGTCATGACGAGCGACGCCCTCGTCGCCGAGACATGCGCCGCCCTCGGCTTTCGAACGGTGCGCGTCGTCGCTCCCGGGACCCGCGTGGAGCTCGCGGACGGGCTCACCCTCGTCACCACCCCGAGCCACGCCCCCGACGTCGAGTGGGGGACCATCTACTCCGACGCGAGCGGCACCGTCTGGAACATGGTCGACACCGTCTTCTCTCGGCCCGCGGACGCGAAGAACGTGGTCTCCCTCGCCCTCGACGGGAGGGCGCCCGACCTCACCCTCGCCCCCATTCAGACGCTGCTCGAGATCTCCCTCGCCACCTCCTCGTCGGTCGGCTTCTCCCCTGAGGAGCACCACCATTTGATGGCGTGCGCGGCCGCGAGCGGAAGCCGCACCTTCGCCCCGAGCGCGTGCGGCGAGGCCCTCACCGGCCCGTTCGACGCAATGAACGCCTACGTCTATCCCGTCTCGCGCGAGCGCGCGGCGCGTGATCTCTCGCGCTTCGTCCCGGGGGCGCGGGTGCTCCTGCCCGCGCTCGGAGAGGCCATCGTCGTCGAAGGATCCGATGCCGCCGTCGCGCCCGGCTCGGTCGTCGTCGAGCGAATCGGCGATGGTCGAGACCCGCGGCGGTTTCGCCCGTTCGACCCCGCGCCCCTCCTCGACCCGAACCTCGACGGGCGCGATCCGGGGGAGATGCGCGACGCCATTCGACGGTTCGCGCACGAGCAGCTCGCTCCCGCCATTGCGGGATCGATCGGCGAGGTCGAGGCCCTCGCCCACGCGGTCATGGTCCTCGAGGTGGTGCTCCCGGACGATCGACTCTTCTTTCGGCTCGAATCGAATGGGCACTGCGAGGAGCGCGGCGACCCGGAATACGACGTCCTCGACGCGGTCGCGGGCTCGATGCTCCTCGACGTGGTCGAGGGCCGGCGCGCGTGGGTGGAGCCCCTGCTCGCGGGCCTGCTCCGGAGCTCGATCCGCGGCGTCTCCGTTCGCGAAGGGAGCGCCGTCCCTCTCCCGATCGCGCCGATGTTCCCCTATTACGCCATCTCTTATCGCGAGAGCGTCGAACGCGCCGTTCGTCACCGGGTGAGGCGATTCAAAGAGGGAGCGCGACGAACATGAGAATGGTCCGCGAGTGGGCGTGACCTTCAGTTGGCGATGAGCCGCACCATCGTGAGGCCGCTGCCCGTGTCCCCGCCTCTCAGGCCGGCCGCGAAGAGACCGGCGCTCGATTCGAAGACGAAGCCGCGGGTGAGGTCGTTCGTGGCCTCGAGCGCGATGGCCCCGCTCAGGGTCTCGCCCCCGTCGCAGGTCTTGTCGATCTCGAGATAAGACGTGTCGACGGTCCGCACGAACCAGATCACCCCCGCCCCGTCGATGGCGACCTCGGCGTCGTAGACCCCGAGCTTGCCGCTGTCGCCCTCGACGTCGTGGAGCGTCTTGTCGGCCCCGAACGTCACCCCCCCGTCCGTGCTCACGAGGTAATGGGTCTTGCCCAGCTCGTCGACCGTCTCGTCGTCGAAGCCGTTGTAGACGACGGCGACGAGCTTGCCGTCCGGCCCCACCGCGACCCGCGCTCGCTTCTGATCGGCGGAGGGCCCGGTCACGAGCGGCACCGCGTCCCCGAACGTCGCCCCTGCGTCCTTCGAGCAGCGCAGGGTCAGCGACTCTTCTCCTCCGTTCAGCGCGTAGTCCGAGCTCGTGAGGCAAACCATCCCCGCTCCATTGGTGGCGAGCTGGGGGCCGGTGCGGCCCTCGTTCGTCTCGATGAGCCGTCCGTCGCCCAGCCGGAGCTCGAGACCGGGGGCGGCCTGACCGTCATAGCCATTCTCGATGGCGGCGGGCGCGCCGAAGCCGGCGCCCTTCGCGTCATCGGTCCAAACGAAGAGGGTCGCCCCCGCCGCGCCGGTGGTGGGGTCGAGCCACACCGCCGGCGCCGCCACGGTGACGCTCCCCGGCTTGCCCGAGACGACGTCGGCGTCCTGCGTCTCGCTCGTGCCGCCGATGTAGAGAGGCTTCGTCGTGAACGTCGCGCCGCCGTCCGTCGAGGTCGCGAGGAGGAGCGTCCCGACGCCGGCGTCGTCCTCGGAGTGGAGGGTGACGTAGACCGTGTCCGGATCTCCCGCGTCGATCGCGACCGCGGGGGATCGATTGCCTCCTCCGACGCCGACCGGCGCGCCCCAGGTGAGCCCGCCGTCGTCGCTCCTTACGATCGCGAGCGAGCCGCCGAATGCCCCATTGGGACCGTCGTCGTCCTCGAGCAGCGCGTACACGCGCGATCCGCTCGCCGCGACGGGGTGGACGAAGTCGGCGCGGCCGCTCGTCTCCACGCGACCGATGTCGATCGACTTCTCCGGGAACGCCGTCGCGAGCGTGACCTTCGCGCTCGCGGTGTCCCCGTCTCGCTCCGCCTCGATCGTCGCGCTCGCGGGGGCCGGCACCTGGATGGGCGCGGCGTAGAGCCCGTCCTCGTCGATGACGCCTTCGCCGGTCACGGACCAGGTGACGCCGTCGGCGGGATCGGCGGTAAACTGTCGAGTCCGGCAGGTCGCGATGTCGGCGGTCGCGGGGCTGATCGTGAGGCCCCCTTCCGGTGAAGTTCCGCCGTCGTCGCTGCAAGCCAAGAACGTGAACGGAGCCATCGAGAGAGCCAAAGCCAGACCGCAAGCCCTACGCATGATCGTCGCCTCCTCAAGAATCGAGACCGAGGTCTCGCCGGGATGACGCCGCCCGCCGGAACGGAGTCTCAAGAAAAGCGACAGGGCTGCCCTGCGCCCGACGACTTGCTCGATCTCGCGCAGGGTCGCGGCGCGCCGGATCTCCTGACCGCCCTGCGGGCGCACGTCCTCGAGTGCTCCATGTGCCAGGAGGCGGTCGGAGATCTGCTCGGCTCCGGCGATGGGGACGAGGCCCCCCTCGAGAGCCTCGAGCGCGGCAAGGAGGTGGGTCGCTACATCGTGCTGGGGCTCATCGGCGCGGGGGCGATGGGGGTCGTGTACGAGGCCTATGATCCGAAGCTCGACCGCAAGGTCGCCCTCAAGCTCGTGCGGGCGGAGGCGGGGACCGAGAGCCGCGAGCTCCTCCGCGCCCGGCTCGCCCGCGAGGCGCAGGCGATGGCGAAGCTCGCCCACCCGAACGTGATCGCGATCCACGACGTCGGCGAGGTCGGCGATCGGGTGTTCCTCGCGATGGAGCTCGTCACGGGGGGCACCCTCGGGGCGTGGCTCAAGGCCGAGCCGAGAGCGGAGGCGGAGATCCTCGCGATGTTCATCGACGCCGGCCGCGGTCTTAGCGCCGCCCACGCCGCGGGCCTCGTGCACCGCGACTTCAAGCCAGACAACGTCCTCGTCGGCGCGGACGGACGCGCCCGCGTGACCGACTTCGGCCTCGCGCGGCTCGACGACACCGCCGAAGTCGCCGTCGACATGGAGAGCCCCATCGATCAGGCGACCCTCACCCGCACCGGCGCGGCGGTGGGCACGCCCGCGTACATGGCCCCCGAGCAGCTCGCCGGCCGAAGACCCGATGCGCGCGCGGATATCTATGCGTTCTCGGTCGCGCTGTTCGAAGCCCTCACCGGCGAGCGGCCGTTCGCCGCCGGCACCGTCGGCGAGCTGCGCCGGGCGATCGAGAGAGGCACGATCCAACGCCCGAAGCGGGCCGTCCCGTCGCGTCTCGCCGCCGCGATCAAGCGCGGGCTCGCCCCCCGCCCCGAGGATCGCTTTGCTTCGATGGGGGAGATGCTCGCCGCCCTCGCGCCGCCGGCGCGGCGGTGGTGGATCGCGGCCGGCGTCGCGGGCGCGCTCTCGCTCGCGGGCGCGGTCGCGTGGGCTTCGCGGCCCGCGCCCGCGCGTCCCGTCGAAGGGCCGCAGTGCGACGGTGGGGCGGCCGCGTTCGGGGAGGCGTGGGGCGAATCGGAGAAGGCGCGGGTACGGGCGGCCTTCGACGCGACGAGGGTGCCCTTCTCCCGCTCCGCGTTCGAGGGGGTCGATCGCGCCCTCGACGAGCGCCGCGCCGCGTGGACCTCGATGTTCCGAGACGCATGCGAGGCCACCAAGGTTCGGGGCACCCAATCCCAAGCCCTCCTCGAGCGGCGCGCGTTCTGCCTCGATCAACGCCGACGCGAGCTCGTGAGCTTGGTCGACGTGCTCGCCTCCGCGGACGCCGCGCTCGTCGAGCGCTCCTTGGACGCGGTCTCTCGCCTCCGCCCCCTCGACGATTGCGCGAACCCGCGCGCCCTCGGCGAGTCCCCGCCCGTGAGCGGCCCCGTCGCCGATCGCGCCCTCGGCGCGCTCGCGACATCACGGGCGGAGCGCGCCGCCGGCCATTACCAAAAGGCGTTCGAGGCGGGGACAGCGGCCGTTCGCGACGCGCGCGAGCTTGGGGATCCGTCCACCCTCGCCGCCACCCTGGTCGCCACCGGGATGGCTCAAGAGGAGCTCATGAAATACACCGAGGCGGCCGCGACCTATCACGAGGCGGTCCGGGTCGCGATCGTCCAAGGGGATCCGGCCGACGCCGCCGACGCGTGGATGATGCTGGGGGGAATCGCGGCGTATCGGTGGCATCGCTCCGAGGAGGGATACCAATGGCTCGACTATGCGGATGCCATGATCGACCGGCTCGGCGACGACAAGGCCCGCAAGGCGAAGATGTTCGAGCGGAGATCGCTCATCGAGTGGTCCCTCGACGGCAAGCTCGACGAGGCCAACCGCGACTATGCTCATTACCTCGCGTTCAAAGCGGGCCTCCCCGTCGAGGCCTACGAGCGCTTCCTGGATCATCACGGTCCGGTCGCGTTCGACATGGGTCGATACGACGTGGCCCTCGGCATCTTCGAGGAGGAGATCGCCACCATTACGCGGGACAAGGGCAAAGACCACCCGGAGATGCTCGAGGCGGCCGAGAACAAAGCGGAGGTGCTCGCCCTCATCGGGAGGCCGAACGAGGCGATCCCCATTTACAAGAATCTGTTCGCCCGCTTCCCCGACCGGGCCGCGGGATATACCAATCACCGATTGGCAGAAGCCTATCGCAAGGCCGGCGATCCCAAGGCCGCCCTCGAGGAGGACCAGCGCGCGCTCGAGGCCATGAAGGAGGAGCCCGAGGGCTCGCCCGATCTCCGGCAGCCCCTCACCGGGCTCGGGCTCGATCTCTGGATGCTCGGGCGCGCCGAGGAGGCCCTCGACCCCCTCGAGCGCGCGCTCGCCATCGGGAGCAAGATGAAGCTCCGCACCGCCCGCGCCGATAGCGCGTGGGCCCTCGCGCGCGCGCTCTGGGATTCGAAGGCGGACAGGGCGCGCGCGGCGAAGCTCGCCGAGGAGGCGCGCGTCGCCTATCGCGCCCACGTCGCTCAATTCGGATCGAAGTACCTCGCCGCGGTCGCGGACGAGATCGACCTCTGGCTCCGGGACCACCGGCCGTGACGGACGCGATCGAGCTCGCCTTTCGTCGCGCCCACACCCGATACCCCGCGGTGGTCCTGCCGATCGAGCGCTTCCGGGCCGCGATCGAGGCCCAGGGCGCCGCCGACCCGGCCGCCCTCGAGCTCGTCGACATGTTCCTCGCGACGGCGGCGGCGGCCGGCGACGCCCGCGCGATCGCCGCTATCGAGAGCGGTCCTCTCGCGGGCGCTCCCGGCTGGCTCGCTCGCTACAAGCTCGGACCGGCCGAGCTCGACGAGGTCGTCCAGCGCGTCCGTGAGAAGCTCTTCGTGGGCGCCTCCGATCACCCTCCGCGCATCGCCGAGTACGCAGGTCGAGGCCCCCTCTCCGCCTGGGTCCGCGTCGTCCTCGTCCGCGAGGCGGCCAGCCTGCGCCGCCGCGATCGCGACGACGACCCCGCCGACGACGGGCTCCCCCAGCGCGTCGTCGACCACGACCCTGAGCAGCTCCTCGCGCGGGCCCGCTATCGGGGCGCGTTCGACGACGCCCTCCGCACCGCCTTCGCCAGCCTCGACAGCGAGGAGCGCGCCCTCTTCCGATTCCAATTCAAGAAGGGGCTCACCCTCGATCAAATCGCGGCCCTCCTCGGCCTCTCCCGCGCCACCGTCGCCCGCCGCATCGCGCAGGCCCGCGATCGGCTCTGGCGCGCATTGACGGAGACCCTCCGCGCTCGCCTATCGCTCTCACCGGCCGAGGTCGACGCCCTGCTCGTCGAGTGGCGCTCTCAGCTCGAGGTCAGCCTGAGCGGCTTGTTGCACGAGACGAGGAAGGATTGATGCCCATGCGAACGCGCAATGGCCTGTTGGTCGGCGCTCTCATGCTCGCGGCGTGCGACGGGGGCCCCCCGCGGGCGGAGGCTTCTCAGCGCGCTCCCGCCGCCGCCGCCCCGAGCGCGACCGCGGTGGAGACCTCGCCGAGGAGCGTCGCCGCGCCGGCCTCCGCCCCCGCGCCGCCGTCCGGGGCCGCGTCCGCCGCATCGAGCGCCGTCCTCGAGCCCCGAAATGACCTTGCGGGCCTGCCGAACTTCGCCCGCGTCTCGCCGGCGCTCTATCGAGGTGCCCAGCCCACCCGAGAGGGCTTCCGGACCTTGCGGGACATGGGGGTCAAGACGGTCGTGAGCTTGCGGATGCTCCATTCGGACCGTGAGCTGCTCGCGGGGACGGGGATGCGCTACCTCCGTATTCCGGCCAAAGCCTGGCACCCGGAGGACGAGGACGTCGCAATGGTCCTCCGGATCGTTCGAGAGCCCGAGAACCAACCCGTGTTCGTGCATTGCGAGCACGGCGCCGATCGCACCGGCGCGGTGACGGCCGTCTATCGCATGATCGAGCAGAGCTGGTCCGTCGACGACGCCGCCGCCGAGCTCCCGCGCTTCGGCTATCACCCGATCTGGAGGCAGATCATGACCTATCTGAGAGGCCTCGATGCACCCCGCATGCGAGAGCGAGTCGCGGCCACGCCATTGCCTGCGCTCGACGTCGTCCCGTGATCCGATCACGGCGTCGACGCGCAGTCGAACCGCTGGAGGACGAACTGAGTGTCGTCGGCGTCTTGTCCGCACCGCAGATAGCCCACGACGAGGCTATTCCCGTCCGGCGCGACGGCGAGGCTGAGGCCATTCTGGCAAAGGTATGCGTCGACGCCCATCGTCGCGGTGGTGACGTGCGCTCCGTCGGTCACCGCGACGGCATACTCGATTGGGGGCTCGTCGGGGCTGTAGCTTCCCGCGGCGAAGAGCGCCACCCCTCCTCTCCAAGGAGCCGACGCGAAATCGAAGAACCCGATGTCGCCGAATGGATGGAGACCATTGGAGAGCCCCGTGCTCGTGAGCTCGGCGACGGCGATGAGCCCCCGGTCGCTCCCCACATGCAACAACCCGTGGGGGCCCGGATAGACCGCCACATCCGATAGGTTCGTCGGCACCGTCACGAGAGGAGCCAGGGCCGGCCCGTCGATCGCGTACAGCTGAGATCCGGACTGGAGGAGCACGCGGCTCTCGGCGTCGAAGCCGACCACGTAGGGGTGGAGCTCACCAGTGTCGACTCGATAGTCCGGAAGCGAGCCGTCGATGCTGGGATGGTAGTCGAACCCGCTGCCGTCATACCAATAGAAGCCTTGGCGAGGACTCGGCTCGAGGATCGGTCGATGATAGCCGTCCCCACTGTCGAGCTGGATTCCCGGCTCCCCGAAGCGCGCCACGTAAGAGGCGGTAGCGAAATAGCCGTCCCTAACCTCGATGTCGTCGTGGAAAGCCTGGTTCTCGTGGACGACCTCTTCGGACGCGTCAGGGGGCCACGCGCCGAACGGATGGAGAACGCGCCTCGACCGCGTCTCCCAACTCGCGAACCCGACGTTGTACATGTACACGGCCCCGAGCGCCTCGCCGTCGATGGCGCCGATGCGGCCCTGAAAAGACCCGGGGAGGCCAAAGAGGGGGCCGACCGGGATCAGCTCCTCGCAGCCGGGAACCACGTTCGAAACGGGGGCGCCGCCCGTGCCGCCTTCGCCCCCGCCCGTTCCCCCGTGGCCTCCCATGACCGGGTCTGGGCCGCCGGCTCCTCCCTGCCCGCCGTTCGGATCCGAGGCGCCCGCCCCTTGTCCGTCGTCATCCGGTTCGACCACGACATTGGCGCCGCATCCCAGCGCGGCGAGGAGGGCGGCGGTGAGGAAAGCGCGCGACGTCGACGAAAGAGGCCCCATCGCCGAAGCATACGTCGGCCGCTCCCGATGAAGCGGTTCCTATGGAGGGCCGACCGCGCGGGGGCCCGAGAACAGCTCATGCGGGCGGTGGAGACGCGCGAAGCCGATCCCGCGGCGCGCGGGTCTTCGCCGCGACGTCGGCGAGGTCGACCTCGATCTCGCCCGCCCCGGCCGCGCGCTGCAGATCGAACACCCCCCAACCCTTCGCGTCCTTCGGCATCTCCGAATAGCGCGGGATCAAATGCGCGTGAAAGTGCGGCCAGCTCTCGCCCATCCAGGCGGTGTAAATCCGGAGCGCCCCCGTGATGTCCAGCAGCGCCGCTCCGATATGGCGAATCGTCGGCCCCAGCGACGCCGCCTGGCGATCGTCGAACGCCCACGGCCCCGCCACGTGTTGCTTGGCAATCAGCATCATCCAACCCGCAACGCCGTGAGGTTTTCCGAGGTGGCGCACGTGCCAGAGATCGTTCTCGAAGACGACCTCCTCATTCGTGTCGCCACCCTCGATCATCCTGCAGATGCCGCAACCGTCGCTCATGTCCGCGCACCGTAGCGGCGCCGCCCCGCCCCGCCAATTGGTGTTTGTCCGCTCGGCGCTCGGCCCAAGAGCTCCAGATGCTCGCTCGCTCTGTTTGTCCGCTCGGCGCTCGGCCCAAGAGTCAGATGCTCGCTCGCCTACGGGGCTCGCTGCGCCGGTCGGCGCATGAGGAACATGCGCCGACCGAGGTGGTGGCGGGTTGAACGCGGTCGAGCTGAGAGGTGGTTGCGGGCTTGGAATGGGCTCGACATGGGAGGTGGTGGCAGCGGGCGCTACTGAATCCGTAGCGCGGTCCTGTGTCTCCCCCACGCACGCGCAGGGCTGCGCTTTGGCAGCCCGAGCATGCCTCCGCTTCGTTGCCTACTCGGTTCCCGCGGCACGCGCCTTGTCGGCGGTGCGCGGGGCGGTCCTGCGGGCGCTTCCAGCGCGCGCCGCCTGCAACGCGAGGACGACTCCGGCTCCGACGACGAGGGCGGCGCCGCCGAGCTGCAGGAGCGTGGGGCGCTCACCGAGAAGCACCGTGGCGGCGACGAGGGAGATGACGGTGCCGAGGTAGCTCGAGGCGCCGAGCCGCGCGGCGTCGGCGAGGGCGTAGGCGCGGGTCATGGCGAGCTGGGCGAGGCCGCCGGCGAGGCCGGTCACGGCGAGGAACGCGATGTCCGCAGCCGCGGGCACGCGGAACGTGAAGAGGCAGATGACGAAGTGGACGCAGAACGAGAGGGCGGCGAAGTGGAAGGCGATCGCCTCGCTGCTCTCGGGGGCGCCGCTGCTCCTTCCGCTCCGCATGAGGCGGAGGAACATCATCGCGAAGGCGCTGAAGAGGGCAGCGGCGAGGGCGGCCACGGCCGACCACGATCGGGCCGCGAGGTGAGGGCCGGCGATGCACGCGACGCCCATGAACGCGACGGCGAGGATCGCGAAGAGGCTCTTCTCCGTCTTCTCCTTCAGCACGACGGGGGCGATGACGGCGATGAAGAGGGGCGCGGTCGCGAAGAGGGTGACCGCGTCCCCGACCGCGAGGTCGGAGCGACCGAGGGCATAGAACGTGAGGAGCATCGAGAACGTCCCGAACACGGAGCGCGCGAGGGAGAGCTTCGGCGAGCGCGTCTTCAGCGACGCCCCGGTTCGCAGCGCGAAGCCGAGGGCGACGAGGGCGCCCATGAAGGAGCGCGAGGCCGCGATGGTGGGCCAGGTCGCGGTGCGCGAGGCCATGCGCGCCGCGATCGACATCACCGCGAACAGGAGGCTCGCGACCGCCATCCACCCGAACCCCGCGAGCTCGCCCCGCCGCGGGACGCCGAGACTTGGGCCTCCGCCTTCGTCCTCGGTGACGACGCTCGCGTCGCGCGTGATGGTGGTCGGCTCTCGGCTCATCGGATCACGGCGCGAGGACGAGCGTGTACGATCGGGCCGGCTCGCGGACGCGACCGGGGTCGAAGGGAGCGTCTCGACGCGAGATGCCCTCGTGGACGCCGACGATCAACAGCGAAGCGGCCTGACCCAGGTCCCGCACCGTCGCCTCCACGTGGGTCGCGCCGAGCAGCGGGATGAGCTCCTTCCGGCCGATCTCGGATCCGTCGGCGGCGAGCTTGAGGATGGCCCACGCGAAGCCGACGGGCGGCTCCCAATCCACGGCGAGGGTGAGCTCGCTCGAAGCGTCCGCGCCCGTGAGATCGACGTAGACGTACGTCGCGCCGAGCGGCTCGATGGGTCGGAGCGGCGCGAGGGTGCGAGGCAGGCTCGCGTACTTCACGCTCCACTCCATCCGCGGCCGCGCGAGGTCTCCATACTTGGCGACGTCGCGCATGTGGAGCTCGTCGCTGCGCGATCCGAGGAACGCCCGCGCGATCGAGAACTCGAGCATCGTCTCCGCGAGCGACGTCTTGTTGTTGTGCTGGGTGACGCGGAGGGCATCGAACATGTCCGGCTCGTCGACGAGGGGCCGGTCGGCGGGGGTGATCTGACCGCTGATCGAAGCGAGCGCCACCGCGAGCTTGCCCGGCTCGCCGGTGCCATAGCGATCCTCGATGAACCAGGGGAACAAGAAGCTCGCCGGCTCCTCTTCGCCGAGGCCGCCGATCGGCGTTCGCTCCGGCGCGCGCTGGAGGGTGTCGATCGCCTCGAGCTCTGCGATCGAGCAAGGGCTCGCCAGGTGCCCCAGATAGCCCCCGAGCATCTCGAGCGCGTTCGGCTCGAGGGCCGAGTCTTGCCCGATCAAGATGAGCTTCCCGACCGCGGCCGCGAGTCGGCTCTTCGATCCGCACCCCACGCCGAAGGGGGGCGCGACGATGAACCCCGAGCCCCGATCGAAGCCTGGCCCCGTGCTCCCCGGGTCCACGAACGCGCGCGCGTCCGGCGCGGTGGGATCCACGTAGAGATCGATGCGCGGATCACCGCCATTCTCTCCGTCACATTTCGGGCGCGGCAGGCCGAGGGCGAGGAGCGCGTCGAAGGCGTCGTTCGCGGCCGCGAGGATCTCGACGAGGGCGCGCTCCGGCACCGATCCCGCCCCGGTCGGGTGGGCGCAGAACCTCCGCTCCGCGTCGCACCGGCTCGGCCCCGAGACCTCCGGCCGCTCGCGCAGGGCCGCGCGCGACCGTTCGACGGACGCTCCGCGGGGGAGGCCGATCGGTGGCGGCAGCTCGGTGTCCTCCTCGTCTCCCTCGTTCTCCGTGAGAGAGCTCGAAGGCGCCGCCGATCTCGCCTTGTTGCGCGAGGCTCCTGAGCCCTCCGAGCTGCACGCGGCCGCCGCGACCGACGCGAGAAAGACCGCGACGATCGCGCCGTATTTTACGCGCGAGAGCGACCACGAAAAGATCGGAGGATTCTGCGCCACGACGATCGGAATTCCAATACCCTCTCCGGGTTCCGTGCCCAAGGACACGATGGCCAGTTTCGACGCCGCCCGGTCGGTTCGGTTCGATCTCGCGCGGGGCCACGTCGAGCTCTCGGACGGCGAGCCGCAAGTCCTGATCCCTCTCTCCGCGCTGAGCACGCTCCTCGCCGGCGCCTGCGATGGCCGCGCCCTCGGCCGCGCCGTCGGCGTCGGGGCGATGGGGCGCGTCGCGATGCGCCTCTTGCCGAAGGGTAGCGCTGGCTACGACGCCCGCGAGGCGGTGCGCCGCGCGTCGCTCGAGACGGTGGTCGATGTGCTCGGCGGCGAGCTCGCCATCCTCGGCCTCGGCAGCCTCCGCATCGAGCGCTGGGGAGACGCCCTCCTCTTCGTCCTCGATCCCCACGAGCTCGACGAGCGCAGCGACGACTTCGTGTGCGGGATCTTCGAAGGCGCCCTCTCCAGCACGAGCGATCGCGACGTCTCCGCGCTCGTCATCGATCGTTCCGGGACTTCGCTCCGCGTGCTCGCGGCCAACCCGCGCGCCGTCGCTCACGCCGCCCGCCTCTTGAAGGTCGGCTCGTTCTTCACCGAGATCGTGAGCATGCTCCACGACAGCTCCCTCGCCATCGAGGAGCCCTCGAAGTGACGCCGGAAGAGCGCCTCGTCGTGCTCGAGACGCTGCTCGCCAAGGTCCGGCGAACGGCCCAGGATCGCGGCCTCGGGCTGCCCAAGGATCTACCCCCCGGCACCGGCGCGCGCCTCGCCCCTCGCACCCCGAAGCCGGATGGGCCGAAGCGCCTCATGGCCTTCCAGGAGACGGGCATCGGCACCCACGCCCCCCTCGCCCTCGTCGACGGTCCGCTCGACGCGCCGCGGCCTCTCTCCGAGCGACCTCGAAACGAGAACCCGACCGTCGAGCTGCGCGCCGACCCCGCGTCGTCTCCGGCGCCGCGACCGCTCTCTCGCTTCCCCGTACCGCAAGCGGCCCCGCTCCCCCGCCTCTCCGATCTGGTCCCGACGACGGGCGAGGACGAGTCCGGGCAGCCCCTCGCCCCTCCGAGCACGCCGCCGCCGCCGCCGCCGCCGCGGGCCGCCTCGGCACCGTCCGTCGTCCCCCCCGCTCGATCCGTCGCCCCTCCGCGCAGCGTCGCCCCTCCGCGCAGCAGCGCTCCCCTCGAGCTCGACGACCTGGACGATCTCGAGATCCCTCCCGTCACGGGGACGTCGAAGCCGCCCGCCGTGATGAGCCCCCTCGAGCGCGCCTTCGCGGATCGCGACGCGCCGCGGGCCCCCTCCGTCCCGCCGCCGCCGCCGCCCCCTCCCGCTCCCGATCGGCCGCTCGTCGCCACCCAGCCATCGCCGCGAGACCTCGAGCCGCCCGCCATCATCGAGGCCGTCCCCGAGCCCGAGCCGCTCCCTTCGAGCGGCGCCCCCTCCATCGAGGTCGTCTCCGCGCCCGTGCCCTCGATCGAGATCGCCGCGATCGAAGCGGCCGCCCTCCGCGAAGAGGAGCGCGCCCCCGAGTCCCAGCGTCAGAAGGTCGAAGAGCTCAGGCCCATCGACGACGCCCTCCACGAAGAGCCGCACGAACGAGAGGAGCCGCCACCCGAGTCCGGCGAGGTCCCGAGCCAGCGCTACCCTCGCGAGCCGCTCGAGTCCGGCCCCGATCTGAGCTCGTCCTCCGAGCATCCGATGCCCACCCCCGGCGGGCTCGCGCCCGCCGTCCCCTCCCAAGCGTCGGCGCCCCAAGCGGCGCCGCCGCGGGAGGGGCTCGCACCGAACGAGCTGGAGGAGGTCGAGCTCGAAGACTCCGAGCTCGACGAGTCGCCCACGCCGCGCCCCGTCCACGAGGTCACCGCCGAGGTCCGCGCCCTCGGCGAGGTGGACGTCATCGAGCGGCCCGCTCCCCCGCCCGTCGTCGCCGTCGCGTCCTTCGAAGGCGTCCGCGCCCGCCCGCGCCCCACCTTCGGCGAGCTCCTCGATCGCGCCCTCGATCTCGCGGGCGGCCCCGCGACCTAACAGGTGCTGAAAAAGTCGGCGTCATGCCTCTCGGCACCGGAGTGGCTGCCAATTCACCTCCCCGGCCCCCTCGCTGTGCGAGCGCAGCGCGAGCCATCCCTCCGTCTCGATCGCCTCGAGCTCTCCATCTCCGTCGACGTCGACGAGCGCGCTCGGCAGCATGGAGTCCGCTCGCTCCCGCACGACCTCGAGCCCGCCGTCCTTGCCCGCGCGCAGCTCGATCCCGACGTGCACTTCGGGGGAGGCCCCCAGAGCGCCGGCAGTACTGGCTCCGAAGGCGCGTCCGCTTATGCTCTCGCGATGGTGCGACTGTTCGGGACGCCGCTCTCCCATTTCACGCGCAGGGTCCGGATCCTCCTCGAAGAGATCGGCGCGCCTTACGAGATGGTCTTCACGAAGAGCGTCCTCGCGGAGCCGGGCGAAGCGTACGGCAACAATCCGTTGATGCGGGTGCCTGCGCTCGTCGATGGGGCCACCACCCTCTTCGACTCGGAGCACATCGCGCGCTACGTCGTGGCGAGGAGCGATCCGAATGACCGGCTGCGGGTGCGCAGCGAGTCACCGGAGGAGATGAACCTCCTCGCCGTCACGAGCGGGCTCATGGCCGACGAGGTCACGGTCCTCCTCGCGCGTCGCGCCGAGCCCCACCCCGGCGAGGACTTCGCCTATGTGAAGAAGCGCCTCCGCGCGATGGACGCCGGCCTCGCCTGGATCGACGCGCGGGCCGAGCATCGCGGCTCCGACTTCGATTGGCGCGACGTCTCCCTCGTAAGCTTGTGGCAGCACCTCGAGCACTACGCGCTCGTCCCGGAGCTCTCTCGCTTCGCGCGCCTCGCGTCGCGGGTCGCGCGCTTCGCCGATCGTCCGTCTGTCGTGGACACCGCGCCCGCGCGCTCGCTCGAGGTGGCGCGGGCGCGCGGCTGGACACCGGGCTGATCGACGCGGCTATGCTCGGGAGATGCGTTGCTCCGCCGCTCTGTTCTCCTCTCTCGCGTCCATCGCGCTCGCGCTCGGGGCGGGCTGCGGCGACGACACCTCGAGCGCGACGGGCGGAAACGCGGGCTCGGCGGGTCAGGGCGCGAACGGTGATGGCGCGGGCGGGCACGGCACGGGAGGCGACGCGATGGGCGGAATGGGCGGCGGCGGGGGCGCTCCTCCAACGTCCACCGGTTGTCCGGCCGGGACCGCGGTCGATCCCGAGATCGGCCAAGCGCTCCCTCAAGCCGTGGTCGACACGACCTTCGTCCCACCGAGCGGTGAGACCATCTCGGTGGCAGCAGGCGAGGATCTCCAAGCCGCGATCGACGCCGCTCAGCCCGGAGATGTCGTCGAGATCGAAGCGGGCGCGACGTTCACGGGCAGCGTCACCCTCCCGAACAAACCCGGCTCTGACTGGATCACGATCCGGACGAGCACGCCCGACGCGGATCTCCCCGAGGGCCAGCGCGTCGGCCCCGCCGACGCGCCCAAGCTCGCCAAGATCGTCATGCCCGCCGACACCGGCCCCGCCATCGCGTTCGCGAACGGCGCCCACCATTACCGGTTGATCGGCATCGAAGTGACGCCTTCGCCGGGCGTCTTCATTCACAGCCTGATCGACGTGGGGAGCGGCGTCTCGAGCGCGGCGGACGTTCCTCATCACGTCATCGTCGATCGCTCCTTCGTGCACGGAGACGCCACCGCCGGATCCCGGCGCGGCGTCGCTCTCGGCGGCGCCCATGTCGCCATCATCGACTCGTACCTCTCGGACTTCAAAGAGGTCGGCGCCGACTCGCAGGCGATCGGCGGATGGAACGGCCCCGGGCCGTTCAAGATCATGGATAATTATCTGGAAGGGGCCGGCGAGAATGTCATGTTCGGCGGGGCCGCCCCCGCCCTCGCCGACAATATCCCGTCCGATATCGAGATTTGTGGAAACCATTTCAAGAAGCCGCTCGGCTGGCGGACGGAGCGTTGGACCGTCAAGAACATCTTCGAAATCAAGAACGCCCAGCGGATCCTCTTCGCGGGCAACGTGTTGGAGAACAGCTGGGCCGCCGCCCAGGTCGGCTTCGCCGTCGTCCTCACCCCGCGCGGCGAGGGCGGGCTCTCCCCCGGGGTCGTCTACGACCTGACATTCCGCCTCAACCACATCATCCACGCCGCATCGGGGATTGGCCTCTCCGGCAACGACGACACGGGGCCCTCCGGCGGGTCGAAGCACGTCGTCATCACCGACAATCTCCTCGAGGACATCAATCGCGAGACGTTCGGCGGCGACGGGCGCGTCTTCCAGCTGACCGCCCCGCAGAACCCCTCCGAAGGGGTGAAGATCGAGCACAACACGGCGAGCCTCGCCGGCAACGCGTTCCTCGTCATGGGGGACTCCGTCCCGGTGGCGAGCGGGCTCGTGTTCCGGAACAACGTCATGCCCCACGGAGACTATGGCGCGTTCGGATCGGGACAAGGAGAGGGGACGAGCGGCCTCGACTTCTTCGCCCCCGGCGCCGTCTTCACCGACAACGCCGTGTTCGGCGGGGGCACCGCGTCGTCGTATCCCGCGGGCAATACGTTCGTGTCGGATGCCTCGATGATTGGGTTCGTCGACTACGCGGGCGGCGACTTCGCGCTCGCGCCGGGGAGCCCATTCGCGGGGGCGGGGAGCGATGGCGAAGATCTCGGCGCGGACCTGGTCGCCCTCGCCGCCGCTACTGCGGGCGTGGCAAACTGACCCTCCATTGCGAAACCTCGGCTCGTCGCTAGGCTGGACTGGCACCAGTACTGCCGGCCGGAAGTCCGCCTCCGAATTGCGCTCGCTCATTTAGGATCCCCTGAGTCGTCGAGCCCGCCATGTCCGCGAACAGTCGCTTCGCCGTCGCCACCCACCTCCTCATGAGCCTCGCGCTCGCCGAGGAGAAGGAGCCGGGCGCGCTCTCCACGTCGGAAGAGCTCGCCGAGAGCGCCAACACGAGCCCGGTCGTGGTGAGGCGGCTCCTCGGGATGCTGCGCGAAGCGGGCCTCGTCACCGCTCAGATCGGGCGCGGGGGCGGGACGACGCTCGCCCGACCGGCGTCGAAGATCACCCTGCTCGATATCCACAAGGCGGTGGACGAGCCGGTCCTCTTCGCGATGAACCCGAACCGCCCCAACCCGGCCTGCACCGTGAGCTGTCGAATGCGGGAGGTGCTCGAGCCGGTCTTCGCCGACGCCGAGCAGGCGGTGGAGACGCGCCTCGCGAAGGTGCGGCTCTCGGCTCTGATTCGCGAGATTCGTCCCGCGTGAGCTTGACCGGCCTGCTCGCGATGGTCATGCTCGCCTCCAATCCGTAACAGGTTTGGTTGCAGATTCTTGAGAGAATCTGTAACTGCCGCAGTTGCGAAATCGCGACCCTGAAGACGAGGCCACGTATGTCCACCGCCGAGAGCCCCCTGTTCCAGCCCTTCAAGCTCGGCCCGATCGAGCTTTCGAACCGCGTCGTGATGTCCCCGATGACCCGCAACCGGTCCATCGGTAACGTCCCCGGACCCATCGTCGCGAAGTATTACGAGCAGCGCGCGGGCGCGGGGCTCATCATCACCGAGGGGACGTCCCCTGCGCGCGAGGGCCTCGGCTACGCGCGCATCCCCGGCATCTTCAACGCGGAGCAGGTCGCGGGCTGGCGAGGCGTCACCCAGGCCGTCCACGCGAAGGGCGGAAAGATCTTCGTCCAGCTGATGCACACCGGGCGCGCCTCCCACCAGGCGAACCTGCCCGACGGAGCGCGCATCATCGCCCCCTCCGCGGTGCGGCTCGAAGGGGAGATCTGGGTCGACCCGGACGGCAACCGCCCCGCGAGCGAGCCCGCCGCCGCGTCCGAGGCGGATATCGAGACCGCCCTGGAGTCCTTCGCGCGGGCGAGCGCCCTCGCGGTCGAGGCCGGGTTCGACGGGGTCGAGCTCCACGGCGCCAATGGCTACCTCATCGACCAGTTCCTCAACACCGCCTCCAACAAGCGCACCGACGCCTGGGGCGGCTCCGTCCAGAACCGGATCCGGTTCGCGGTCGAGGCGGCGAAGCGAAGCGCGGCTCGCATTGGCAAGGAGCGCGTCGGCATTCGCGTCTCCCCTTATGGCGCGTTCAATGGCATGCAGTCCGATCCGGAGCACGAGGCCGTGTTCGAGGCCCTCGCGACGGAGCTGGGCAAGCTCGGGATTGCATATATCCACACCGTCGATCACAGCTCGATGGGCGCCCCCCCCGTCACCGAGAGCGTCAAGTCCGCCATTCGCAAGGCGTTCAAAGGCACCATCCTCCTCTCTGGCGGCTACGACCGCGCCCGCGCCGAAGAGGATCTCGCCGCCGGCAAGGGCGAGCTCGTCGCGTTCGGCCGCCCGTTCCTCTCCAATCCCGATCTCGTCGAGAAGCTGAAAGAGGGGAAGGCCCTCACGCCCCCGGACTTCGCCACCTTCTACACCCCCGGGGAGAAGGGCTACACGGACTATCCCGTCGGCTGAAGGGGCTCTTCAGCGCGGAGGGGCGAGCACGAACGGAATGACGAGGTCGCGGTCGTCGTCGCCGGGTCCGATGTTCATCGACGACACGGCGGCGAGGAGACACCGCGCGACCTCGTCCGAGAGCCCCTCCCGCGTGACGATGCGCGAGCGCTTCGCTTCGCCATGGACATCGAAGACCACCGAGATTGTCACCTTGCCTCCCCCCGCCGGGTCCGTCTGGAGCGAGCGCTCGTAGCAGCGGCGGATCTTCGACTGCAGCTTCGCGAAGCCGTCGGGCGGAAAGGGGATTGGCTTGGAGGGCGGCGCCCCGTCCGGGCCGGGGATCTTTCGCATCGCCCCCGCCGGTCCGATGATGACGTCGCCATTGGGCTCGATGCGCGCCTCCGCGGCCGCGGTCGTCGTCGCCGACCCGGACGGCGTCGGCGCGGGAGCGGGAGCGGGCGCTGACGGCGGCGCGGCCTCGAGGGCGGCGCCGCTCGGCGCGGGAGGGGCCGCGGGCGACGCGGCCACGCCGCACCCCGCCCAGGTGACCGCGACGATCGCGAGCAGGCTCGGGCATTTCAATATTTCTCCGCTCCCTTCTTCACGACGACGACCTTGCCATTGCGTCTCTCCCTTCGTTCGATCGAGGCGTATCCCGTCGGGACGGGCCCTCCGGAGGGCGCTCACGAGCCCCTCGATCGGAGCGCCGAGAGCGAGAGCCCGAAGAACGATCGCTCCGTGCCCGACTCGAATCGCCACCCGAGGTGCGAGAAGCAGCCGCCGCAGATGGCGATGGTCCAGCGGTGATGCGGAAAGAACGGGAAGTCTCCGCTCGATTCGCCGACGAGCCGGGCGCCGGGAGCGACATCGAAGAGGCCGATTTCGAACGCGACCCCCGCGAGGTTGACCCGCTCGTGGACGTGGCCGCCGAAGCGCTCGATGCGGGCGCGCTCGCTCGTGATCGGACGCGCGCATGCCGCGCAGATCACGGCGTCGTCGCGCTCGGTGGCGGCGCGGCTCGCGGCATCGGGGCTCGTCGCTCCTGCGCTCGTCGCTCCGCCCCCAAAGCGCTCCACCCGGAGGAGCGGCCCCGAGAGATCAGAGGGGCTTGAAGAGCTCGAAAGCATCTTCCGCGTTCGCGTAGGCGTTCGGGGAAGTCATGGCTCGCAGGTAGCCGGCCCGGTTGAAGAGGGCCTGAGCGCGCTCGTTTCCGACCGCGGTCATGAGGCTCATCACGACGGCGCCCTTCGAGCGGGCCACGCGCTCGGCGCGGAGGAGCAGCGCCCGCCCGACCCCGCGACCCGCGACCCGCGGCACGACCGCGATCGCGTCGAGGTGAGCGGCGGCGGGGTTCTTCAACGGACCGAACGGGCGGTCGAGGGTGCGCGTGGTGACGACGTAGAGGCCCACCGGCTCGCCTTTGACGCTCGCGAGCTCGCAGACGGCGCGGTCGGAGCGGGCCATGCCGAGCAGGCTCTGCCCCGGGTTGCGCGACCACGCCGAGAAGGACCGGCGCCCCAGCGCGATCACGAACGCCTCGTCGTCCTCGTCGAATGGTCGAAACTCCACTTCGCGGATCGTGCGGCGCATCCCCGCATGGTAATCCGCGCGCGCCCTCGCGCCAGCGAGCCGAGCGACCGGCGCGCTCGAAACCGACCGACCGAGGAGCGCCGAGCCTTGGTAGCATGCCCCACGATGGTGGAGCTCTTGGACGCGGCGCGGACGCGCTACGAGCAGCTCTCGGGGGAGAGCGAGCTGCGCCCCTCCCGCGCTTGGGAGCTCGTGCTGGTGGCGATGCGCCTCGTCGCGCTCGATCTGAAGGCGGAGGGTCGCGTCGAGGTCGGGGCCGTGCTCGGCCGCGCCTCCCTCGCGGCTGGGGTCGCCGTCCTCGCCTCGGGCCTGCGCGCCTCCGATCACGTGGTGGGGGTCGCCCACGGCGAACGCGATGGCCGCACCTTGAGGGTGCGCGCCGAGCGGAGGCCCATCGACCCGATGGACGCCTTCTTCGCGTGCGCGGTGGGGGCGATCTGCGGTGAGCCCGCCGTCCTCGCCGCGGTGGAGCGGGCCGTCCCCGACATCGAGCCGGACCCTGCCTTCGCCGGTCGTGGCGGCGAGGAGCGCGCGCTGTTTCGCGACGCGATAGGGGCGATCGCATCCTTCGGCCGAGGCGACCGCGACGGCGGCCGCGAGCTCGCGGCGCGGGCCCTCACGCGCGCTGCCGATTCGAGCGATCGCATCGACGCCGTCCGGCTCGCGCGCCTCGAGTCGTTCGTGCTGCCCCTCCTCCGTGGGATCGTCTCCGAGGAGCCGACGGCCGCCTGCGCCGAGGCGGCGAAGGTCCACGCTGCTTCGTTCGAGCGCTCGGGGCCGGCCGCCGATCCGATCGGTCTCGTCGCGTGGAGCGCGCTCGCCTGCGCGGCGCTACGAAAAACGAAGCGCGAGGAGGTGGCCGCGAGCCCGTTCCTTCCCGAGCCGCTCGTGCGCCTCGCGACGGAGCACGGGGCCCAGGAGCGGCCTGCGGTGAGCCTCTCCTATCGCGTCGCGACCGTGTGCGCGCGCTCCATCGACGAGGCGCGCCTCTTCGCCGCCCTCGCGAGCGGGGTCGAGATCGACGACGAGGCCCTCGCGGCGCCCCCCGACCCCAGCCGCTGGGAGATCATCACGAAGGGGTCCGTCGAGCACCGCTTCGAGATCCTCGTGGACGCGGATCACGCCGGACCGCGGCTCGTCGACATCGGTGAGCTCGCGATCGTGGCCGAGAAGCAGACGGCGCGGGCGCGCGCGCTGCCGTCCGGCTCCGTGGCGCGGGCCGAGGCCTCGCGGGTCGCGCTGCTCACGTCGCGGCTCGCCCTCGAGCTCCGAGGGCACGAGGCGGAGCTCTACCGCGATCGGATGTCGAGCCCGCTCGGTCGGATGCTCTCCGACGAGCACCCGGAGCAGCTCAGCCACGCCGCCCTGGAGAGGCTCGTCGCGAGCGCGGTCGCCCTCGACGAGGCGTGAGCGTCACGGGTCGATCCACCCGACCGGCTCGTCCCGCAGCCACGTGCGCTGCCTTCGAACGAAGACGCGCGTCGAGCGCACGACCGCGTCGGCGAGCGCGTCTTTCGCGAGCTTGCCTTCCACGAAGGCGCGGACCTCGCGGTACCCGACGGAGCCCATGGCGCGCGTCTGAGCGTACCCCGCGTCCAGCAGGGAGCGGACCTCTTCGATGAAGCCGCCTTCGAGCCACGCCCGCGCGCGGGCCTCGATGCGCTGGTCGAGCTCGGGTCGTTCGCGCGCGACCCCGTAGAGGCGGTGGAGGTGCCGGATCTCGGAGAAGCCGTGCTCGCGATGGACCTCGGAGAGGGGGCGGCCGGTGAGCTCGAACACCTCGAGGGCGCGCGAGACGCGGAGGAGATCGTTGGGAGCGAGGCGCGCCGCCGACGCCGGGTCGACCTCCGCGAGCATCGCGTGGAGGGCGGGGCGGCCGCGCTCCCGCGCGATCTCCGCGTGCCGATCGCGCACCGCCTGATCCCGCGGAGCGGCCTGGGTCAGGCCGCGCACGAGGGCGCGGACCCAGAGGAACGTCCCCCCGCAGACGATCGGGACCCGACCGCGCGCGCGAATCGAGGCGATCGCCTCGTCGGCCAGCGCGGCGAAGCGCGCCGCGTCCATGTCCTCGGCCGGATCCGCGACCCCAATCAAATGGTGGGGGGCGCGCGCGCGCTCCTCGGGAGAGGGCTTTCCGGAGCCGATGTCGAAGTGCCGGTAGATCTGGACGCTGTCGGCGCCGACGATCTCGCCCCCGAAGCGCTCCGCGAGGCGGATCGCGAGCTCGGTCTTGCCGGACGCGGTCGGGCCGACCACCACGAGGAGCTCGTCCTCGCGAGGCGCTTCGATCTCGGCGAGCTTCATCGCCTCCCGACGCGGTGATCGAGCTCGCGGAACGGCAGCCGCATGAGGATGGGTCGCCCGTGGGGGCAGTGCCCCGCGAAGTCGATCGTCGGCAGCCTCGCGAGGAGCTCGGCCGCCTCCTCCGGCGAGACGCGGTCGCCGGCCCGGATGGAGCCGTGGCAGGCCATCGTCGCGAGGACGAGGTCGATCGCGCGCGAGAACGAGCGGCCCGCGCTCTTCGAAAGCTCGGCGAGCAGCTCCCCCGCGAGCTCGCGGGGCTGGCCGCGGGCGAGCACCTGGGGGATGGCGTGGATGGCGACGCGCGCGGGCCCCGCCGGCCGCAGGTCCATCCCCATCGCGAGGATCGCGTCTGCGTTCGACTCGACGAGCTCGACGTCCTCGGGCCGGACGTCGATCACCTCGGGGGTGAGGAGGCCCTGCATCGCGATCGCCCGCTCGCGGAACGCCTTCTGCAGTTTGTCGAACGTGACGCGCTCCGCGGCCGCGTGTTGATCGAGGATGATGAGGCCATCCTCCGACTCGCAGATCCAGTACGTGCCGCGCACCTGAGCCACGAAGCGGATGCCGCGCGGCACCGACTGCTCGGACGGGGGATCGCGGTCGACCGGCAACGCCGGAGCGGGATCGGCGTCGCGGGTGGGGTAGGGGATCGGCTCCGGGACGAGCAGGGGGCGGCGCGGCAGCTCTCCCGATCCGGTGAAGACGGCGCGCGCTTCTTCGTTTCGCGCGGGCGCGCGCTCGGGCGAGGGCGCGGGCGAGCCCTCGAGCCCGAGCTGGCTCGTGAACGCGAGCCCGAGGCCCGACTGCACGACACGATAGAGCGCGTCTTGCACGGCGCGTCCGTCCGCGAAGCGCACCTCCGCCTTCTGGGGGTGCACGTTCACGTCGACGAGATCGCTCGGCAGATCGAGGTACACGACCCCGACCGGAAACCGTCCCGGAGGCAGCACGCTGCCGTAGGCGTGGGCGATCGCCCTCGAGAGCGCGCGGTCGCGCACGGGCCGATCGTTCACGAAGACGCTCAGGCCAGTCGCGCCGATGCGCGCCTTCTCCGGCCGCGAAAGGTACGCCTCGACCTTCATCGGCCCCGGGCGGGCGGTGCACGTCGCGAGCTCCCACCCCACCAGGATGCTCTTCACGCGCTCTTCACGAGAGCTCGCGCGCAGGTGCTCGCGCACCCTCCGGCCGTCGCGCTCGAGGGTCACGGTCACGTCCGGCCGCGCGAGGGCGACCGCGTCGACGACCTCCGTCACGTGGGCCGCCTCCGTCGCGAGCGCGCGCAGGAACTTCCTTCGCGCCGGCACGTTGTAGAAGAGATCCTTCACCTCGACGCTCGTGCCCGCCTGCATGCCCCGGGGCTCTTCGCGCCGAGCCCCCTCGTCGATCACGATCGCTCGTCCCTCGTCGGCTCCGCGCGGACGCGAGGCGATCGTGAAGCGGCTCACGGAGGCGATGCTCGGGAGCGCCTCCCCCCGAAAGCCGAACGACTCGATCGCGAGCAGGTCTTCGATGGTTGCGATCTTGCTGGTCGCGTGCCGGGTCAGCGAGAGCGCGAGGTCGTTCGGGTCCATCCCGAACCCGTCGTCGACGACGCGCAGGAGCGCGACCCCGCCCCCCTCGATGATCACGTCGATGCGCGTCGCGTCCGCGTCGAGGGCGTTCTCGCAGAGCTCCTTCACGACGCTCGCCGGTCGCTCGACGACCTCCCCGGCGGCGATCTTGTTCGCGAGATCGTCGGCGAGGATCTGCACCGCGCGAGGCCCCCGGCGCGATCGCTCCCTCGCGGCCGAAGGAGGCTCGAGCATCAGGGCTCGTCTTCGCGCCCGAACCGCTCTTCGGCCCGGGCCACCGCGTCGAGGAAAGCGCGCGTGCGCTTCGACGCCACCGCGAGGGTCGCGATCGCGAGCACGCCGAGCTCGAAGAACGCCAGCTTCAGCTGCTCGATCGCGTACCAGAAGCGCGGCTTGGCGAGCTCGTGCATTTGGAACAGGTCCGAGAGCGGGTTCTCGGGCGCGCCGTCGCTCAACAGCTCGTCGGCCGCCTGCACGGTGGCTTGGATCCACGCCTCCCTCACCTCCCGCGTCGCGGCGTAGGAGACGATGGCGAGGATCGCGTTCGCGAGGAGGACTTGGAGGGCGAACGATCGGCTGTTCGGGCGGCCCGCCAGCACCATCGCACTCGCCGCGACGAGCAGGAGCGAGAGGAGGATCTGCGCCACCGAGAGCGGCATCACGACCTTCGCGTGCTCGGCCAAGGCCCTCATGTGGGCGGTGCCCGCGTACTGGATCACGCCTTGGACCGGGTCCGGCGCGCTCTTCGCCTGCTCCAGCGAGGCGGCGGCGTCGGGCATGCTGCCCTTTCTCAGATAGGCCACCGTCCCGCAGCCGGTCGTCACCCCTTGGACGCCGGCGAGCCACGTCAGGACCATCGCGGCCACGAGGAACCACGGCCTCAAGCTTCGAAGCCGTTCTCCCTGCGTCGGCACCCCGCCCGAAGGACCGCGCGGAGGCTTGCTCGGAGTTCCCTGTTGGCTCATGCGCTTCTCGGGCGAGCGAGCGACGCGCACCCACCTCGGCCTCTAGCATGTCCTCAAGCGAGGAACGAGCCACCTCGGCCTGGCGGGCTCCCGGAAAACGGGGTGCTCGAAAACGAGCCTCCTCGCATCACGCAGTATGCACGCGAAGAGGGGTATGCCATATCTGGCGTTGGTCCACGGAGATCGCGAGTGCCCAGAAAGAAGAGCGAAGACACGCCCAACGCCGCAGCCGGCCCGGCCGCCAAGAAGCGCGCGCCGCGTCGTACGTCGAGCAAGACGGAGCCTTCGGGCGGCTCGCGCCGGCGAGGCTCGGAGCCACCTCCGTCCTCGAGCGGCCCCGATTCGAGCGGTCCGCAGAGCATGCGCTCGCCTGCCTCGGCGCGTGGCGATGCCAGCCGCGAGCAGGACGACTCGCACGAAGCGGAGCACGGCCCCGACTCCGACCGCCCCGAAGACGAAGACGTCGTCGAGGTCGGGGACGTCGAGGTCGTGGACGAGAGCCTCGGCGACTCGCCTTCGTCGTCGCCTCCTCCCTCCGTCGAGCCGGCGGCCCTCTCTCGGACCGATCCGCTCCAGGCCTACCTGCGCGAGGTCCAGCGATACCCGCTGCTCAAGCCCGAAGAGGAGCAGGAGCTCACCCGCAAGTACGTCGAGAGCCAGGATGTCCAGACGGCGGCCCGCCTCGTTACCGCGAACCTGCGCCTCGTGGTGAAGCTCGCGTACGAGTATCGCCGCGCCTACAAGAACATCATGGACCTCATCCAGGAGGGCAACATCGGCCTGATGCAGGCGGTGAAGCGCTACGACCCGTATCGTGGCGTGAAGCTCTCTTCCTACGCGGCGTGGTGGATCCGCGCATACATCCTGAGGTTCATCCTCAACAACTGGCGCCTCGTGAAGCTCGGGACGACGCAGGCCCAGCGCAAGCTCTTCTTCAACCTCAACAAGGAGAAGGCGAAGCTCGCGGCGATGGGGATCGACGCCACATCCGACGTCATCGCGGAGCGCCTCGGCGTCGACGAGAAAGAGGTCGTGGAGATGGATCGCCGCCTCGCGAGCGCGGAGGCGAGCCTCGACGCGCCCGTCGGCGACGCCGAGGGCAGGAGCGTCTCGCGCGTCGACCTGATGCCCTCCGCGACGAGCGGCCCCGACAACCTCCTCGAGGCGCGCGAGATGGATCAGCTCGTCTCGGAGCGCTTGCGCGAGTTCCGCAAGAGGCTCAGCGGCAAGGACGTCGTCATCTTCGACAAGCGCATGGCCGCCGAAGATCCGCTCACCCTCCAAGAGCTCGGCGACGAGTTCGGCATCTCCCGCGAGCGCGTGCGCCAGCTCGAGGCGCGCCTGCACCACAAGCTCCGCGACTATCTGAAGGACGAGCTCGGTGACGCCGTCGGCGGCCGGCACTGAAGGCACGCTCTTCGTCGTCGCGACCCCGATCGGCAACCTCGACGATCTGAGCCCACGCGTGCGGGCCGCGCTCGCCTCCGCCGAGCTCGTGGTCGCCGAGGACACGCGGCGTACCCACAAGCTCCTCTCCCACGTCGGGCTCGGCGACAAACCTCTCGAGCGACTCGACGCCCACGCGAGCGAAGGCGCGATCGAGCGGATCGCCCAGCGCATCGCGAGCGGCGCGGTGATCGCCCTCTGCACCGACGCGGGCACCCCCGGGGTCAGCGATCCGGGCGCGGCGCTCGTCGCCCGCGTGCGTTCCCTCGGCGGAGCGATCGCCCCGCTCCCCGGCCCCAGCGCGGTCACCACCGCCCTCAGCGCTTCCGGTTACGCGACCCAAGGCTTCTGGTTCGCCGGCTTCCTCCCTCGCGCGGGCATGGACCGAACGCGCTTCATCGCCGACGTCGCCGCCTTCCGCCAAGCGGTCGTGCTGTTCGAGAGCCCGCAGCGGATCGGCCCCACCCTCCAAGACCTCGCTTTCGCGATGCCCGGCCGTCGCGCCCTCGTCGCGCGCGAGCTGACGAAGCTCCACGAGGAGCTCGTCGAGGACGAGCTCGCCACCCTCGCCGATCGCTACCGCGACGCGGAGGTGCTCGGCGAGATCACCCTCGTGCTCGGCCCCTGGTCCCCTGCCGCCCGCGTCGCCACCGAGCCCGAGGTCGAAGCGAAGATCGAGGAGGCCCTCACGGAGGGTCTCCGCGCCCGCGACGCGGCCGAGCGCGTCGCGATCGAGACGGGCTGGTCGAAGCGCGACGTCTACGCCCTCGTCGTCCGGCGCAAGCGATAGCGGTCGCGCTCGATCGCGAGCCCCAACCCATCAATCCCGGTCCGGAGCGCCCAGCGGGAAGAGCGCCCGATAAGGCCTTCCCCCGTCCACCGCGCGGGCGAAGGAGGGCCGCGCGAGGAGCCGGACCCGATAGGCGCTCAATCGCGGATAATCGCGCGAGATGGGGTGAACCCAATCCGCATAGAACAGAGAGGGAGCAGCGGCGCAGTCTGCCAATGAGAACGCTCCGGTGGAGGCCGCCCACGTCCGCCCCTCGAGGGTGCGGTCGGCCCACGCATAAGCGATCTCGAGCTTCTCGATGGCGCGGCCGAGCCCCTCCTCGCGCTTCGCCGGATCGCTGGTGAGGGCGCCGTCCACCGCGTACTGGACCATGCTCATCACGTGGAGGTCGAAGAAGCGATCGAGGAACCGCACCTCCAGCGCCTCCATTCTGTCGGCCGGCAGCAGGCGAGCACGCCCGGGCCGCGTGAGCTCGAGGTGCTCGATGATGATGCTCGCCTCGGCGATGTCCCGCTCACCGTCGACAAGGATGGGAAAGCGCCCGAGCGGCCATCGCCGCAGCCACTCTGCCGCGTGCTCCGGATGCTCGGGGCCGAGGTTGCGAAACTCGAATGGGGTCTCGTTCTCGTACAGGGCGACGAGGACCTTCTGGGTATAGGACGAGAAGGGGTGACCATAGAGGGCGAGCGACATGCGGGCTCCTGTCAAACAGGTTGCATATTGCAACTGGTGATACGCTACCCCTACCGATTGCAACATGCAACGGGTAAGATCCCGGCATGACCTCGCCCCACGAACGAAGGTCGGGTTGCCCGATCAACCTGACGCTCGAGCAGCTCGGCGATCGCTGGAGCCTCATCGTGATTCGAGACGTGATGTTCGGGAATCGCCGAACCTTTGGCGAGCTCCTCGCCGGAAGCGAGGAGGGCATCGCCTCGAACATCCTCGCGGACCGCTTGAAGCGGCTGACGGCGCTCGGGCTCCTCTCCCGCCGCCCCGATCCCTCCCACCGGCAGAAGGGGATCTACAGCCTCACCGAGGCCTCGATCGAGCTCGTACCCCTGCTCGCGCAGATGGGGGCGTGGGGGCGCCGTCACACCCGGCCCAGCCGAGAGCTCTCCGTCCGGGCCGAGCTGCTCGAGCAAGGCGGGCCACCCCTCTGGGACGCCTTCATGGAGGAGCTGCGCGCCCTCCATTTGGGCGCTCCCGCTCCCGCCCGCTCCGTGTTCGGAGAGCTCCGAGCCGCGTACGAAGCGGCGCTGGCGAAGCGAACGCCGAGCCGCCGGGGCGCGCGGTCATGAGGATCGACCGCTCGCCATCCCGTCCACGAGCTCTCTCCTTTTCACTTTGGCGACGGCGGCGGGGTCCAACGCGGCGATGGTCACGTCCCTACGCTGCCGTGCTGCTTGCTTCGCCATCGTCGCCGCCCTCGCCGGCTGCGGAGACTCCTCGACTTCGCCGACGGGCGGGGCGGGAGGAGGGGGGAGCGCGGCCGGAGGCGCAGGCGGGGCCGCTTCGGAAGGGGGCACCGCTCAAGGCGGCGCCGCCGACGGAGGTTCTGGACATGGCGGAGCGGCGCAAGGGGGCGCGCCCGCAAACGGAAGCTCGGGCTGCGGCTCTGCGACCGATTACGCGCTCGGCTCGACGACGGTCGACGACCTCGAGCATGGAGGGCTGACGCGATCGTTCCGAGTGCACCTGCCCCCCGGCTACGATCCGAACGTCCCACTCCCCGTGGTGGTGATGCTCCACGGCGGCGCCGGCAGCGGCGAGCAGCTCGAGACGGCCTCCTCCGGGATGAGCGAGATCGCCGACGCCGAGGGGTTCATCGCGGTCTACCCCGACGGGACGGGCGCCTTCAAGACGTGGAACGCCGGCACGTGCTGTGGGTCGGCCGTCTCCTCGAACGTCGACGACGTGGGATTCATAGGCGCCCTCCTCGACGACGTGGAGGCGTCGCTCTGTGTGGATCTGCGCCGCGTCTACGCGGCGGGGATGTCGAACGGAGCGATGATGACGCACCGACTCGCGTGCGAGCTGCCTCAGCGATTCGCCGCCTTCGGCCCGGTCGCGGGGGCCGACCTCCTGCCCGCGTGCACCCCGAGCGAGCCTGTCGCGATGATGCACATTCACGGCACCGACGACGGTCACGTCCCCGTCGATGGCGGCCTCGGGTGCGGCCCATCCAACGTGCCATTCCCGCCCCTCGCCCAGACGATGGAGACCCGCCGCCTCGTCAATGGCTGTGAGGCGACCACGACGGTCGCCTTCACGGAGGGCGACGGCACCTGCCGCGCCTACGATCAGTGCGACGCCGACGTCCTTCTATGCATGATCGAAGGGGGCGGACACAGCTGGCCCGGGGGAGAGCCGAACGTCGACATCATCGACTGTCCTGCCGACGGGGAACAGAGCACGACGTTCCACGCCAGTCAGCAGCTTTGGACGTTCTTCTCTGCCCACGAGCGGCCCCCGCGCTGACGTCAGGGCGCCCGCCGACGCGAGGCCCCCGTCTTCTTCGGTGCCATCGCGAGCCGCGCGATCCGTGCTGCGTCGTCACGGTAGGGATGCGGCGGCTGGCGGGAGACGAGATCGCTCGTGAGCCTCGCCGCCGTCCCCAGGAGCGGCCGGACTTGGTCGCCCGGATCCCCCGCGCGCTCTTGCTCCCATGCCCGTGCGACGTGGCCGAGCGCGACCACCATCGACGAAGCGGACTGGACCGCCGAGTCGAGCAAGTCGAGCGCCTGCTCTGCGTGGGTGAGCGCCGCCCCGCGGTCCTTTCGCCTCTTCGCGTCGAGCGAGAGCGTCCGATGACAGAACGCGAGCTGGGTCTCGCAGCGCAGCTCACCGGCCTCGTAGAGCGCGCGATAGTGCACCATCGCTTCTTTCGCCGCCTTCGCAGCGTGGCTCAGTCTCCGCCGGCGAATCTCCACATCGGCGAGCCCGAGCAGAGCGGCTGCCAAATACCAGGCATAGGCGCGCCGGCCTTCGTCGTGGACCATGCGACGGTATTCGGCGGCGGAGTCCGCGTATCGTTCCGCCTTGTCGCGCAGCTCGACGTGGTCCGTCGGATCCAAGAGAGGCAAGTGCGTCGGCGGGAGGCCCGCCCATACCGTCGCTGCCTTCGGAATGAATGGACGGGCCGCCCGCTCTCCCGCCTTCCACCCCTCGAGCCCGACGCGCGTCCCCGCACGGTCGAGCTTTCGGATCAGGCTCGCCATCGTCCTTTGGTCATCGACTCGAATCGCCCGCGCGAAGGTCTCGCACGCGCGCTTGAGGCTCGCCGCCGCCTCGGCGCCGACCAGGCCCACCGTCCTTTGCACGGCCAAGTGACAGAGCGCTCCGCTCAGGTCGCGTGCGTAGGGCGCGCCCAAGCCGACCTCGTGATCGATCCACCGAATCATCGGCAGCGAGCCGCGCTTCGGCGGCCCCTTGCGAACGTCCCAAGCCAGGTGATCTCCGGCCCCATCCGAAGCGAACACGACAAAGCCTGGCCGGAACATCCCATCGAGCTCCACCGCCTCGGTCGGGGCGAGCCACTCCATGCCCAGACCGCCCAGCGCACGGATGGCGCCGTACAGCGCGGAGTACCCCGCCGCCGCCTCCTCCCCCACGCGAGCCGCGAGCTCCCTCGGCGGATTGCTGGCCACGCGTCTCTTCGTCACCGTCGCTCAAGCGTATCCGCAAGGCCGTTTTCGCGCACCCGTGGCCCGCTGTCATCGCGAAGGCTTCGCGGGCGACCACGACGCGCTGCTTGCGCGTCCCTCCCGCGCCCGACTCCAAGCGTGCTCTTTGCCGTGATCGCGAAGCCCCCGCGGCGCATCTCATGGAACGGTCCAACCGGTCACGCCCGAGAGCTCCTGTCTTCGGGCTCCGCGCTTCGTCGAAATGCTCTCGATTGGGAAGGGCGCTCACGCGCGGCGCGCAACCGCTCTGGACCGGAGGAGCCATGAGCCGGAGAGCGTTGCGATCCAATCCCCCGACCCTGGCCGGACATTGGGGAGCGGCCATCATCGCGTCTTCCCTCGTCGCGTGCGGCGTCCAGGTCCAGGGCGGCCTGGGGGGCCACGAGAGCTCGTTCGTCGAGCCGGCGGGCGGAGGTGGGGCGGGCCAAGGCGGGGCGGGCCAAGGCGGGGCCGACGCAGGGGGTGGGCCGTGCACCAACGCGGTCCTCGATGCAGGTGGCGCGGGAGGGATCGTGCTCCGCACCCAGGGCGAGATCGCCTATTACACGACGACCGAGAACAGCATCATCCGGGCGGATCTCGAGTCCGGGACCATGACGATCCTGACGGCGGACCGCCCTCACCTCGGCGACATCGCGGTCTTCGACGGGCAGCTCTACTTCTCGGACGTGAGCGGCGTGTGGCAGATGCCGGAGGCGGGCGGCACGCCCGAGCTCATCGCGCCCATGGGATGGGTGAGCCCGGCCATCGCCGCCGGCGCGACCGGCCTCTACTGGCTCGAGGACCACGACGTCGAGGGCTATTGGATTCACCGCCGCGCCCCGGACGGAGAGGTGACCGTCCTCACCACGGACATCGACTCCCCAACGGGTTTGTCGGTCGGGCCGCAGGGGGTCGTCTACACCGACCCGTATGATCCCTTCGTCGAGCCGGGGGCGGTCCGCGTCGTCACCACCGATGGGGCTCCCTCGACCGTGCTCGCCAGCGCCCGGCCTTACCCGGAGCTGCCGTTCCAAACAGAAGACTCCATCTATTGGGTAGAGAGAGACACCTTTGACGGCCGCATCGCGCGCGCCACCCTCGACAGCGCGAAGCCCGAGGAGGTCTTCTCGTTCGTGAACCAATATCCAGTCGCGGCCGCCACGGACGGCACGGCGTTCTTCGCCATCGTCATGCCGGTCGATGGAACCGTCACCAAAGTCGTGAGGGGCGCGTTCCCCGTCGCGGACGGTCAGGAGGTGCTCGCAGAGTCCAGCGGCAACGATTTCTACACCGCGGTCGCGACTACGCCGAAGCGCCTCGTGTGGACGGTTCAACCCAATGTCGCAGGCTCCCCCGTCGCGGGCCTTCGGACGCTGTGCAGAGACGCACCGTAGCGATGCTTGCTACCTTTCGGGGAGCGAAGGATGAAGAGCGTCCCCGACGAACTGCTGAGAGCCGTGCTCGACGCCCCCGACGACGACGCGCCTCGCCTGGTCGTCGCGGACATGCTGGCAAACATCGGAGATCCTCGCGGCGAGCTCATCGCCGTCCAGTGCGCGCTCGCCGGCCCCGCGCCGCTCAGCAAGACGAAGCGAGCCCAGCTCGAGCGGCGCGAGCGCGCCTTGCTGAAAGAGCACGAATGGGACTGGCTGGAAGACTCCGGCCTGGCTTTTCGTACCGCCCGCGGGCCGCAGCCGCGCTGCACGTTCCGCCGTGGGTTCATCGAAGCGGTCGAGGTCGGCAACGACCTCGGCCCGCTCCCGAGCCGATGGGACCAACTGCCCATTCGTGAGGTCGGAGTTGGCGCCCGCCCCGCCCTCCTCGCCCTCCGCGACCACCCGAGGTTCGCGACCCTCCGCCGTCTCCAGCTGCGCAGCGCTCGCGTCGAGCCGGATGAGCTCGCCGCCCTCGCCGCCACCCGAATCGAGTCGCTCCTCCTCGCTGGGGACAGCCTCACCGAGGAGCACGGGCGCGCCCTTGGCGCGCTCCCCCTCCAGGAGCTGACCCTCGGCGCCGCGGAGACCGACCTGAAGACCATCGACGCCCTCACCGCCGGCCCGCACCCCGTCACCTCCGCGTGCTCGACCTCCGACAGGGCCCCCAAGGCACCGCCGGCGTCGTCGCTGCCGCCCCTTGGGCCCGCCTCCAGACGCTCTGTCTAGTCTCGTGCCGCGTCACCGACGACGAGGCCATCTCCCTGTCCCGCGCCGAGCCGCTCTCCTCCATCGAGAAGCTCGACTTGAGCCTCAATCACATCGGCGACCGCGGCGTCACTGCGATCGCCGCGTCCACCATCTGGCACCGCCTGCGTTCTCTCGGCCTCAGCCACAACGCGCTGATCCGCGACGCCGCGTCCCTCGCCGATCCAGCGAGCCTGCCCTCGCTCCAAGACCTGGACCTCCGATACGTCCACCACCTCGGCGATTCGACCAAGGAAGCATTGAAAGCTCGCTTTGGTGGCGGGCTGCAGCAGTTCTGAATGACCGGGCGGCCTGGCCACCCCGCGCTGCGATTCAGTCATTCGGCCCCCGCGGTAAGCTTCCAAATTCGCTGCACGCATCCCGCGTCCAATCCATGTGGGACACTGTGAGCGAAGTCCCGGACGCAAAGAAACCAGGCCGCGTGAAACTGCGCACCATTGATGCGAACGGGGGGCAGCGTAACCTCTTTGACCATGCTTCGACGATGGCTCCTGCTCGCGTCGGCGATCCCGCTGGCGATCGGATGCGTGGGCGATATCGGCTCGGACGAGACGGACGACGGCGCCGGCGCGCACGGCTCCGATCCGGCCGCGCTCGCCCCCGCCGCGCCGACCATCCATCGGCTCACGCGCCCTCAGCTCGAGAACGCGTGGCTCGATCTGCTCGGCGAGCCGCTCTCTCTCCCGTCCGACCTTCCGCAGGACGACGTTGCGTACGGTTTCACGTCGATCGCGGCCGCGAGCCGCACCATCTCCAGCGTCGAAGCCGAGAAGTACGAGAGCGCGACCTACGCCGTCCTCGACCAGGTCTTCGCGGACGCGGCCCGCACCGACGCCCTCGTCGGCTGCTCCGTCGGCGCGGCGCCTTCGGCCCTCTCCGACGCGTGCGTCGTCGCCTTCGTTCGCGACTTCACCGAGCGCGCGTGGCGAAGGCCAATCACCGACGAAGAGCTCGCCGCCGTCCTCGACGTCGGCGCCGGCATCGCGACCGATCTCTCCGACGGGCGGCAGGGTCTCAAGTTCGCACTCGCCGCCGTCCTCCAATCGCCGAGCTTCCTCTTTCGCATCGACGTCGGCGAGGCCGATCCCGATGACCCGACGCTGCTCCGCTACACGAGCTGGGAAATGGCCAGTCGCCTCTCCTTCCTCCTCACCGACGCGCCCCCCGACGAGCAGCTCCGCCAAGCGGCCCGCGACGATCGCCTCACCGACGTGGTGGCGATCCGCTCCGAAGCGGCGCGCCTCCTCGACGATCCGCGCTCGCGAAAGCCCCTCGTCCGCTTCTTCCGCGACTTCATGCAGGTGAAGAACCTCGACAATCTCAAGAAGAACGTCGAGCGCTTTCCTCAGTTCTCCGCCACCCTCGGCCCCTCGATGCGCACCGAGATCGAGCGCATGTTCGAGGACGTCGTCTTCGAGAAAGAGGGTGACTTCCGGCAGCTCTTCACCACCCGTGACACCTACGTCAATGAAGAGCTCGCCGCGCTCTATGGCGTGGAAGGGATCACCGGCCCGGATTTTCACCCCGTCACCCTCCCCGAGAGCGCGCGCCGCGGTGGCCTCCTCACCACCGTCGGCTTCCTCGCGATGAACGCCCACGAGACCCAGACCTCGCCGACGCACCGAGGGCGCTTCATCCAGATCAATCTCCTCTGCAATGACATCCCGCCCCCTCCCGCGGGCGTGAACACGACAATCCCGCCCGCCGACCCGAACAAGCCGACGACCTTCCGCCAGCGGCTCGACAACCACCGCAAAGACCCAGCGTGCGCCGGCTGCCACGCGATGATGGATCCCATCGGGTTCGCCTTCGAGAGCTACGACGCGATAGGCGTTTATCGCGACCACGACGAGAACGACCTCCCCATCGACACCGTGACCGAGGTCGACGGTCATCCCGTGAAGGACGCCCTCGAGCTCGGGGAGCTCGTCGCCGAGCTGCCCGACGTCGGCGCGTGCGTCGCTCGCCGCTTCTTCGAGCACGCGGGCGGCCACCTCGCCGGAGAAGGGGACGAAGGCAGCCTCGAGCACCTCGTCGACGATTTCGTCGGCGCCGACTACGACTTCAAAGCGCTGGTCGTCGCCCTCGTGACGAACGACGGCTACCGCTACGCGAGCCCGGCGAGCACCGAGGAGACGCAGCCATGAGCTTCCTGATTCGAACGAAGCGACCGATGCTCAAGCGGCGCATGTTCCTGCGCGGGGCCGCGGGCGCCCTCGCGGTGGGCCTGCCCCTCTTCGACTTCATGCTCAACGACCACGGTGAGGCCTTCGCCGACGGCGCCGAGATCCCGACCCGCTTCGGCCTCTGGTTCTTCGGCAACGGCGTCCACCTCGCGACGTGGACCCCGCCGACGGTCGGCGCCGACTGGACGGTCCCCGACGACTACGCCCTCGCCGCCCTCCTCCCCCTCAAAGACTACGTGAGCGTCGTCTCCGGCCTCTCCGTGAAGACCCCGCGCCACCCCCACCACTCCGGGATGAGCGCCGTCAACTCGGGCGGCCCTCACTACAAGATCGACAACGTCCGCGACACCATCGTCTCGACGATGAAATACCCGAGCGTCGATCAGATCGCCGCCCAGCACTTCCAGTCCGTCGCCCCCTCGCCCTATCGCTCGCTCGAGGCCGCCGTCACCCGCTTCCGCGGCACCGACGAGGGCACGACGTTCCAATACCTCTCCCACAACGGCACGGTCGCGGGCGAGACCAACATCAACCCCTCCGAAGAGTCCCCCCACGCCTTCTTCGATCGCCTCTTCAATCAGGGCACCGCCGAGCCCCTCGTCCGAAAGGCGCGCGCGAGCGTCCTCCACTCCGTCGGCGATCAGATCAAGACGCTCGAGGGCCGCCTCGGCGCCAAAGACAAGCAGCGCCTCGACCAGCACCTCACCAGCATCAGCGAGCTCGAGTCGCGCCTCGCCGCCCCCCTCGCCGAGTGCAGCAAGCCCCTCGATCCCGGTGAGTTCCCCGACCTCGAAGGCAAAGAGCAGATGCAGGAGAAGAACGAGATCATGAGCGACCTCATGACCCTCGCCCTCGGGTGCGGCCTCACCCGATCCTTCTCCATCATGTTCTCCACGTGCGGCTCCGGCGCCGTCTTCTGGATGGTCGGCGCCACCGACGGCCAGCACTACATGAACCACACCGAGCCCGCGCCCCAGCCCATGCAGCGCGAGGCGGTGAAGTTCACCATGCACCAGCTCGCCTACTTCCTCGAGAAGCTCCGCACCACCCCCGAAGGCGACGGCAACCTCCTCGACCACTCCTCCATCCTCGTCACCACCGAGCACACCGAGGGCAGCACCCACTCCCAAGACGACCTCCCCATGCTCGTCTGCGGCAAAGGCGGCGGTCGCCTCCGCGGCAACGTCCACCACCGCGACGGCGGCGGCAACGCGACCAAAGCCCTGCTGACAGCGCTGCGCGGAGCAGGATTGCCATTGACCGAGTTCGGCTACGAAGAAGGCTTCACCAACGAGCCGCTCACCGATCTCGAGGTGTAGCGGCGGGGGTGGATGCCCACCCCCCTCCTCGCTCCGCTCGTCGGCCCCTCCCCGGCTCCTCGCTCCGCTCGTCGCGGGAGGGGTCGCCAGTTCGAATTCGATAGCGCCGGGGTGAATTCGGATGCCGAGCGAGCCGAAGGGGTAGGGGCGAACGTCTCCATGAAGCCGCCGCCACCGCGCTCGGCGAGGGCCGTGCGAAGCGCCATTTTCCCTTCGCCTCCTCAACGGGGCTTCCGCCGCTCGTCGAGCGTTGCGCGCAGCTGAAGCAGCATGAGTTTGTCCTTCGGACGCGTGAGTTGCTCCTTCACGGTGATGAGTCGCTCGAGGGTGAGCACCCGCACCTTCGTCGACTCGATCTCGAGCCACTCGCTGTCACCGAGGAGGTCTTCATATCCGGTCGCCTCCTCGATCGTCCCCAGCGCGTCGAGCGGGCCGAGACGCGTCACGAGTAGCTTGTGCCCGGCGGAGACGAGGTGCGACGCGTTGGGAGCGATGGCGCGGCTATCGCCGCGGAACGTTGCCCCAAGATCCGTTAGCGCCGCGAGCAGTCGCTCGATGTTTTCAGGGGTTCGCGCGTAGACGATGTCGACATCGAAAGTACTGACGGGCGCGCCCTGCACGATGGCCGCGAGCCCGCCCACGAGCACGTAATCCACCTCGAAGCGTGCCAGCACACCGAGAAGCTCACGGAATCGAACGGCGGACACCCTGCACCACCCCCGCGCTTTCGGCGAAGTCCTCCGCCGCGCGAACGCGCTCCGTCGGCGTCAGCGCCAGCATCCAACGAATGAGCGAGCGGTCCACACCGTCTTCGTCGTAGTCGGGGTCCGCCGATTCGGAACGTTCGGCGGCCGGCTCCTCCGTGGATACGGCACCCGTCGACATGCGCTGTGAAGCGTAGAGCCGACGATCGGTGGTGGCAACGTCCGCTGGGATCCTCAGTTCAAGCCCACCCTACCCGCCGCGCCTCCATCTCCTCCCGAGCCCGCGCGATCTCCCGTCCGCACAGAGCTGCCGGTCGTAGGCACCGCCCATCGACCATGCTCGGTGACGGGCCGGGCCGCGTACCACATTCGCGGCACGAGGAGCGCCGGTGAGGCCTACCACGAGATGGTGGGCGGCCGCGATGCCATCGCCGAGCTCGGCGCCCCCGCGCCGCGCTGCTATCAAGAGATCGCGCGCGTCGTGAAGCCAAAGACCAAGGTCACGATCGTGGATTGGGCGCGCCCAGGCTCACGGGCGCGCTCCGGCGACCTTCTTCTTCGCCTTCCGCGCCTTCCGCGGCGGACTCGGCATCTCTTCGGCGACCGCTCCCTCGAAGCCGTACGCGCGCCGCAGCCGCGCCCCCCCTGGGCCATCGGAGCAGCCGGGCTCCAGGCCGAGCGCCGTTCTCAGGGCGTGAGCGATCGAGAGGGCGAGGTTCGCGTCCCGCAGCGTGTCGATCACGTGGTCGCCTTCTCTCTCTACGACCATCACGCGGTAGATGACCTCGCGCCCCGACCTCTCCCCGGTGAAGACCTCCGCTTGCGAGGCCACGACCTCTTTGACGACGCGGTGGCAATTGACCTGTTCGATGGTGACCACCTCCAGATCGATCGCGGGCTTGAATGGCCAGAGGGGGAGGCCTTCTTTCGCGCGCACGCGGCCCCCGTGGATCGTGATCGACCCGCGTCGGAGCAGGGTCATCAGCCCGAGGTAGAGCCCCACGAGCATGGGAACGCCGAGCAACAAGGCGGCCAATCCGTGCATTCGGGGATCGGGTGTGCGGACGAACGTGCCCACGCCGAACCAGATCGAGCCGAGCGCGGCGGCCATGCCGATCGCGACCCAGCCGGCAGGAGCGTAGCCGCTCCGATATTCGATCGCGGATGGCCCCGTCGGCCCTCGTTTGTCGGGAGCACCTCGATAACCGTGTGCGGCCGCCGTAGCGGCCCGTGTGATCGTCACCCCCTTCGGCAACGGGACGGAGCTGCCTGCGTCGAAGACCGAGCGCCCATCGTCGCGAACGACGATCTCCTCCTCGCGGCCAACGACCTCGCCACAGCCGCAATAGAGATTGCCTTTGGAGTCGGTCTCGAGGTCCCTCGGCGCGACCCAACGAGCACAGAACCCGCAGAGCGCTCGACGCTGGTCCTTCATCGCGGGCCGCTCAACCGAGCGCCTTTCCAACCGCCGCGAGCGCTTTCGCCACGTGCACGAGCGGCACCCCTCGCACGTCCACGAGGAGCTCTCCGTCGGCGGCGCGGAGGGTGACGTCGGCGCGGTCCGCGTTCGTCTTGCCCACGGCGCGATCGAGGGCGCGGTTTGCGACCGCGACTCGCTCCGCGTGAGCGGCGATGGCGGGCGGGCTCTTGCGCCTCGTCCCGCTGCGCTCTGCCTCTCGCCTCACCGCGAGGCGGAGCTCGCGGAGGGTGACCGTCTCGAACGTCTTCGCGTGCACCTTGCCGCTACCGTTTGGGACGCGGATTTTCAGCTTCGGGATGTCCTTCGGCTTCTCGTCTTCCTTCGTCTTCGCGATGTACGCGAGGCCGCGATCGAGCTTCTCGATCCCGAACGTCGCCGCGACCTCCTCACTGAAGGACTGCGCGATGCGCATGTATTGGAAGGCCGTCGAGCGGGCCAGCCGGAGTGTCTTCTCGGCGTAGTCCTCGACGGTGGCAAAGCCTCCCGCCTTGAAGAGCTCGAGCTCGACGACCTGGGCGAGGCGCTTGCCGATTTGCCATGCGTTGCGCACGGTGTCCTTCTGCAGGCGCGCGATGATCTTCGTCTCGCGTTCCAAGGCTGCTTTTGCCGCTTTGTTCGAGATCGTCGTGACCGGCGCGCTCGGAGCCTTTCTCGTTCGGGCCTTGCTCATCGTCCCCTCCGTTCGAAGAGGCACGATGCCGAGCGGGGGAGATCTTTGCAAGGCTCCCCGAGAGTCCGGTCGGCCGGACTCTGTTCGGAGTTGGCGAGAGTCCGGTCGGCCGGACTCTGTTCGGAGTTGGCGAGAACGGCTTCGATGCGCTCTTCACCACCGCCGCCGAGCTCATCGAGGACCTCTCATCGGCGAGTCGCAACGGCATCATGCAGGAGCGACTGGCCCACTACCTTCGACCCTACGTACTCGTCGTCGACGAGGTCGGCTACCTGACGTACGGCAGCGACGCAGCGAACGTCCTCTACCACGTCGCGAACGACCGCCACATACGACGACGCTCCATGGTCTTCACGACCAACAAACACCCGAAGCGTTGGGGAGACGCGCTTCATGACGACGACCTCGCCGAAGCCATCGTCGATCGCATTCTCGAGCGCGGTCGGCTGCTACGCCTTGACGGACCGTCCATCAGGACCAATCACTTGCCGAGCGAAGAGCTCGCCAGCGATAAACTCGACGATCTAGCCGGACGCAGAGTTTCCGGAACGAGGCCCGCAGAGTTTCCGGAACCCACAATGCCACTCGATCGAAGGCCGCGCCCCTCTCATATGGCCCGCGCCTCGAAAAAATAGCCATGGCTCGGGGCGGTACTTCGCGTTTACATCCGTCGCGACACGACGGACCGGGGAGGGCGCGATCGCAGCGGGAGGACGCGCCTCCGAAGGAGAGGCAAGCATGAGGACCAAGCTCGTTTGCGCGACGATTGTCTTGACCGTCTGGGCCGCTGCGTGCGGCGGGGAGACGACGACGGAGGGTGGCGGTGGGGCAGGGGGCGCGCCGTCCGAAGGCGGCGCACCGTCCGAGGGCGGCACGTCGGCTGGAGGCGGCGGCGAGGGTCCGACGTGCACGGATGGGATCGCGAACGGCGACGAGACGGACGTCGACTGCGGTGGAGCTACTTGCCCGACTTGCGCCATCGGAGAGGACTGCAGCACGGCGCCTGACTGCGCGAGCGACTTCTGCAACGATGGGGCTTGCGCTGAGACGCCGAGCTGCGGAGCGGGCTTCCCCACTGGAAGTTGGGCGCTTCTCACCTCGGACGTGGAGGGCACGATCGACCCCGCCGCCGATAAGCAATACCTCTACTTGAGCCCGTCCAATCGCTGGTATCTCTCCCCGGTTACGACGAGCACGTGGTCGTGGGACGCCTTTCAGGGGGTCACCGGCGACTATGCGTACTGCGACGGCACCGCGCTCGGCGCTTATGAATGCACGGGTGTCGAGGACGGCTCGTTCGGGATTGGTTGCTCGAATGGCGTCGGCGACGCGCTGAAGACGCTGCCATACACCGACTTCAACATTCCCGCTCCCCAGCCGGACCTCGGATTGGCAAGCATTTGCCAGGACCAGCCGAACGCGTTCGGCGGCGATCCCTGCCAGACCGACGTGGCGATCTACTTCCATTATATTGACTGAGCAGGAGGGCGCGGTCGTCATGCGCCCTCTCGTTCAGGGAGAGCACAATCTCCCGCGCTGCCGCAGCGGTAGCGCGCCCCGATCTGCTCGACGGAGAGGGCGTGGGCGTACACCGCGAGCTCATCGAAAGCGGCGTCTCCGAACGTGTCGCTCTGCGCGACTGTGAACGGCAGCGCGGAGGTGGCGCCGACGCTCGGTGCTCCTGGCGGAGAAGCTTACGGATGACCTTGTCGACGAGGTGCAGCGCGGTGTCGGCCATGCGGCGACCGAGGCACGACGGGCAGAAGCCTCCGCTTGCACGAGAAGGCGACGAGGTGCTCGAATCCGCAGCGCTCGCATCCCACGCGGACGCAGCCGTGCTCGAGGAGGCCACATCGGATCTCGGGCGAGCTGTTGCAGCGGCGCGTCGGGGTCGGGTGGGCATCGCTCGCGCCCCTCCCCTCGCCCGCGGTCGCTCCTTCTCTGACTGGGGGGCTTCGTGATGCTCGGCAAGACATTCAAAGGCATGGCGCGCGTCGTCCGCTACCGCGACGACAAGAAGGCGGCGGAGGCGGACACTCTCGACGCCGTCCGCGCCATCCATACGCGTGGCGCGGGTGGGTGAGACGATCTCTGCACGCCCGCGCTGCGCCGAGGCGGACACGGCACCTTCCGCGCGCTCCGATGGCGTCATCGATGATGAACCCCGGTGTCGTGACGCTGGGAGTGCCGGCGGATCATTCGCGCGGCTTCGAGCGCACGTACTTCTCCACCGCGTCGGGCAGGTGGTCGAGCGTGTCCTCCGTCACGAAGGCGTCGAGCGGATCGTCCTTCTTGCCCTGGACGACGTAGCTCGGAAGCAGCTTCCGAAACCGCGTCGCGCAGATGCGGTCGACGAGGCGCTCCTTCTCGAGGTGCGTGAGGCCGAAGGGTTTGACGATCCGGGTCTCGATCCCGATGTGCACCATCTCGTGGATCACCACCTCGATCCCTGAGCTGCGCTTGAACCGTCCCTCGGAGGTGGTGAAGAGCGTGATCCTCCCGCGCTCTGCGTCGTACGAGCCGCCGGGGCCGTAGAGTGTGACCAGGACCTCGTAGCGCGGAAAGACCTTGAAGCCCCAACTCTCATTCAGCTCGTGGAACGCCTGGAAGACCTGCGCCAGCATCGGCCTCGGATTGCCGAGGGCGCGGAGGCCGGCCGCAAAGTCGCTCTCGCGATAGACCTCGCTCGCGAAGGCGCGCCGGAGCGCTGCTTCATCCGCCCGCTCGGGCCGTGCGTCGGGAGCGGCCAGCGCCTCGAACAGGGGGTGTTTCGGAAGCGCGACGTCGTAGCCGTGCTGGCGAAAGAAGGGCATCTCCCGCAGCTCTTCCATCAGGTAGACGAACGCCTCCTCCTCGGTCTGCGGCCGGATGACGACGAGCGGGGTCGATGCCTCGCGGACCTCGGCCGAGCGAGGCATGCCGGAGGTCGCTTCGATGGTCGAAGCAGATGGGCCGCAGGAACCGAGCAGGAAGAGAAGAAAGAACGCTCGCCGCTTCATCGCCTTCTCGTCCTACGGCCGGCCGTGTGAGCGGGCCCGCTCACGATACGACAGGAAGGCGCAGCTTCCCCGGCTCACGGCGGTCTGGCTGGGTGCTCCAGATTACCGCGAGCTGCCGCCCCGTGTCTCCGTCTGGATTGGCGCGCGCCGAGAAGAAGGTATCCGCCTCACAGCGCGTGCAAGGCACGTCGACGACCGGCTCCGAAAGGCCGAGACGGCTCAGCTCGAGCGCCGCCGCCGCGCGGATGTCGACGTGAGCCCCCTTCTCTGTCCTCGCGACGCAGCTAGCGAACAGATCGCCGAATGGAGCCACTTCCTCTTCCGGCAGTAGGTAGCAACAGGGGCCGATCGACGGGCCGAACGCGATAGAGATGTCTTCCCGTTCGACCCGGAGCTGGGTCACCAACAGGTCGACGGCGTTTCGGAGCGCGCCCCGAAGAAGAGAGCGTCTGCCTATTCGCACGATAGCGACCGCTCGCCCGTCGGCCGCGGCCAGATAGACGGGAAGTGCGTCCGCGAAAGGAACCATGAGGGGCACGTTCGGGATGTCGGTGGCGAGGCCCTCCGCGACGAGAGTGGGATCGGTTGCCCACGCCCCTCGGCCGACGTCCTGAGGGATGATTGCGTGGACCCGGCCCCCGTCGTCCGGCACAGGCTGGACCCCACACCGGAGATCGAAGCCTGCGGTCTCCGAGAATCTCCGGCGGTTCGCCGCGACGTCCCGCGGATTGTCGCCGATGCCGAATCCGAGGTTGAGTGAGTCGAATGGAGCGGTCGAGGCCCCGCCCATTCGTCGCGAGTACACGGCGCGCGTGTTGGACGGCTCGCGGCGAAAGGCGGGGCGCCCGAAGGCAATGTCGCTTGTGGTGAGCTCACCCATCGCCAATCACCGGTTCCCCTCGCCGTCGACCCCGCGGAAGCGGCGCGTAGCGGCCCCCTCGATGGTGGCGCCTAGGACAGGCGCCTCGAGGAGGCTGCCTCGGCTGCAATCAGTACAGTTGCTGCAATCTGTACAGTTACAGTTACAGTTACAGTTCGAGTTTCCGCCGCAATTGCAGTTACAGTTGCAGTTGTCGGAGGCCATCAGGGAGCCGAGCGCGCCGAAGACGTCGTCGGCAATGAAGCCCTTCTTGACCGAGACGATGGTGCTCACGACCACGACCGCTTCCTTGCTGAGGAAGAGCGCGGTGCGACCGCCGCTCTCTCGTCTGTTCACGATGTGTCGGCGCGGGACTTCCACGATCGCGCCCGCGGCGCGGAGGAGCACGACCTCGGCGTCGTCCGAGAGCACCTCGCCCTCCACGGAGATGTGCGGCTGGAGCGCCTGGAGCTTCGTCATCGTGTCCATGAGTTACTCCGATCACTACTCGCCGCCGACACCCCCGAAGCTGCGGAAGCGTCGAGCGCCCGGCGCGAGAGCGTCGAGGCGCGCGGCGGCCCCCTCGACCATCCGTTCCGAGCCTCCGCCACAATTACAATTGCAGTTTCCACCACTGCAGTTGCAGTTGCAGTTGTCCGAATTCATGAAGGCGCCGAGGCCGCCGAAGACGTTGTCGGCGATGAAGCCCTTCTTCGCGGAAACGACGGTGCTGACGACGATCTGAGCATCGTCCGCGAGGGTGAGCGAAATCTGGCCGTCATGCTCTTCGTGGTGGAGGATCGCTTTGCGCGGGACCTCCATGACGCTGCCCCCGCTCTGGATGGCCACGTGATCATTCCCTTGGCCGACGAGCTTCCCGACCAGGCGGGGCTTCGCGTATTCCAGGAGCGCCCCGATCTTTGCGTCCACGTTGATTCCCTTTTCGCTCATGATGTCACCTCCCAATATCCATGTAGGTTGAAGCGCCGGCCGTCCCGTCGAAACGACGGTGCCGGGTGAGACTGATTGCCCACACCAACTCGGCGCGCCGGCCCGAGGCAGGGCAGCGCTACGCAATCGCGGCTTCAGAGGTCGCGTGCGTATGCGCGCAGACGTGGACCTGCTGGAGCAGCGGCTCATCCCGGGCGGCCCGCTCTTCCGCCTGGATCAGCTTGGTTCCGAAGAAGCGCAGGTATCTCGGGATGACGGACTTGTAGAACGCGCAGAGGGGCGAGCGCGTGAATGCGTGGCCCTTGATGCGTAGGTTGGTGACGGGGCATCCCCCCGAGCAGACGGGGAACCATTTGCACTCACGGCAATCCGTTCTGCCGGGCTCCACGTGCCGTTCTGCCGGGCGGGGCGAGAAAGTCTTGGCGCATGTGTCCAGGAGATCACCGTCCGACGGGACCCCCTCCTCTTGCACCGTCATGGGACAGGACACGAGGGAGGCGTCGGGCTTGATGACGAGGTGATTCGACGCGATCCCGCACGTGGCTCCTTGGGTCGGATATTCGAAATTGAGCTCACAGAGGTCGAGGCCATTGCGCAGATCGAACATGACTTCCGGATCTTCGAGGACGGTGAAGGCGCGGTCGAACGCCTCCGCGAGCGTCGCGCAGAGCCGGATGTATTCGCGTTCGCGACCGCCCTCCCAGCTCCCGTCGGGCTGCCGGACGACGCTGAGGCGGGCGCGCAGCCCATGCTGGTAGATCCAACGCACGAGCTCGGGCAGGGTCGCGCACGACTCCTCACTCACTGTCCCCATGATGTAGGGCCGAATGCCGTGGGCGACCAGCGTCTCGATATTGCGCGACATCACTTCCCACGAGCCGCGCTGCGTCCCCTTGAAGACGCGGTGAATATCGTGGCTGTCCTCGAAGCCATCGATCGAGATGCTCATGCTCGTGCCGGTTCTCTTGAGAAACTCGAGCAAGCGGTCGGTCACCGCGGTGCCGTTCGATAGGATGCCGAAATTGACGCGAACGCCGGTCCCATCCATCTCCGCGAGCAGCAGCTTCCGGAAGTACTCCATGCGGGGCAGCACGAGCGTCGGCTCACCGCCGGCGAACTTCACGTCGACCTGCTCTGTACCTTTGCGTAGCGCTGTCTGCTTGATGTCGCGGACGGTCGACATCATCGCTTCGTCGCTCATCCCCTCGTGCGTCTTCTCGCCAACGAAGCAGTAGCCGCAACCGAGGTTGCACCAGTTCGTAATGTGGAGCCACATCGAGAAGTTCTTTGCGGGAGGGGGAGGAGGAGGTACCGGATAGGGCATCGATGTCGGCGTTTCGCGGAGCAGTCCTCTCTCCTCGAGCCCGTCCACGACGCCGAGGGCGTAGGAGAAATCACCATCGGCCGCGAGCGCCTCCGCCACGACGGCCCCGCCTCGAAATGCTCGCAATATCGAGAACGCGCGCTTGTCGAGAACGACGGGCAACCCAGGGCGGTCCGGGGCAAACACGACGACACGCTCACCGAGCTGCTCTGTGAACAAGGTGTCCGGATAATGGAGCGTGGCGCCGATGTCGAACGTAGACGATTCGCCGCCGACGGACCGATTGGCTTCTAGCATTGTCCCCGCCTCCCCAGGCGTGGAGGCGCGCTCGCCCCCCCCCCCGTGCTGGCAACGCTACAGCGCTGGGAGGGACTGTCAAGCATCAATCGTTGCTCTCGGGATGGGTTCACCGTCACCGAGCGTCTGCTCGATCGTCGTCGAGATGCGAATAGTCAATTGTTCGCCGGCGTCATGGGTAAATCCTCAAAATCTCATTCGCGGCGGGGCGGGCAACAGGTGGATAGTGATGTGTCCATGCCTCGATCATACGCAGTGGCGCGGAGAGATCTGTGGAGGCTCCCTGGAATCATATGAGCGGGAATCTTTCGTGAACCGGGCGGCAGCCGGCTCCGGCGAGTAGTGACTTGAAGCAGGAAGAGTGGCTGGATGCGGCCTGAACCCCGGCGCGGCCGGAGCCCTGGCTGCCGGGCGGGATGAGAAAGGCGCCCCGTTCGAGACGGGCGGCGGCCCGTGACGCCCGCGGATGGGCTCGGTCGGTGCTGGCTCGCACCCCCCTGGCGAGCAGGTCGAGCGGCTCAAGGACGAGGGCGACCGTGCCATCGCGCCAGGGCCTCTTCAGCGTGTAGCGGAGCTTGCCGCTCGTCATCTCTTCGAGCCTCTCCTGGGCGACGCGCTGCCCGGTCGACACGCCGCGCCCCCGTCGCTCCTCGGCCTGCTGCTCGTCGCATCGTCGACCACTGCGACCTCGATCGCGCCGCGGACCCGCCTACCTGCAACGCCCCTTCGACGGCGAGCGGCGCGCTCGCGCCACCGGGGAAGAGACGAATTTCTCGGCTTTATGGCTCCCGTGGGTCCCGGCCGCGACGCCGATCTCGAAGCAATGGCCGCCCATTGCCTCGAGCAAGCCGCCGCCGGCCCCTCTGCCGCCGCCCTCCCCAACTACAAAATCTCCGAGCAGCTGATGACCCTCGCGTCCGTCGTTGTGAGAGGCGAGGCGCGCGTCCGTCGTTCTGCGCGAATGGGCCGGCTCAGCGGGTCCACATTTGGACGTGGGCGCGTCCGCCGCCCGGCACGTCCCCATATCGGAGCTCGATGTCTCGAATGGCGCGGACGTCTCCGGGAAGATCGATCGTGCGGGTATCGCCAGGCTCGAACACGAGCTTCGTCGGCGCTTGGTCGCTCCGTGGCCGCTCGGGTCGATCCTGTCTCACCAGCTGCCTCAAGGTCGAATCGTCGTCCTCCATTTCTTCCACCTGGGCGGCTGGTCGAACCCGTCGTTCTATGTATTGGATTGGGACGAGCCCGCGCTCCCCGATGGCCAAGAAGCGCTCACGGCCATTCAGCTAAAAGCCGAGCGACAATCTCTGGAAGTTCGCCATCCGCCTCCCGCCCCTCGCGAAAGGCGAGGACGAGCGCGCGTGGCGCGACCGGGTCTGCTCCGTGTTGGCGCCTACCGGACGGTCGATGCCGAGCCATCGAGACGATGCCTCGATAATGATTGAATGGCATCAGCTCGACGACCATCTCGTGCGCCATTGGCGATGGCCCGACGTCCAACCGGGAGAGCCGCCTCGTCCGAAAGAGACCAACGCAGCCGCCGCCTTGCGCCAGGGTGCAGACCTCATCGTGACGCGTTGGATTTGAACAGGAGGACGTGGGCGAGGGTATGCACCTCGACCTGATAGTGCGCTGCGACCAATGCCCAGCCCTCGTCGAACCGGTCGCTGAGGTCCCAGCCGCGCAGGGTC
>JBGAID010000186.1:0-7823 GCA_044225865.1 Polyangiaceae bacterium | reverse complement strand
GCGAAGCGAGCGCAGCAAGGGAGGATTCGGTGAAGCGAAGCGGAAGCGAATCCGACAAGGCCCGGAGCGGCGAGCGCGAAACAGAGCGCGAGCCCAATCCCGCCCCGCGCTCCCAGCCGAACTTGCGAAGCGAGCGCAGCGAGCGCAGCAAGGGAGGATTCGGTGAAGCGAAGCGGAAGCGAATCCGACAAAGGCCCGGAGCGGCGAGCGCGAAACAGAGCAGCGAATCCGACAAGGCCCGGAGCGGCGAGCGCGAAACAGAGAGCGAGCGCGAAACAGAGCGAGCGCGAAACCGAGCGCTCCTCAGCTACGGCGGGTCACGACGATCTCGCACTCGCGGTCGCCGCTCAAGATGCTGCGCGTCTCCTCGACGACGAGATCGGGGCCTTCGAGAGCGAGGCGGCGATAGAGGTCGACGTCGATGGGTTGGCTCTCCCAGTCGATGTGGGAGCCGAGGAGGAAGAGGGCTTCGCCGAGGCCTTGGAGGCCGGGCAGGCGGGACTGGGGCGTGCCTCCGTGGCGGGCGGCGTAGTAGACGGCCTCGGGGGTGACGGAGACGCCGAGCACGAGGCGCTGATCGGGGACGAGCTCGAGGACGCTGACGGGGCCCCAGCCGAGGGCGCCGGCGATGCCGGTGAGCTGCTCGACGCGCTCGTGGGGATCTTCGGGGGGAGGGCCGAAGGCGTCGCGCAGGGGCGCGCACTCGAAGAGGCTGCCGACGAGGTGGAAACTGCCGGCGCGGTTCGCTTCGCGCGCGAGGTCGAGGAAGATGGAGGCGAGCTTGGGGGCGGGGGCGCGGGTGTTCGACTGGGAGCGCTTCTCCAAGAGGTGGAGGGTGTCGAACGTGAGCTGCGCGCGGTAGGCGGCGGGCATGACCGCGAAGCGGCACTCGGAGATGCGGATCTCGCCGCGATCGTTGGCGACGCACGAGGCGATGATGTCGCGGGTGGTCTGGGCGACGGGGAGCGGATCGGACTCGGGGGTCGCGTCCGGGCCCATGAGCTGCTCGGCGTCGATGCGGGAGAGGCCGTCGCCGGGCTGGAACGTGAGGGGGCGGCGAGAGAGAGAGAAGAGGCAGTTGGCGTCGCTCTTGGCGACGCAGCGGGTCTCGTCCGCCTCGAAGGAGCCCCAGTCGGAGGGATAGGCGATGGAGGCGGCGGCGGCGGTGAAGCCGGCCGCGAACGCGTCCGCTTGGTGGCGCAGCTTCATGGGGCGGCCGTGGCCTTGGCGCTCCACGAAGCCGCCGCCGAAGAGGAGATCGGAGCCGGAGACCTCGCCCCCGGTGGCGGTGATGTCGAACCGGAGCTGGCCGAGGCCGAGGGTCGCGAAGAGCTCGGTCGCGAGATCCAGGATCTCGCGGCTCCCTTCGATGCCGAGGCGCTTCGTGATCGCGCCGATGAGGGCGAAGCTCGCGTCGAAGGCGGCTTGGCGGCGCACCGCCCAGCTCTCGCTCCCGAGGGCGTCGGACACCGCCTGATCGAGGAGCACCGACTCGTGATGGGTGGCGCCGATCACGATCTGATCGCTCACCGACAACAGCCCCGCGCCCGCGATGGGCCGCAGGATCGTGCCGAGGTTCATCATGGACGCGACACCTCCGCGAGCTTGCCGCGGTCGAGCCCGAGGATGTCCTCGGCCGCCGTCTCGATGAGCAGGAGCGCCTCCTTCCCGAGCTGATCGGGGTAGACGAACGCCTCGAGCCCGAGCCCCGTTCGGAGGGCGAGGCGCATCCGGACGATGTGCGGATCGGAGGCGATCGCCTCCAGGTGAGAGACGACGGCGCGGACGCGATCGCCGATCGTGGAGCGGGGCGGGGTCGTGTCGGGGGCGGGCTCGTCGAAATCGAGGGCGGGCGGGGCGATCGGTCCCGGTTGGACGACGGTGGTCCCCGGAGTGGTGGGGATCCCGGGGGGAGCCGCTTCGACGATGCCGGGCCGCGGCACCGCCACGAGGGCGACGTCCGGTACGGCCACGACCCGCGGCGACGAGCCTCGCGGAGGGGGAGGCTCGTCCGGCTCGATCGCCACGGGCGAGCTCGGCGTGAAGGAGCGGGCGCGCATGCGGGCCGTGTCCTGTCCCATCCCGTTCGGAGCGATGATCGTGGCGACCGGCTCTTGGGGGTAGGGGAGATCTTGCTCGAGGGTGGCGACGATCTGCCTCGCCGCCATGCGGGCGAAGCCGAGCGGCGCCTCGCGGGCAAAGCACGCGGCCACGCCGAACGCGCGCACGCGATGGACCATCACGAGGTGGGCGGGCGTCTCGATCGTGAGGGTGGGGTGATCGGCGCGCGGAGGTCCATCGCCGTCGAGGGCGCGGTGGGCGTCCTCCGCGGCGCGGTAGGAAGCGCGGAGGCCCTCCGCGATCCGGAGCGGTCTCACCGTCGAGCCCTTCGCGACCCAGCTCGCGTAGGTGTGGGTCGCGGTCAGAAGGAACACGACGATGGCCTCGAGGTAGTCGACGCCGACCGCGAGCCCTTCGAGGACCATCGCGCTCTCCGTCTCCATCGTCGGGGCGTCTTCCATCACGGCTCCCCCGGGCGATATCCGCGCCCGGGCGCGATGGAGCCGCCGACCGACGCGCCCGCGAGGGCGGAGACGAAGGCGGCGCGCACCGTCGTGACGTCGCGAACGCCGAGCGGCCGGCGCCGAGAGATCCCGACGACGAAGGCGCGCCTCGCCCCCGCCGCGGCGGGACCGAGCTGCTGCTGGGCGCTCAGCCCGACGAGCTGAAGGACCGGCCCGTCTCCCACGTGACCTTCGAAGTCGGCCGACATCGCGCCGGGGGTGGCGAGGGCGAGCTTCTTCATCGCGGCGGCGACGCTGCCGGTGGCGGCGAGGAGGGACTCGGCGTCGGAGAGATCCCCAATCGTGGAGCCGATGAGGGGGAGGCCTTCGTCGTCCACGACGATGACCCGCGTGATCTCGTGATCGGCGCGGAGCCACTCCATCAGAGCGCTGAGGCGGGGCAGGAGCCCGGCGATGGGGGTGACGTCGGGCGGAGGGGGCAGCGCGGGCTTCGGCGCTGCGGGCGCTCCTGGCACGATCCGCTCGGGCGGCGTCGATCCCCCCGCGGAAGGATCCGGCCCGAACGCGACGAGCGGCAGACCCTCGTACTCCGACGGGGTCTCGACCGCGGGCGGCTTCGGGGACAAGGCCTCGGCCGTCGTCAGCGCGTCGCGCAGATCAAACGAGGAGCGGGATCGGCGAGTCATCGTCGGCGGGGGCCTTCTGCGGAGCGAGGCGATCCAAGATGTCGCTGGCGAGCTGATCGAAGCGCCTCGCGAGCGGGGGCGGCTTCTTCTGCATCAAGGAGAGCGGCGCCCCCCGCAGCGATGCCTCGAGGAAGATCTCGTCCCGGGGGATGATCGCGTCGAGGACGATGCCGGGCGGGAACTTCGTCCAGAGCGTCTCCGCCACGTCGAGGGAGGCGGCGACCTTGCGATCGAACATGGAGAGGACGAAGCCGAGCATCTCGAGGCGGGGGTTCTTCGTCGCCTTGATGCGGTCGACGAGGGCGAGGATTTGCCCGACGCTGCGGAGGGCGAGGGGCTCTGCCTGGAGGGGCGAGAGGGCGTGGGTCGCGCTCTCGAGGGCGCGGGTCGTGACCTTGCCGAGGCCCGCCGGGCAATCGATGAGGATCATCTCGAATCCCTCCCCGCGCGCCGCCTCGAGGAGGGAGCCAATCGATCCGGGCCTCGTCAGCGCGTCCTCGAAGCCCGCGACGGTCGTGGGATCCACGCGCCCGACGCTCAGCACCGAGAGCGAGGACTCGCGGGTCTTCTGCACGACCGCGTCGACCGTCTCTGTTCCGGTGAGCACCTCCGCGATCCCGGCGCGGGCGCGGTCCGCCAGCCCGAGGGAGAGGCCGAGGCTGCCCTGGGCGTCGAACTCCGTGAGGAGGGTTCTCGTCCCGGCGCGGGCCAGCGCGAGGCCCAAATTCAGCGCGATCGTCGTCTTCCCGACGCCGCCCTTCTGACTGGAGATGGAGACCACGTGCATGCGAGGTCTCCGGAAGGTACACCCAGAGAAGCCTGCTCGTCGTCCGTTCTTCCGACGTCAGACCGGGCCGTCGCGGCCGTCGCTGACGCTCGTGCCCACCTCCGCGCGCTCCCTATCCGCGACGCCTTCGGTCCCGTCGCGCCTCCGCTGGGTCGGACCATTGACAAGGCCAGCCGGGTCATGGGATAGCCCTCTCTGCTGTCCTCGGGCAGCCACCTTGCATTGAAGCTGCTCGGTGCTCGTGGTCGTGGCGCGGTAGCCAAGTGGTTAGGCAACGGTTTGCAAAACCGTCATACGTGGGTTCGAATCCCATCCGCGCCTCAATAGAAAGCCCGCCGACCTGGCGGGTTTGTCGCTTCGAAGGCGCGAGAGGAACGCGCACGAAGAGCCCGCGAGATCGCAGAGAGGTCCCCGCCTTGACTGGCGCGGGGGCCTTTGGGATCTTCGGGCGGTGAGGGGGCGCGCGTGGGTCGGCAGCTTGGTCCTCGCTTGCTCCTCGCCGGCGCCCGCCCCGGCGCCGAGCGCGAGCGCGGTTTCGTCGGGCGCGCTACCGGCCTCGACCGACGCACCCGCCGCCCGCGCCCTCGAGGAGGCGCCTCCGCCATTGCTCCTCGACAGCCGCGCCCCGATCACGGCCGCCGAAGTGGATCCGATCGTCGCGTCGATGGAGCCGCTTCCGTCGAGCTACGCGTGCGCCGCGTCGAGCGCTCGCGCGGGCAAGCTCCGAAAGATGCCGAAGCGCACCGCGGACACCTACGCCGCGTGCAAGGCGGCGCTGGACACGCCGGGCGGCGAGCTCCGGGCGTGCCTCACGTTGATGAAGCTCTTGAAGAGCGCCCCGAGGGACGAGCTGCTCCGTGACAACGTCGCCGCGCGAGCCTGTGCGCGCGGCAGCGTTCCGGCCTGTCGGAGCCTCGCGGAGTCGCGGCTCGGCGACGGGGTCCGCTTCGATCCCATCTGCGCGGAGGGGATCTTCGACAAGCTCTGTCACGAAGGCGACCTCACCTCGTGTTTTCGGCTCGGCACGCTCGAGCGTGAAGGAGAGCTCGCGCACCTCGACGTCGCGGCGGGCGAGGCCCTCATCGCGCGAGCCTGCGATGAGGGCGAGCACATGGCCTGTTTGGACGTCGTCATGCGCGACAAGAAGGGCGACGACGGGGCCAAGCGCAAGATCGTCGAGCGCGCGTTCGCGGCCGCGACGAAGGCCTGCGCCGCCGACGACGCGGAGGCGTGCCTCGAGCTCCGCTCGGCCTATGCGCACGCGGGGCAATGGTATTACCTGGCGACCCCCGCGAAGGACGCGGCGAAGGAGCGCGAGGTTACGCAGCGCGCGTGCGGGTTGGGGCTCGTCGACGCGTGCATGCGGCTCGAGCGGAGCGAGCGGACCGACCCGTACCGAGATCGATGCGACGAGGAGCTCACGGCGTGCGATCCGGTCCCGGACATCCAGGATCGAGCCCGACTCAAGGACTGGTCGTATCGTCGCTGCGCCGCTGGTTGGGACAGCTCCTGTGAGAGTCTCGGTCGATACGATGGCAACCCGAAGCCGGCCACCCAAGCGGAGAAGCAGGCGCGCGCGTCTTGGCTCGAGCATTCGTGCCTCGAAGGGGCGGCGGCAGCGTGCGCCGTCCTGACGAGCCCGTTGCTCTCGATCGAGCCTTCCCAGAGCGTCCTCCAAGCGGGCTGTGACCTCGGTGTCGCGGCGAGCTGTCAGAAGCTGGCCAAGAAGGCGGGCGCCGCCGGGGACCGAAGGCGGGAGCTCGAGCTCCTCGAGCGAGCGTGCCCCGTCGTGACCCCTCGGGGCCGCGACTCGACGTCGAGATCGGCGTGCCGGGCCGCGGGCATCATGTACAAAGACGGCGTCGGCGCTCCCCAGGATCTCGGGCGGGCCGCGATCTTGCTTCAGAAGGGCTGCATCGAGCGCAGGTATGCCTTGGATGGGCAAGCCTGTCTCGTCCTCGGGACGATGTTCGAGGACGGGGTCGGCGTGACGAAGAGCCTTTCCCGCGCGTTGGATCTCTACGCCGTCGGCTGCGCCAACGAGCGCTATGAGGACGACCTTTGGTCGCGAGCAGAGGGGCGCGCTCGAATGCGAGGCGGGCCCACGCCTGGTCCGCGCCCCCCCCGAATCGAGCCGACCGCCTGCGTCCGGCTTCGTACATGGGTGCCCGAGCCAACCCGCAAGCCATCCATATGGGGTGGACGATGAGAGCGACGCTGGCGGCGGGTCTCATTGCTTGGGGTGTGGTCTCGGCCGGCGGCTCGGCTCGCGCCGACGTCGCCCCTCCGCCACCCGAGGGCTGCGCGACGCGTGCCTATGGCGACCGGTGCTACGACGGCCTCGGCCGTCCGGGTCGGTGCGTCCCCGGGGAGCTCTCGGAGGGACGCTGCAGCCTCACCGAGGAGAGCGCGGCGCCCGTCGCGAGCAGCGCGCCGGCCGAGGCATCGAGCGAGCCCGCGCCCGAGCCCAAGGGTGAACGTGCGAAGTCGCCAAGTCGATTCTTCGGCTGCTCGACGGCGGCTGCCCCTTCCGCAAATTCCGACACGTGGGTCATTGCGGGGTTGGTGCTGCTCACGGCTTCGCGGCGGGGCACGAGATCGCGACCTCGCCGATCGGTCGACGGACAGTCGTGATCGGGGGGCCGATTCTCGCTCATGGCCGAGCATGGGACCTCTTGCGATTCAACGTCTCGCGAGTCGATTGCCATTTTTCGCCCTTGACCGGGGTCCGGCCGGCATGTCGAATGTGAGCGACGCTGGCTGGGGGTGAAAGTGCAGCGTCCATTTCGTCTTGGGGCGAGCCGCTTGCGAGGGCCGCTGGACGGGGGCGAGCTGGTTGCCATGAGACAGGCAGAACGATGAAAGCTGGACCCGCGCTCGTGTTGCTCCTCCTCCTGCTATCGCCGGCTTGCAAGTCGCAAGAAGCCCGAGACAAGGAGCACAAAGACTTCGGCGCGCTCGAAGAGCTCAGGAAGAAGATGTCCAAGCTTCCCAAGATCAAACGGGAGGCTGCCGAGGCGGAGGCAGCCGGAAGCGCCCCGCTCACCCTCGGGAAAAAGGGCGATTACCTTTGTCTGTTCGTCGACCCTCCCCAGGACAGCTTCCAGCGCTCGGCGGAAGGCTACAATGGCAAGCATCAGGTCTCAGAATGCGAGCGCACCGCCGCGTCCCGTCCCGGCAACGTCGACCGGAGCAAGATCGACCAATGCAATGACATCCACTATGTCGCGGCCATCAAGACTCGTCGGCTCGTCAAGCCCACGTTCTCCGGCGGATCGAAGTTCGTCGCGGGTCTCTACGAGTACGACCTCCTCGTCTACGACTTCGAATCCGGCAAGCCTCTGGGCGGTGCCAAGCTCACTGCGCAGAACTCCGAGACGGTCAAAGCCAGGCCCGGCGGCTTCACCGAGGACAAGCTGCTCACCGACCTGTTGGAGAACGCATGCTCCAATGTCGAGAAGGCGGTCGCGGCCGCCGCGAAATGAGCGCGTCGGCGCTCAGGCCGCTCGCCAACCTCCGAGCGAGCGCAGATCCAGGCACGAGCTCCACGCCGATCATGTTCAAACGGAAAGCGTGCTCGAAAGAATCCTCATCGTCCTCCGACGGATCTCGCCCCTCGCACAGCGAGGGGGCCGGGGGGGTGAATTGGCAGCCACTCCGGTGCCGAGAGGCATGACGCCGACTTTTTCAGCATCCTTCTGTGGGGGTCGATGTCAAGGCGCACTTCGACGTTTCGCCGCCAGCCTTCGCATCGGGCGTTGGGTTTCAGTCTCGAGACGAGGTTTGGGTTGTCGCGGTCCCAGTTCGAGTGCGGAGCCGTGAAGC
>JBGAID010000185.1:0-7869 GCA_044225865.1 Polyangiaceae bacterium | reverse complement strand
GCTGTTGTGTGCGGGGCCGGTCGTGTTGAACCTGGAGCGCGGGAAGGACGCTTTGGCCTTCGACGCGCGGTCCGGCGAGCTCTTGTCGCGGGCTCCGGCGTCGGACACGCCCTTCGTCGACGCCTCACGGTTCGCCGCGCAAGAGGTCGAAATGACGGTGGCGGGGCTCTCTGTCCTGCTCAGGGCTCCGCGGGCCCCGAGCCATCCTCGACCCTATTGCCACGGGCAGGCGCTCCCGATGGAGCTGTCCGCCTCGGACAGCCTGGGGGAGCGTTGGAGCGAGAGCTTGGGCGTCTATCGGGGCATCTTGGAGATCCTGCGCATCGCTCACACGGACGACACCGTCGTTGTCGTCGGGCGCGAGGGCGACATGATCGAAGGTCCTGACTCCGCTATCGGAATAGATCCAGCCACAGGTCGCAGGCTCTGGAAGCGATCGTTCGCACGGGTGGGGTTCGTCGCCGCGCGCGGGCCGCGCGCGTACCTCAGCGCGGACGGCGTCGTGCGAAAGATCGATGCGCGCACAGGACGGGACGAGTGGTTCGCGAGGCGGGAGGGATTGGCAGATGGTTCGCGCCCTTGAATGAATGCTCGTCGCTGTGAGTCGGGCGATGCTTCGTTCGGAGTTTCCGGGGTGAAGAGAACAACCTGCCACTGACGACCGCTACGACTTTCTCCGTTTGACGACGTTCTTTGCGCGTGGCCCACTCTTCTTGAGTCGACCGCCGGGTTTCTGCGGCGCCGTCTTCTTTCGCTGCTGACCGAGGAGTAGCATCAGCGTAGGGCCGAACGGGATGGAATATCGTCCCGAGCCAACGTTGTACCCCAGCGGGTTGCAGCGTGCAGCGAGGTCGATCTCCGCCCGATAACTCTCGTCAAGCTGCTCAACGACAAATTCCACGAAAGCATCGGCCGCACGTTTGGCCTCAATCGCGTCGTCCCGTGTCGGTAGCACACGCTCGGTCCCCACCTGGAACCCCAGGAACGGCTCGGCGTATTCGAGGATCGGATAGGCCTCCTGAAAGTAGACATGCCGCCCGGTCGCTAGCTGCTGAGTGTCTGGGTAGGAATGGGCGATCCGATTTCGCAGGTCGAACAGCTTTTGTGCTGTGGCAACCCTCGGGTCGTCCAGGCGGGGAGAACGTGTAACCGCAAAAGAGGTCAGCGGCAGGTTCTGCAACTTCGGTCGCCACTGCTTGTGGAGCGTGTCCTTGAAGAGGGTCTTGTCCTCCCGGATCAGAGGCTTCATCGTGAGCGCGAGCACCAGGTTGATGAAAGACTCGGCTTGATACGCTGACTCGGCAACGAGCGTCACGGAGTAGAAGACCTCTCGGTGGGCCGCATCCATGTGAGCCTTCAGACTCGCCGTTTGCTTGTCGAGGTCCGCACGCGATTTTCCCATCCCCCCCGGGAACCAAATTTCCGGCACGGTGATTGTCTGGAGCTGCTTCAGAGCGTAGTCCGCCATTTGCCGGTGGCGGTAGAAGGGGTTGACGACGAGTCGGTGGCACTCCAAGCCCTCGCGAACAGCGGCGACGAGGTTGCCGTACCTTTCGAGGTTGAATGAAACGAATGCTTGCGCGTCGGCAAGTGTTATCTCGCGGCCGATGAATTGGAACTCGAGGTGGCGCCACGTTCGCAAGACGGAGACTAGGAGCCCATCGGGAGTCGCGAAGCTGAAGTCCCACTTGAAAGGACCATCCGGATCGCCTCCTTCTGGACCGAGGAACGACATCACCCCCATCGGGCGGTCGAACCTCCACGCGAGAAGTGCGTAAACGTCCAACTCTCGGCAGGTCTCTGGAAGGATGACCTGGCTCGCCGGCGCGTCGCCAGCCCGACGGACGAACGGGGCTGGGACTGCCATCGCGAGGTCGAAGTTGGCGAACGAGTCCATCGAGGGATGGCATCAGCCCTCTTGCTTCGAGGCAAGCTCTGCCGTTGAGGCGTCCGACCGTCGGTCTTGCCAGACCCGCCCCGACGAGCAGCGTGCGAGCTTCCGTCTCCGGGGGTGGGAGGGAGGGAGGAGAACATTCACCACAGGCTCGATCTCACGTTCTGCCGGAAAGCACATGCTTGCCGGCGGCACAAACTAGAAGCGTGGCCCGGAGCCAGGCCCCGGGCTCGTCGGGGGCAGAGGAAGATGCGCGCAATCGGGATCGGCAAAGGGAGCATCGAGCTTCAGCTGCAAGTTGTTCCTCGCTTCGAAAGGCCCGTTCGCGCTCGGCGCGATCTGAACGAGCCGTGCAGACAGATCTGCCCCCGAACGAACCAGCGTGCCCGTCAGGTCTGTGCGGCTCCAGATCGGCGCTCCGTCGACGATGAAAGAACCGTCGAACGCTCCCTCATTCGTGAGCACTCCGCGAATCGTGCTCGTGAGTATGGCCATCCGCGGCTGGGCGGGCGGCGGGAGTTGGCCATCCACCGGGAAAGCCGGGGCCATCACCGCACAGATCTTCATTGCGCCATTCACCACGCCCGACTTGTCGATTTCCAGTTGAACCGCAGAAGATGAATCTTGTCCTGCCCAGCGCCCGGCGGCCCTGCTGGCAGGCTCGCAACTCGGACAATCGCATCGAGGACATGGCGGCGGCTTTCGCGGCGACGGTGATCCCTGGACGAGATCCCGCACGATGTAGAGAGGATAGAACATGGGGTGCTCGGCGATCTGGCGGATCTTCACGCGGCTCTCCATCGATTTCTCGAACTTGTTGGCGGCCTCGAGCACCGCCGCCGCCCCCTGATCGGTAGCAAACACCGCCTTTGCCGCGGGCGACTCGGCGGCGAGCTTCGAGGCCTCCGAAAGAGTGGTGCTGCTGTAGATCTCTCGAATGTTAGCCGTATTCGAGATGAGTACGCCGGTGACGCCCACGATCACCGAGTGTCCCGCACAAGGCTCGAAAGCCGTGATGCTCCGAGCCAGCGCGTCGTCGACCTCGTCCCGGTACCGAATCCTCACGAACTGCGTCTTTCCAGACTGCTCTGCCTTGCGGCTCAAGACCTCGGTGAGGCGCGCCTCGAACGAAGCCGCGACCTTCCCGTAGGACGCGGCCCCGAGCGTGGCCTTGAGACTCGCGATGGCTTCGGCTCGTGCCGTAGCGACGATGTCAACGGTAACGAAGTTCGTCGCCGGGGCGACCACCTCGACCTTTGGACCGAAGTACGGGTCTCGTGCGATCGATTCGACCGTGACGCAGGGCGATGGGGTCGTCCGCCGAACGTGCTTCAGCATGTACTTGTCGATCAGGAGCTCACGGACTTGCGGCGAGTTGGCATCGACATAGCCATCCGGCAGCTGCATCGAATCAGCATCTCGGCGCGGTGCGAGCTCCCAATCGTTGGTGTCGTTCGGCTTACAGTCGGGGTTCTCCCTCCCGCACAGATCTTGCAGAGGCGCCTCGAGCGGCAGCACGAGCTGGTCAACGCAGCCGACGAGCCAAAGCACGATCAGGCATAGCTTCTTCGACACAGGAGTCCCCCCTCGCAGCGCCCGCTACGTCGGCGTTTCCGCCCACGCCCCTCGGAGGGCCAATATATCAAAGCGACGTCCGATGTCGACGGCACTCGCGGCGCAACCACTGAGCCGAGCAGTACGCAGTTGAGCCGTCCAAGCCTCAGGTCCGGTTCAGCGAAAATCGACACGGCCACCTGTCGATTTCGCGAACCGTCCGCGAGCGGTCATCGACTACTCCCTTTGAAGGAAGGAGAGCACCATGCCGAAGCAGCCCGTCCCCGAAGAAGGAGCCGCACCGAGCCGCTCGCCCGTCGACGTCGAGCTCGACCGCATCAAGGAGGAGATCCACGGCTTCATCTGGCAGTACGTCCCGGAGTCCGAGCGCGAAGAGTTCGAGCTTCAGATCCATCTCTACCTTGAGACCCATCCGGTGATGGCGCGGCGGATCGAGGCGATGCGTGCGCTGGCGTCTCAGAAGGCGAGCGCGGTCGTGGGCGAGGGAGACGGAGCGGCGGACGACGCCGAGCGGAAGCTGGGTTGAGGGGCAGGAGAAGGGGAGCGGGGATCCGATGACAGATCGTTCAGGGGCGGTGGCACCGATGACGCCGGAGGCGCGCCGGCTCGCGGAGGAGCACCGGTGGCTGGTGAGGAAGATCGCGTCGAAGCTCGTGGGCGGCGGCCGCGCCCGACGGGTGGAGGACGTGATGGATGATGGGGAGCTCGGGTTGCTCGAGGCCGCGCAGCGCTTCTCGAGCGACCTCGGGGTCCCGTTCAGCGGCTACGCGTGGCAGCGCATCGAAGGGGCGATGCGCGACGGGCTGCGGCGCGAGGAGCGCCGAGACAAGACGTTTCGGCAAGCGGTCGAGCGCACCGCCGGCGCGTTCGCCGCGAGCGCGGGCGAGCGCACGAGCACCACGTTCGGGCGGATCCTCCAGGAGCTGGAGGACGAGGCCTGGGGGATGGTCGCGGCGCGCGCCCTCGCCGGCGTGTCCCAGACCATCGAGCGCGATCCGGAGAGCGCGCTCATCGCGAAGCAAGAGTGGGCGCGCGCCAAGGAGGCCCTCGACGCGAGCCTCGCCGAGCTGCCCGAGCGGGATCGCCTGCTGCTCGATCAGCACCATCGCCAGGGGCTCAGCCACCAAGAGATCGGCGCGCGCATGTCACCCCCGCTCGCGCGCCCGACGGTGACCCACCGGCACCGGGACGCGCTGATCCGCGCGATCGCGGCGTCGACGAGCCGGCCTTTTCTCCCAAGGGCTTCTGATGCTGGACGTGACGAGCAAGAACCTGCTCGCGGGCACCTCGTACGAGGCGCTGGAGCTGCTCGGCTCGGGCGGAATGGGCAAGGTGTTCCTCGCCCGGCACGTCCATTTGAATACCCGCGTCTGCGTGAAGGTGCTCCACGCCGCGGACACGGAGGACGCCATCGGGCGCTTCCAGCTCGAGGCGCGCGCGCTCGCCGCGCTCGGGGGAGGCGTGCACGAGAACCTGGTGCACGTGCGTGACTTCGGGATCACGGCGAGCGGGAAACCGTTCTTGGTGATGGAGTACCTGGAAGGCCGCACGCTCGCCCAAGAGCGCTCTTCGCGCGGGGAGATCCCCTGGACCGAGGCGGTCGAGTGGACGCTGCAGGCGCTGGAGGGCATGTCCGTCGCCCACCGGGCGGGCATCGTCCACCGCGACATCAAGCCACCGAACCTCTTTCTCTGCGCGCCGACCGCCATCCGCCCCGCGACCGTGAAGGTGCTCGACTTCGGCATCGTGAAGATCGTGTCCAGCGACGCGCCGTTCGAGGGCAACGCGACGCCGACCGCCGCGGGCCATCTCATGGGGACGCCCCGGTACGTGTCACCGGACGTGATCCGCCAAGAGACGCTCGATGCGCGCGCCGACATCTACTCGCTCGGGCTCGTGCTCTGGGAGCTGGTCACGGGGCGCCTCCCGTATTTCGAGCACCGCAAGGTGGAGGCGATCCTCACCGCGCACATCGTGGAGAAGCTCCCGGCCCCGTCATCGATCGCCAAACAGAAGCTCCCCTCCGCCCTCGAGCGGGCGATCGAGCGGGCGATCGAGAAAGATCGAAATGAGCGGTTCGCGTCTGCGGAGGAGTTTCGGGCGGCCCTCCGCGGGGTGCTCGAGGGACCGCGCCCGATCGAGGACCTCGCGCTCCAAGACACCATCCCCCTCCCGGCCGTCGAGCCGACGCGGCTGCCAAAGCCCATCGCGAGCGCGCCCGCGACCGTGCTCATCGAGAACCCGCTCGCCGCGATGCCAAAGAAGCCGAAGCCCCAAACAGAGAAGATGGTGGCCAAGCCCAATCAGCGCACCGTCCCGCTCCTCGCGGAGGAGCTGCAGCGACAGGCGGAGGAGGAGGCGCTCGCCGGGCCGACGTTGCGCGACGTCGCGCCACCGACTGACCTCGCCGAGGCCACCGCGCAGCCTCCAACCGTCGATTCGGTCACCGTCCCTATGCGTTCGAGGGCGACATGGAACCTCAGCCGCTTCATCCTCACCACGCTCTTGAGTACCCTCGTCTTCGGAGCGGTCGTCTATTGGCTGCTGGGGAGATGGCTTGGATGAGCGAGCCGCGTCTGCATAGGGGGCCGGGGAAGACGATGCGGCACCACGTCTTCAAGCCGGGGGACATGGTGAGGGACGTCTATCGCGTCGAGCACGTCATCGCCGCCGGAGGCATGGCCGAGGTCTACCTCGCAGTCGACACGAGGACGGGTGATCGCCGCGCGCTGAAGACGCTCAATGATCGCTACGCCGAAGACCCAAAGATCATGGATCGGCTGGTGCGCGAGTTCGACGTGCTCCGCAAGAAGCCAGATCCAAGCCTGGTGCAGGTGTTCGAGTGCGGCGTAGCGCGCGACCGCTTCTTCTACGTGATGGAGTACCTCGACGGCTTCACGCTCCGCGAGCTCATGGTCGGCCGGCGGATGCCGCTCGGGGTCGCGCTCTCCCTGACGAAGCAGCTGGCGATCGGCCTCCACCTGCTGCACCGCGTGGGGATCGTCCATCGGGACGTGAAGCCGGACAACCTCATCGTGCTCGAAGCGCCGGGCAGCCCGGAGCACCACGCGAAGCTGATCGACCTCGGCATCGCGAAGCAACCCGAGATCCGCACCACGAGCGGCACGGCCGCCCTCGGGACGGTGGCCTACATGGCGCCCGAGCAGACGCAGGGCGAGCGGGTGGACGGGCGCGCCGACGTCTACGCCGTGTGCCTGATCCTCTACGAGATGCTCGCGAAGGTGCACGCGATGGCCGGCGAGAGCGCTCCGAAGGGCGATCGCGAGTGGATCCAGCGCCAGCGGGAGCGCGAGGCCATCCCCCTTTCTTCGCTCGGCATCGGCGTTGATCCGATCGTCTCCAACATCGTGCAGCGGGGCTTGGCGAAGCACCCCGCGCAGCGCTTCGACAGCGCCGCCGATCTGGCCATGCAGCTCCAGTCCGCGATGAACGTCCTCGAAGAGCGGGGCGATCTCGGGGACCGGCGTCTGCACCCCTTCGGCCCCTACGTGCCCGGTGTCCACGAGTCCGGCCCGCAGCCGCAAGCGCGCGTCTTGCCGCCGGGCGTGTCCGTACCCACGGCTGGTCTCCCCTACCGGAGGACCGACGAGCCCGAGCTCGCCCCTCCGCCCGTCAAGATCTCGCCCGAGCCGCCGCGCGTGGTCGCCCACGACAACCAGAAGACGGTCCGTGGCACGACCAAGATGCTCGGTCGCCGGGGGACCGTCCCCCACCTCGGCAGCCCTGCGGCGATGATCGCGAACACCCCCGCCCCGCCCGCCGCGCCGGCTCCGACCCTCACGCCCTCTCCCGTCGCGTCGCCCGTGCCCTCGCCCGCCCCGCCGGAGCCGGAGCGGGCGCCCGAGACCCCCGCTGCTCGCGAGCCCGAGCCACGTCGCCCCTCCTCCCCCCCAGCGGTGACGCCTCCGCGGCTCGCGAAGCCCAAAGGACTCTCGGACGCCCCCTCGGGCCCCGCGTGGAAGTTCGCGCTCAAAGAGCCCCCAATCCGGACCCTCGAGCCGCCAGCAGCGGACGACCCCACCGTCCGGGAAAAGATCGTCGTGCGGGATCTTGGCCAAGCAAGGCCCCCGAGGCGAGAGCAGGGGCCCTCCCAGGCCACGTTTCAAGTCATCGCCGTTCTGCTTGGTCTCCTGCTCGCCCTCTTCGTCACCATCATCGTCCTGCTCGTCCGCCGCCAACCCCAACCATCCGCTGCTCAACCCACTTCGGCCCCGGCCTCGCCGCAGATTGCATCCCCGCAGGCAGATCGAGCCGCGACGCAGCAGCCGACCGTGCTCCCGCCCCAGCTCAGCGCCGCCCCGCCCACTCCCGCCCCCACCGCGAGCAGCCGCCCCGCCCCCGCCGCCTCGGCGCGCACATTCGCGACCACGCCCCGCCCT
>JBGAID010000059.1:0-72839 GCA_044225865.1 Polyangiaceae bacterium | reverse complement strand
CGGACTGAACGGCGGAGTCGCCGGTGATCGAGCTCGTCTGGGTCTTGGTCGTGTAGGCGACGTAGTGGCCGGGCCCGTCCGTGGCCGGTACGAGGTGAGAGAGGACGAACCGCGACTCGACCTCGCCATCGGTGTAGAGGCCCTCCCGATCGAGAGGCACCCCATCGGCGTCGCTGATCTTGAACTGTACTGTTGCGTGCCCGGCCGCGATCGTCGCCGAGACGAGCTCGAAGCGAAGACCCGAATCGGTCAGGTACGGTCCCGTGCCGGGGTCTCCTGGATCACCTGGACCGCCTGGGTCTCCCGGATCTCCCGGGTCGCCTTTGTCCCCCGAAGAACCGTTTTGGCCGTTGTCGCCGGCGGGCCCCGTCGGTCCGACGGGTCCCTCGCAAGCAGCAGCCAATGCAACTGCGAAGAGCGTGGTGGCGAGTTGGCGCGTGCGCATCGTGAGCGCATGAGGAGCAATGGCTGAACCACGACGTTCCGAGCCGTAAGCTCGCTGGGACCCACCGCTCCGACGTGCAAGACATGCGAGCAGACGCAGGCATTGCGACCGATTCCGACCGCAAGCGGGGCGACTCGCACCTTCCAGAACCACGACGCGGACCGTTCGATTCCCTTTCGGGAGCGCGAAACACCACTCGGGCACCTCTCGCCGGCGCTTACGCTTCGACACGGAGGGATTGGCAAGCCGCTCGCTAACGAGTCGTGACCCTCTCGTGGATGGCGGCGGCAGCCGTCGGGCTCAGCGCGCTCTCGGCCGCGCTCATCATTGGATTCTGGATCCACTCGCCGCCTCTCACGGGGACGATCAAGCTCCTCCTCTTCTTCAGCATGTTCGTGCTCCCGACGAGCGCTGCGTTCGTGGGCAACGTGTCGAACCTGGAGACGACCAAGACCGTGGAGTTCTGCGGATCGTGCCACGTCATGGACTCCTACGTCGCCGATGCCCGCGACTCGAAGAGCAAGACCCTCGCCTCGCGGCACGCGCGCCTGCCCGTATTTCGCGAGGAGGCCTGCTACGGCTGTCACGCCGACTACGGCATGTTCGGAGGGGTCACGACGAAGATCGGCGGCATGCACCACGTCATCGCCTTCTACGAAGAGGACTGGTCGGAGCCAGGTCATCGGCCGCCGAAGCTGTACAAGCCCTACGACTTCCGCAAGTGCACCCAGTGCCATGATCCTCTGAAGGCGGACGCCCCGCTCGAGCATCGCGTCCACGAAGCCAAGATTCGTAAGCTCGACATCTCCTGCGTGGACGCCGGTTGCCACGGCCATCCCCACCCCGAGTGGAAGCAGACGCCGCGATGAGATCCAGTCAACCCAAGCTCCTGAAGCTCGCGAGCCTGCTCTTGCTCGTCTCTCTCGCGATGATCGTCTTCGGCGTGCTGTACCCACGCCCCCTCGCCGTCATGGCCGCGATGTCCATCGGACAAGGCATCGGAACCCTCGGCGCGCTCCTCTTCTTCGTCCTCATCCTCCGCGACATCAAGCCCGTCCTGCGCAACCGCGCCAAGCCCGCCGAAGAAGCCCCGTCGAGCAAAGCCGAGCCCCCGAGCAAAGCCGAGAGCGAGCCCCCCCCCGCGCCCTGAGCCCAAGCATCGCCCCTCCCCTCCAAGCCCGGAGCCGCCAGCTCGACTGGCCCACCCCGCACCAACCTCAGCGAGCGTAGCGAGCGAAGCATGAACACGTTCGCTTGGCGAACGTGCTCTCCGGCCCGGAGCGGCGAGCGCGAAACAGAGCGCAGCGGTTGCGGCGACGTGCATCCGCTGCAGTGTGCAGGGCTTTCGTACCGCTCAAACCGGGGCCGCGACCGATGGCATATCGGTTGCGGTTAGCGCCGCCAGCGCCGCAATGCCGTCCCTCGCCCCCGTCGCCCGGCCCCCAGACCAGCGCCGTCCGCAACCCCCTCCCGCCACCGCCCTTTGCGTCCACTGCGCGAGTCCCACTGGCGGTCGGGAGGATGGGTTCTGCTGTGATGGATGCCTGCATGTCCACGAGCTGCTCCACGGGCAGGGCCTCGCGCGCTACTACGCCTTGCGCGGCGATCAAGGTGTTCCGATCCTGGAGAAGCCGCGGAGCGCAGGCGACGACGCCTGGATCGATGTGGCGCTCCCCCCCGGGACGCGCCCCGATCAGAGCCGGGTGCTCTCTCTCGACGTCGAGGGGATTCATTGCACCGGATGCGTCTGGCTCATCGAGGAAATGTTCCGGCGGACGGGCGCTCCAGGGCACGCCACGGTCAATCCCGCCCTCGGGACGCTCGAGCTCGCCGTGCAAGGGGACTTCGCCCTTCGCGCGTTCTCGGATCGACTGCGCGAGCTCGGCTACCGCCTCGGACCTCACCGCAAAGAGGTTCAAAACAAGAGCGACGAGCTGATCTGGCGCATTGGGGTCTCCACCGCGATCGCAATGAACGCGATGATCTTCGCGATCTCACGCTACGCGGGCCTCGGTGACGGCTGGCTGGCGACGCTGTTCCTATGGCTGGAGCTCGGCCTCGCGGTGGCCTCGTTCTTCGTTGGAGGTCAGGTGTTCGTCCGCGCCGCGGTCATGGGCCTGCGCCGCGGCCTGATCCACCTCGACCTCCCGATCGCGGTCGGGCTCGTGCTCGGCTATGCGGGCTCCCTCGTCTCGCTCGCGGTCGGCGCCGCTCACGCCGTCTACTTCGACACGCTCATCATCTTCACGACCCTGATGCTGGTCGGTCGCTTCCTGCGGGAGCGGGTGCTCGAGAAGAACCGAGCCCAGCTGCTCGACGACGGCGGCATCGAAGGCCTGCTCGCACGCCGCGTTCGCAACGGGCACGTGGAGATCGTCCCGGTCACGGAGATCGCCGAAGGCGACGAGCTGCTCGTGGCGAGCGGCGACGTGGTTCCTGTTCAATCGACGAGCGCGGATGAACGCGCCTCCTTCAGCCTTGATTGGATCACCGGAGAGAGCGACCCCCACGTCTATCGAGCGGGGGAGACGGTCCCGGCGGGAGCGGCCAACGCCGGGGCGGCGTGCCGTGTCCGCGCTGCCCAGGGATTCTCCGAGTCGCGCCTCATCGACCTCCTCCGAACGCCGCGCACGGCCACTGGATACGGCGAAGCACCGTCGCTGTTCGAGCGGCGGATCGCCAGCATCTGGGTTCCCGCCGTGCTCTTGGCCGCCGCCGCAGGGTTCGCCCTCCACGTCGCGCTGGGCGCGGGCTGGGTGCGCGCCCTAGGGATCTCGGTCGCAGTCCTCGTCGTGACCTGCCCCTGCTCCTTTGGAATCGCCGCTCCGATCGCCAATGAGCTCGTCCTCGGAGGGCTGCGCAAGCGCGGACTCCTCGTCCGCACCGCCTCCTTCTTGGAGCGGGCGACGGCGGTCAAGCGCGTGCTGTTCGACAAGACGGGCACCCTCACGACTGGACAGCTCACCCTCGCGAGCACCGCTCCTCTCGAGCGCTTGAGCGCTGCCGATAGGACCGCCCTCTACAACCTCGTCTGCCGGAGCTCGCACCCGAAATCGTCCGCGATCAAGCAGCATCTCGATGGCAGCGAGACATTCCTCTCCGACTTCTCGGTAGAAGAGACGCCCGGAGTGGGGGTCCGCGCCCAGCACCAGGGCCACGAATATCGACTGGGAGCTCCCCAGTCGAACGGCGAGCATGACGTCGAGCTCTCCCGAGACGGCGCGGTGATCGCCGCGTTCGACACCCGAGAAGAGCTGCGTCCGGACGCTACCACCGAGGTGCGCGGGCTCACCGACGACGGGCTCGAGATCTGGATGCTCACGGGAGATCGGCGCGACCGGGCCGAGCGCGCCGCCGAGGCGTGCGGGATCTCCGAAGCGCGCGTCGTCGCCGAGCGCTCACCGGAGGACAAGGCGAAGTTCGTGGAGGCCCACGATCGTGGCGACACGCTCATGATCGGGGACGGCGTCAACGACGCCCCCGCCGTGAGCGTGGCCCATTGTTCGGGCACGCCCGCCGCGGGACGGGCCTTTCTCGCGTCGCGCGCGGACTTCTATCTCCTCACGGCTGGCCTCGGACCGGTCAGAAAGGGATTGGCGGCCGCGCGCGCGTTGCGTGCGGCCCTGCGCAGAAATTTGATTTGGGCCGCGAGCTACAACGGCATCGCTCTCGCGCTCAGCTACGCCGGTCTCATGAGCCCGCTCCTCTGCGCTGTGCTCATGCCGTGCTCTTCGCTCGTCTCGATCGGCCTCGTCACTCGGGCCCTCGGCCCGAAAGGATCGGTATGGAGGTCCTAGTTTTGCAGATATTCGTCAGCCTCATGTTGGTCATTGGATCAATCGTGCTGTTTTCGTACAGCGCGAAGCACAAGGACCACCAACACGCGGCTCGCCTCGCGCTCTTGCCTCTGGAAGACGAGAGCACCCAACTGCACAGGAAAGCCAAGCAAGAATCCGGAGCACCCACCCCATGAGCTCGGAAGCCGCAACGGCGAGCCGTCCGCTCGTCAGCAAACGAATCGTTTACAACGACTGGATCGCCCGGTGGTTCGTGGGCGCGTCCGTGGTCTGGTCGCTGGTCGCCCTTCTCCTCGGCGTGATTGTCGCGCTCGAGCTCGCCTGGGCGGGCGCGAACCTCCACCCGATCCTCGCCTTTGGCCGGCTCAGACCGCTCCACACGAACGCCGCGATCTTCGCGTTCGTGGGGAACATGATCTTCGCCGGCATCTACTACTCCACCCAGCGCCTGGTGAAGGCCCGGCTCCCCTCCGACCTCCTCGCCAAAGTCCACTTCGTAGGCTGGCAGCTGATCATCGTCTCGGCGGCGCTGACGATCCCCCTCGGGATTACGACCGGTAAAGAATATGCCGAGCTCGAGTGGCCCATCGACATCGCGATCGCCCTGATCTGGGTCGTCTTCGCGATCAACTTCTTCTGGACCCTCGCCCGCCGCACCGAGAAGCACCTGTATGTCGCGGTGTGGTTCTACATCGCGACCATCGTGACGGTCGCGGTGCTCCACATCGTCAACTCGTTCGAGATCCCGGTCAGCCCGCTGAAGAGCTACTCGATCTACGGCGGCGCCCAGGACGCGCTCGTGCAGTGGTGGTACGGACACAACGCGGTCGCCTTCTTCCTGACGACCCCGGTCCTCGGCATCATGTACTACTTCGTGCCGAAGGCCGCGGACAGGCCAGTCTTCTCGTACCGGCTCTCGATCGTCCACTTCTGGGCGCTCGTGTTCGTCTACATCTGGGCCGGACCTCACCACCTCCTCAACAGCGCGCTGCCGGACTGGGCCCAGACGCTGGGCATGATCTTCAGCCTCATGCTCTGGGCTCCGAGCTGGGGCGGCATGATCAATGGCTTGTTCACCCTCCGCGGGGCCTGGCACAAAGTTCGAACGGACCCGGTGCTCAAGTTCTTCGCGGCCGGCGTCACCTTCTACGGTATGTCCACCTTCGAGGGGCCGCTCCTCTCGATCCGCTTCGTCAGCGGGCTCGCCCACTACACCGACTGGATCATCGGGCACGTCCACTCCGGCGCGCTCGGCTGGAACGGCTTCATGGCCGCCGGCATGTTCTATTGGATGGTTCCGCGCCTGTTCGGCACGAAGCTGCACTCGACGAAGATGGCCGACTACCACTTCTGGATCGGCACCATCGGCATCCTGCTCTACGTCGTGTCGATGTGGATCGCCGGGATCACCCAGGGCCTCATGTGGCGCGCGGTCGACTCCGGCGGAAACCTCACCTACCGCTCCTTCGTCGAGACCGTCATCGCCCTCCGCCCGATGTACTACACGCGCCTCGTCGGCGGGCTGCTCTATCTCGTCGGCATGATCATGATGGCGTACAACCTCCTGAAGACCGTCAAGGCCGGCAAGGCCGTCGATGGCGAGGCGGAGGTCATGGTCCCCGAGGCCGAGCCGGAGGTCAGCTGGACCAAGCTCATCGGCGGCGCCCCCGTCGTGTCGAGCGTCATCGTCCTCGCGCTCATGCTCGTCTTCGGCAAGGCTCAGCCCCTACCCTCGGTGGCGTGGCTGACGATCCTGGCCGTCGTCACCTGCGCCTTCATCATCGTCAACGCGATGAAGAAGCCCTCCAAGGCGCCGACGTGGCACCGGCTCCTCGAAGGACGGGCGCTCCTCTTCACCGTGCTCACGGTGGGCGCGGTCCTCATCGGCGGAATGGTCCAAATCATCCCCGCCCTCATGGTCACGCCGAGCCCGCAGGAAGCAGCCCAGACCCGCCTCGCCACCCCGCTCGAGATCGAGGGGCGCGACATCTACATCCGCGAGGGTTGCTATACCTGCCATTCGCAGATGATCAGGCCGTTCGCCTTCGAGTCGGCGCGCTACGGCGACGCCTCCACGATCGCGGACTCGCGCTACGACCACCCCTTCCAGTGGGGTAGCAAGCGCACCGGCCCCGATCTCGCTCGCGAGGGCAACAAGAACCCGAACACCTGGCACTATCTCCACTTCCGCGACCCGCGGTCCATCACGCCGGGGTCGAACATGCCGAGCTACGCGCACTTCATCGACGGTCGCGTCGACTTCTCCAAGACGGAGTCGAAGATGCGGGCGCTCCACTCGGTAGGCGTGCCCTTCACCACCGAGACAATCCAGCGCGCCGAGGCCCTCGCGAAGGCGCAAGCGCAGCCGATCGCCGACGATCTCGCGGCGAACGGCATCAAGGTCGCGCCCGACTCGGAGATCGTCGCCGTCATCGCCTACCTGCAGAGCCTCGGCATCGGGCCCAACCCGCCCCCCGCCGCTCCGCCGGCCGACAAGACCAACGCCAGCACGCTTCACTGAAGGAGAATCGCCATGTCCCGCTTGATGGGTGAGCTTTTTCACCAGAGTCCTCTCCTTGTCTGGCCGCTGATCTCCCTCATGATCTTCGCGCTGACGTTCGTCGCCGTCGTCGCCTGGGCGATGCGGCGAAAGCCCGCGGAGGTCGACGAGATGGGGCGGCTGCCGCTCTTCGACGACGACTCGTCGGGAGGTGCGCGATGAGCAGCTCCAAAGACCACGACGCGCCCGAGCCGATCGTCCACGAGTACGACGGCATCATCGAGCACGACAATCAGCTCCCCCGCTGGTGGCTCTACACGCTGTTTCTCGCGATGGTGTTCGCGGCGGGGTACTGGTCATATTATCACAGCTGGGACAAGGGCGAGCTCCCCTCCAAGGAGTACGCCCGCGTCAAGGCGGCGGAGCTCGCGGCCGAAGCGGAGCGAATGAAGGCGGCTGCGGAGGTGACTCCGGAGATGCTTGCCACCCTGGTCAAAGACCCCAAAACGGTCGAGCAGGGAAAGCAGATCTTCGAGGCCAACTGCGTGACCTGCCACGAGCAGGGCGGCAAAGGCAACGTCGGCCCGAACCTTACCGACGATTATTGGCTCCATGGAGGTAAGCCCATGGACATCATCAAGACCGTCCGCGAGGGCTTCACCGCGAAGCAGATGCCCGCCTGGGGGAAGACCCTGGGTGAGCCGAACGTCCGCGCCGTCGCCGCTTACGTCATCACGCTCAAAGGCACCAACGTCGCAGGGGGGAAAGCGCCGCAAGGCGAAAAGGAGTAGTCGTGTCAGACCGTGTCCGTCTCCCGCTTCTCGCGCCCGAAGAATTCCAGAGCTCGCTCGCTTCGGACGGTCATCGTAGGTTCGTTTACGCAGCAGAAGTCCACGGACGGTTTCACGGTCTGCGCCGCATCGTCTTCGCGCTCCTCATCGCCATCTGGATCGCTCTGCCGCTGATCCCCCTGAACGGGCACCCGCTGGTGCTCTTGGACGTGCAGCGGCGGAGCTTCTATTTCTTCGGCGCGACATTCAACTCGCAGGACGCCTGGCTCGCCTTCTTCGGGATCACGGCGGTGGGCTGGACGCTCGCCCTCTCCACGTCGCTCCTGGGCCGGGCGTTCTGCGGGTACGCCTGCCCCCAGACGGTGTTCCTCGACGGCGTGTTCCGGCCCATCGAGCGCTTCGTGGAGGGCTCCCGCGAGAAGCGGATGCGCCGCGACAAGGGGCCGTGGACTTGGGAGAAGCTCGGCCGGAAGGTCCTCAAGCACGTGCTGTTCGCGGGCGCGGCCTTCGTCATTGCCCACATCACTCTGAGCTTCTTCGTCCCGCTGCCCCAGACGCTCCGCATGGTGGTGCACAGCCCCGCGGAGCACCCCGAGGCGTTCGCGTGGGCCGCCGCGGTGACCCTCGTCACCTATGGCAACTTCGCCTTCTTCCGCGAGCAGCTCTGCCTCGTCATCTGCCCCTACGGCCGCCTGCAGGCCTCCCTCGTCGACGACGACAGCCTCGTCATCGGCTACGACGAGAAGCGGGGGGAGCCCCGGGGCAAGCTCAACTCCGAGGGAGTCGGGGACTGCGTCGATTGCAAGCGGTGCGTCGCCGTCTGCCCGACTGGGATCGACATTCGCAACGGCCTCCAGCTCGATTGCATCGCGTGCACCGCCTGTGTCGACGCGTGCGACGAGATCATGGTCAAAGTGGGGAAGCCCAAGGGCCTCGTCCGCTACGACTCGAAGCGAGCCTTCAGCGGCGGCAAGCGGCGCATCCTCCGTCCTCGTTTGCTCGTCTATGCGGTGGCGGGCTTGGTCGGCCTCATGGTGGCGACGTTCGCGTTCTCGCGCCGGACGAGCTTCGAGGCGAACCTCACCCGCGCCCCCGGCGCCCCCTTCGTCGTCGAAGATGGCGCGGTCAGGAACACCTTCGTCCTCCACCTCGTGAACAAGCGCAACGAGCCTGCGGAGTTCGAGATCGCCGCGGAAGGAGCGACGATCACCAACGAAGAGGACCGCATCTCCGTCGGCCCGATGTCGGACGCCCGCGTCAACGTCGTCACCCGCATCGAGCTCTCGACCCCGGGCGAGGCCTGGACCCTCAAGGTTCGGCGCACCAACGACGGCGAGACCCTCCGCATCCCTGCCAAAATCGTGAGACCAAACTGATGAAGACCTTCGAGCTGGGCGGAGCCCTGATCATGGGGCTCATGGGCAGCGTTCATTGCGTGGGCATGTGCGGACCCATCGCGGCCGTCGTGTGCACCGGCCGCGGTGAGGAGAAGCGGCTGTTGCCGCAGCTCGGTCGCATCGCCTCCTATGTCGGGCTCGGCGCCGCCGCCGGCGCCCTCGGCTCGGTGGTCGCGAACGCCCTTCCGTTCGCGTTCTTCCAGCTCGGAGTGAAGATTCTCGCCGCCTTGCTCCTCGTCATCGTGGGCTTCTACACCGCCGGGTTCCTCCGAAAGCTCGGCTCGCTCGAGCGCGTCGGCTCGCCGCTCTTCCGGCGTGTCGCGGGGGTCTTCGCGGCCGGCGACCGGCGCAGCGTCTGGGGGATGCTCGCGAAGGGCCTCGCGTGGGGCCTCTTGCCGTGCGGCCTCGTCTACGGGGCCCTCGGGCTGGCGACCCTCAGCGGGTCGGCCGGCTCGGGCGCGCTCGTCATGGTCGCATTCGGCCTCGGCACGCTCCCCGCCATGCTCGCCGTGACGTTCTTCGCCGAGCATTTTCGCCGCATCGTTCGGCACGTCCGCATCCGACAGGCGGCGGGGCTCCTCCTGGCCGTCGCCGGCACCGTGCACCTGGCGCTCGCCATTCAGTGGGGACGCGGGTTAACCTCCGTCGCGCGTGGTCCCCGGCTGACGGGCTCGTTCCAGCCGGTGATCGAGAGACCTTGCTGCCACCATGACGATTGAAGTGGATCCGCGAGTCGGGGCTGCCGCAGAGCAGCTGGCTCGCTACATCCGCTTCGGGTCGGACGATCTCGAACGTCTGGCCCGCGTGTTTCCGCTCATCGAGCATGGCCTGCCCGACATCGTCGAGGAGTTCTACGAGCGCGTCGTGACCGATCCGGCATCCGCCGCCGTCTTCCGGGACGCCGGGCAGATCGAGCGGCAGAAGCAGGCGCTGCTGCGCTGGCTCGCGCGGATGCTCACCCAGCCTCGAACCGACGAGTACTACGCCCAGACGGCGCGGATCGGGCACGTCCACGTCGCGGTGTCGCTCCCCCAGCGGTACATGCTCGCGAGCCTGAACGTGATTCGAAACGCCCTCCTCGGGCTCTTCGCGGCGGTGGGGGTCGATGATCGGCTCGTCCACCAATCCCTCCACAAGGCGCTCGACCTCGAGATGGCGGTGATGTCGGACGCGTATGCGACCGCGGAGATCGCTCGGGCCCACGCAGCAGAGCGGCGAGAGATGCAGCAGCGCCACGACCGCCTCGCCTCCATCGGCACGCTCGCGGCCGGGCTCGCTCACGAGATCCGAAATCCTCTCAATGGCGCCCAGCTCCATTTGACCTTCCTGCGGAGGCAGCTCGCCACCGCCGTGGAGCCCGCGATGAGGGAGGAGCTCGAGCAGGCGGTCGAGGTCGTAAGCGGCGAGATCAAGCGGCTCTCTCGGCTCGTCACGGAGTTCTTGGATTTCGCCCGCCCCCACGCCCTCGATCTCCACACGGTGGACCTCCGCGAGGCGTGCCGGCGCGCCGTGACCATCGTCGGCCGCGAGGCTCAGGAGCTCGGCGTGGAGCTGAGGTTGGATCTGCCGATGGTCCCCCTCGAGGCGGTCGCCGACGTCGACCGCCTCGCGCAGGTGCTCATCAACCTCCTCCGGAACGCGCTCGAGGCGGTGGCTTCGCCCGCCGAAGGCTCGCCCGCACCGGATTTCGAGCGCCCTCCGTCCACCGAGCGGCGGGTGATCGTCCGCGGCCAGCGCACCGACGATCATCGGGTCCTCGAGATCGAGGACAATGGGCCTGGCATTTCGGATCCGAGCGCGCCATTGTTCGACCCCTTCTTCACCACGAAGGCGCACGGGAGCGGGCTGGGACTGTCGGTGGCCCATCGCATCGTCACCGACCACGGCGGAACCCTCGCCTTCTCGAGCGCCCCCGGCCGAACCGTGTTTTCGATTAAGCTGCCCCGAAAGGAGTCGTCTTGAAAGCCAAGTCCCGAGCCCTGGTCGTCGACGACGAGGCGAGCGCGCGCTCCGGCCTCGCGAAGCTTCTCCAACAGGAGGGCTTCGATGTCGTCACTGCCGCCGACGGCGGAGCGGCGCTTTCGCTCGTGGAGGAGGCGCCCCCGGATATCGTCATCACGGATCTGCGCATGCCGGGGGTCGACGGTATCGAGCTCGTCACGAGGCTCGCCAAGACGATGCCCAACCTCCCCGTCATCGTCGTCACCGCCTTCGGTGACGTGGAGTCCGCCGTCAAGGCGATGCGCGCGGGCGCCGACGACTACATCACGAAGCCGATCGATTTCGACGTGTTGAGCCTCTCCGTGGAGCGTGCGCTCTCGCGCTCCGCCCTCACCGCGGAGGCGGAGTCCCTCCGCACGCAGGTCCGCGAGAAGTCCGGGACGGGCTTCTCCAACCTCATCGGGGCGAGCCCGGCCATGCAGCGGGTGTATCAAATCGCGCGCCGGGTGGCGCCGTCGCGCGCGACCGTGCTGATCACGGGCGAGAGCGGCACCGGAAAGGGTGAGCTCGCGCGCATCATTCACGAGTCGTCACCTCGAAAGAACGGACCCTTCGTGCAGCTCCAGTGCGCCTCCTTGAGCGAGTCCCTCCTCGAGAGTGAGCTCTTCGGGCACGAGAAGGGCTCTTTCACCGGCGCCGATCGCAAGCGCGTCGGTCGCTTCGAGCAGGCCGACAACGGCACCCTGTTCCTCGACGAGGTCGGGGAGATCCCGCCCGCGACGCAGGTGAAGCTCCTCCGCGTCCTTCAGGAAAAGACGTTCGAGCGCGTCGGCGGGAACGAGACGCTGCGGGTAGACGTTCGCGTCGTCGCGGCGACCAATCGCGACTTGGTGGCGGAGGTCGAGGCCGGCCGCTTCCGAGAGGACCTGTTCTATCGGCTCAAGGTCGTCCACATCGACATGCCGCCCCTCCGGACGCGGGAGGGCGACACGCTCATGCTCGCCAATCACTTCCTGAGGCGCTTCGCCACCGAGAACGGCAAGCACCTGACGGGCTTCAACGACGGAGCCCGCGCGAGCATCCTGTCCTATCGTTGGCCGGGCAACGTGCGCGAGCTCGAGAACGCCGTCGAGCGGGCGGTCGTGCTCGCGGAGGGCCCCGAAATTCACGCCGAGGATCTCCCGACCGACGTCGCCCCCGTGAGCAAAGGCAGCCTGCGGATCCCCGGCTCGACGATGGCGGAGATCGAGCGCTACGCGATCGTCAGCACCCTCGAAGCGTGCAATGGCTCGACGTCGAAGGCGGCCGAGCTCCTTGGCATCAGCGTCCGGACCATCCAGTACCGCATTCACGAGTACGGCCTCGCCGAGAAGTCGAAGAACAAAGAGAAGAGCCAGGGCTGAAGGGCCCCGACTCTTCTTCTCGCTCTCTTGGCCCGCTTCTGGGGCGGCGGCTCACCCGCCGAAGTCGAAGTGCCTCAGCTCGCGAATGGAGCGGGAGAGCTCGGCGCGAAAATCCGGGTGGGCCAGCCCGATCAACGCCTCGGCGCGCTCGCGAAGCGTAAGCCCGTGCAGGTCGCGGGCCCCGTATTCGGTGACCACCCAGCGGACGTGCCCGCGCGTCGTCACCACGCCTGCCCCTTGCTTGAGCGTCGTCACGATTCGGGAGAATTTCCCATTTCCCGCGGTGGAGCTCAGCGCGATGACCGCCTTTCCGCCTTTGGAGATGGCGGCCCCGCGGATGAAATCCATCTGCCCGCCAATCCCGGAGAAGATGCGGTGCCCGATCGAGTCGGCGCACACCTGACCGGAGAGATCGATCTCGATCGCGGAGTTGATCGCCGTCATCTTGTCCATCTTGCGAATCAACGCCGTGTCGTTCGTCCTGTCGCACGGGTGAAACTCGACGAGCTGGTTGTCGTCGACGTAGTCGAACACCGCCTTCGACCCCATCACGAAGCTCGTGACCGAGCGTCCGGGGTGGACCGACTTGAAGCGGTTGGTGATCACGCCCCCCTCGAGCAGCGGCAGAAGGCCATCGGAGAACATCTCGGTGTGGATACCGAGATCGTGCTTGTCGCCGAGCTTCGCCAGCACCGCGTCGGGGATCGCCCCGATGCCCATCTGGAGCGTCGCCCCGTCGTCGACGAGGCGGGCGACGAGCTCGCCAATCGCGGCCTCGACGGGGCCAATCTCGGGACGCTCGTGCTCGATGAGAGGGCGCTTCGTCCACGTGTAGGCGGCGAGGCGGCGCATGTCGACCGCGGTCGCGCCGTGCGTCCGCGGCATCGACTCGTTGATCTCGCCGATGACGATCTTCGCGTTGTCGACGGCGGAGCGCGCGGCGTCGCACGAAGTCCCGAGGGTGGCGATGCCGTGCTTGTCGGGCGGGGAGAGCTGCACCATCGCGACGTCGAGCGGGAGGGCGCCGCTGCGGAAGAGCTCCGGGATGTCGGAGAGGAAGACGGGCATGAAGTCGGCCCTCCCCTCGTCCACTGCCTTCCGCGCCGACTCTCCGGTGAAGAACGAGATCGACCGGATGCGGCCCTGGCTCTCGGGGCTCAGCGGCCGACCTGGCCCGTCAGATGGAGGTGGTAGACGCGGACGTTCGAGACGTCGGTCCGCGCCGAGAGCGCGTCGAGGAACGGCGTCGGGGTACACGCGGCTCCGTGAACGAACACCCGGTGCCCCGATTGAATCTTGGAAACCGCCTCCTCAGGGGTGCACGCGTGATCTCGATAGCTCGTCATGGTCGATCCCTCGGTTGTAGGATAGACGAAGGGGATCCGCGCGCGGCGCGGATCCCCTCGGGTCACTCCCCGATGGTGGGGCTCACCGCGTCGGCTGGCGGTCCCACCCGTCTCCGGCTCGGTGGACTCCATTGCGGCTCGGACCCGCGGTTGCTGAAGAGGCCGACTTCGCGCGCTGGCCGGCGACCCCATACTCGTGCAAGCGGTATTGAATCGTCCGCACCGAAATATCCAGGATCTGCGCGGCGCGCGTCGTCGATCCCTTGGTCGCGTCGAGGGTGGAGAGAATGGCGTGTTTCTCGATCTGCGCCATCGTCGACCCGGGGATGTGGATATTGGTGGCCGGCACCGGCGCGACCTCGAACGGCAGGTGGCTATCCTCGATCAGCCGCCCATTACAGAGCGCGACCGCTCTCTCCATCGCTGTCTCGAGCTCCTTGACATTGCCCGGCCAAAGATACGACGTGAGCTTCGTCCGCGCTGCCTCCGTGAACCCTTCGACCGGCTTTCGGTGGTCGGCGGCGAGCTTTCGCAGGAAGTGATGTGCGAGCAGCAGCACGTCCGCCTCGCGCGAACGAAGAGACGGCATCTCGCATTGAATCACGTGAAGGCGGTAGTACAGGTCCTCTCGGAAGCGCCCCGCGGACACCGCCGCTTTGAGATCGCGGCTCGTCGCGCCGATGACCCGCACGTCGTCCCCCTTCCCTTCGCGCTCCTGGAGGAGCTGCGCGAGCTTGCTCTGCATCGGAGCGGGGATCTCCGCGACCTCCTCGAGGAAGAGCGTCCCCCCTTTGGCTTGCTCGAAGCGGCCCGGCCTTCCTTCCGTGCCGAACAAGTCGTTGTCGGGGTGGCGCGCGTCGAGGGCGGAGCACTTCACGGACACGAACGGCTTGTCCTTGCGCGCGCTCATCGCGTGAATCGCCCGCGCGAGGGCCTTCTTGCCCGTCCCCGGCTCGCCCGCGATGAGGACGGCCGCCTTCGTCGCGGCCGCCTGGCGCGCGGCGCGATACACCTCCTGCATGGCCGTGCTCGCGCCGAGCAGACCGTGGAGCGCGACGTCCTCGCTCTCGTAGACTTGCGATCGGAGGTTCTCCGCCTCGAGGCGCCAGTCACGATGAAGGATGGCGCGCTCGAGAGCCACGAGGAGCGCGTCGGGCTCGACCGGTCGAGTGATGTAGTCGTCGGCGCCCGCGCGCATCGCCTGGATGCCGGTCGCGGTCGCGCCCGAGGACGTCATGACGATGATGGGTGTGAATGCGCTCTTGTCCCGGAGCGAGCGGACGAGCTCCAGCCCCGAGAGCCCCGGCATGCGGAGCGGAGTGACGACGGCGTCGACAGGAGACTCGCTGAGTGCCGCCACCGCCCGCGCGCCGTCGCTCACGACGACGACCTCGTACCCGCCTTCTCGCAGCACCTTCTCGATCGCCGCGCGAGCCGGGGTCTGGTCGTCCAACAGAAGTACACGTCGTCGGTTCGTTGCAGCCATTCTGAATCCTCCTCAATCGAATCAGGCTCGCGGACTCCCGCCTTCAGGCGGGCACGGTGAGAACGGGACAGGGCGCGTAGCGCACGACCCTCTCCGCGACGCTCCCGAGCACGAGTCTCGAGACACCGCGTCGACCGTGCGTCCCCATCACGATCAGATCGAATCCTTCTTCTTTGACGAGCTCGACGATGAGCCAGCCGGGGGCCCCGCAGGCGAGGCGCTGCTCGACGGCGGGATAACGGTCTTTGACCCAACGATGCGCGTCGTCGAGGGCCCGCTCCGCCGCCTGGGCAAGCTCCTGAGCGGGCCAGGACGAGTCTTGCACATAGGGAGCGGCGGGCGGGGTCCAGGCATGAAAGAGCGTGAGCGCCGACTCGAACTTCTCAGCGATCGTCACGGCGATCTCGAGGGCGGGACGAGACGTCGCCTCGAGATCGGTCGGCACCAGGATCTTCTTGAAACGGTCCATGACGCTCGTGGGCCGCGTAACGCGGACGCCCGGTTCGTGTTCGCAATCACCGTGCCGCGTCGTTCCTGGCAGAGGAGGCGCGGCTCTCGACGCCTCGACGCCACGCGGCGCGACGCGGGATGGCTTGGTGACCGACGCCCGAGCCGCACCCGTTGCGTGGCAGCGAACACGCTGCACCTCTGCAGGCGCGCATTGCGGTCAATGTGTGTGGCGCGACGCTTGCCATTGCGAGAGTCATGAGCAAGCCGATCCCGACAATTCAGAAGTACATGACGTTTCTCCCCCACACGATCGGGCACGATCAGCCCCTGACGCTTGCCCACAAGACGATGCGGGAGCATCACATTCGGCACCTCCCCGTGCTCGAAGGTGGAAAGCTCGTGGGCGTCCTCAGCGAGCGTGACATCGCCCTCATCGAGACGCTGAAGGACGTCGATCCGGCGGGCGTTACCGTCTCCGAGGCGATGTCCCAGCAGGTCTACGTCGTCTCGCCGGAGGCCCGTCTCGACGAGGTCGCCGCCGACATGGCCGAGCACAAGTACGGCTCCGCGATCGTCGTCGACAACGGCAAGGTCGTGGGGATGTTCACGACCGTCGATGGAATGATCGCGCTGCGTGACCTCCTCCACGGCCGCCTCGCGAAGTGAGCTCGTCGTTCAACGCGGGTCGTTCTCTCGGGCGAGCTTGCGCACGCTCTTCGGTCCGAGCATGAACCCCTGCTCCACGGCGAGGTAGCGCACGACGTCGAGTGAAGAGAGCACCGCGAGCACCGCTCCCGACTCGCTGACGATCGGGAGGTGGTGCAGGCCCTCGTAGGCCATCAGCGCGGCCGCTCGCGTGATCGCCGCCGATTGCGGCATCGTGAGCACCGGACGCTTCATGATCTCCTCGGCCCGCACGTCATCGGGCGCGTCGAGGAGGTCGTGCATCGACACCATCCCCATCGGCGCTCCCGTTCCGTCGACGATCACCATCGCCCCGATCAGGTGCTCTCTCATCTTCGCCCGGAGGATCCCTGCGCTCGTCGACGGAGAGGCGGCGATCACGGCCCGGGTCGCGACGTCTTCGATGGGAACGACGCGGATGGTCGAGGGGAAGGATCCTTCTTCCGTCGGGTCGCGCGAGCCGCGCTCGCAATCGACGACGTCCGCGGGCGTCCCCGCTCTCCGATAGCCGCAGTGGGAGCAGGCATCGACCTGGACGAGCCTTCCCCCGGAGGGGCACTCGACGAGCCGCTCGACGGTCTCGCTGCCGTCCGGACCGATGGTCCGTCGATCCCGAACTCCCAATCGAATCATGAGTGGGTCCCGTGCCCCTCCGCGGCCGCCTTGCGCAGCGCGCTCTCTGCAATGCGGACGAAGTCTGCCTCCGTCACGATGCCTTCCACTCGACGTCCTTCACCGAGGACGGGCAGACAGCCGACCTTGTGCTCGAGCATGGCCCTCGCTGCGTCGTAGGCAAACGCCTTCCTGCCGATGGTGACGACGTCCTTCGTCATCACCGATCGGACCGAGACGGGGCCCTCCCCCGCGCGCGCGAGCGCGTGGAGCAGATCGGAGAGCGCGACGATCCCCACCAGTCGGCCGCGGGCATCGGTGACGGGCAGATGGCGAACCATCGCGACGTCCATGCTCAACTTCCCTAACGTCACGGTCGCGTCTTCGTCGACCGACAAGACCGACCGACTCATGATTTGCTCGACGCGGGTGGCATCCATAGGACCCTCCAGCCGCTCGCGTCGCAACGAACGTACCAATCTCGCCGGCGGTCGAGCGACGGTCGCCGCACCTCGGCTGCGTCAGAACGTCAGGTGGGCGACCCCAACGCTCGATCGTTGGCTCGGCGGGGAGCCCGCCTCCGCGATCGCCCCTGCGACCCACAGATTCCCGGGCGCGGCCGCGACCTGGCTCACGTTGATGGCGCGGACACCTCCCTGAAGGGCGGAGAAGGCGCCGTTGGTGAAGACGAGCAACCCGCGCCCCGTTCCGTCGTCGAGCTCGGCGGTGCCCCCCGCGATGACGTCGTCACCGACCACCACCAAGGCGTTGAACGAGAAATAGGTCTGCTTGGTGACCCCTGACTGGGGCGTCGCGAGCTCCTTCCATTCGGTGCCGTCGAAGCTCCCGAGGAGGAGGGCGCCCGCGCCTTCGTCGTAGGTGCTCACGAAGACGCGTTCGCCGCTGCGAGCGAGCGCGAGCACCTGTCCGTCGAGCCCTTCGCCATAGGACGACCAGAGCTTCCCGTCCCAGTGGGCGATCCGGCGCATGCCGGCTTCGCCGATCTTCGTGAAGGCCCCGGCCACGATGATGTCGTCGTCCGCCCGCACGTCGATCCGATTGACCACGCCGTCGAAGCCGCCCTCGATCGTCGTGATCGTCGCGCCGTCGAGCCGAGCGAGGTATCCCCCCGCCTCGGTCGTCCCCGCTACGAAGAGCGCACCGCTCGGCGAGTAGGCGACGGTGGTGACGGGCCCGAGGCCCTCCGTTCTCACCTCCACCATCGCGTCACCGTCGCGCTTCAGGATGACTCCCCGCGCCGCTCCCTCTTGAGGAAAGACCATGCACCCGACCGCGACCTCTCCCGCGGGCGAGACGGCGACGGCAGGGCAATAGGCATCGGAGGGGAGGTCGTCGGCGAGGACCTCCCAGCCTGTCCCGCGGTAGTGGACGACGCGACCGTTCGCGCGCTCGCCCGCGACGTGGGTGAAAGAGCCGACTCCATAGGCTTCGCACCCTTCGCCCCCGGTCGCGATCGCGTCGAGCGACCCGGCGAAGCCGAGCCCGGCCTGGCCTTGCGCGAGCCAACCATCCGCCTCGTCGTGCACGGCGATCGACTGCGACGCGACGCCGTCGACGCCGGCGAAGAAGCCGCCTGCGTAGAGCGAGCCGCCGTCGTAGAGGAGGCGTTGGGTGTCGACGTCCCAGACGGCGGTCGGGCCTTCGTCCCCGCACGTCCCGGCCAGGAACCACGGCGTCCCTACCCCGCCCTCGGGGCTCGCCATCTCCTCCCACGCCGCTCCCGTCCAACGCGCGAAGCTGCGCGTCGGGAGCGCCGACGGCTCGCCGGAGAGGCCACCGGCAGCGTTGAAGCACCCCATGACGTCCACGGTCTCTCCATGCGCGACGGCGTCGATCACGACCCCGCGCGTCTGGAACTGCCCCAAACCGCCGCCCACGGTCTCCCACGCGGACCCGTTCCAGGAGGCGAGGCCCCCCGGCGCCCCGAAGTCGCCGAACGCGCCGCCGGCGTAGAGCGCGCCGCCATCGGTGCGAGCGATCGCGTACACGAGGAGCGCGTCCGGAAAGTCATAAGCGGTCCACGAGGTCCCGTCGAACGAGGCCACGTTGGCGGCGGCCCCACCGCCGATCGTGGAGAAGGCGCCCCCCGCATAGAGCATGCTCGCGCTCACGGTGAGCTCGAACACGGGGCCGTCCGCGCTCCCTCCTTCGGGAGCGCCGAGGATCGTCCCGTCCCACCGCGCGAGGTTCGTCACGCTCGCGTCGTCGTCGAGGGCGAAGAGGCCGCCGACGTAGAGCTCGTCGCCAAGCCACGCGAGGCTGCGGACCTTGCCCGAGAAGCCCCCGACGGAGACGAGGCCGGAGCCATCGTCGATCCACAGCTCACCGTCGGGCTCACCGAAGGAGTCGTTCGTGGCGAGGGCGAGCTTTCCGTCGTCGGAGATGGCGATGGCGGAGAACCCATCGAGGGGAGGAGCGATCTCCCACGTGGCGCGCGCATCGACCCACGCCCCGTCTACGAGACGGACGAGCGGCGGGACGGTGCCCCCCGCGAAGTATTGAAACCGCCCGGCGGCGACGACGGAGCCGTCGACATCGCGCGCGAAGTCGTGCACGGCCGGCCCGAAGCCGTCCATCCCCGTGAGCCCCGCGACGGTGAAGCGATCGTCCCAGGTCCCCGCCGCGAGGCTCCCCGCGGTGAGGTTCTCGGTGCAGCTCGGACCCGAGGTCGCGTCGCCGCCGGAGCCGCCGGAGCCGCCCGCGCCCCCCTCCGGCGCGCCCCCGCCCGCCGACGAGCCTCCCTGGAGCGAGGGGCTGTCGTCCCCACACCCCGCGGACAGCGCGAGGACGAGGGGCGAGATCCACGAGACGCGGCGAAGGCTGATCATGGGCCGAGTCTACCGCGCCGGGCCCGCGCGACTAGCGCAGCACAGCACAAATTGGCTCGCAAAGCCGCAATCGAGCGTGCATATCTGCCATATCATGAATTACGAACGGCTCGCGTGCGGCGTCGTGCGCGCCCTCCGCGGGAAGCGCTCCCAGCTCGCGTTCAGCAGGCGCCTCGGTTATTCGACGAACGTCGCGTATGCCTGGGAGGCGGGGCGCCGCGCGCCATCCGCCCGCGAGGCCTTCCGGATGATCGCGAAGAACGGCGTCGACATTCGGGCCGCCCTGGTTCCGTTCTTCCAGCGCCGACTCCCGGAGGAGCTCGAGGCCGCGGCGCCGACGAGCGCCGCGTTCGTGGCCGCGCTCCTGCGCGAGCTGAGGGGGGCGGTCTCGATGGAGTCGATCGCGAGGAGGACGAGGCTCAGCCGTTCCTCGATCAGCCGCATCCTCGCCGGTCGGACCGAGCCGAAGCTCGCCGTGTTCCTGCAGCTCGTCGACGTGATGACGCGCCGGGTGCTGGATCTCCTCTCCGGCCTCTGCGACATCGCGTCGGTGGAGGCGGCGCGCTCCGAGTGGCAGAGGCTGACCGCGCTCCGTCGCCTCGCCTCCGACAATCCGCTCTCCGAGGCGGTGCCGCGGTTCCTCGAGCTCGAGCAGTACGCCCGTCTCTCCAAGCATCGAGAAGGATGGATCGCGGACAAGCTCGGGATCTCGCGGGAGGAGGAGCGCGCGACGCTCCACGATCTCGCCGCAGCCGGGACGATCCGATGGGATGGCGCGAAGTGGCGGCCCGACAAAGAGCGGAGCGTGGACACCTCGCGGTTGGAGCCAGCGGCGGCGGCGCGCCTGCGCGTCCATTGGACCGAGCGCGCCCGCCGCCGGATCGAGGCGGACGGCGAGGGGATCTTTTCCTATCTCGTGTTCGGCGCGGACGAGCCGACCCTCGCGGCCATCGCCGAGCTCAGGCTCCGATTTTTTCGCGAGGTCCGCGCGCTCGTCGCCGCCTCCCCGGCGGCGTCGCGGGTCTATGTCGCGAACGTGCACCTCTTCCCCATCGACGTGGGATCCGTCTGATGGGACACCGCCATGGCGCGGCTCCGCCGCCGCCGAATGGCCGGCGTACCCAATTAGGCTGGGCTCAGGGCTCGCAGACGAACGGCAGGGCCAACGAGCAAGGCACGTCGTTCCAGCCGCCGCGATCGACGACGATCTCGACACAATCCTCTCCCCCGCCCGCGTCGTTGGGCTCATTGGGGAGAAAGGCGGTAAAGAGGAGCGGCGCGCCGGAACGCCACCGGAACGAGCCCTCACGATCGGCGTCCGAGAGGCCGATGTAGAGGCGGCTCACCGCGGGCGAGAGGGCGGCGGCGAACGCCTCGTTCTCCTCGGGACTGGCGAGCTCCGCGAGCCGGCCACCATTGGCGATGCACGCCTCGCGCGCCAGGGCCCAAGGTCGCGGCGCGCTCGTGTTCAGACAATAGTCCCGCTGGCTCGTCCGAACGACCTCCCCGGTGCACGAGAGCGGCTGACCGCGAACGCTCTCACACGCATAGGGTCGCTGCTCGTTGCAGGCGAGATCGTTCCATTTGCCGGTGGCCCGGATGATCTCGGCGCAGTTCTCGATGCCGCCCTGATCGTTGGGCTCGCCCTGGCCCCACGCCCCGAATCGCGGGATGCGGCGAGAAGCCCATGTCCAGCGGTCCGGCTCGGGCTCGAACAGTCCAATCCAGAAGCTCGGCGCGGCCGCCGAACGAGGCCGGATGGCGTCCAGCAGCCCCGCGTGCATCCGCGCGTCGTCGATCGTGGCGAGGGTCGAGCCCTCCGCCGCGCACGTCGCTTGCGCGTCCGCGAACGGGCGCGGCTCGCGATGAAGACAGAGCTCGCGGTCGCCGGCCACGACGACGTCGCCTCCGCAGACGCGGGAGGGAGCGGCGACGCGGCGCGGGCCACGCGGCTCCGCTCCCGTGCAGCCGAGCAGGAGCGCGGTCGCCGCGGCCGCGGCCCTGACCGGCGAGACGCTCAGAGCCATCCGCCGGGCAGCGTCGAAGGAGGCGCGTCGGCGGCTGGGGGAGCGGCGCCAAGCAGGCCGACCGCCATGTCGTTCGGCTTGCCGTAACGCTCGAGCAGGGGCCGGCACGCGGCGGGAGCGCGGGCCGGCCACGGCCCGGCGACGAGCTTGCCGCTGCGCTTGTCGAGCTCACAAGAGCGGGAGAGCGTGCACCCGTCGGCGCTCTCCATTCGGCAAAGGACGCGGGCGGTGGCCGTGCGCGCGCGAGTGTCGACGAGCGTCGCGTACTCGCGCCTCGGCCGGCCGCTCTTCGCGGGGTCACTGCCTTCATCCATGAGCTGGAGATCGATCACGGAGAGCGCAGGGATGGGCGAGGCCCCGTACGAGATCGGGCTCACGTCCTCCGTCATCGACGTGGGCAGGAAGCAGGCCCACCAGGGGTGGGCGAGGGGCTGAGGGGCCGTCTCGTCGGCCTCGCCGTACCCTTCCGCCCACGCGACGGTGAGACGGTCGCCCTTCGTCGCGATGCGATGTCCGTGGGCTTGCCACTCCGGCTCCGACAGCGGTCGCGAGAGCTTCTCGCTCGAGCGGGCGAAATCCGAGAATCGCTCGAAGCGCTCGCACGCTTCGAGGGGCATGGCCGCGAGCTTCGACGCGTCGGGGGCTTTGACCTCGACCCCACCCCGCTCCTCCCCGCGCTGGGAAGGCGGCGTCTGTCCCGGTCCGCTCACCGATCCGGAGGCGGCATTCGGCTCGTCGAACCAGCAGCCGGAGGCGAGCGAGAAGAGGGCGGCAACGGGCAAGAGCCGACGCATGCCCCGAGGTTTGCCCCCTCGAACGGCACGCGTCAATCGGGCCGCCCTCGGATCTTCCTCAGGGGAAGCTCGTGAACAGATCGGAGAGGTCCGTCGCGTTGGCGGCGTCGCGCAGGAACGGCTGCACCCCGAAGATCTCCTGCAGCGAGCGGAGGGTCGAGCTGTGGGTGTACGCGACGTTCCCCGTGTAGCCGGCCTTGGCGTTCGCCGAGATCACGAAGAATGGCAACGGGCCGTCGCTCGCGCCGCTCAGCGACTCGTCCCCCTCGTCCCACCACACGAAGATGGCCCCGCCGTCCTGGTACGCGGCCGAGGCCATGATCATCGGAATGGCCTCGGCCAGGAAGTTGTCTCCCCGTTGGATGAGATCGTCGAACACGACGTTGCAGTCGAGCCCGAGCACCTCGCCGTGCATGTCATTGCAGAGATTCGGAGTGATGAAGTTGTAGCGGGCGACATCGCCCGAATCGAGATCGTCGGCGAGCTCGGTGTAGGGGCGCACGTGCTTGATGCAGTGCTGCGAGCCCGCGTCGTTGTTGTCGGTCACGTCGTCGAAGAACAGCTGCGGCGTGTGCTTGGGCGAAAACTGTCCGACGTCCTCGAGCGGACAATCGTCGCCGGGGATGTCCTCCGCGTACGCCTTCCAGGTGATATTGGCGGCCTCGAGCATCGTCGTGAGGTGCTCGGTCGTCGACTGGTGGTTGTCGGCGGGAGGGTCGTCGGTGCTGATCCCCAGGTTCGAGCCGGCCTCGATCCAAATGTAGTTGGGCTCGCTGGGGTGGAGACCGGGAGGCGTCTTGTAGTTCGCGGCGCGAGCTGCCATCGGCACGAGCTCGTCGTTGATGAACGGCGCGCTGGCGTTGTTCTCGATGGTCGACCAGCTGTGGTTCTCCATCGTGATGATGAAGACCGTCTTGACAGGCGTGGGCCCGACGCCCCCGCCGCCCCCGCCTTCGGACGAGCCGCCGGAGGAGGAGGCGCCCGTGCCCTGGCCACCACCCGCGACCGATCCGCCGCCGTCGTTGGACGCCCCCGTGCCTTGCCCGCCCTGGTCACCGGCTCCGGCGCTCGCGCTCCCGCCGTTGCCGCCACCGGTTCCAGAGTCGTCGCCGCAGGCAGCGGCGAGCGCGACGAGGGACCACACGCCCAGGAGCTTTCGAGGATTCACGTCGGCAGCAAAAACAAACCAAGCGCGCGACGCAAGGCCCCGACGCAGGAAAGATCCGCGCTCGGCGCCCCCTGGTAAGGGGCGCCCCAGCTCGGGGGGGGGCGGGGACCACTCATTTTCGGCGTGAACCATGCGCGGAGCTGACATCTCGAGAAGCGCCCCCGTACCATCGGGCTCGAGGCGAGGGCTGAGATGACGATGACCGATCTGTTCGTCGTTCGAGCGAGCTCCCTACCCGAGTCCGGTCGGGTCATGGGCTTTCGCGGCACCGAGGCGCTGAGCACCCCATACGCCTTCGACGTCTACCTCGAGTATCCGGCGGCGGACGGCGCCTCGATCGACCCCGGCGACGCCATCGGAACGCGCGCGATGCTGGGCTTCCGATACGACCTGGTGGGTGGCGTCGCCGCGGGAGGAGAGCAGCCCTTCCACTTTCACGGCGTCGTCGCGGAGATGGAGCTCGTCAACGAGGTCTCCGGCGGCACCCACGGCGAGCGCTCCGTCTTCCGCATCCGCATGGTCCCCCAGATGGCGATGCTCGCGCTGTCTTCTCACAGCCGTATCTTCACCAAGCAGTCGATCCCCGAGATCATCGAGAGCGTCCTCCAGGAGAACGGCATCACGAGCGACGAGTACGAGCTCCGGCTCACCGGCGCGTACGCGGTCGAGGAGCACGTCTGCCAATACAAGGAGAGCGACCTCGCCTTCATCTGCCGGTGGATGGAGCACGAGGGGATGTATTTCTTCTTCGAGCACGGCGAGGCCGCGGAGAAGCTCGTCATCACCGACGACAAGAGCGCGCACGGGAGCCTGCTGACGAAGGCGGTGACTTATCACCCGTCCGAGGACGACGCGCTCTCGCATCAGTCGCTGCACGTCGTGTCGCTGCGACGCTCGACCCTCGTCGCCGACGTCGTCGTTCAAGACTACGACTACGCGAAGCCCGGCCTCGCCATCGTCGGCACCGCCCCCGTGTCTTCCGAGGCGCTCGCCCACGTCTCCGTCTACGGCGACCGCGTCTTCACCCAGGAGGCGGCGCAGCGGGTGGCGAGGCTCCGCGGAGAAGCCTTCCAAGCGCGCGAGGTCTTGCTCGCGGCCCGCGGGACGCAGCGCCACCTGCGCACAGGCTACACGTTCGAGGTCGGCAATCACCCGCGCGCCGAGGTGGACAAGGCCTGGCTCGCCATTCAGGTCGAGCACATCGGAAGGCAGATTCACGGCGCCACCGAGCTCGACGCGGTCGTCCACGACGAGCGGCCCGAGGTCTATCGAGCCTCCGTCACTGCCATTCCCAAAGATGTCCAGTACCGGGAGCCTCGACGCACGCCCTGGCCCAAGATCCACGGATTCGAGAACGGGGTGGTCGACGGACCGACGAGCTCGACCTACGCCCAGATCGACGAGCAGGGTCGCTACGCGGTGAAGATCCGCTTCGACGAGGGGCCGCTCAACAACGGCAAGGCGTCGACGTGGCTCCGCATGGCCCAGCCCCACGGCGGCGGCGTCGAGGGCTTTCACTTCCCGCTGCGCAAGGACACGGAGGTGCTCGTCGAGTTCCTCGACGGCGATCCGGATCGTCCCGTGATCGGCGCGGTTCTCCCCAACGCCGCCAAGCCGAGCCCCGTCACGAGCGGGAACAACACCAAGAACGTGCTGCAGACGGGCGGTAGCACGCGGCTCGAGATCGAGGATCTCGGCGGCGGCCAGTACATGCACACGACGACGCCGGTGCAGAACACGTCGTTCTACATGGGCACGGACGCCAGCTCCAAAGGCGGACACAACGCCGAGCTCACGTCCGGCGGCAGCGCCGGGAAGTCATTCGGCTCCTACTTCGACCGGTTCGTAGGGGCGACCAAGGCCGACCACGTCGTCGGCGACGTCACCCGAAACTATGACGCCAACTACGCGACGACGGTCGCCGGCAACGTCCAGCAGACGTACTCCGCCAATCAGTCGACGGCCGTCATCAAGAACGTCACCCGCGACGTGACGGGGACGCTCTCGGAGACAGTCACCGCCAAGGTGGACAAAGCCTACGACGCGACGTGGTCGCTCACGGTGACGAGCGACGTCACGGAGACCTTCCAGGCCAACTTCGGGTTCTCCGTCGGAGGAACGCAAGACGTCCACGTCCTTTCGAAGGGCGACGCGACCCACCAAGCGGGCCTGTTCGAAACCGTCAACGCGGCTGCCTCGAAGCACACCGCCACGAGCGGCTACAAGCTCGAGGCCGTCCCCGACGCGAAGATGCACGTGAAGGCGAATGTCTCGATCCGCGCCGACGTGGAGGCGACCCTCTCCGCCCCGAAGACCACCGTCGACGGCGACACGAGCGTCGACGTCGACGCGGGCGCGACGATCGAGGCCAAAGCCCAGAGCGTCTCCGTCGTCGGCCAGTCCTCACTCCGGCTGACGAGCGGAGCGAAGATCGAGATCACCGGCGGCGATATCACGGTCTCGGGCGGAACCATCAAGCTCACCGCCGGGGGCACGATGAGCGTCGCGGCCAAAGGCCAGTGCGTCGCCGCGGCCGCGGGGGCGATGACGGTCAAGGGCGGGCCGAGCGTCGTCGTCAAAGGCGACGTCATCCAGTTGAACCTGGGCGGCGCCTCGCCATCCGGTCTGGGGCCTCAGGTCGACGCCCTGATCGCGCTCGATCCGACGCTCGCTAACAAGCTCGCCGAGCTGCAGAAGGCAGGGTGGGTCATTCGCTACGGGCCGCCCGGACAAGGCAGCTATTTCGACAAGGCGAAGAAGATCCTGGTCCTCGACGGGCACCTCGCCACGGATCCGCAGGCCGCGTTCAATGAGCTCGGGAGGCTCACGAACGCGATCGACAACCCGCCGCGTCCGCTCTTCGGCCAGCAAGACCCGATGTCGTGCGGCATGGGCTCGAGCCGCATGGTGATCGACACGATGACGGGACGCGACATCCCGGAGGGTGACCTCCAGACCCAATCGTCGGCGATGGGCCCCCACGGCTACGACCCCGTCAACGGGACGTACCTGGACACGATGGATGATCTGCTGCGCCAGAACGGGGTGAGCGGCGCGGCGGAGCCGCGAAACCTCGACGTCGACGGGCTCGCGGACCACACCAAGAACGGAGAGCCCGCGATCGTCCAAGTCGACCACTACGACGCGAACGGCAATCGCACCGGCGGACACTTCGTCGTGGTGGACAGCGTGACGACGAACCCGGATGGCTCGCGCACCCTCAACATCCGCGACCCGTGGCCTCCCGGCCAGGGGACGAGCCGGCAAGTCCCCGAGGATCAATTCCTCAACAACTACTACAACGACCAGGACCCGAACGGCGGGCGCACTCGATACATCGGGTGGGCTTTGACGACGGACGGATCCGGCAACACGGGCCCGTGACGCCATGACCGACGAGGAAGCCAAGAAGCTCGCCATCGCGACGGTCGCTGAGGCCTGGGCCGCCGATGCCCTGACCCTCTACGCCGTCGACGTGACGAAGAGCTATCCGTGGTGCAAGCGCTTCACTGTCATGATGGTCGTGAGCCACGAGAAGAAGCGGACGCTCGTCGCTACCGATCGGCAGTCGACCACGCTGTGCTTCGCGGAGCGAAAGGACGTGCCCCGCGAAGTGGACCGCCGGGCGCGCCTCGCCGTTCTCAACGACCTCCTCTTCGCGGAGGGCCTCGCGCTCCCGGGCGACCTCGGGGCCGCTCCCCTCGCGAGCGCGGTGAGGGCGTTTCTCGTCGCTCCCGGCGGGTACGTCGGGAGCAGAGCCTTCCTCGAGCAGGAGACCAAGTCGAAGGCGATCGACAAATGGACCTACGTGGCCCCCCACCTGCCGTGGGCCAAAGAGCGCACCCCCGAGGAGCGCCGGGCCCTCTTCGTCGAGCACTGCGAGGACCCGATCCTGCTCGAGAGCAATGGGAGCTTCACGCTCTCCTTCTCGTTCTTCACCCATGCGGGGAGCGTCGAGCGATGGTCCATCACCGGCGACGCTTCGCGCATCTCCTCGGCGCGCGAGAGCGAGGCGTTGCCGAGCCGAACCTTCAGCCCCCCCTTCGCCTGACCGAGCCGCCATGTCCTTGCTCGAGACCATCGAACAGCTCGCCGCCGCCCGGCCCCTCGACAAGCGCGCGGTGGAGCAGCACCTCGGCGTCGCCCTCCGCGGCGACCCGGAGAACCAGAACCGCTATGTCCAGGTGTTGAAGTCCTTCCGGGTGCCGGCCGGGATCGACTCGGTGGAGCTGCGCGTGCCGCTGCGCGGGGCGACCCGGAAGGACGGGTTCCTCATCGTGGATCTGGACGGGCGGGTCGCGGAGGCGATCAGCCAGGACGACGTGCGGAGCCGGTTCGGCGGGGATCCGCTCGTCGATCTTCCGACGGCGGCGCAGCCGGCCGAGGCCCCCGTCTATTTGAGTTACGAGCACCCCTGGGGCGCCCTTCGCTTCGGCTTCGGCCGCCCCGGCGCAGAGAGGCTTACCACCCTCGTCGTCGACGTGGAGCGTTGAGGAGAAAAACCATGGCGCGCGATCTATTCTATTTGAGGTGCGGCGGGCTCCCCGATACGGCCCGCGTCATGGGCTTCCGCGGCGCGGAGGCGATCGGAACGACGTACCACTTCGAGGTCTACGTCGAGCTGGGCAAGCACGCCGGCGCGACGGTGGAGCTCTCCGAGCTCGTGGGGAGCCGGGCGGTCCTCGGCTTCGAGCCGGCTGGCTTGTTCGATCTCGGCCCCGAGTTTCTCTTCGCGGGGGTCGTGTCCACCGCCGAGCTCGTCAACGAGTACGACGAGCGGACGGTGTTCCGGGTGAGCATCGTCCCCGAGCTCTTCCGGTTGGGGCTCTCGTCGCACTCGCGCATCTTCACCAATCAATCGGTCCCCGACATCCTCTCCGCCGTCCTCTCCGACAACGGGATCGATCGGTTCGAGCTCCGGCTCTCCGGAAGCTACGAGCCGGAGGCCCATGTCTGCCAATACAAGGAGAGCGACCTCGCGTTCCTCTCCCGGTGGATGGAGCGGATGGGAATGTATTACTTCTTCGAGCACTCGGCGGAGGGAGAGAAGCTCGTCATCGCCGACGACAAGAGCGCGCACGCTCCGCACGCGGGCGCCCCCATCGTCTATCACCCCGCCGCCGAGGACGAGTCGGCGAGGCCCTCGCTGAGCAAGGTCTCCTCGATCCACCGAGCCCTGCCCGCCCTCGTGAAGGTCGCGGACTACGACTACGCGAAGCCAGCCCTCGACGTCAGCGGCTCGGCGGAGGTCTCCGCCCACGGCCTCGCCGAGTGGAGCCTCTATGGCGACCGCGCCTTCTCTCCCGACCAGGCCAAGCGCCAGGCGCAGCTCCGCGCAGAGGCCTTCAAGGCCAAGCAGGAGGTCCTCACCGCCTCCGGCACGGCGCGGCTCCTCCGGTCCGGCTACACGTTCGAGCTCGACCACCACCCGCGGGCTTCCCTCAACGCGTCGTATCTGACGACCGAGGTCCACCACATCGGCCGACAGGTCCATGGCGCGACGGAGCTCGACGCCCTCATCGCCGACAAGTCGCGAGACGTCTATCGGGTTTCGCTGAGGGCGATCCCGGCCGCCACCCAATACCGACAAGAGCGCGCGACGGCGTGGCCTCGCATCAACAGCTTCGAGAACGCGGTCGTCGACGGGCCGGCCACGAGCCAATACGCCCAGATCGACGAGCAGGGGCGCTATGCGGTGAAGTTCAAGTTCGACGAGGGGGACCTGAAGGACGGGAAGGCCTCGACTTGGGTCCGCATGGCCCAGCCCCACGGCGGCTCGGTCGAAGGGTTCCACTTCCCGCTGCGCAAAGGGACGGAGGTGCTCTGCTCGTTCCTCGGCGGGGACGTGGACCGACCGGTCATCGCGGCGGTGCTCCCCAACGCGTCGACGCCGAGCCCCATCACCTCCTCCAACCACACGAAGAACGTCCTCCAGACGGGCGGCGCTTCGCTCATGGAGATCGAGGATCAGGCGGGCGAGCAGTACATGAAGCAGTTCACGCCCGTCCAAAACACGATGTTGTGGATGGGCCACGACGGCAAGAGCCCGCAGGGACACAACGTCGAGCTCTCGACGGACGGCAGCGGCCTCGAGTCCTTCGGGACGTACTTCGACCGCTTCATCGGGGCCACGAAGAAGGAGCACGTGGTCGGGGACGTCACCCGCAACTACGACTCCAACTACATGACGAACGTCACCGGGAATGTCTCCCAGACGTACGTCGGCAATCAATCGACGACGGTCACCGGCGACGTCGACCGGTCGATCACCGGCACCCTGACCGAGACGATTCAGGGAGACGTCACCCAGACCTTCAATGCGACGTACGGCCTCACCGTCGTGAACGATGTCTCGCAGACGTTCCTCGCGAAGCACACCCTGGACGTGACCGGCGATCAGACGACCAAGGTCACGGGCGCGACGACCCACACCTTCGACGCGGGCCTCTCCGTCACCGTCAACGGCGCGACATCGTCCCACACCGCCAATGTCGGCTACGAGCTGGAGGTGAAGCCCGACGCTACGATGCACGCGACGAACGCGTTCAGCATCCGCGGCGACGCCACCGCTCGCCTGTCTTCACCGAAGACGACGGTGCACGGCGACAACGCCGTCGAGGTCGGCGCGGGCGCGACGATTCAGATCACCTCCCAGTCGGTGACCGTCAACGGCACCACGATCCTGAAGCTGAATGGGCCCGCCGTCATCGAGATCGTGGGCGGCGACATCAACGTCAGCGGCGGTAACATCTCCATCGGCGCCTCCGCCAACATCCTCGAGTCGGCGAGCGGAACCTTCGAGATGAGCGGCACCGGGACGACGATCCTCGGCGGACCGATGGTCGACGTGCACGGCGGCATCATCAAGCTGAACTGCTGAGCGCAACACCCTCATGAGCGACGCCGACGACACGACCTTGGTTTCGAGCGCGGCCCCCCTCGCCCTCGCGGGAGGGTACGGGCTCGAGGTCCGCGCGAGCGACGGCTCGGGCCGCGCCTCCGCCCTCGATGTGCGGGCCCCAGACGGCAGGGTCTGCCTCACGATCCGCCTCGACGATGGCGGACCGCGGGTCGAGATCACCGCCGCGAGCCTCTCCGTTCGCGCCGACGATCTCGCCCTCGAAGCGAAGAAGGATCTCGCCCTCCGCGCCGGCGGCGGAATCCTCCTCGAGGCGCAAGGCGCGCTCGTCTCCCGCGCCCTCGAGCAGCACATCGAGGCGACGCGCGGGGACATCCTCGTGGAGGCGAACGACGACGTCCGCCTCGAAGGCGAGCGCGTCCGGCTCAACTCCCCCGACGCGCCTCCGCTGCGAAGGCTCGTCCCCAAGGGCGGCGAGGGGCTCGTCTCCCAGCGCGCGAACGGCGCGCTCCCGTCGAAAGGCGATCCCGAATGAAGCTCTTCGTGGAGGCCCCCTCGATCGCGGCCGCCCTCCTGCGCACCGAGCGCGACGAGCACACGATGCTCGGCGCGCTCGTGGTGCGGAAGCGATTCGGCCTCCGCGAGGGGGGCGGGCTCGGTCCCGTCCCGGAGGGGAAGCCGCCGGCAGAGATTCGATACGAGACGGTCGGCTATGGCGACTACGGCGAGATGGCGGTCGACGAGATCCCCCCTCGCAACGGCACCGACGTCATCGTGATCGGAGACGCGGTCCCGCCCGAGAAGGTCGTGGCGACCCGCGTCGAGGTCGAGGTCGGCCCGTATCACGTGGCCATCGACGTCCTCGGAGACCGGGTCTGGGAGAGCGTCCTCGGAGCCCTCGTCGCGAGCTCGCCGAAGCCCTTCACGCGAATGCCGATCACGTATGCGCACGCTTACGGCGGCGCCTCGAGCGTCTCCGAGTACGGTCCCATCCCCTGGTTCAAGAACCCGCGCGGCAAGGGATATTACATCAAGAGCTCGGAGGCCAAAGACGGCCCCCTGCCCAACCTCGAGTCGCCCAACGCCCGCATCAAGCAGTGGGACGACCGGCCCGATCCGGTGGGGCTCGCCCCGTACCCCGCGGAGTGGGGGTTGAAATGGGAGAAGTACATCGAGCCCATCCCCGAGAAAGAGGACATCGAGATCCACCCCGACCGCGGCATGTATGACCGCGCCCATCCGCTCCTCACCGGCAAGCCCGTCCCCCCGGGGCCGATGCGAATCCGCGGCATGGGCCCGAAGCTCGTCCAGTTCGAAATCCCGCCATGTCCGGTCGAGGCCCGCATCGGCGTCGGGGCGACGAGCGCGGTCCGCGATCTCGAGCTCGAAGAGGTCCTCGTCGATCTGCGTGAGGGCCTCGTCGACCTCACGTGGCGAAAGATGTTCCGCTACAACCTCGTCGCTTACGAGCGGCGAGAGACGTTCGTCGTCGAGAAGGGCAAGAAGCCCTCGAGCGTGCAGGAGCTCCGGTAAGCGCGAGAGGTGAGCATGGAGACGTTCCCCAAGAAGCCTCAATACTTCATCATCACGCTCGACCGGCACGCGGGCATCTTCGTGATGTGCTCGCAGATGTTCATCCCGCCGGTGTTGCCAGGGATCGCGTGGCACATCGGCTTCGCCATGGAAGATTGGTCCCACAACGATCCTCTCGGGACCAACAAGTGGAACGAAGACGTCAAATGCGACGGCGTCTCGATCGCGAGCAGGGGCAACTCGCCGTGGCCGGTGGTCCCTCACTGGAACCTGTTTCCGTATCCCGGCATCCCGATCAATCCGAACATCCTCATCCCGCTGCTGATCCTGCTCTCTTCGAGCAAGAGCTTCTTGGCCGTGGGGAGCGTCGTCGCCCAAAAGGGGCCGATCGCGGTCATGATCCCGGGGGTGAAGGTGGTCGGGGTCAACATGGCCTGCGCCGATCCGATCCCGATGCCGGTCATCAACGTCGTGCTGGTCGGCCAGTCGACGGTCGTCCTCGGCTTCACCCTCGGCGACCTGCTGGCCGCGCTGCTCCAGTGGGCGATCGACATCATCATCGCCCTCGCCATGAAGGTGCTCGGCAAGATCGTGGGCGCCCTCGGCAAGAAGCTCGCGAACAAGATTGGGCAGCGACTGGCGGGCCGCTTCACGAGCGGCGTGATGAACAAGGTCGGCAACTTCCTCTCGAACATCGGATCGAACGCGGCGAAGAACGGCCCCCCCGGGTTCTTGAAGCGGATGCAGCTCAACGCCCTCGGCAAGCTCGGCCTGCCAAAGGTGTTCAATCAACCAGGGGCCCCGAGCACCCTGCTCGGCCGCGTCGACAAGGCCGTGTTCGGCGGACTGGACAATGTCTTCAGCACGAACTGGATGAACAACTCGCTCTCCAAGTTCGGCCTTCCGGTCGATCGGGTGGTGAAGCCCGGACAATTCGTCAGCGTCGCCGACACCCTCACGGGCGCCCTCGGCAACTACGGCAAGAGCGCGGCCACCACCGCCGGCAAGCAAGGCTGGAGCGCCCTCACCGGTCCCAAGCCCTACAGCCCGACGCTGCCGGACAAAATCGGAGCCTGGCTCGACGGGCGCTCCGAGCTCATCAATCCATGAGACAAGAGCTGAAGCCTCCCAAGGAGGATCCGAGCACGACGAGCCGCCTCCTCGAGGGGGTGAGCCCCACCGGGGAGCCGATCGTCAGCGTCGTGTTCGGGATGACGTTCGCGGTCGACGCGAGCGGCAAATGCACCGGCAAGGGCTACACCCTGGTCGAGGACGCGGAGTGGGAGAAGGCGCCCACCGAAGCGAAGTACACGAAGCCGAGTCTGCTCTTGCGTGACAGCGATTGTTGGGCTTGGAAGAGCTTCACGGACGTCGTCGTCCAAGGCACGGCCCGGACCCAGACTCCGAGGCAGAGCCTCGAGGTGCTGCTCTCCGTGCAGGGCAAGAGGGCCTCGTTCGAGCGGACGCTCTCCGTCACCGGCGACCGGTGGGTCGATCGCGGCGCGACCGGCCTCGTCCTCTCCGAAGCGGTCCCCTTCACCGAGATGCCCCTCACCTACGACCGCGCCTACGGCGGCACCGACGAGCTCGCGGAGGAGCGTCAGTCCGACGAGGAGACCCTCAACTACTTCGTGAAACAGGTCAGTCGCGAGGACAACGAGGAGCTCTCCGCGTTCTCCTATCCGCGCAACTTCGCCGGCAGGGGCTACCTGATCGAAATGGACGGCGCCCCCGGGCTCGCCTGGCCGAACCTGGAGTTCCCCGAAGACCGACTGCGCCTGAGCGCGCTCGCGAAGCCCCTGTACGAGTGGGGGGACCGCCCCTATCCCGCCGCGTTCGACTGGTTCCACCACACGTGGTTTCCGCGCTCGGCGCACCTCCTCGATCTGCCCCCGATCCACGACGACAAGATCCCGGACGCGGAGCGGAGGCTCGGACTGTTCGAAGAGGGTTGGGAGAACAAGAGCGTCCAAACCCGCTCCATCCATCCCTTCGCGAACGGCGCCCACCCCTACCTGTGCCGGAAGCGGCTCTCGGGGGACGAGACGGTCAAGGTCACGCACACCTCTCCGGACGGACGCGACTTCGTAGCGAAGCTCCCCGGCTTGGAGCCCAAGGTCGCGCTGAAGCTCGTCGGGGATTCGAAGGTGGTCATTCCCGCGTCGCTCGATCTCGTCTTCGTCGAGACCGACTCGATGCAGGTGACGCTCGTCTATCGCTCGACCCACCTGACGAAGCGAGAGCACCTGCCCGGCGATTGGATCGAGAAGAGTGAATACAACGTGATGTGGTGAGCGCCTCGGATCGGGGCGCCGGATCTCGATGGAATCCGGCGCGGCTCGGCTAAGCTCCCGGGGTGAGAGCCACCCGTCATCGATCTGCGGCCGTGTTCCTCTTGGCTGCTTCCTCGTGCGCGACTCCCGCCCCGACCGTCGATCCCCATCGCGGAGACGGTCCTGGCTCGTGAATGACAAGTTTCAGTTCAAAGGCTACGACGCCCAGACCATCAAGACGAACGTCTGCGCCCACGACCAGCTCGCGGGTTGCGAGAAGGACCTCTCGGGACCCGACGCCGCGGCAACGGGCCCGAGCAGCTGCGGGCCCTGAGCTCAGCGGGCGGCGCCGCTCGTCAGGCGGCGCCGACGATGACCTTGGCGGGACGAAGCACCCTGCCCGCAAAGCGATAGCCTCGACTCACCTGCTGGACGACCTGGCCGACGCGCTCCGCTCCGGCGGGGGCGGTCGCGATCGCCTCGTGCACCTTCGGATCGAAGCGGGCGCCCTCGGCGTCGATCGGCTCCACGCCATATCCGACGAGGACCTGCTCCATCTGAGCGCGCACCATCGCCACCCCTTCGAGGAGCGCGCTCGGCGTGGTTTGACCGGCGTCGATGGTGCGATCGAGATTGTCCAGAACCGGCAACAGATCTCCAATGAGCTTCGCTCGGGTCTCGTCGTAGATGCGCGCCGCGTTCTTCTGAACCCGTGCGGTAGTCGCCTCGAGATCGCGAAGCGCGCTCCGGAGCTGCTCTTTCTCCGGCGCCGGTGCATCTTCGCGAGCAGGCGGCGGCGAAACGGGAGCGGCGACGGGACGGGGGGGAGGCGCGGGGGGCGCGGGAGCGGGAGCCTCGCGTGAAGGCGGGTGGGGATCGGCGCCCCACGGCTCGCGAGGAGCGACTCCGAAACGGCGAAACCTCGGATCGCGGAAGGGTGCGTCGTAATGGCCCATGCGTGCTCCATCCCATCGACACCGCGATGGGCACCGACATGGACCATCAATAGCCATGCCACGCCGCTTGGAAAGCCCCCCGGCAAGGCGTCGCCTTCCTGTACCCTGCCGAGCGTGGGCGACGCATACGATCTCGTGGTCATCGGCTCGGGTCCGGCGGGCGAAAAGGGCGCGGCTCAGGCCGCGTATTTCGGCAAGCGCGTGGCGGTGGTGGAGAAGGAGCGGAGCCCCGGCGGCGCGGCCGTCAACACGGGGACGCTGCCCTCCAAGACGCTCCGAGAGACGGCGCTGTTTTTGTCCGGTCACCGCCAGCGCGAGCTCTACGGCATCACCGTCTCGGTCGACCCGAAGCTCGCGGTGCCCAAGCTCCTCTCACGCAAGGACGCGGTGGTCTCCCAGGAGATCGAGCGGATCCATTGGAACCTCGACCATCACGACATCGAGTATGTCCGCGGGAAGGGCAGCATCGTCGACCCCCACACGGTGAAGGTCGAAGGCCAGGAGGGCGAGCGCCTCCTGAGCGCGAAGGTCATCCTCATCGCGACCGGGTCGACCCCTTTCCAGCCTTCGCACATTCCGTTCGCGGACCCGGACATCGACGACAGCGACACCATCCTCCAGCTCGATCGCATGCCCGCGAGCATGCTGGTCATGGGGGCCGGGGTCATCGGCTGCGAGTATGCCTCCGTCTTCGCGGCGATGGGGGTGAAGGTCACCCTCGTCGAGCCGCGTGACGAGCTGCTCTCGTTCCTCGACGCCGACATGAGCGAGGCGCTCCGCCTCGCGTTCATCCACGCCGGCATCGACGTGAGGATGAAGGACAGCGCGGCCGAGGTTCGGCGCGTCGGAGACAAGATCGTGAGCCGCCTCGCCTCGGGGGTCGAGATCGCCACGGACAAGCTCTTGTTTGCGGCCGGTCGGAGCGGCTGCACCGCCGGGCTCGGCCTCGAGCAGGTCGGGGTTACCCTGGGGCAACGCGGCTACGTCAAGGTCGACGACAACTACCGGACGAGCGTGCCCTCCATCTATGCCGCCGGCGACGTCATCGGCTTCCCCGCCCTCGCGTCGACCTCCATGGAGCAGGCGCGTGTCGCCGTCTGCCACGCCTTCGACTTCCACTACAAACGCGCGGTCAGCCGTCTGCTGCCGTATGGCATCTACACCATCCCCGAGCTCTCTGCGGTCGGGCTATCGGAGGAGGACGCGCGCGCCCAGGGGATCGACTGCGTGTGCGGGCGCGCCCTCTACAAAATGAACGCGCGCGGAAAGATCATCGGCGACCTCGACGGGGTGGTGAAGCTCGTGTTCGAGCGTCCGACCCGCAAGCTGATCGGGGCGCACGTGCTCGGGGATCGGGCGACCGAGCTCGTCCACATCGGGCAGGGGATCATCACCTGCGGCGGGACGGTCGAGACCTTGATTGAAATGGTCTTCAACTACCCGACCCTCTCGGAGTGCTACAAATATGCGGCCTACGACGCGCTGGGCCGCTTCTCCGAATCCTCCGTGAGCCATTGAGCGAAGACCCCCGATCCGCCCCGTCGCGCGCCGGCACGTACCTTCGACTCGCGCTCGGCGTGATGGGCCTCGCCGCGCTCGTCTTGATCGTAAGGAGCGTCGGCTGGGAGCTACTCGTTCGGACCCTGAAGCCGGCGCTCGTCTACCTGCCCTGGATATGTCTCCTCGAGGTGGGTCGGGCGATCTCGGAGACGACCGCGGGCGCGCTCGCGTTGGGAGGGGCGAGGAAGAAGGTCCCGTTGACGACCTTGTTCATCGCCAACGTGATTGGACAGTCTTTGTCCAGTTTGGCCCCCGCCCCGCGCGCCGTGAACGAGACCATCAAAGCGACGATGATCGCTCCCCACGTGGGCACCGCGACCGCCACCAGCGTCGGCGTCATCAATCAAGCTGCCACCCTCGTCGCGATTGGCGTGTTCTCCATCCCGTGCGCGGTCGCCGTCGCGACGCTCTCGTCTTCATCCGTGTGGCTCGTCGCCCTCGTGGTGCACGCGGTGGTGTTGGTGGCGACCGGCGTAGCGATCCTCGCGGTCGCGAGGGCAGGCCGGGTGGGGAGGTGGCTCCAGAAGAAGATCCCGAAGCTCGGCGACAAGGCGCACGTGTTCGGAGAGCACATGCGGACGGTGGGGCCGGTCGCGCACGGCCCTGCCGCCGCCCTCATGATCAACCGGGTGTGTCAGGCCACCCAGTACGGGATCGCCGCCTATGCGGTGGGCATCGACGTCGGCGTCGCGAAGACGCTCGCCGCCCAAGGGGTAGCGATGGTCGCGAACGCGGTCGGCGTGATGGTGCCGGGCGGGCTCGGCACGACCGACGGCGCGTTCTCGCTCGCCGCGGAGCTGCTCGGGACGTCGGTAGCCCAGGCCACCGCCGTCGCGCTCCTCATGCGGGCCAACCAGCTCGTCTGGCTCGGCATCGGCTCCGTCTTGCTCTTCACCGTCCCTCGTCGCCGCCCTCGCGACCCAGAGGCCTCTCCCGGGGTGGATATCGAACGATCCGCCGGGGAGACCCATTGAGCCGTCCGCGATCCAGGTCGATGTCGCCCATTCAGCGCACATAAGCGCTTCTGTAAGGTGGCATGAGCCGTGCTCTCGGCCCGGCCATGAACAGACTCGCGGCGTTTGCGTGGGCTTCGGTCCTCGGCAGCTCTCTCGCGGTCGCCGGCTGCGGCAGCGACCAGACGGCGGACAACCAGGACCTCACGTCGGTTCGCGGGGAGTCCCGAGAGCTGAAGTTCGAGGGCCGAGTCTACGTCGCCCCCGGCTCCTCCGACGACCAGATCCTCTCCGTCGTCCACAAGCAGACGAAGAGCGCGTTCGGTCCGCTCCGCACGACGGACATCGGCGTGAACAACCGCGAGCTCAAGGGCGTCGACCCGAAGACGTTCGTGAAGCGCGACGTGACCGTGGTCGACACCGACAAGGCGGGCGACGCGGGCAAGCCGATGATCGAGGTCCGTTACACGTACGTGGACGACGCGGTCGTGCCGACCTCGATGGAGAGCCGCTCGTCGATGCCCCTCGTGCTCCTGCGCCCCGACTACCAATCCGAGTCGCAGCGCATCTTGAAGGAGTGCACGCGCAATGATCAGGAGGCCCGCGATTTCGCGGACGCGCTCTGGTACGTCTTCGAGCCCTCCGTTTCCAGCTGCGGCACCGCGGTGAAGGCGGAGCAGAAGAAGATCGACACCGCCCGGGCCAAGCTCGCCAAGCCGGACACGCAGGTCTCCAAGCTCGAGGCGAACCGGCTCTACTTGCCGATCACCGCCTCCCTCGGGGCCGACAAGACCAACCACGGGGACAGCTACCCCGAGTACGACCGCCTCTATCGAGGGGGCGTGAAGAAGGACAAGCTCGTCATCAGCTTGATCAACGGCCTCATCGATCACGACGCGGGCGGCGAGCTCCAGGATGACAGCGGCTTCGGGGAGTGGCTCGACACCCTCGATCAAATCTTCACCGAGAATCCGGGCTTCACCGTCGTCGAGGTGGAGGACGGCGAGGACATCAGCCACTACACGCTCTCCACCGGCAAGTCGGTGACGCTCGATTTCCCGGGGGCGATCGCGCTCCACTCCGGCTACGGCGGTCCGTCGGGGCTGACGTCCTCCGAGAAGAAGGAGCTCGAGGGCCTCTTCGCCGAGCGCGTCGTGGACCACTGGGTGACGTTCGAGGTCCCGAAGACGGTCAAGATCGGCAAGACTGGGAAGAAGCACGCCATCGGCATCCAGGTCACGACGTTCTTCGGTCACGCCGACACCACGACGCCGTTCAAGCACGCGATCAAGAACAGCGATGTCTTCCTGTACAATGGTCATTCGCTGATCGGGTTCGGCCCGCTGGATCCGCGGAACTTCACCGCCGCCGACTTCCCGAGCAGCTATCAAATCCTCTTCATCGACAGCTGCGTCTCCTACAATTATTACGAGGCGGATTACATCCCGCTGAAGACGGGCGGGACGAAGAACCTGGACCTCATCACCAACGCTGTCGAGTCGCCCTCCTGGCAGAGCGGCTACGCCCTCGGTCAGTTCGTCAACACGCTCGTCAATGGCAAGCAGGCGAGCTACCTCGAGCTGCTCGAGTCGGCGGAAGCGACCGGCTCCGGGATGCGCGTCGTCGACGGTGAGCTCGACAACAAGTACGACCCCGCCAAGAAGCCGATCGTCCTGAGCAACCCCTGAGCGCCGCTCGCGGGACGCCGTGGCGCGTGCCATGGTGTCCCGCATGAAGCTCTGGCTCTCGCAGCAGCTGTTTCCGAAGGACGCCTCGACCCGAGCCGCTGTCGACTTGCCGTGCGTCGTGGGCGTCGTCTTCGACGCGCAGGAGCCGGCCCCGACCAAGATCGAGGCCGCCCCCGTCACGTGCGGCCACTGCGGTGCCGTCTTGACCGATCCGGCCGCGATCGTCGCGCTGCCCGGGGTCGGGGCGGGGTTCGCCTGTGCGTTCTGCAAGAGCGTCGTCGTGCTCGGCCAAGCTCGAGAAGAGGCCCCCCGGCCTCCTCCCCGAGAGCGCAAGGACGGGTTGGGGCCGGTGGTCGCGGGGGTCATCGACGTCTCGGGCTCGATGGCGAATGGGAGCCTGGCCGCCGTCCGGCAATCCCTCTCGACCACGCTCGCGGATCTCGAGGCGAACGCGAAGGAGACGCGCTTCGTCCTCGTGACGTTCGCGTCCTCGGTCCATCTGTACGGTCTGTCCTCTGGCCTCCCCGTGGTCGCCGAGCTCAAGGAGGAGCACCTCCTCGCGAGCGAGGACGCCATTCGACGCTGGGCCGCCGAGGCGGGTCGGAGCCCGGTGCCGGTGGGCGAGAGCGGGGCGGCGTGGCGATCCGTGATCGCCGGGCTCGTCGCGGAGGGGGGCACCGCCCTCGGGCCGGCGCTCATCGCCGCTTCGGCGGTCGTCGGCGAAGGGGCGACCCGCATCGTGCTCCTCACCGACGGCTGCGCGAACGCGGGCATCGGCTCGCTGCACGGTCCGTCCACGGCCGGTCGAGCCTTCTATGCCGGCCTCGCGAGCACCCTCGCGCAGGCGGGGACGGTGGTGGATCTCGTCGCCATCGCCGGCGAAGGCTCCGTCGAGATCGCGACCCTGAAGGTGTTGCCGGAGGCGACCGGAGGCGAGCTCTATTACGTCGATCGGGCCGAGGTGGCAGGGGCGTTCGGCGAGATAGGCAAGGCCAAGGTCGTGGCCCGCAAGGCGAGGATCGCGGTGCACCTGCCGGAGGGCCTGCGCGCGACGGAGATCTCCGGCGTCGGCCTGCAGGCGAAGCTCGAGCGCGGCGCGCCCGTCCGCCTCGGCAGCGTCACGGAGGCGCGCGAGATCTTCTTCGCGATCGAGCCGGAGGAGGGGCGCTCCCTCGGCGACGCCCCCATCCCGGTTCAAGTGCAGCTCCGCTACGAGGACGAGCGGGGCAACGAGCGCGTCGAGTCGGCGAGCGCCACCCTGCTCCCGACCGACGACGCGGGCGCGATCCGAGGCGGCTACGACCGCGGCCCGTACTGCATGATGGAGGTTCAGCGCGGCGGAGAGGAGGCCCTCGAGCGAGGCCTCGAGGTGGCGGAGGCAAGGCTCGTCGCCCTCCGCGCCAAGCTGGGCGAGACCCCTCCAGGTGCGGCGGCCGATCCCTACGCGGCGCGGGTCGACCACGAGCTCGCGAACGTGAAGGAGAGGCTCAAGGATCGCGCGCGCAGGGCCTACGGCGACGTCAGCAGCGCCTCTGCTTACGCAATGGCCAAGGCGCGCAGCACCCGAATTCGCTGATCAAACCCCCGGCGCGCTTCGCGCTCGCCGACCCCTCCCAGGCGACTGCGCTCTGCGAGCTCCGTCGCGGCAGGGGTTGATCGAAACCCCGGCGCGCTTCGCGCTCGCCGACCCCTCCCAGGCGACTGCGCTCTGCGAGCTCCGTCACGCCCGGATGCGAGCCCCCTCGGGGTCGTAGAGCGGGCGCAAATGGATGGCGCAATCGACGAGCTCGCCGGCGACCTCGAGCTGATAGCGCCCTGTCGTCACGAAGTCCTTCGGGGCCCCCGCGGGGACGCGCACGTAGCCGACCCCGATCGGCTTGCCGACGGTGTATCCATACCCGCCGCTCGTGAGGTACCCCACGCGCTCGCCGTCCTTGACGATCGTCTCTCGGCCCAACAAGACAATCGAAGGATCCGCGGTGGTGAAGGTCGCGAAGCGCTTCGGGAGGGTTTTGGCTCTTTGGGCGACCAGCGCATCGCGTCCGAGAAAGGGCTTTTCGCCCTGGAGCTTCACCGCCCAAGAATGACCAGCTTCGAGGGGGGTATCGTTCGGGGTCATGTCGCTGCCCCAGTTCTTGTAGCCCTTCTCGAGGCGGAGCGAGTCGATGGCCCGATAGCCGGCGTTCACGATGCCATGCTTCTCGCCGGCCTCGAAGAGCCGATCGTAGACGGCGAGGGCAGACTCCACCGGCACGTGGAGCTCCCACCCGAGCTCGCCGACGAAGGTCATCCTCAGGGCTCGCGCCATCGCGCCCGCGATCGGGATCTCGCGGTGGGTCCCGAACGGGAAGGCGCCATTGGAGAGATCCTCGCCGCTCACCTCCTCGAGCAGCTCGCGGGAGCGCGGGCCCATCACGCTCAACACCGAGTACATGCCCGTCACGTCGATGATGCGCGCGTCCGCTCCCTCGGGGAGGTTGCGAGCCATCCAATCCGCGTCGTGGGTGCCATAGGCCGTGCCGGTCAGAACATAGAACGCGTCGTCGGCGATGCGAGAGACGGTGACGTCGCACTCGATGCCGCCCCGAGCATTGCACATCTGGGTGTAGGTCAGCTTGCCGACCGGCTTGGCGACGTCGTTCGCGCAGAGCCACTCGAGGGCGGCGAGCGCGTCCTTGCCAACGACGAGCATCTTCGCGAACGAGGTCTGATCGAAGACGGCGACCCGCTCGCGGGTGGCGCGGTGCTCGGCCCCGACGTGCTCGAACCAGCTCTGGCGCCGATAGGAGTAGACGTCGACCGGCTCAACCCCCGGCGGGGCAAACCAGTTGGGGCGCTCCCATCCCATCTTCGACCCGAAGCAGGCACCGTGGGTCTTGAGGCGCGAATAGAGGGGGGAGACGCGCAGCGGGCGCCCCGACTCGCTCTCCTCGAACGGCCACGCCATCGTGTAGTGGTGGGCATAGGCCTCCGTCGTCCGCTCGAGCACCCATTTCGAGTCGGCGTGGTGGCGACCGAAGCGGCGAATGTCCACCGGCCATAGGTCCATCGTCGGCCCCCGATTGACGATCCACTCCGCGAGGGCCTTTCCCGCCCCGCCCGCGGACGCGATCCCGAACGCGTTGAACCCGGTGCCGACGAAGAAGCCGCTCAGCCCCGGCGCCTCGCCGAGGATGAAGCTGCCGTCGGGAGTGAAGCTCTCCGGGCCGTTGATGAACTTGCGGACACCGACGTGGGCGAGGGCAGGCACCCGCGCGATCGCGGGCGCCATCAGCTGCTCGAAGTGCTCGAGATCCGGCTCGAGGAGCTGGAAGAAGAAGTCCTTCGGGATGGGGCCGAGCCAGGGCTTCGGGTTCGGCTCGTAGCCGCCCATCGAGAGCCCGCCGACCTCCTCTTTGTAATAGCAGAGACGATCCGGATCGCGCAGCGTGGGCAGATCCTTCGGCACGCCGTCGAACGGCTCGGTGATGATGTATTGGTGCTGCATCGCTTGGATGGGCACGACGACGCCGGCGAGGGCCCCCACGAAGCGTGACCAGAGCCCAGCGCAATTCACGACGACCTCACACTCGATATCTCCGAACGGAGTCGACACCCCGCGCACGCGTCCGCGCTCGATCCGGATGGCGGTGATCGGGCAATCCTCGACGATCTTCACCCCACGCAAGCGCGCTCCCTTCGCGAGCGACTGGGCGAGATTGGATGGGTCCACCTGGCCGTCGGTGGGCAAGAACGCGGCCCCGACGACGTCGGAGACGTCCATGATCGGGAACAGGTCTCGCGCCTCTTTGGGGCCGAGCAGGTGCATCTCGAGCCCGAAGCTGTGCGCGGTCGTGGCCTGACGCTTCACCTCGATCCACCGCTCTTCGTTGCACGCGAGGCGCAGGCCGCCGTTGCGCTTCCAACCGGTGGCGAGCTCCGTCTCCGCCTCGAGCGTGTCGTAGAGCTCGACGCTGTACTTGAGGAGCTGGGTGATCCCCGCCGACGTGCGCAGCTGACCGACGAGACCGGCGGCGTGGAAGGTGGAGCCGCTCGTCAGCTTCGCCCGCTCGAGGAGCACCACGTCCCCGAAGCCGAGCTTCGCGAGGTGATACGCCGTGCTCGTTCCGATCACACCCCCGCCGATGACGACGGCGCGGGCGTGGCGAGGGAGAGACTGCGAGGGAGCCGCTTCGGTCATGCGGGCTTTTTTATCACGGCCTCGCGTCCCTCACGCGGGTCGCGAGTAGGGCAACGTCGGGCAGAACCGCGTCGCACGCGCGCTCGACGCTTGCATGAAGGCCCAACAAACCGAACAATCCCTTCGTGCCCTCCGGCCCTTCCAAGCCCATGCCCGCTGCCCTCCGAAACACAGCTCGCTCTTGGATCGCGCTCGCCGCCCTCGCCTCGATGTCGGCGATGCAGGTGGGCTGCTCCGGCCCCGTGCCGAGCGCGGTGCCCGCCCAGTCCAACCTTCCTCTGCCAGAGGATTCGCCAGCCAGGCCGTTCGTCGGCTCGTATCGCTTCGTAGGCGGCGACACGGAGCGCACGAACGTCGACAAGGCGATCGACGACAGCATCTCTTCGATGAGCGCGCTGATCCGCGGCATCGCGCGCGGGAGGTTGAAGGCGGCCAACCAGGTCCCCGATCAGCTCACGTTCCGCGGCGACGCGCGGACCTTCGCCGTGCTCGTCGACGATCGGCAGTACGTCGGCAACGTCGACGGCAGCCCCTTGAAGGTGGAGACGGTCACCGGCGACGTGATGGACCTTCGCTACAAGTTCGGGCCGATGCTCGAGCAGAGCTTCTCCGACGAGGAGAAGGAGCGGGTCAACACGTTCGAGCTGCGCGGCTCGCAGCTCATCATGCACGTGCGCGTCCACGCCGGTCAGCTCCCGAAGGACGTCGTGTACGATCTCACGTTCGAGCGCGTCTGAGGGGCCGGTCAGGGAAAGCCGAGGGCGGCACGATAGTCGCTGAAGGCGCGCGCCACGTCCGCTTCGGTCAAGCCGAAATGCTGGAGGGCGTAGCGGTGGACGCCGTGCCGATCCTTCACCTCGCGGCGCTTGCCCTCGAGCATGCGAGCGCGCGCCCGCGGATCGAGCGGTAGGCCGGCGCGCTCTTCGATCATCAGCGCGGTGCCGACGGGGTCGCGCAAGAGGTCTTCGTACTTCACGTCGATGACGTCGGCGTCGATGGAGCCGCGACGAGCCATCGCCCGGTCGACCATGCGCTTGCCTTTGCGAAGCCAGAAGCGGCCGATCTCGTGGGGATCGACCTGATCGCTGAAGACGCCGCGACCGTGGGCGATCATGCTGCAGAAGCTCGCCACCACCTCGTTCGGGGCGCGGTGGGTCCAGACGATCACCGGCCGCTCGAAGACCTTGGGCAGCTCCTCGAGCCACTCCAGGTGATGGGGCGTCTTCAGCACCCAACGGAAGCCGCGATACGCGGGGGCGCGCTGCCACTCGAGGGCCTTGAGCGCGCTCGCCATGAACCGATAGGCCGGCGACTGGTCGACCGTCTCGAGCCAGGCTGCGAACGAGGGGACGCGCATCGTGGCCTCCGCGACGGTGCTGCGGAACGAGAGGTCGAGCAGGAGGATCTCCTCCTCCGGACCGCGCGCGTCGATCGGATGGACGGCGAAGAAATCGGGAGCCATGTACGCGAGCGCCGACTCGCTCCGCACCGCCGCCTCGATCCTGCCCTTCGCGGCGCCGTCGAGCGAGCGAGGCACCGGCATCAGCGCCTCCCAGCTCCTCAGGGCGCGGATGCGATCGACGTCGGTCGCGAGCAGGCGATGGAGGAACGTCGTTCCGGTGCGAGGCAGCCCGACGATCACGATCGGGCGGACGATGCGCCGATCTTCGATCTCGGGCCGCCGCTTGAGGAGCTCGGTGAGGAGGAGACGCGTCTTGAGCGCGGAGACGATCCGCGTTCGGGTGATGAAGCGCCCCAGGGGGTGGAGCCGCGCTTCATCCTCGATCGAGTCGATGAGCTTCGCGAGCGGCTCGCGGAACGCGGGGTCACCGAAATCGGAGAGCCCGGTGCCGCGCCTCGCCGCCTCGAGGAGATCGTGGGGAGCGAGGGAGGGCCGAACGCCGAGCGTGCGCTCGAAGAGACCGAGGGCGCGGTTCGCGACGCGGAGGGGTCGCGGCCGATGGGGGTGGGCGTAGTCGGTCGAGGTCTCGCGTCTCACGGCAACGACCTCACCTCGTCCACAGGGACGACCCGGCACTGCGGCGTGGGCGGCTCTCCCTCCGGGCGGACCCAGCGAAAGCACATCGTCCCGAACCGATGGCCGGCGGTCTCGAGCCAGTTGGGGACGCCGGGGTCGCGGTGGGCGACGACGATCCGAATGGATCCGTCGGGCCGCCCCGTCGCGAGCGCGCTGTTGGTGTGGACGCGGAAATAGCGATAGTCGAGCGACTCCATCCAGTGATTGTTGAGCTGGAAGTTCCAGTGGTCGCAGGGGGGCGGCGTCGCGTCGATGACGAGGGCCTCGTCTTCACCGAGCCGGAAGTAAGAGTGGTAATAGGCGATGTCGGCGAGCCCGCCGAAGCGATTGGACGTCTCCGGATCGAAGCGCGGGAGCTGGTTCGTGTGGGCCTCGAACATCTTCGTCCAGCTCGCGAAGAGCATGGCCGCCCCCTGCACCAGCATCGCCGCGCTCGTGAGGCCTTCGTCGAGGCGCTCGCAGCTGAGGGGCTCGGGACGAGCCTGCTCCCCTTCCCTCTCGAGGGAAAGCTCCGCGACCCGGTCCGCGGGCGAGAGACGGATCTGCCGGACGATGAGCGTCCCCGTATCCTTCGTCATCGGGAGCCAGCTCTCCGTCGGCCCGAGGCGCGCCGGCCGCTCGCACGCGACGATCACGTCGAACCGCCCGTCCTCCCCGACCTTCAGCGTGGTCGAGTCGAGCTGGCCGGTAGGCGGCATCCCCCCGCTCCGACCGTAGTGGCCGACCTGGGTCGCGAACGAGAGGTAGCGGAGCGTCCCTCCTGCGCCGCGAATTCGATAGCGGTACGCGCTCGACAGGGAGGCGTGAGCGTAGACCGCGTCCGGGTTGTCGGCCCCCATCTTCACCGTCTCGTGGACGACGCGGGCGAGCACGGGAGCGGACGGATCCGCTCGCTCCACGAAGGTCTCGAGGGCAGCGCGGGTGAGGCGGCTCAGGTACCGGAACCCCTCCGCGCGCGTGAGCGGATCCTCGGGCTGGTCGGAGAGCACGATGGAGCCCGCGTTCTTCAACGCGTCACAGAAGTCGCTCCACGCCGCGCCCGAAATCACCTTCGTCTCGGCTTCGGATCGGGTCGTCACGCTTCACCCCCTTCACCGCTCCTCGCGTCGAGCGGCCCGAGCGCGTGCCCGCGCGCTGCGAGCAGGCGCTCCGTCTCTGACCATATCCGCGCCCCCGCGATCGGGTCGGTGGCCGCCGCGGAGGGCGGCCGTGATCGTTTGACGTGCAAGTAAATTCCCGTGCGACCCTCGATCGCCCGCGCCGCCGCCAGGTACACCACCGGCTCCGCCCCCTCGCGCGGGTCCTTGAAGAAGGCGCGCATCGTCCAATCGAGCGCGGGCTTCGCCCAGCGCGGGGCCTCGCGGCCGATGTCGGTCCGCACCGCGCCCGGGCACAACGAGTGGACGGACGCCGCCTCCCCGATCCTCCGCTCGAGCTCCGCGGTGAACGTCTGGAGGAGCAGCTTCGCGTAGCCGTACTGCTCCACCGCCTCGCGCATCCCCCACGCGCGGTACTCGCCGAGCGCGCTCCAATCGACGGCAGGCGCGGTGCGGTGAGACTCGCTGGAGACCACCACGATGCGCGGCCGGTGGGGAGCGCCCCGCGCGAAGAGGCCCCGCTCCCAAGCCCTCCGCACGAAGAGCACGTTGGAAAGGACGTTGACCTGAAAGCTCTCGTCGAAGCCGTCTCTCGTGCTGCGGGCGCGGGCGGGGACGATCCCCGCGTTGAGGACGAGCACGTCGAGCTTGATCCCTGCTCCCTCGAGCGTCTCGACGGCGCGCTCCACGGACGCGAGATCCCCCAGGTCGATGGAGAGCCCCTCCACCGTCGCGCGGCGCGCGGCGCCTTCGCGGACGTGTTCGATGGCGGCGGCGGTGCCGCTCCGACACGCGAGCACGAGCCGTCCTCCGCGACGCGCGAGCTCCGCGGCGACCGCGAGCCCGAGCCCGCGGTTCGCACCCGTCACGAGGCACGTGCGCCCCTCGAGCCGATCGAGCTCGTCGAGGTCCAGGCTGAGCCCCCGGTCACGAACCCGATCCCAAATCCCCGAGAGGGTGGCGACCCAGGCTCCGTCGTACCGCGGGCCCACCGGGCTTCTTGGATCCATCGCCGCGGTACTTAAGCAGAAAGCGCCCTCCGGGTCGCCTACGAAGGCGACTACTCTGGGCTCGGCAGCTCGAAGCCGGAGAGGTTCTTGTTGGTGAACGTCGTCCCGTCGGCGAAGGTCACCTCGGGCGCGGTTGCGACCACGCGCACGAACGGCGCGATCGGATCCGACCCGACGCCGACGTCGATCTCGGCGGACGCGCCCGGGTCGAGGCTCGCGCGAACGGTGTAGTCGGAGCGCGTCTCGTGGGTCCCGTCGGCGCGGAAGTAGACGAGGTCGATCTCCATCGTCTCCACCTTCTTGCTCGAGAGGTTCTTCACGCGCGCGCGCGCCGCCTTCGGGTCGAGCACCTCGACCCCGACCTTCTCGCCCGCGTGGGCCTCCAGCTCGGCCTGGGTGAAGCCTCCGCGCGGGCGCGCCGGCTCCGCGGGGGCGAGGTTCGCGTTCATGAACACCCCCCCCTTCCCGTCCACGACCCACGCGATCTCGCACTCGATCTCGGCCGTGCCATCCGGGATCTTCGAGCCCGCGTTGCCGAGCGGAACGGTCCCCGCGGCGACAGGAGCGAGGAGCTCGGGCGCCCGCTCGAGGAGCCGGCCCGCCTCGTCGTAGTAGAAGATCCACGCCTGGGCCGAGCGAGCGTCTGGACGCGCGCCGAGGTCGATCTCGAACGTCGCGCGCCGTTGCCGTCCTTCCCCTTGGAAGTCGACGTGCTTGCACACCGCGCCCCCGCGCCCGATCTCGGCCGCGAAGGACGCGGGCCAGGCGTCGGCGGCTCGCGGCAGGGCGGCGACGGTCGCTCGCGCGGCGCCCCCGATGGGAGAAGCCGATGCGCTGCCGGACACCGCTCCTCCGCGCGCGTCGGCTCGACAGCCGCCGAACGCGAGAGCCAGCGCGAGCCATACGGTCCTGGTTTCGGCGAGAGACATCCGTCTGGTCCTTCGCACGCCCTCGCCTCGTTGGCCCAATGAAGGGCCTCGCTTGCGGACCCCGGTGGGGTCGTCGATCATCCTCGACTGTGGAGGAGTCGCCCCTCGCGGCGTTCGTGAAGAGCCCCGTCGGCAAATGGTCGGTCGGCGGCTGCGCGCTCGTCTGGTGCAAGACGCCTTCGCTGTGCGGCGCGCTGCTGTGGGGGAAGCCTTCGCGCGAGCAGGTGCGAGAGATCACCGGCGCCTTCGAGGGCTACGCCAAGCTCGAGCGCCGCTTCGACGTGATCCTCGATGCGTCGCGCGTCGAGGGCGTCGATCTGGAGGCGCTCGAGGTCTTGGTCGACTGGCTCCGATTGCACCGAACGAACCTCATCGAGCGGGTGCGCCTGCAGCGAGGCATCGCTCCTCCGGGGGCCATCGGCTTCCTGGTCGCAGGGATCCTGCCCATCCTCGGAGAGACCCATCCCTTCCGCATCTTCGATCGACCCGAGGACGCTTACGTCGAGGCGCTGGGCAGCGACTCTTTCGGGGCCGCGCTCGCGACCGAGCTCGACGGGATCGTGGCCCGCGCGCGGGCGATGCCGGTCGAGCTCTCCAAGCTCCGCGCGCTGCTCCGCGAGCACCCTGACACCATCGACGCACCTCGCGCCGCCGAGCAGCTCCGGATGCCGGTTCGAACCTTTCAGCGCCTGCTAGCTCACGCTGGGACTTCGTTCCGCGAGGAGCTGCGCCAAGCGCGGTTCGCGAAGGCGAGCGAGCTCTTGCGGGGCAGCGACGTAAAGCTCGCGGTAGTCGCGGCTCGGCTCGGCATCTCGGAGCGCGCTCTGCACGCGCTCTTTCGGGACATCGCGGGGACGAGCCCCGCCGACCATCGACGGGGCTGACGCGCGCGCTGGCGCAAAGCTTCCGACGGCTGGCGCGCCTGCGCCGAGCGCCGGCGCTACATCGTGCTCGCCATGCCCAACGCCTCGAGCTTTCTTCCGCTCGACCCCAGAGAGGCCTTCGTTCGCGGGCCACGAGCGACCCACCGCCGGGCGACGCGGACGAGGCCCCACCTCTTCGGCGCCCTCGGGCTCATGCTCGCGCTGCCGGCCGCCGTCTTCGCCCTCTATGGCGCGGGCACGCTCGCGACGGTGCTCCAGCTGCCCTCCGATTTCGAGCCGCTCGGATGGTCGCAGGCGGCGGCATACAATACCGCCCTCGCTCGCCTCCGGCTCGCCTCCGAGATCGCCCTCGCGACCGCGCTCCCCGCGTTGGTCCCCGCTCTTCTTGGGGCCCGCGCCCGCGCGGGGAAGGCGGCGCTCGCGCTCGCATCCGCCGCCATCCTCACGAGCTTCGTCGCCGTCGCCTCCACCCGCGACCGCGCCATGGTCTCGGAGGTGTCGCCGGATGCGAAGGTGACGGCCGACCCGCCGGCGCGGTGAGCGCTGCCCGACGGGCGCGGAGGCCGGAAGTCGGCGCGCCGAGCGGGCGGGGTCGGCACCTCGCCCATCGGCCCCAGAAGTCGCTCCTCGCCGCCCAGTCCCTGGCTCGCGTCGCCTCGACCCTCGAGCAGCTCATCGCGGACTTCAATCGATGGCTCTTCGGGTAGGACCACCGTCCCGGCAGTGGTCCCAAATTGCCCGAGGAGTCATGCCCCACGCAAACCAAACAATCATCGCTCCCGTGACGGTGAATCCGTCCCGCGGGCAACTCGATTATCTTCGAGCGCGATGTCGTCGAGGCTGCCCACGCCACTGCGTCGCTTCCTTGCCTGTCGCGCCCATCTCGGCGCTCCTCTCGCTCTCTTGGACCGAGCGGCGCGAACTGTCCAATCGCTCCAGCCGATTGCAGACTGCGCGCGGAGCGGGCTCGGCCGCTTCACGGACATGCAGGCGCGCGCCTTCGATCGGAGGCACGGGACGGAGACGTTCTCGCGCATCCAGATGAAGGAGCTCGGGCTGAAGGACGCGCGCTGCGACGACTTCTCCACGTGGGCGTACGGGCCGATCTGCCCGGCCTTCTTCCACGAGATGATGCGCGAGATCTCCGGGCGCCACGAGCTCACGTTCGTCGACGTCGGGAGCGGAAAGGGCCTGCCGCTCATGCTCGCCGGCGACTACGGCTTTCGCCGTGTCGTAGGCATCGAGATGTCCGAGGAGCTGAACGCCGTCGCGCGAAGAAACTTCAGTCGCTACACGGCGAGCACGAAGAAGCCGGTCCACGCCGAGATCGTCTGTGGCGATTTCATGAAGACGGATCTGCCCAACGAGCCGACGGTCTTCTTCCTCAACAACCCCTTTCCCCGGGACATCGCGGCCCTCGCCGTCTCCCACATCGAGCGGTCCATCGCGGGACACCCGCGGAGAGTCGTGGTGGCCTACCGACGAATGCAGGAGCCGGTCTTGCGCCAGCTCGAGGCCTCACCGCAGCTCCGCCTCGAGCTGACCACACCCTATTGGCATCTCTTCACGACCTGAGGTGAGCCCCCGACCGCTCGACTCCCACGAGCGCGCGCGGGCGGCGCGGCCCAGGCAAACGGGCGCGAGCCGCCTCCGAATCCCGGCAGTACCGAGGAATACAGAAGTCCACGGCCAGACTTCGGGCTTCGTGACTGGAGCTGCTCCGCCCTTCACTTGCCGCGCCGTGCGCGGGGGCGGTGCAGATCCAGGCACGAACCGGATTGGACGCAGTCCACGCAGTGGACGGAGTCCAAGGAGGTCTACGCAGTGAACTTCGGGCCGGCAGTACTAGTTCTGCGGAGGCTTGTCGGGGCCCGGGTCGCCCGTGTCCTTCGGGCCCGGCTTTGGCTTGGGCTCCTTGGGCTCCGGGTCGGGCTTGGGCACCGGATCGGGCGCAGGTCTCGCCTCCACGGCCGCCTGCGTCGACGATTCCGGCGCAGTGCCGCCGCAGCCCGCGAGCGGGACCGGCAGAATCAGCATAGCGAACAGGAATGAAAAGCGGATCGTGTTCATACCTGCTCATGTCGCAAGCACCATGCCGCTCGACGGAATAAGGAGGAGCTCCCGGCCTCGATTGATATTCGGCCCATTATCAATCCGCTCAATGGGGAGGGGCGAACAGGGTGCACAAAGCCGGATCGGGCCGCGCGCGCCGCATCCGCAATTGTCGCCGGGCCGCGCAAGGGAGTGCGGCACTTCTCGCTCCGACTCGAGGCTCGCGCATGAACGAGCCGAATTCGTGAACGCGGCACGGCGTTTCTCTGGGGGCCGGCGTTTCGCTCCCCCCCGGACGCAGCGCTTGCTCCTGGGGCCGCATCGTTCTCGCCGACGCGGGCCGGGATCGAGGGCCGCTCATTTGACCACCTTCGCGTGGTCTACCCAGCCCGCGTGCCCGTCGATTCGGCCTTCGACGGTGACGACGACCTTCTGACCATCATGAGGGACGTCGCGAACGTTCTTGTCGACCTGAGCCGCCATCCGAACGGTACTGTCATGTTCATCGAGGAGGCCGACGGTGGCGTTCGTCCAATCGCCGTCGGAGGGGCCCGTGCGAACCACGCTCACCGCGACGCCCCGGACTCGGATCGGTGACGCGACCCACTTCGATCTCGTGGCCTCGAGGCCCGCGAGAGCTTCCTTGACCGAATAGACTCGACCCGGCTCTGGACCGGGCCCCTTCGGGTCCTTGTCGGGAGGCGTCTCATCGACATACCAGAAGCAGTCCTCGAACTCGCGACGGTCGGATCGCGGGTGCGTCGCCGCAGGCGTGACCTCGCTGACCACCTCTCCCGAGTACTTCATGACGAAGTAGGTGCACTCGTCCTTTCCCGGGACCATCCAGACATGGCCGAGACCCATGAGCCGCCGCGTGGACGGGCCGAGCTCGCCGACGACGCGTCGTTCGGTCGCGTCCCACCGGTCTCCGACGTGGACCGTCCTGCCGACCTCGAGGATTCGCGCCGCGCTCAGGGGTTCGGGTTTGGGCGCGGCCGCGCTCGCGGACGGCGGGGTGGACGGGGCAGAGGCCGCCGGCCTCGCGCTCGAGAAGGCCGAGGAGCGATCCGGCCCGCCGTCCGCGGAGCAGGCGACAAGGAGCATCGAAGAGCACGACCATGCGAGCGCGCGCCGAAGCACGAGCGCACCGTAGCAGCTTGTCTCATGGCAGCGTCTCGATGCGCACGGCCCAAGCAGCGACGAGGCGGTCGGGCACGCTGCAGACGTCGAGCTCCGCCCGCACGTGCGAGAAGATCGGCATCGCCTCGGGATCGTCGACGAAGACGACGAGGTCTTGGGTGGGGGAGAGCGGCTCCTTGAGCCCCGCGCTTCGGAGATCGGAGAGGATGATGAACGGGCGGCAGCCCAGGACGCCTTGGCTACCCGCGCGCCCACAGCCCTCGGTCCGAACCACGTAGCCTTCGCACGCGTACCGACCGGGCTTCGCGGCCCCGATCGCCTGCTCCACGCTCAGGTTCACGGGCGCGCTCGAGGCGGGGTGACACCGGGCTCGGGCGGCCGGCCCCATGATCGGCCAAGCGCCCGCCTGGGCAGGCGGCGTGGCGGACGCGAAGGAGGATGGAGCGATCCTTTCGGCGGGGGCCGAGACGGGAGCGCGCGGGCTGGACTCCCCCGCGTCGCTGCCCGTCGGCGCGGGGCCTGCGGCGCACCCCGCCCAGGCCGCCGACATCAGCCCCACGACGAACGGAAGGCCCCCGCTCATGGCATCCTCACCTCGCCCAGACTGTCCACGAGCGCCGCGAGCTGGAGATAGCTCTCGCGCATGCCGTCCTCCATTCCAGTCTGAAGGACCTGGTCCCGGACCTCTCGCGATGGATATCGAATAAGGCTCTCCAGCACGGTTCGCTCCCCCACCTCCCGCAATGTCACGGTCACCACCGAGACCGCCTCCGGAAATGGGTCGAAGATCTCCGTTTGGACGATGCGAGTCGGTGGGTCGAGCTCCAAGAACTTCCCGTGGAAGCCCACCTCCATCCCATTGTTGGCGCGCATGACATAGCGCCACGAGCCGCCCACGCGGAGATCCACCTCACAGACCAGCATCTCGCCCCGACTGCGCGGCGCCCACCAACGCCGCACGTGCTCTGGTCGCGTGATCGCTTCGAACACGATGGCCGCGGGAGCGTCGAAGGCGCGACGGATCACAATCTCTTGCTCCGAGGGGAGCTCGAGGGTGGTCCCGTCGCCCGCGGGAGACCCGCCTCGGCCCCCTCGCGGGCGGGGCTGGCCGGCAACGTCACTTCTTTCGTCTGTCATGGCGTGTCTTCTCCTTCTTGTCCTTCTGTTTCAGCTCTTCGATGACGACGTCGAGGTCGTCGAAGCGGGCATCCCAAAGCTCGCGATAGCCGGCGAGCCATCGCTCGAGCTCCCGGAACGGCTCGGGGCGGAGCTCGTAGACGCGCTTCTGCGCGACCGGCTGCACCTCCACCACCCCGGCCTCCTTCAACAGCTGGAGGTGCTTCGACACCTGGGGCTGTCGGAGGGCCAGCCGCTCGCTGATCTCCCCGACGGGCCGGGGCCCCGCTCGTAGAAGCTCGACGATTCGGAGGCGGTTGGGCTCGGCCAGCGCGGTGAGCGTCGCAAGCATGGGGTTATATTCGCCATGGAGAATATTCTTGTCAAGGAACATTCGACCGCGTCTGGGCGGAGCTGAGTAGGCTGAGCCCATGCTCTTCGCGCTCGCCGGCCTACCTGGGGTCGGAAAGACCACCCTCGCCCGCGCGCTCGCCCGCGAGGTAGCGGCAGTCCACGTGCGCGTCGACTCGATCGAGCAGGCGCTTCGGCGCGCGGGGTGGAAGGTCGAAGGAGAGGGCTACGAGGTCGCCTACGCGGTCGCGGAAGACAACTTGAGGGTCGGCCGCGTCGTCGTCGCCGACTGCGTCAATCCATGGAGCCTCACCCGCGCAGCGTGGCGCGCGGTGGCGGAGCGCGCAGGATCGAGCGTCCTCGAGGTCGAGGTGGTCTGCTCCGACCAAGCCGAGCACCAGAGGCGCGTCGAGGCGCGCGTCGCGGACATCCCCGAGCTGGCCCTGCCGAGCTGGTCGATGATCCTCGAGCGCGACTATCACGCGTGGACCGGCGCGCACCTCGTCGTCGACACCGCGCGGCTCGGGGTCGAAGAGGCGGTGAAGACGATCCTTTCAGCTTCCACCCGCCCCAGAGACTCAGCCCGCTGACTCGCGCGCCGCGACGCTCGTCCGAACCGCCACGCGCACGCTCCCTCCCCTGTGCTCGGCGTCCATCCCCGCCGCGTCGCCGGCGCGCCCGTGCTCGCATCGTGCCGGCGAGCGCGTCACCGGCTCACAGCAGCGCGGCCGGGACCAAGATGCCGACGGGAGCCAGGCACATCTCGTCCAGGGTCTCTTCGCCGAGGAGGACGTCGACCGGCTCGGCGAGGCCCTGGTCTTCGAGGGCCTGGCTGACGAAGCGGTTGCTCTTGGAGTTGTTGTAATGGCAGGTCAGGGTGAGCTCGTCGCCGGCCTTGGCGGTGGGGAGCTCCGTGAGGGGGACGTCGAACTGATAGAAGCGCTGCCAGCCGAAATTCCAGGCCGGGTTCTGGACGAGGCACTCGTCGGTGGGCTGGCCCACCGGGGGCGATTGGCGATGAATCTCGAGCTTCAGATCCGTGCCGACATAGTGCATGTGCGGCATGACCATGAGGATGGGGACATTGAGGAAGACCTCGTCCGGGATCTTGATCTTCATCTTCTCGACGTGATCCTCGACCCCCGCGGGGATGCGGAACTCGGGCTCGCTCGTCGTGTCGTCGGGATCGGGCATGAGGCCCTCGCTCGCGTCCCTGGCGTTGCCGGGGAACGTGACGAGGAAGCCATTGGTGGGGACCGCGTCGAGGAAGCGGAGCTGCAGCTTCGACTGATCGGTCTCGGTGGACGTGCGGGTCGGGTGATAGTGCATCTGCACGATGATGACGTCGTCCTTGGCGAGCTTGATCCCGACGTCCTTCGGGAGCTGGAACGGCTCACCTCCGGGGGCCCAGACATGGACAATCGAGCCGGGCGCGCCCCCGAAGCAGGGAAAGCGCTCCTCGCCTCCCGAGAGCTCGAGGGCTTTGTCGCGCGGCACCGTGAAGGTGAGCGCGTGATGCGCGACCTTCGAGTTGCCGGCGATGAAGTGGATGCCGTCGAGCCATTTGTCCTCCGTCAATTGCGGGTCGTAGACGACGCAAGTGAACTGGTCTTTGTCCCCCTCGATGACGGACGGCTCGGCGGGGGTGAGCTCGAGGCTCACGTTCGGCAGGCCGGTGGGCGTGGGCTCATAGGGGGGCGGGGCGTCGGCGGGATCTCCCTCCGGTGCGCCTTGGTCGTCCCACGCTTGGAGAACGGCGATCTCTTCGTCGGTGAGGCGCGCGTCGTCCTTCCAGGGCAGACGCGGAGAGCACCCGTCGGTGTCGAGGGCGCCCCAAGGCGGCATCAGCCGCGCCCCCGTTTGGGCCGCGATCGACCCCGCGAGCATCTTCGCGTCATCGAACTTCTCGAGAGAGAACCCGCCAATCTCGCCCTGGCGATGGCAGCTCAGACAGTGCTTTTGGAGGATCGGCTCCACGTCTTTGTGGAACGTGACATTCGCGAGGGGGCTCTCCCCCCCCTCGCCGCCATCGGTCGAGTCGTTGCAGCCAAAGACGAGGGCGCTCGACGAGACGAGCCCACAAACCAAGAGGAAGGCGCTGCACTTCATGCGCCGATCGCTATCACAACCAGGGCGCGGGAGGTGAAGCCGGAGCAAGGCCCGGGCGGCTCCCTCAGTGGTCGTCCACGCCAGGGTTGTCGTCCACGACCTGCTTCGAAAGGTCGATGTGGACGATGCCGATGGGATCGGCCTGGAAGCGCTGGGCGACGTCGAGACGATCGGCGGCGGGGCCCGCGTACTCGGTGGCGGCGAGCGCCTCGATGACGGTCAGATCGGGCTGGAAGACGAGGTTGCTCATGGTCTCGTTGCAGGAGACGGTGGCCTTCGCGATGGCGCACGTCGCGGTGCCGACCTCGCCGGTGAGCTCGGCCGACGTCGCGCCGTCGGCGGCGACCCCGGTGAAGCGGACCCGAATCTTCTGCCCGACGAGCCCCTCGGGGAGGTCGTACTCGAGCGAGACGACCCCGCCCGCGTTGACCCATTCGATCTCCGCCACGTCGTAGGTCGCGGCCGCCTGGAGCTCGGCGGGGACGGGCACCTCGTAGGTCCCGGCGTAGGCGACCACGGTCGCGGCCCCTCCGCCGCCGCCCCCTACCCCGCCGCCGCCCTGCGACTCGGCGCTCGACGAGCACGCGATCGCGAATAGGCAGGCGGCCCCCAGCGCGAGGGAGCGGCGGATCCCCGAGCAGCCCTTCGACGTCTCTTCCACACGGCGCATGATCATCTCGATCCTCAGTTGTTTCCTACCAGACCGGCGATCACGCGCCACCGCCGTGCGCCTTGCACACGGTGGTGGTGCTGCCGTTCTCGATCTCCGTCTCGCACTGCTCTCCCGCAGGACAATCGGCGTCGGTCGTGCACGTTGCGCCCCCGCCCCCGCCTCCCGCCGCGTCGTCGCCGCCCGCGCCGTTGTCGTCACCGACCGCGTCGTCGCCGCCCGCACCGTGGTCGTCACCGACCGCGTCGTCGCCGCCCGCACCGTGGTCGTCATTGGCGTCGTCGCCGCCGTGCGCCTTGCAGAAGGTGCCCTCGTGCTCCTCCTCGAGCTCGTAGCCCGGAGGGCAATCGCCGTTCGCGGCCGCCTCTTCGTCGTGGGAGACGCAGAAGCTCGTCGTCACGCCGTGCTCGGTCTCGTCCTCGCACTCGAACCCGCTCGGGCAGTCCGCGTCGGCGGCGCAGCGAACGTCGAGGACGACTGCCTGCGACGAGCTCCCGTCCGAGAGCGACGAGCAAGCGACGAGGGCGGTCGAAGAGGCAAACACGATGGCGAGGATGCTTTTCATGGGACGGGTCTCCTTGAGGCGCCGCGTGTCGTGCAGCGCGTGAGAAGAGCATGCAGTCGGAGATCGACCTTGCCGAGTTTCGACCCATGACAGGGTGACGCGATCGTGACGTGATTTATCATTTTCATATGCAGTTTCAATTCATTACATAACTCAGCCAAGCAACGATACGCGCCCAGGCGACGTGGCCGGCGCTGGAGCGAGGTTCTTCATCCGAAGCCGAAGCGGCCATACTCGCCGCGTGAACGCCCCGCTTCGGGAGCCGCACTCCGGGCGTCGCCGGGTCGGAGCTGCGTGAGAGAGCGTGCCCCCGCCGCTCGCCCTTCGAGCCTCTCGCAGGGCGCGTCGTCATGGGGACGACGCGCGGCGCGATCCTCCTCGCCGGTCAGGACCAGCGGGCCGCGCGCGGAGCAAAGCGAGCCGACCCCGCCGACCACCGATTCCTTTCCGCCATGGGCGCGGTCTACACGCCCATGACCATCCCCACCACGATGCGTGCGCTGCAGCAGGCGTCGCTCGACGGGCCCCGAGGCCTGCGACTCTCCACGGATACCGCCGTTCCGGCGCCTCGCCCGGGCGAGGTGCTGATTCGCGTCGAAGCCGCGGGGGTCAACTACGTCGACATCGCGCGCGCCCATGGCACCTTCGGCGAGACGCTGGAGCCACCATTCGTGGCCGGGTTCGAGGCGGCGGGCGAGATCGTCGCCCACGGAGCCGGGGTGGCTTCGCCCGCGCTCGGCGCGCACGTGGTGGCCGCGGGTGCGGGCGCGTTCGCCGAGTACATGGTCGTTCCTGCCGCCGCGGCCGCCCCGATACCGCCCGGATGGAGCTCAGAGCAGGCCTTGGGCCTCGCCATCAATTGGCCTACCGCGATCGCCGCGCTGCGATTGGGACGGCTCTCGGCAGGGGAGCTCGTCGTCGTCCACGCGGCGGCCGGAGCCACTGGCCAGGCCGCAGTGAAGCTCGCGAAGCACCTCGGGGCCCGCGTCATCGGCGCCGCTTCCGTGAGCAAGCACGACGTCGTCCGCGCATTGGGCGCCGATGAGGTCGTCGACGCCCGCCGCCCCGACCTCGGGAGGACGGTGCGGGAGCTCACCGCTGGCGAGGGCGCCGACGTGGTGCTCGAGTCGGCTGGCGGCGCGTCCTTCGCCGAGAGCCTCGCCGCCACCCGAGCCATCACCGGGAGAGTGGTCGTGATCGTGGCCGCGACCCCGCGAAGTGCACCGACCAAGCCGCGTCGGAAGATCTCATGAGTGAGAGCCGGGCGGGTTTGGGCGATGACAGCGGCCGAGATTCGTTCCCGCACGATGGAGTGCGAGGAGACTCGTGCGGCGGCGGCGGCGGCGCGCTCGGGCCAAACGGAGCATCGGTTGCCCCACGAGGCGCTGGCGGATTCATGGCCAATCGCTCTCCTGCCCCAACGAGCGGTCCTCAGGCACCGCCGCCGTGGGCTTTGCAGACGGACGTCGTGTTGCCATGCTCGATCTCGACCTCGCACTGCTCGCCTGCGGGACAATCGGCGTCGGTCACGCACGTGGCGCCGCTGCCACCGGACGCGGCGTCGTCGCCGCCAACCCCGCCGTCGTCGGTAGCGTCGTCGCCGTGGGGTTTGCAAAAGGTGCCTTCGTGCTCCTCTTCGAGCTCGTAGCCGGGCGGGCAATCGCCGTTCGCGGCCGCGTCTTCATCGTGAGAGACGCAGAAGCTCGTGGTGACGGAGCCCTCCGTCTCGTCCTCGCACTCGAATCCGCTGGGGCAGTCCGCGTCAGCGGCGCAGCGCACGTCGAGGACGACGGCCTGTGCGGAGGTGCCGTCGTCGAGTGAGGTGCAGGCGACGAGGGCGGTGGAAGCGGCGAGGGCGAGGGCGAGGATGCTCTTCATGGGGACGGTCTCCTTGGGACGCCGCGTGTCGTGCAGCGCGTGAGAGGAGCATGCGGTCGGGGACCGGCCTTGCCGAGTTTCGGACCATGACGGGGTGACGGGATGGTGACGTGATTGCGCAGTTTCGATTGTTATCCCATAGTGTTGGCGAGTGCCTACGGCTGCGAAGAATGCTGCTGCCGCCCCGGGTGTCGTCGGTGAGACGGCAGTCGCTCGGGACTTCTACGCGGGTCGGTATGCCCGCATCGTGCGGGACACGTTCGACGCGCCGAGCGCACCGATCCCGCCTGCGGATCTCGCGTTCGTGATCGGGGCGCTGACGTTCGTGGGGCGGGTGGACGACGCGTTCGCGCTGCACGAGGCGTCGCGGCGAAGCGACGAAGTCCAGGACGCGCGCACGGTGGCGGCGGGGCGCTTCTTCTTGGGGCTCGCCCTGGCGCGCTCGGGAGACTTCGCGAAGTCGAAGGAGATGCTGGCGGGGCGGGCGCTGGAGCGGGTGCGCGTGGGCGATCCTTGGGCGAGCGCGATCGCCTTTCAGGGGCTCGCGTGTCAGCGCTATTTCACGGGGCGCTACCGAGCGGCCGCTCGCCACGCGCTCCGGGCGCTTCGGTCCGCCCACGCAGCGCGGTTCGCGTACGCCCAGATGCTGAGCACGGATCTGCGCGGACACGCCTTGATTCAGCTCGGGCAGTTCCAAGCGGGGACGGCGCTGCTCGAGCAGGCGAAGGTGCACGCGGAGCGGCTTGGCTTCTCGATGAACGCACACGCGATCGAGTGCTCCATCGCGGTGTACAAATCGCAGTTCAAGACGGGCTCGGAGGCGCTCCTGGGGCTGGAGGCTCTGCTGCCTCGCACCGGGCACGACTCGTACTCGAAGCGGACGATCCTCGCCCAAACCGCGGTCCAGTACGCGATGCGAGGGCGCGGGCACGACGCGGCGCGCGCCCTGGAGTCGGCGGACCACGACGCGCTGCGGGTGGACGGGCGGAGGGCGAAGGTGGGGAGCCTGCTCGCGCGGCTGCACGTCACCCGGTTCACGAAGGGCGCGCGGGCCTGCGCGGAGCTCCTGGATCAGGCGGCCTCGCTGATGAACGAAGGGGACGTGGCGTTCCGCGCGGAGCTCTGCGCGATCGCGCTATGGACGGGGCGGTCGCTGGTGGATCCGGCGCGCATCGACCACGCGGAGCGCGCGCTTGAGGACCTGATGCGAGGGCGGGAGCATCACCTCGGGATGGCGGCGCTCGGGCGCGAGCGACCGGATCGGGTCGCGGCGTTCGTGGAGGACGAGGTGACGCCGCTGCTCGCGGCGGCGGCGGCGCACGACACGAGCGTGCTTCCGAAGCTGCTGTCGCTCTCGTACTTGGGGCTGATCCCGGAGACCCTGGGGCTCGAGCCCGGGCGACGCGTGCACCTGTTCCCGCGGGAGAACGTCCTCGTCGTGGAGGACCACGGGGACCTGTTCGCGCATCGCAGCCCGCCGCGATGGGTGTTGCCGCTCCTGCGGCTGCTCGGGCGGGGGGCGGCGACGAAGGAGGCGATCGTGGCCGAGCTGTGGGGTCTCAAGCGCTACCACCCCGACAAGCACGATCCGCTGGTGCGCACGACGATCCATCGCCTGCGGTCGTTCCTCGAGCCGCGCGGGGGTTGGCTCAAGGCGTCCGCGACGGGGTACGAGCTGACGGCGAGCGTGAGCGTGGTGGGGCCGGCCCACGCGGAGGCGTTCGATCCGGCGTTCGCGGAGACGGAGACGCTCGACGTGGAGGCGCCCCTCGTCGACGTGCGGGCCGCCGATCCGGTGGCGGCCCTCGATCGAGCGGTGCTGGAGACGGTGGTCCGGGTCGGGCTCGCGTCGGTGCCGCAGATCGCGAAGGTGCTCGCGATCTCGGAGAGCACCGCCCTTCGGTCGCTGCGACGCTTGGTGGCGAAGCGGCGGGTGGTGACGCGGGGCGCGGCGCGAGCGACGCGCTATCGCGCTCGCTGAGCCGCAGCGAGCGCGCCGTCTCCGTGCTCTCGCCCCGAGGCGCAGGCTTTCGACTATGCTGATGGCTGCGCGGGAGGTTCCTTATGCGTCTTCATTCCGGTTGGGTGCTCTCGGTCTTGGTCCTCGTCGCCTGCGGTGACGACAGCTCGACACCCACGGGTGGAAGCGGCGCGGGTGGCGGAGGGGTCGGGGGGTCGGGCGCCCAGGGAGCGGGGACGAACGGCGGCGGAGGCAGCGGAACGGGAGGCGGTGGCGCGCCCGCGGGCGGTGGGGGGAACGGCGGAACCTCGACGTCGGGCGGGGGCGGAGCAGGCGGGGGCGACGCTTGCGCGAACGCATGCTCCAAAGCCGCCAACTGCGGCGTACCTCAGGACCAATGCACCAACCTCCTCGACTGCTCGAGCGACGTGGGCAATTGCCAGGCGGCATGCGTGAACGATCCGAGCGTCGATTGCGCGGCGATCCTCAGCGCCCTTCAGACCCAACAGGGTGCCTTGTTCGACTGCTTCGTCGGGTGCGGGAGCACCGGGACCGGCGGCGCGGGCGGTGGCGGCGGCGGTGGAACGGGAGGCGCGGGCGGCGGCGGATCGGCGGCGCAATGCCAACAGTGCGCGCAGGGCAGCTGCCAGACGCAGTACTTCCAGTGCGTTCAACAGTACGGCAGCACGGAGTGCCAGGCTTGGTTGACGTGCATCAGCACCTGCGCGGACGCGGCCTGCGTCGACGACTGCACGACGGCCCACCCCGGCGGCGCGGGAATGGAGACGTGCGCGTGCACCTCGTGCTCGACCGAGTGCGGCGACCTCTGCAACTGACTCGATAGCGGGTCAGAGGACGAGCCCGAGCGCGGCGGCGGCTCCGAGCGGCGCGGCGAGCGTCAGCCCCATCAACAAAGGCGCCTCGCGGTGCTGGCGCAGCGCCGCCGCCGCGAGCAGCAAGAGCGCGGCCGCGAAGCCGAGCAGCACCGAGGAGAGCGGCGGTCCCAACGAGCCGCGCGGGAGGCCGCTCGCGCGCACGGCGTCGACGGAGCCCGGTCGATGCGCGACGACGCCCCCGAGTGAGAGCGACCTGCCGTCGAGCGGGTCGGTCGAGCGCAGCGCGAGGACGTGGTGGTCGGGGTCGGCGAGGAGCTCGATGTCTTCGCCGGGGGCTCGCGCGAGGAGGCGGCCCCCGCGCGGACCTCGGCCGTCTCGAGCGTCGAGGGAGAGGCAGGTCTCGGCGCCGGCGGCGGGCGGGCACGGGGCCGCGAGGATGAGGGCGTCGTCGCGCTCGAGGATCGGGACGGGCGCGCCATCCTCTTTGGCTAGGCGCGGCACGACGACGGATCCCACCGACGCGATCGCGCTCTCGGCCATGAGCGCGGAGGGCCGAGCCCAGAACGCGACCACGCCAGCGATGGAGAGCGCGAGCAGGCCCGCCGCGAGGGCGAGCGTCGCTGCGCCGGGTAGAGGCCACCGCCTCCCCACAGGGAAGCGTCTCGCCGAGAAGGCGACGAGGGCGACCCCAAAGCCGAGCGCGAGCATCCACAAGGACGCGTCGAACGCATCCTCGACGCGCCCCGTCCCGCACGATGCTCTCGGCCCGGTGAGGTGGACGTTCTGGGCGCGCACCGCCGACTCGAACGCGGGCACGAGCGTCGGAGCGAGCGCGAGCGCGACGGCCCGCGCCGCGCCTCCACCGAGCCATCGCTGCGCGCCGACAGCCGCGAGCCCGAAGAGGAGCGCGAGGCCAACGCGCAGCTCGGGCTTTAGCCAAGCGGACGAGGCGAGCGCGTACGTCGAACACGCCGCGAGCAAGCCGCAGAGGATGGCGGCAGCGATCACGCGGAGAGCGGCCACTGCCCGCTCAACCGTCCTGACAATTGGTCCATTCCGCGGCGGACACGGCGCAGGCGCTATCGAAGGATGAGAAAGACGACGTTCCCCAAGACGACGAAGCTCGGGAGGAGCAGCGTCCAAAGCGCGGTCGCGGGCGCGTCGAAGCCGCCCGGCGCGGGCCTCACCGCGAGCGCTTCGATCGCGAGGCCGCGATCCGGGGCATCCCGCTCGAAGAGGACCGGGACGAGAGCCTCGCGCTCGATCGCGGCGGTGCGGTGGGTGCGGACCTCGAAGCGATGGGCGGTCGGTCGGGGAGCGCTCTCGCGATAGGACACCTCACGGGGCTCGGGCGGCGCGTCCACCTGGAGGGTGTAGCGGAAGATGCGCTGCCTCTGGATGCGCGTCGAGGTCGCCGTCTTCTCGACGACCTTCGCGAGGGCGAGCTCGCCGCGCGCGAGGAGTCGGACGTCCCGGAGCGCCTGGGTCAGCCGGAGGACCGCGACGACGAGAACGGCCGCGTAGGGGATGAACAGGAGCCCGCCCGCCGCTCCGAAGCGATGAAGGCGAAGCCCCCTGATGCGAGATCTCGACGGATGGGAGGCGCGGAGCTCGACGAGCACCGTGCTCCCGATGGGCGGGAGCTGCTTGTGCACGGCGTAGGAAGTTCCCCGATACTCCCGCCCGTCGACGCGATAGCGGTAGTCGACGGCGACGATCCGACTCCGGTTCTCGGACGCGCTCGTGTTGCGGATGCTCACGACGACACCGGTCGTGCTGCGGCGCGGGCCGCGCATCTCGATCTTCGTCATGAGCTCGGAGTCGGCCGCGAAGATCCAGACGAAGATCGTGAGGAGCGCCGCGATGACCCAGACCGCCTGCCGCATCCCGCCGAAGACGATCTGGATCGCGGCGGTCCACGAGACGCGCCGCGGAGGCGGAGCGATCTCGACGGTGAGGTTCCGCGCCATGCGAGGGAGAGTCTACGGCAGGGGCGACCCAGATTGGATCACCCGCGCGGTCAGTGCTCCTCGGGGAACGCCCACTTGAGGTCGACGCCGTACTGATAGATCCCCCCGAGCCCGATGACGAAGGGCCGATCGAGGTGATAGCGCGTGCGCGGTCCCTCGCGCGTCGCGCGGGCCCTCCGGAGGTTTGCGAAGACGAGGATCTCCGCGCCCTCCATCGTGCCGCGAACGAGATCTTGGCCGGGCGCGAGGTGGATCGAGATCGAGTTCGAGTGGACCACGTCGTGCTGCACGTTCGCCATGATCCGCTCGACGACGACCTGATCGCCCTTCACCGCGAGGCGGCGCTTGCCGGTGTCGGTGCCGCTCGTGACGGCGAGCTCGACGCCGTCTCGGATGAGGGTGAACGAGCCGTCCTTTTCCTTCTTTCGGCCGGCGACCGTGAGGCTGAAGACGATGGGCTTGTCCGGCTGGTCGCGGATGACCTTGGACAGGTTCTGCAGATCGCTCTCGCCTCGCGCGATGGTGAAGTCTGGCTGGATGTACGGCCCGTTCTCGCTGTCGTGGACCTCGGAGAATCGGTGCGTCAGCCACGTCACGTGGTCGGCGCACGCGCGCCCGAGCGACTCCGGGCAGAGCTTCGTCGCGGGCACCACCCGGTGGTTCTCTCGCAGCCATGTCTCGCGGTGGGAGGCGTCGCCCGAGGGCATCGAGCGGGCGTCGGCGAACTCCACGCGCCAGCCCGGGAGCTCGGTCAGCGACTCCTCTTCGCGGCCGAGCTTCTTGAGGGCCGCGGTCCGCCCGATCACCGAGCGCCACATGATCTCGTTCGCGGCGGGACCGAAGTGGCGCACGTTGGTGAAGCCGAGACCGAGCGCCTGAAAGAGAGCGGTGGGGCGCCCGAGCTGCTTCTGGGCGTCGGCGTAGGCGTGAAAGAGGGCGACGCGCGCGGCGAGGAAGTCTCTCTCCGCGGCGGCGGGGTCCTGCGCGAGCTCGCCCTTCGCGGCGTCGAGCTTCGCGCGCGCCTCCGCGTAGTCTGGCTCGGGCTCGACGGCGGCGGCGTTGGGGGAGACGTCGTACGGACTGGAGCCCGCGGTTCCCAGGGCGAAGAAGCAGCCGCTGGTGAGCACGGAGACGAGCGCGAGCGGGATGGCCACGGCGAGTTTCACGGGGGTCGGAGTACGCCAGGTCCGACGACGACACGCGCCATTCGACCGTCGAATCACGCCAGGGGGGGCCGGTCGTAGGCGCGCCCCTGTTGGCGGTCCCCAACACTGTGGACGGGGCCATGAGCGCCTCCCTCGAAATCCCGGCCGGCGGGGGCAATTCCCGACTTCCCAGGGTGGCGCGGCGGTTGCTCCGAGAGGGGGCATGAGGATGTTGGACGTCTCCGAGCTCAGTGGGCCCAGCGCGTTCGAGGTCGATCGCGGACCGCAGCGGGAAGCGACGGCGGCGCAGCACGTGTCGGCGGGCGTGCACTGGATCGGTCGCTGCCATCTCGACGGCGGGCCGCTCGACATGTGGGGTCAGTGCCCTCGCTGCCAGCAGTTCCGGGCGGTCGAGGAGCAAAGAGCCCGCAAGAAGTCCGTCGTGATCTTCGCCGTCGTCATCGCCACGATCCTCGGGTGCATCGGCGGCGGGATCTATTGGGTCACCGACGGCGCTCGGACTTCGAAGAAGACGGCGGCCGCGATCTCGGCCCGAAACGATCACCGCCTCGTCGTCTACACGATGTCCGGTTGCAGCGCGTGCAGCATGGCGAAGACCTACATGGCCCAACGAAACATCGACTACGTCGAGCGACGCATCGACGGCGACCCCGGCGCCTACGCGGAGCTCGAGGCGCTCGGGCCGGTGCGGGTTCCTACCTTCGTCGTCGAGGACGAGGTGATGACGGGGTTCGATCCGCGCGGCATTCTCCTCGAGAACGCGCTCGCGCGGCACGGGATGAAGGGCGGGACTCCTCCCGAGCAGTGAAGCCGGTGTAGAGTCCGCGCCCTCATGACCCAAGCCGAGCTCGCGGAGAAGACCTTCGTCATCACAGGCGCAAACACGGGCATCGGTCGGGCGAACGCGCTCGCGCTCGCGGAGCGGGGCGCGGGCCGGATCGTCATCGCGGCGCGCAGCCGCGAGCGGACGGAGCCGGTCATGGACGCCATCCGCGCGAAGAGCCCGTCGTGCGACGTGCGGTTCGTGGCCCTCGATCTCACGAGCCTCGAGGCGGTGAAGAAGGCCGCCGAGACGATCCTCGAGATGGACCTCACCATCGACGTGCTGATCGACAACGCGGGCGTCGCCGGCGTCCGGGGCGAGACGAAGGACGGCTTCGAGCTCGCCTGGGGAACGAACCACGTCGGGCACTACCTCTTCACGGAGAAGCTGCTGCCCCTCGTGAAGCGCGCGCCGCAGGGCCGCGTCGTGATCGTCTCGAGCCAGGGCCACTACCGCGCGAAGGGGATCGACTGGGACGCGGTGCGCGGGATGACGCGGACGGTGACGGCGTTCCCGGAGTACTGCGTGAGCAAGCTCGCCAACGTCCTCTACGCGAGCGAGCTCGCGCGGCGCCTCGCCGACACGAAGGTGACGACCTATTCGCTCCACCCGGGCGGGGTCGCGAGCGACATCTGGAGCCGCCGGCTGGGGCCGTTCGCGGTCCTGCTCAAGCCGTTCCTGATCACCAACGAGGAGGGCCAGAAGACCCAGCTGCGGTGCGAGACCGACCCTGCCCTCGCGAAGGAGACGGGCCTCTACTACGACAAGGAGCAGCCCAAGACGCCGTCGCGCCTCGCGCGCTCCGTCGAGCTCCAGGACGAGCTCCGGTCGCGCAGCGAGGCGTGGGTGCGGCCGTTCCTCTGATGGGAGGCGCAGACCCTGATAACCTCGAGGGCGTGGATGAAGCGACCCGAGAGGGCTCGGTCAGGCGATCGCTCGAGGCGGTGAGCAGGCTCACCATCGCCGTCGCGCGGGGGGCGGACGCAGGCGCGCTCGTGGAGGTCGAGGGGGGCGCGACGGCGGGCGTGGGCACGGCCGAAGACAACGAGCTCAAGCTGCGCGACCGGACCGTGAGCCGCTACCACCTCGAGGTCCGGCCGACCCGCGAGGGGATCGCGGTCGTCGATCTCGGGAGCACGAACGGGACCTTCTTGGGCGCGGTGCGCGTCACCCAGGCCTGCGTGCCGCGCGGCACCCAGCTTCGGATCGGGGACACCCTGCTCGTCATCGACGCCGCCCCGACGGAGCGGAGCGAGGCGGAGACGACGCAAGAGATCGCGGGGATGGTGATCGCGAGCGACGCGATGGTGGACATCGCGCGGCGCGTGCGAGCGGTGGCCGCCCTCGCGAGCCCGGTGCTCGTGACGGGCGAGACGGGCACCGGCAAGGAGCTCGTCACGCGCGCCATCCATGATCTCGGTCCGCGCCGCGAAGGGCCGTTCGTGGTCGTCGACTGCGGCGCGCTCCCCGCCACCCTCCTCGAGGCCGAGCTGTTCGGGCACGAGCGCGGGGCTTTTACGGGGGCAGAGCGCACCCGGGCGGGGGCGTTCGAGCGGGCGGACGGCGGCACCATCTTCCTCGACGAGGTCGGGGAGCTGCCGCTCCTCGCGCAGGCGGCGTTGCTCGGGGTGCTCGAGCGGAGGAAGTTCCGCCGGGTGGGAGGCGAGCGAGAGCAGAGCGTCTCCGTGCGCGTGCTCTCCGCGACGAACCGCGACCTGAGGCAAGAGGTCAATCGGGGGACGTTCCGCGCGGATCTCTACTACCGGCTCGCGGGGGCGCGGATCGCGATCCCGCCCCTGCGCGAGCGCCTCGACGATATCCCCGCCCTCGCGCGCCACTTCGCGCGCGAGCTCACTGGGCTCGAGACGTCGCTCGACGACGCGGTGATCGATGCCCTCAAGGCCCAGACGTGGCCGGGCAACATCCGCGAGCTGCGGGCGGCGGTGGAGCGCGTCATCGCGTTCGGCCCCGGCGAGGTGGGCGTGGAGGCGACCCCGAGCGAGGAGGAGGAGCGGCTTCCTTCGTCGCCTCCGCTCACCGGCGATGGCCCCCTCGTGCGCTACCGCGACGCGAAGGCGCAAGCCATCGCCGCCTTCGACAAGGCCTACCTGTCGAGGCTCATCGAGGGGTGCGATCACAACGTCTCGGAGGCGGCGCGGCGGGCCAAGATGGATCGTCCCTATCTCATCGGCCTGCTGAAGAGGTACGGCTTGCGCTGAGGATCAGCGGCGCTTCGACGACGAGGCGATGAAGGCGACGAGAGCGAGGGTCGAGAGGGCGCCGATCACGAGCAGCGTGACCGCGCGGGGCCGGAAGAACACCACGTCGAGGAACATGATGAGGAAGCCGTAACCAGCGACGCGCTTCGTGATCGATGGCGAGACGGCGTCGTACCAGGCCGGCTTGGCGGGCGGCGTCGGCGCGGGTGGGTCGGGCCGGTAGCTCATCGGCGTCATCGGCGAGGGAGGGGGCCGCCACGGCTCGCTCGGAACGTAGCCGGGGAGGGGCCGGGCGCCGAAGGGCGCGGCGTGAGGCACGCCGGAGGCCGGCGGCGGCCGAACGTCGAGCTCGAACGTCGCTGGCTCCGCGGGGGCGGTGGACGAGGGCTCGATCAAATCCGGGATCGCATCGTGGACCGCGGGCGCCTCCGTCCCCGCGGCCCGGGGCGCGAGGCCGCTCGACGACGACGGGACCTCGAGGCCGGGCACCTCGATCGTCGGCATCGGCTCTGGCTCGACGATCGCGACCGTCGAGCCCGCGGGCGAGCGAGCGCGGTCTTTTGGACCGGCCTCGCGCGCCAAGCCGGCCTGCGCCTCCAACAGCATCTGGCGGGCGTGGGCCGCGCTCTGGGGCCGGTCGGCCGCGGACTTCTCGAGGAGGCGATCGATCACCGCCCCCAGCTTCGAGAGGCCGGGCTCCGAAGCGAGGCGCGCGATCGGCGGCGGCTTTTTGGTGAGGTGCTGCGAGATGACAGTCGCGACGTTGTCGCCCGTGAACGGGAGCCGCCCCGACAGGGCGCGGTAGAGGAGCACGCCGAGCGAGTACAGATCCGAGCGACCGTCGAGGCCATCGCCGCGGATCTGCTCCGGGGACATGAACGTGAACGTCCCGACGAGCACGCCCGGATCCGTGCGCGCCGTCGCGCCGTCGACGTGCTTGGCGACCCCGAAGTCCAAGACCTTCACGCGCGGGGGCTCCCCCGGCTCGGTCTCGAGGACGAACACGTTGGCGGGCTTGATGTCGCGATGGACGATGCCTTGCGCGTGACAGGCGGCGAGCCCCTCGCAGACCTGCACCCCGATCGCGACGATGTCGGAGGGGCTCAGCTTTCGCTCTCGGGCCAGGAGGTTCGAGAGGGGCTGGCCGTCGAGAAGCTCCATGACGAGGAACACGTCCTCACCGTCGCGACCGACATCGAACACCTCGACGACGCGGGGATTTCGAATGCTCGCCGTCCGCCTCGCCTCCGTCTCGAAGCGCTCCTTGCTCATCCCCTCGCGCACGATCTTGATGGCGACGTCGCGGCCGAGCGCCTCGTCTCGCCCTCGATGCACGACGGCCATGCCGCCGCGTCCGAGCTCTGGACCGACGACGTATCGGCCCAAGAGCTTGCGCGGCTCTACCGCTGCCCCATCGGAGCCCATCACCGACCAACCAGCCTATCACGCGAGGAGCCAAACCACCTTCGAGACGCTACGCTCCCTTCACCCATGCGTTGGATCGTCCTCCTCGTCGCGTCGCTCGTTCTCTCGTCGGCCGGGTGCGAGAAGCCTGTCCCGCCCACCATCGAGCCCGAGGCGGCGAAGGTCACCTCCGTAGCCACCACCGGGCTCGACCTCTCGATCACGCTCAAGGCGAAGAACCCCAACAAAATGCCGCTCATCGCGCGCAAGGTGAAGGCGCGGGTGAAGCTCGCGGACGAGATCGATCTCGGCGAGGTCTCGGTCGACACCCGGGTCGACATCCCTTCGAAGGGACAGGCCGAGATCGTCGTGCCCCTCCCCATGAAATGGGGCGACGTCGGGGCGGTCGTGACCATGGCGTACAAGCGCGAGACCATCCCTTTCACCGTCGAAGGGACGGCCGAGCTCGGCTTCGAGAAGGCGAGCTTCGAAGTGCCCTTCAAGACCACGGGCACGCTCACGCGCGATCAGATCAAGGAGCTGGGGATGAAGAACCTCCCCCAGCTGCCCATCCCGCTCCCCACGGCGCTGCCGTTCTGATCCTCAGCCGGGGCGCCGCCGCGCGCGCTCGGGAGCTCTCCGCGCCGCGGCGGCGGCGCGCATGTGCTTGGGCAGCGAGCCCTTTCCGTGCGCGGGCGGCACGAGGGCGCGAGGACCGGTGCCGATGAGATCGGAGCGGCCGGCGGCGAGGAGGGCCTCGCGGACGTCGTCGTGCTTCGTCGCGTCCCAATAGAACAGGAGGGCCTTCTGCAGCCGCTTCTCGTTCGCCGTCTTCGCGGTGTACACGGGGGCGCGCGTAAGCGGGTCGAGCCCCGTCCAATACATGCAGGCCGCCATCGACATCGGCGTCGGGATGAACTCCTGGACCTGCCGCGGTCGCAGCCCCTGCTCCTTCAGCCACAGGGCGAGATCGACCATGTCCTTCAGCGTCGAGCCGGGGTGGCCGGAGATGAAGTACGGCACGAGGTACTGGTCCTTGCCGGCCCGCTTGCTCTCGCACAGAAAGCTCTCCGCGAAGCGCTCGTAGCTCTCGATGCCGGGCTTCTTCATCCGGTCGAGGACATCCTTCTTCGAATGCTCGGGGGCGACCGAGAGCTGCCCTCCCGTGTGGTGACGGGCGAGCTCTTGAATGAAAGCGGGGCTCTTCTCGGCGAGGTCGTAGCGGACGCCGGACGCGAGGAAGACCTTCTTGATGCCGGGCTCCGACCGGACGCGCCGCAGAATGGACAGCAGCGGTCCGTGATCCGTCTTCAGGTTCTCGCAGACGTCGGGGTGCACACACGACAGCCGACGGCAGCGCCGCTCGATCTCCGGGTCCTTGCACGCCATCTGGTACATGTTCGCGGTGGGCCCGCCCAAGTCGGTGATGGTGCCGCCGAAGTCATCCATTCGTCGCAGCTCCCTCACCTCGCGCAGGATGCTCTCCGCGGAGCGCGACTGGATCACGCGCCCCTCGTGCTCCGTGATCGAGCAGAACGTGCAACCCCCGAAGCACCCGCGCATCGTCACGATCGAGTGCTTCACCGTCTCGAAGGCGGGGATGTCCTCCTCGTACGAAGGGTGCGGCGCGCGCGCGAATGGCAGATCGTAGAGCTCATCCATCAGCGCCGTCTCGAGCGGGATCGCGGGCGGGTTCAGATAGATGGCCTGGTCGCCGTGGGGCTGGCAGAGCGGCCGGCCGTTGCCCGGGTTCGTCTCGAACTGGAACGCCCGCGACATCTCCGCGAACGCGCGCGTGTCCGCCGAGACCTCCTCGAACGAGGGGAGGAACAACACCCCCTCGTCGGAGACGAAGCGCGACCGAGGCAGGCCCTCCCAGCTCCCCTTGTTGCGGACATGAGCGGTGCCGCGGATGTCACCGCACGCCTTGATCGACCTCCCCGCCGCGAGCCGATCCGCGATCTCCCAGACCGGTCGCTCGCCCATGCCGAACACGAGCAGATCCGCCTTCGCGTCGAGCAGCACGCTGCGCCGCACCCGATCCGACCAGTAGTCGTAGTGGGCGATGCGACGCAGCGAAGCCTCGATGCCCCCGAGGACGATCGGCACCGCCGGCCCAAACGCCATTCGACACAAGTTCGAATAGACGATGCTCGCCCGATTCGGCCGCAGCCCGGCCCGCCCGCCCGGCGAGTAGAAGTCGCTCTCCCGCGTCTTCTTCTGGGCGGTGAGCTTGTTGAGCATCGAGTCCAAGTTGCCGGCCGTGATCCCCACGAACAGCCGCGGCGCCCCCATGCGACTCACGTCCTCGACCGTCCGGTGATCTGGCTGCGAGATGATCCCGACGCGATAGCCGCGCCGCTCCAAGAAGCGCCCGATGAGCGCCGCCCCGAACGCAGGGTGATCGACGTAGGCGTCACCGTTCACGATCAGGATGTCGAGCTGGTCCCACCCCCGCGCCTCCATCTCCCGGCGCGTGGTGGGCAAGAAGCGACGCGAGGCATCGGCCGCGTCGCGAGCGCTGTTTCGGAGACGGACGAGCTGCATGTTCGGCGGCCTGACCGTGACCGCGAAACCGCTCGCTGTAAAGCGCTCCCGCTCCCCCGAGCGGACGACCGACACCTGAAAAAGTCGGCGTCATGCCTCTCGGCACCGGAGTGGCTGCTCTTTCAGTGGCCTGACGACCGCCCTTTTCAGCACGGTGCCAAAGTCCGTTCTCTCCGACCCTACGAGCCTCCTGAGCGGGCTGCCCCGCCCACCTTGCGCCGCGCCCAGGTCGCGGAGACAGAGAGAGCCGCGCTATGAAAACCGTAGCACATTCGCGACCTCTCGGGCAGGCGGCGCGCCTCGGGTTGGGCGCGGCTCGAACCGAGGAACCCCTCCCGCGACGCGCGGAAGCGCGGAGCTTGGGAGGGGTCGCGTCGCGGAGC
>JBGAID010000184.1:0-7991 GCA_044225865.1 Polyangiaceae bacterium | reverse complement strand
CGCGCGCCACCGCCCCCTCGTCCTCGGGCTCACCGAGCGCGGCGTCGTGGTTGCCGCCGAGGAGGACGACCTCGCCGCCGCGATCCACGTGCTCTCGCAAGGCCGCGACGACGCGCGGCTGGGCCGCGAACGCGAGGGCGAGGGCGTGGGAACGATCTCGGCTCGCGCGGGAAGAGCCCGGGTGATCGGCGGACAGATCGAACAGATCCCCCGCGAAGACGAGGCGCGCCCCCGGGGCCTCGCGCACGACGTCGCACAGATCGTCGACGACGTCGGCGGGCGTGTCGCGCACGAGGTGGAGGTCACCGAGGACGAGGGTTCGCGGTCTCACGAAGGGCTCGATTCTCTTTTCAGACTCGCCCCCCTCGCGCAAGCGTTCTTCCGTGCTCTGACCATCGGGTCACGCTTGTATGCTCCCGGGCCGTGACCGACGCCGTCCTCCTCACCTTCCACGGGACCATCCGAGATCTGTCCGACATGCCCGCGTTCCTCGCGAAGATCCGCCGCGGGAGGCCCGCTCCCCCCGAGCTGCTCCACGAGGTCGTTCGCCGTTACGAAGCGATCGGAGGCTCGCCGCTGCTCGAGATCTCTCGGGCCCAAGCGGCGGCCCTCGAGGAGCGTCTGAGGATACCGGTCCGGGTCGCGGGCCGGCTCTGGGAGCCCTATCCGAACGAGGCCCTCCAAGAGCTCTCCCGCGCCGGGGCGAAGCGCGTCGTGAGCCTCCCCCTCGCCCCTCAGTCGGTGCACGTCTACCACGCGTCCGTGCGCGAGGCGGCGGCCGCCTTTCCGGAGATCGAGATCGTCGAGGCCCCTTCGTACGGGCTCGAGCCGCGGCTCCTCGACGCGTTCGTGGAGACGATCGAGGAGGGGCTCGGGCGCGCGGGCCTCCTCGGCGAAGGTGCACGTCCGCGGACGCTCGTCCTGCTCACTGCCCACTCGCTCCCGCTGCGCGCGCTCGCTCAAGGTGACCCCTACGAGCGCGACTTCCGAGCGATGGCCGACCAGGTCGCGGCGCGCGTCGAGGCGCTCGGATACCCGGTGCGGATCGCGTTCCAGAGCCAAGGCGCCTCTGCCGAGCCTTGGCTCGGCCCCGCCCTGCTCGACGTCATCGGGAAGCTGCCGGACGAGGGGTTCGACCGCGCGTTCGTGGCCCCGATCGGGTTCGTCGCCGACCACGTCGAGACTTTGTACGACCTCGACATCGAGGCGCGGGCAGCCGCCTCCGATCGCGGCCTCGTCGCCTTCGGTCGCGCCCCCACCCTCGGCGCGCGCCCCGCCTTCATCGAGGCGATCGAGGCGGTCGTCCGCCGCGCCCTCGCTACCGCACCGTCCTCCAACCGCTAAGCTACGACTCGCGCATGCCCCACCGTCCTCTGCTCCGCTCCGCGTCGTCTCTCCTCGCCGGCGTGCTGCTCACCCTCGTTGTCGCCACCGCTCGCGCCGATCAGGCGACCCTCGACGAAGCGCAGAAGGCGACGAACGCCGGGGAGTACGAGGACGCGACGACGCTCCTCGGGAAGATCACCGACAAGACCGAGCTCGCCCAGGCCTCGCTCATCCGGGCCGAGGTGCTCCTCCGCACCGGCAAGCTCGTCGACGCGGCCGCCGAGGCGGAGCGCGCGATGAAGAACAAAGCGGCGAAGCCCCGGGCGGCCGCCCTCCTCGCGGAGGCTCTGTACGCGCAGGGGAAGACGGACGAGGCGCTCAAGGCGCTGCGCGACGTGGAGAAGATCAAGGAGGCGCGTCGGGCCCGCCTCCTGCTCGGGACGTACCTCATCGCCCTCGGCAAGCGGCGCGACGCGCGCGCGCCCTTGATGACCCTCGTCGACGACTACAACTCGGACGCGATCAACGCCTCCGACGCAGAGGGGCTCAGCTACGTCGGGCGCGCCGCCCACCTCTTGAGGCACGGCCAAGAGGGCAACGACGCCTACAAGGAGGCGGAGCGGGCAGGGGCCAAGCGCCGCGTCGAAACGCTCCTCTGGCGGGCCGACCTGTTCCTCGACAAATACGATCCCGGGCACGCCGGTCAGGTCGTCGCCGACGCCGAGAAGATCGCCCCGAACGATCCGCGGGTGCGGGTGATGAAGGCGCGGTTCCTCCTCGAGAGCTCGATGGACTTCGCGGGCGCGGAGGCGGAGATCAAGCGCGCCCTCGAGATCAACCCGACGTACGCGGCCGCGCACTTCGTGGCGGCGGGCCTCGCCCTCCGGGACCTCGACATCGAGGCCGCCGACAAGGCCGCCGACGCCGGCCTCGCCACGAACCCGAACGATCTCGACTTGCTCTCGATGAAGGCGGCGATCCGCTTCCTCGCCGACGACAAGCCGGGGTTCGAGAAGTACGAGAAGCAGGTCCTCGGCATCAACCCGAGCTACTCCCATTTTTACGGGATCGTCTCCGAGTACGCGGAGTGGGAGCACCGCTACGACGACATCATCGCGTTCAACCAGAAGGCGGTCGCGATCGACAAGGAGGACGAGAAGGCCTACGCGCAGCTCGGCCTCAACTTGATCCGGGCCGGCCGAGAGCAAGAGGGCCTCACCGCCCTCAAGCAGGCGTGGGACATGGACCACTTCAACGTCCGCGTCTTCAACACGCTGAACCTCTACGAGAAGTCGATCGCGACCGAGTACACGACGGTCGACGGGCAGACGTTCCGCATCCGTTACAAGAAGGACGAAAAGGCGATCCTCGAGCGGTACGTACCGGCGATGCTCGAGGAGGCGTGGGGCTCGATGGTGAAGCGCTACGGCTTCACCCCCACCACCCCCGTGTCGATCGAGCTCTACGGGGAGGACGAGCACTTCAGCGTCCGTACGAGCGGCCTCCCCAACGTCGGGATCCAAGGCGTCTGCTTCGGAAAGTCGCTCGCCCTCTTGAGCCCGGAGGCGGCGCCGTTCAACTGGGGCAACGTCCTGTGGCACGAGCTCGGGCACGTGTTCGCGATCCAGCTCTCGAAGAGCCACGTGCCGCGCTGGTTCACGGAGGGCCTGAGCGAGTACGAGACGATCGTGCGCCGGCCGGAGTGGCAGCGCGAGGAGGACCCGAACCTCTACGCCGCCCTCAAGGGGGGCCGGATCCCGAAGCTCGACGGGATGAACCGCGCCTTCACCCACGTCGACAGCGTCGAGCAGGTGACGATGGCCTACTACGCGGCGAGCCAGATCATCGTCTTCATGGCCGATAAATATGGCTTCGACAAAGTGGTGGCGATGCTCACCGCGTGGGGGAAGGGGCAGCGCACGCCGGAGGTCATCCGAGGCGCGCTCGGGGTCTCGACGGAGGACGTCGACAAGGCCTATCGCGCGTGGCTGGACGAGCGCTACGCCCGCTACCGCGCGCAGTTCGTCCCCGATCTCCACGCGCCGCCGCTCGAGGAGGCGGCGGAGGCGGCCAAGAAGGCGCCCGGGGACGCGCGCAAGCAGGTCGAGCTCGCGATCGCCCTCCTCCGAAAGGGCAAGGAGAAGGAGGGGACGGCCGCCCTCGACGCGGCGCTGAAGATCGATCCCGCGCAGCCGGAGGCCCTCTACATCGCCGCCGACCTCGCCCTCGGAAGGGACTCGGAGGGGACGCGCGGCAAGAGCCCCGAGGAGGACGAGAAGCGCCGCGCGGGCGAGGCCCAGAAGCTCCTGAACCAGCTCGTCGCGTCCAAGCACGACGGCTACGCGATTCGAATGAAGATGGCGAACATCGCCCTCGCGGTGGCCGACTTCGGCGCCGCCCGCGCCGCGTTCGAGGCGGCGAGCGAGGCCGATCCGACCCAGAGCGAGCCCATCGCCGGCCTCATCAAGATCCATCGCAAGCTCCACGACGAGCGCAGCGAGATGGCGGCGATGCGGCGCTACGTGCTGCTCGAGCAGCACGACCGAGGCGCGTGGGGTCGGCTCCTCGAGCTCCTCGTCGAGCGCAACGAATGGGAAGAGGCGGTCAAGGTCGGGGAGAGCGCGATGTTCGTGGATCTCGAGAACCCGGAGATCCACCGGCTCTACGCGCGCGCCCTCGCCAAGACAGGGCGGCCGGTGTCGGCCATCTTCGAATACAACAGCGCCCTGATCGCGGGCGCTCCCCCCGACATGGCGGCCGGGATCTACGCCGAGCTGGCGAAGGGCTACGAGAAGCTCGGGGAGACGAAGATGGCGGACGAGGCGCGCAGGCTCGCCGCGAAGATGGAGAAGAAGGCCCCCAAGGCGGGCCCGAAGAAGAAGCGCGGCGCACCCGGTGACGGGGAGGAGTGAGGGGCGCTACGCGCGCCCGCGCCGCTCCCGATAGAACCATCGCTTGGTGAGCTCGGCCGCGGCCACATAGGCGACGGTGATGGCGATGAGCGCCAGCACGACCCCCGCGGGGAGCGCGCGGAAGCCGAAGAACCGCGCGATGGGCAGGTAGGGGATCGCGAACGTGACCGGGACGAGAGCGGCCGTCGAGACGAGGAGGATCGCGCCGGGGCGGCTCGCCGTGATCGGCCGCCGCGTCCTCACGACGAGCGCGATCATGAGCTCCGTGAGGAGCGACTCCACGAACCACGCCGTCTGGAAGAGGGCCACGTCCGCCCGAAACACCGCGAGCAGCAGCCCGAACGTCGCCAGATCGAAGATCGAGCTCAGCACCCCGAACTCGACCATGAAGCGGGCGATGAAGCCCATCTGCCATCGCCGCGGCCGCTCCACGAGCTCGGGGTCGACGGTGTCGCTCGCGAGCCCGACGGCCGGGATGTCGGAGAGGAAGTTGTTGAGGAGGACCTGCCCCGCGGTAAGGGGCAAGAACGGCAAGAACAGCGACGCGAGGGCCATGCTGACCATGTTCCCGAGGTTCGCGCTCGTGGTCGTGTTCACGTACTTGAGCGTGTTCGCGAACGTGCGCCGCCCCTCCTCGATCCCGCGCCGGATCACGTCCAGATCCTGCTCGAGCAAGACGAAGTCGGCCGCCTCGCGCGCGACGTCGACCGCGCTCGCGACGGAGATGCTCGTGTCGGCGGCGTGCATGGCGGGGGCGTCGTTCACCCCGTCGCCCAAGAATCCGGTGACGCGGCCCGCCCGGCGGAGGCTGGCGATGATGCGCTCCTTCTGGTTCGGGTCGACCTCCACGAACAGGTCCGTGGCCTCCGCTGCGCGCACGAGAGCGGCGCCGTGCAAGAGATCGAGCTCGCTCCCCGTGAGCACCCGCTCCGCCGGCACCCCGACCTGCCGCGCGACGTGGATCGCGACCGCCTTGGCGTCCCCGGTGATGATCTTCACCGCCACCCCGAGCCGCGCGAGATCCGCGACCGCCCGCTCCACCCCCGGCTTCGGCCGGTCGACGAAGGTGACGAAGCCCTCGAACGCGAGGTCACGCTCGTCGGACCGCGCGTAGCTCGCGCGCGCGTCGACGCGACGGCTCGCGACGGCGAGGACGCGGGTGCCCCGCTCCCCCCACCCCTCGAAGCGGCGCTCGAGGTCGGCGCGGGCTGCGTCTCCCAGCGGCGTCCCGTCGGAGAGCTCCGTGCACGCCTCGAGGACGCGGTGGAACGCGCCCTTGGTGATGAGGCGCGGACCGTCGCTGGTCTCGACGATCACGCTCGCGCGCTTGCGGACGAAGTCGAACGGGATCTCACCGAGCTTGGGCGGGACCTCCGCGCTCGCCCCCCCCGCTCGAAGGATTGCGGCGTCGAGGGGGCTCTCCAGGCCTGTCGACAGGGAGGCGTTGATCCGACACGCCTCGAGCACCGCTCCCGAGGGCGCTCCCCGAGCGTCGAACGCGCCCTCGCTCTCGACGACGCCCTCGGTCAGGGTGCCCGTCTTGTCGGTGCAGAGCACGTCCATGCTCCCGAGGTTCTCGATCGCGGAGAGGCGACGCACGAGGACACCCCCCTTCGCCATCATCTGGGCGCCCCGCGCGAGGTTCACGCTGAGCACCGCCGGCAGCAGCTCCGGGCTGAGCCCCACCGCGATCGCGATCGAGAACATCAGCGTGTCTCCGATGGAGCGCCCCCTCAGCACGTGGGCGACGAAGACGAGCAGCACCATGACGAGCATGGTGATCGTCAGGAGGTAGCCGAAGCGGCGCACCCCGCGCTCGAACTCCGCCTCCGGCGGCTTCGCGGTGAGCTTCTCGGCGATGGCCCCGAGCTCGGTCGCGCGCCCCGTCCTCGCGACGCAGAGGGTCCCGGTGCCGCTCTTCACGTGGGTCCCCATGAACACCGCCCCCGAGCGCTTCGAGAGGGCGGCGTCGGCCGCGCACGGACCGACCGACTTCTCCGCGGGGAAGCTCTCCCCCGTGAGCGCGGCCTCGCTCACGAACAGGTCGCGCGCGTCGAGCAGCAGCCCGTCCGCGGGCACGATGCTCCCCGGCGCGAGGGCGACGATGTCTCCCGGCACGAGCTCGCCGACGTCGACGCTCCGCGGGGCGCCGTCCCTCGACACGCGCGCCTTCGCGCGAATGCCGGCGCGCAGGACGGCCGCCGCGCGCTGCGCCTCGTACTCCCGCGAAAAGCCGAGCCACACCGTCGCGGACAGGATCGTCCCCACGACGGCGGCGTCGATCCACTCGCCGGTGGTGGCCGACACGATCGCCGCGAACACGAGCAGGAGGAGGAGCGGGCTCCTCAGCTGATCGACGAGGACGCGCCACCGCGGGTGCGCGTCGTCGCGCGTGAACGTGTTGGGACCGAAGGTCCGGAGCCGCGCCGCCGCCTCCGCGGACGAGAGCCCCCCCACCGAGGTCCCCAGCTCCTCGCAGAGCTCGGTCGCGCTCGACGTGAAGAACGCGGCCGCGACCACCGCCCTTCGATTACCGGTCATCCGCGGTCCGTCGTTTACACCCGATCGGTTCCGACGCTAAGAGGCGGTCGGGTCGCGCGAAGACCCGAGGAGGCAAGCTTGATCCGACAACGTGCTCGTTGGGGTGTGGTGGTGGCGTCGCTGGTCCTCGGCGCGGCCGCGTGCGGTGACGGGGACAAGGTCGCTGCTTCCGCGAGCGCGGAGGCCAAGCCCGCGACCACCGCGTCCGGGAGCGCGAAGGCGACGACGGCGACGACCGGCAGCGCCTCCGCCAAACCGACCTCCTCCGCGGCGGTCACCGCGTCGAGCTCGGCCGCGCCCGCGGCCGCCGACGACGGGATCGAGGTGAAGAAGCACTACGCGGCCGTCGGCGACAAGGAGACTTCGGAGAAGACCCAGACGACCAAGTTCGCGGGCGTGCTGAAGACGCCGAAGGGCGAGCAGAAGATCGACAACCAGGAGGTCGAGGTCACCCAGAAGGACGAGGAGTGCCTCGAGGTGAAGGACCAATCCTGCACCAAGCTGAAGGTCACGGTCCGCAAGGCCACGAGCCACATGGTGGAGAGCGGCAAGGCCAAGGACGTGACGAAGGCGACCCAGGGCAACGTCTACTTGGTCGCGTTCGGCGAAGGCGGCCCGACGATCTCGCGCGAGGACGGCAAGCCCCTCTCGAAGGAGGAGTCCAGCGAGTTCAAGGACAAGTACAAGAAGTCGAGCCGCGCCAAGGAGTTCCTCGACGCGTTCCCCGACAAGGTGAAGGTCGGCGACTCCCTCGACGCGGTCGCGAAGAAGCTCGGCGAGCAAGCGGCCGACTCGGAGGACAAGCCCAAGGCGACCTCGTCCGTGAAGGTGAAGGCGATCGAGGAGCGCGCCGGCAAGAAGATCATCATCCTCGAGGTCCGGGTCACCCTCGACGGCGAGTCGAAGAAGGTCGGCCACATGAAGCTCGACATGAGCGGCACCCTCGAGGTGCGGGCCGACGCCGCCGTCCCCGTCGCCTTGACCTTCTCCGGACCGGCCTCCGTCGAGTTCCCGAAAGACGCGGGCCGCCTCGAAGGCAGCATGTCCGAGAAGACGACCCTCACCCAGTCGTTCTAGAGCACCGATCCGTTTGAAAGCCGGCGCTTTCGCGCCATTTCACGCGTGATCCACGCGGCCTCGTCGCTCCGCTCCTCGCATGACTGCGAGTCGTGCTGTGGTGCTCACTCCTCGGGCGCGCGCCTCCCACGCAAA
>JBGAID010000058.1:0-74797 GCA_044225865.1 Polyangiaceae bacterium | reverse complement strand
ACGGGAGCGCGTCGACGATCGACTGGAACGACTTCACCGCCGGGACCGACTCGCGCTTCTGGACGTAGGTGATGCCCTCGAAGAACTTCGCCTGGACGAAGTACGGGCTCTTCTTGTCGACCTCTTTGAAGAGCTCGATGGCCTCGTCGTAGCTGCGCGCGCGGTACTTGTAGCGCCCGAGCAGGTAGTTGAGCTGCCAGTAGAGCGGGTACTGCTGGGGGTTCTTGAAGCGGTCGAGCTCCTCGCGCTCGTACTTACCGACGCGCTCGACGATGTCGGCGGGCTCCGGGAGCTGCGTGGCGAGGCGCGCCAGCCAGAGCAGCGTCTCTTTGAACTTCAGGTGGTTGGGCTTCGCGGAGATGTCCGAGAAGATGCCGTAGCTCGCCTGGTAGAACTTCAGGTTGAAGAGCGCGATCGCGAGATCGTACTGCGCGATCTGCTTGTTGCCCTCGTCGTCGCCCGTCTCTCCCGAGACGACGCGCTTGAGAGCGAGGGCGGCCTCCGCCCACTTCGTGTTCGAGTCGAAGAGCCGCTTCGCTTGGGCGAACTCCTCCGTCGGTTGGCCCGCCTCCGGCGGCGGCCCGTTGTCCGCGGGCTTGCCCTTGCCCTTGTCCTTGCCCTTGTCTTTGCCGTCTTCGTCGTCGAGGTCGACGACCTGGGCCGGACCCTTCTTGGGATCGGCCTTCTTGGGTTCGGCCTTCGGATCGGCCTTCTTGGGCTGCGCGAGCGCGTCGCCCGTGGGCGCACCGACCAGCAGCGCCGCAGCGAGGAGAGAACCGAGCAAACCGAAGCGGACGAGATGTTTTCGCATCGCGAATCCTCTGCCCTGCTCGAGGGCGGGTGCGGCGGTGAGTTGGGGCCGCGCGGGAAAAGGTCCGGAGAGACTACGAGAAAGGAAAAGCGAGTGGCTGAAGGGTCGGCGGCTCAGCCTGCGGCCACGCGAGGAATCGCTCGGCCTGCGGTTTGACCTCGAAGCGTGGGTCGTGGGGCGAGCCCGGCCCCGTCACGAGGTGGCTACGAAGGATCGAGGAATTCCAGAGTCGAGATTCCCTTTGCTGTCGACGCTCGAGAAGCGTGGAAAAGCTCGGTGTAGCCGCCATTCGCTCCCTCTCTTTGCCGAGAAAAAAGGCCCTCGGCGATCAGAAGAATCCTCGAGAGAGACGCAAACCTTGGAAAAGACTGGTCTTTTCCAGCAAGCGAAGCAGGAACGCGCCATGGTACCCACCGCCGATTCACCCTGTCAACGCCCAATGTCCGACCTACAAACGGCGACGGGGGCAGGGAACGGGGAGCGGTCGACGTTTACATCGATCCCAATGTGGGGTCTTATCGGATGACTTATCAGACGCGCCGGCCGCTCATCGACCTGTCGCCGAAGGCAGGAGGAGCCAGTTGACTGTGCGATCGCGAATTGAGTAATGTCCTCGCCACTTCGCTTCCACCAAGAGCAGTCTAGCCTCGCCGCCAACCACGCACGCCGTCCCCTCCCTCGTCGATGGAAGCCTCGACGAAGAAGAGTCGTGTGATGCGGTGGTCGAAGGAGCTCGCACACCGATGACCCGAAAAGTTGTTTCCCGGCGTTCGCCGAACGCACGCGGCGTCGTTCATGGATTGTTCGCGATTGCATGCATCGCCGGTGCAGCCACCGTCCCGTCGTCTTGTCAGACCGGCGGCATCGGTGACCCTTGCGTCCCGGAGGACGAGTACGACGGCACGTTTGGTGGTTTCCGAGTCTCTCAAGAGAACATCGAGTCGCGCTCGTTCCAGTGCGAGAGCCGCATCTGCTTGGTGAATCACTTCCAGGGACGCGTCACGTGTCCTCTCGGTCAGCAGGCGAAGACGGCCTGCACGAAGCCTGGGGAGAGCTCCGGCTGCTCCGGGGACGAGCTCTGCACCGAGTCGGCGACCTTCCAGGTCGACTGCAGCGGCTGCCTCGACGAGGACGACACCACGAGCTGCCCGTGCGCCGACTCGTGCAACGCGGAGGGTGCGTTCTGTGAGTGCGGGAGCAACGACGACTGCCCCACGGACTACCTCTGCGACACCAAGGGCGTGAAGCTCCCGGACGGGACGACCGCGCCGGCGAGCCACCAGTGCAAGCTCTTCGTTTGCCACGCGCCCGACAACTGCCAGGACCCGGCCGCGGATGAGGCCACGAACACCGGCAAGGACTGCTGCTTGCCCGGAACCGACACCCCCGTGGCGGCGGGTGTCTGCGGGCAGTGCGATTCGGACGGGCTCCGTGACGCGAAGAACTCGGTCTACTGCTCGTGCCGCTGCGGCGTCGCGGAAGGGCAGCCGGAGGACGAGAACTTCAACTTCTGCGAGTGCCCCGATGGCTTCGAGTGCGCCGAGGTTCGCCCGGACATCGGCCTCGGAGACACGCAGCTCACCGGGAAGTACTGCGTGAAGAAGGACGACCCGCTCATCAACAAGGACACCGGGAAGATCGACACCTCCGCGGCCGCCACCAAGTGCGGCAACGTCGTCGGCCAAGCCGGCGGCGAGTGCGAGGGCGTCCCCGCCGCAGGTCCCTGAGCAAGGGCCATGAGTGACGACCCGCGCCACGTGCTCGGTCGTCGCGCCGAAGAAGCCGCCGCCTCCTTCCTCGAGGCGAGCGGCTTCGTCGTTTTGGATCGCAACGTCCGGGTCGGTCGACTCGAGATCGATGTCCTCGCCCGGGACGGTGTGGTCGTGGTCGTGGTCGAGGTTCGCACTCGCTCTTCCGGCGCGTGGGTGAAGGCGCTGGACAGCGTCGACTGGAAGAAGCGCCGACGGGTGCGCGCCGCGGGCGAAGCGCTATGGCGCGCGCGATTTCATCGCGACATGTCCGTCGAGCGCATGCGCTTCGACGTCGTGACCGTCACCCTCGCCGCCGACGGGCCCCCCGCGTTCGAGCACGTGAGGGCGGCGTTCTGAGCTTCACGCCTCGAGATGATTCTGCATGTCGACGCGCAGGGCGCGGAGCGCCTGCGTCGCCGGCGCGTCTTTGAGACCATCCTTCTCGAGCGCCTCGATCGCGAGGTCGATCTCCTTGATCTCCCCCTTCTGCTGCTCGCGCAGACGATCCACCATCTGCTCGAACGCCTCGAAGAAGTGCTGCAGCTCGTCCCCTTTGCGCAGCCGCTCCCGGAGGACGAGCTTGCCGTCGCCGATCTGCCGGAAGAGCCGCTTCATCTTGAAGATGGGCCCGGCGATCTTGTGGGTGAAGACGATGCCCGCCACGCCGAGCGCGACGACGAGCATGACGAGCATCGCGCCGAACCCGAGGCGAAGGCGCTTGATGTTCTTCTCGAGACGAGCGACGTCCGAAGCCACCCGGGTCGCCTGCGCCTCGAGCGCCTTCTTCCGATCCTCGTTGCGGACCTTGTCGAGCTCGAGCTGCTCCTGATCGGCCTTCAGCTTCGCGTCGTTCTTGGCGGTGTCGTTCTTGTAGCTCTCGAGCAGCCCCTGGTTGTCGCCGTAGGCGGTCTCGATGGTCGTGAGGACGAGCTTGTTGAGCTCCCCGGACAGCTTGAGGTTGTCCTTGCCGCGCTCGACGGTGGCCTGGCTCTGATCGACCGTCGCTTGCCCCTGCTCGACGGTCTCCTTGTTCTGATCGACCGTGTCTCGCGCCTGGACGATGACCTCCACGCTCGCGCGCCAGAGGAGGGTGCCCAACACCGCCGACAGAGCGAGGGCGATCCCCACGAGGAAGCCCGTGTACTTGAGCTGAAACTGCTTATCGAGGAGGTAGTTCCTCGCGCTCCGCTTGTATCGGGGTCGAGCTTCGGTCTGGTCGGCGGCCATCATCTACCTCTCGGACGATGGTAGGGCAGCGCGATGGGCTGCGTCCAACTCACGACGTCTCGAGCGGGGCACGACGCGGCCGAACGCTCGTTCCCGAGCGCGGGTCAGAGGGTCCCCGCCACCTTGATGAAGCTCTCGGCGACGTTCGTGCCCGTCATCTTCAAGAGCTTGTTCTCGTCCTCGGTGCTGTTCTTGTCCGCCTGCGTCTTGAACCACGGGCTGAAGCTCGCCTTGATCGAGTTCTCGGGGTAGGTGGACACCGCGACCTTCAGCTGCACCTTCAGGTTGCCGCCGCTGTACTCGAACGGCTCCACGCTCGCGGTGAGGAGGAAGCCGGTGAGGTTCCTCGCCTTGATGATCGAGGAGGCTTGCTTGTTGGACTCTTCGCGGGGGGCGACGGCGCACGAGGCGTTCGAAAGGAGCTTCTCTTGGATCGACTTGCGAACGATGCTCTCGATCTCGAGGCTCGGTCGCTTCGTCTTGTTCGCGACTTGAATCGCGACGTAGTACTTGGCCCCGGACCCGGGGGGAGGCGGGTCGCCGCCGAGCGCGATCTTCTCGAGGGCCTTGTCGATCGCGGCAGTGACGGTGGAGTCCTTCTCGGACCCTTTGGCCTTTCGAAGACACGGGACGCCCTCGTCACGCCCGAGCTTCCCCAGCGCGGCGACCACCGCGAGCCTCACCGTCTGGTTCGAGTCGCCGATCGCTCCGCAGAGAGGCTTCACCGCCGCGACGTCGCGGGTGGCCCCGAGGGTGAGGGCGGCTTGGGTGCGGACGCGGTAGTCATCGGACTGAAGCTGCTTCGCGAGGTCGTCGATCTTGCCCGCCTGCGCCGCGCCCGAGAAGAAGGTGCTCGCGACGAGCACGACGATCGTCAACACGAAGCAGATCCCGGCGCGCGCTGCCAGCGCACGCGCGGAGTACCCAGACCCGAGCCGCGTCATCGAGATTCACCTCCGCACCGAAGAGCAAGCTCCTCGATCATCGACCCTCGCCCTCGCCGAGCGCCGCCGAAGAGCGAAGCCGCGTCGAGTCCACGATACACGAATGAACACGCAATTCGCACGGACGGGCTCGCGAATCGATTCGGAGCCGGGACCCCAGCTCGACCTACTCCGGGTCCGCGCCGCTCGCGCCCGGTTCGTGCGCGTCTCTCGAAGAACTTCGACGGCGCGTTTGCGGCTTCCCTTCACTCGAGCCCACAAACGGGTGCTCCTCGCTACCACCCTCTCGCGGACCTCGGCAGGCTCAGCTACCGTGAGGTCCCGCCGTGCGATCGTCCGTCGCCCCTCGTATCGCGTTCCTGTCGGTCTGCTCCTTCGTCTGGATGCTCGTCACCATGGTGCTCGAGCTCCCTGCTACCGCCGCGCCGCTTCGGGTGCGAGGTGGGAGCGAGCTGGATCTCCTCGCGACTCAGCTCCCCGATGGGGTGAAGATCCGGGGAGAGATCTCCGATGAGATGGGCGCGTCGCTCGGGCGCGTACCGCTCAAAGTCGAGCTCCTCGACAGCGCAAAACAGCCGCTCAGGGTCGAGGCGGCGGCGGCTTGCGAAAGCTCCGACCCGCTCGGGCGGATCAAGAACGACGCCACGTCTTACGCGCTGACCACCGACGAGCGCGGCGACTTCTGTCTGATCGTTCCCGGCAAGCATGACGGCGTCACGTTTCGGGTGACGTTCGCCGGGACCAAGCTGATCGAAGGTGTCGAAGCGACGACCAGCGCCGTCGCCGAGGGAGAGCAGCGCGCCCAGCTGAGCCTCAAGTTCGAACAGCCCCCGGCCACCCTCGATCTGGACAAGGATACCCACTCTGTCTCCGTGTCGGTCCGCATCGCGCGCGCCGACGCGACGAGGCTCCTCCTCGACGCAACCAAGAAGCAGGGCCTCGAGCTGGTGCTGGAGGACGAGCGGGGAACGCGGCTCGGCGTCGCCACGACGGCGGGTGACGGGCGGGCTCGGTTCGACGTGTCCTCCGACGACCTCGCGGCCCCGGGGGACGGCGAGCTCAAGGTGAGCTTCGCAGGCGACAAGGAGCTGCTCGCCGCGAAGGCGTCCGTCCCCGTGACGCGCACCGCCACCGCGGAGATCCGGGCGCCCGCGACCATCGAGGGGGACCCGGAGGGCGGGCTCTCGGTGGACGTCGTGGTGACGACCAAGCGCGGAGAGGTCGACGGCGGCATCGTCGAGGCGCTGCTCGGCTCGGATCCGGTGGGCACCGGCAAGGTCGAGAAGGGCAAGGCGAAGCTCGTCCTCACCTTCGCTGGCACGGCCAAAGCGCGCGTGCCGATCACCCTCCGCTACGTGGCCGCCTCGCCCTTCATTCAAGCGGGCGAGACCACCAAGCTCACGGTCGTCGTCGTGGGGCCGAGCCCCATCCGTCAAATCATCCTCGCCGTCGTCGGCGTCGCTCTCGCCGCGTGGATCGTGGCGAAGTGGCGACGCGCGCCGAAGAGCGAGAAGCGCGAGTCGGTGTTGCCGCCGCCTCCATCGGGGCGCCCCGAGATCCTCGTGCTCGATCGACCCACGGGCCTGAAGGGGTGGAAAGGGGTCGTCACCGATGCGCACGACGGATTCCCGATCGAGAACGCCGTCCTGCGGATCGTGGTCCCGGCCTTCGATGGCCGCGGTGAGCTCGCTCGGAGCGAGACGGCACGAGACGGCACGTTCTCCCTCGACGTCCCCGACGTCCCGCGTGACGCGAGGCTGATCGTGGAAGGCTCGCTCCACGCGACCTATGAGCAGCCGTTGCCAGCGCCCTCGGTGCTCCGCGTCGCCCTCCTTACTCGACGGAGAGCGCTCCTCGACCGCCTGGTCCGTTGGGCGCGCGCGCGAGGGGTCCCCTTCGACTCGTCGAAGGAGCCCACCCCCGGGCACGTCCGGCGCGTCGCTTCTCGGACGGGCGCGGAGGCGGTGGAGTCGTGGGCCACGTACCTCGAGCAAGCAGCGTTCGGCGGCGAGTCCGTGACTCGCGAGGTCGAGGACGACGTGATGGCGCGCGAGCCGAAGGTCATGCCCGAGCCGCGCCCCGCCGAACGGGGGGCCGCCGCGGATGCCCCACCGGCATCTCCGGAGGCCTGACCCGAGGGAGCGCCTTCGTCGGGCGCCTTTGCACCGAATCGACCTCGGGTCGTTGGGCGTCGTTGATTGCGCCGGACTCCGTTCATATAGTCGGCGGACCAAGGAGCCTCCGTGAACCCTCTCGTTTGGGTATTGCTAGCGCTGGTCGTCCTCGTCGCCGCGTACTTCGTCTTCCGAAAGAAGGAGCCGGAGCTGCCCGAGGCAGAGGAGCCGAAGAAGATCGGCGGCACCTCGCCTCGCCCGCAAGAGCCGACGAAACGGCCCGAGGCCGCGCCGAAGACGGCGGAGAAGGCCGCGGCGAAGCCGGCCGCGAAGCCTTCGGAGGACAAAGCCGCCAAGGAGCGCACGGACGCCGCGCGCGCCGCTCAAGAGGCGAAGACCACGAAGGAGCCGGCGGTCGCGCCGAAACCCAAAGCGGAGCCGGCGACCGAGCCCAAGACCGAGCCCGCGCCGAAGCCGAGGGCGGAGCCGGAGGTCACAGCGCCTCGAACGAGCACGCCGCCGGCGAGCCGGCGACCGAAGGACGTCGCGGGACTTCGCCGCGGCCTCGCCAAGGCTCGCGAGAGCGAAGGCTTCTTCGGCAGGCTCCGCTCCCTTTTCTCCGGCAAGAAGGAGATCGACCCGCAGATCGTCGAGCAGATGGAGGAGATCCTCCTCACGAGCGACGTCGGCGTGAAGACGACGTCCGCGCTCGTCTCCACGATCCGCGACGAGCTGTCGCGGGGCGAGCTCAAGGACGAGGCGAAGGTCTGGGATGCGCTCCGCACGAAGGCCGAAGAGATCCTCGATCTCGGAGGCGGCGGGATCGCCCTCGGCGCGAAGCCGACCGTCGTGATGGTGGTCGGCGTGAACGGCGTCGGCAAGACGACGACGATCGGCAAGCTGGCGACGCGGCTCGGGCAGCAGGGAAAGAAGGTCGTGCTCGCCGCGGGCGACACCTTCCGCGCCGCCGCGGTTCATCAGCTCGAGGTGTGGGGCAAGCGCGCCGGCTGTGAGGTGGTCACGGGGCCGGAGAACGGAAGCTCCGCCGCCGTGATCTTCGACGCGATCCAAAAGGCGAAGGACACCGGCGCGGACATCGTCCTCGCCGACACCGCAGGCCGGCTCCACACCAAGACGAACCTGATGGAGGAGCTGAAGAAGATCTACAAGACGATGGGCAAGGCCTTCGAGGGCGCTCCCCACGAGACCCTCCTCGTGCTCGACGCCACCAACGGGCAGAACGCGATCCAGCAGGTCGCGCTCTTCAAAGAAGCGCTCCCCCTCAGCGGCATCGTCTTGACGAAGCTCGACGGGACCGCAAAGGGCGGGGTCATCCTGGGCATCTGCTCGGAGCATCAGGTCCCGGTGCGCTACGTCGGCGTGGGCGAGCGACCGGAGGACCTTCGAGACTTCCAGGCCGACGAGTTCGTCGAGGCGCTGCTCGGTGGTGGGAACGAAGCCGCCGAGCGGGCCGCCTGAGCCCTCGACCATGACCCGCAAAGATTCGAGCGAAGATGGATGCGGTCGGGAGATCGCATCCACCTATGGCTCGGGGCTGGCGCGCCCGAACGCGCCAGCGTCGTGGGGTCGATCCAGCCTCCCGGCTGAACTTCACGCTCACGCCGGAAGATCGCTGTTGATTCGGCAAATTCTCGCGTGATATAGTCCCCAGCACTTCGCGCGTAGATTAATTTTTCGAGTAATTTCAACGTCTTACTCGTTGCCAACAACCTCTTAGTGGTTGCCAATTTTGGAGCAACACGGCCCTAGCGTAGGGTGATATCAAGCGGTCTCTTCGGTGACGCCGCGAACCCACGACAGTGCCGCGCAGTACCTGGAGTCCGGACGTGAGCAACGCGGACTCTCGCTTCGGTGTACTCCGTCGCAGCACGAAGCTGGGCGCAGACTAGCCGATGCGGTCGACGGCCGAAGACGTGCGGTCGATGTCTGAAAGGGGCTCAGGCCCCGGAGCGGAAGGGATGGCGATGAATCGAGCTCGCGTGGGGCTTCTCGTGGCGGCCGCGCTCTTGGGCCTGCCCGCAACGGCAGCCGCGCAAGGCAAGCCGCCCGCCGGTCAGAAGGCCGGAGGCGACAAGGCCGGCGACAAGGCTGGAGGCGACAAGGCCGGTGACAAGGCCGGAGGCGATGGTCAAAAGGCCGCCGAGCCAGGCGCGGAGCCGGGTGCCGAGCCAGGCACGGAGCCGGCCACGGAGCCGGCCACCCCTGGTGGCGAGACTCCGCCCGCCGGCGGTCTCGAAGAGCTCTGCGCGATCGATCCCGACGCCTGCAAGGCGATCGACATCGATGCGGCGGCAAAGCAGCAGCTGCACCCCGAGATCTATGCGGTGCAGCAGATCTACGCTCTTCGGCGGTTGCGCTTCGAGCTCAACGTCGCCGTGGGTCTGACACTGAACGATCAGTTCGTCAGCCACACGTCGATCGCGCCCTCGGCCAACTTCTACATCACGAACGTGATCGGCGTCGGGCTCAACGCCAACGTGTATTTCAACAGCCCGTCGAACTTCAACTTCCAGGCGAGCCGCGCCGGTCGTATCGGGAAGTCGATCACCGAGTACCAGTGGAACGCGAACGCGAACTTCCTCTACGTGCCCGTGTACGGCAAGTTCGCTGGGTTCAGCGACTTCATCTTCCACTACGACATCTACCTGCTCGGTGGCGTCGGCGCGATCAGCACGCGCCCGATCGCCGTCGTCGATCCCGACAACCGCACCTTCGATTGGAAGCCCAAGGTCGCTTTCAACTTCGGCGGTGGTCTCCGAATCTTCTTCAACCGCTGGTTCGCCGTGACCGCCGAGCTGCGTGACTACGTGTTCCCCGACGAGCTCGAGAACCCGGGCATCGCGAAGGGGGTGAAGGAAGACGGTACGCCGGCGGCTCAGGATTCGGCGACGTGGCTGTCAGACGAGGTGAGCTGGACCAACAACGTTCAGGCTCAGCTGGGGTTGTCCTTCTTCCTGCCCCCGACGTGGGAATACAAGCTGCCCAAGTGAGGACGAACGCGATGCTTCGAACGAGAAAGAAGACGATGAAGCAGCCGTGGCTCAAGGCGGGCGCGACCGTCCTCGGCGCAGCTCTGGTGACGAGCGTCGTAATCGGCGCCGAGTCCGCCGCTCAGGCCCAAGAGATCCAGCTCACGGGCCCGCTCGCCGGTGCCCCGGCCGTCCGCAAGCTTCGACTTCACCGGAATGGTCGCTTCGAGATCACGCCCAACGTTTCGTTCACGCTGCTCGACGAGTACCAGCGCACCATCATGCCCGGCCTCAGGGCCGAGTATCACTTCACGGACTGGTTCGGCATCGGCGTGTGGGGCGGCTACGGCTTCCAGTACACGACGGGCCTCGCGGATCAGCTCCAGGAGAAGGCGATCGACGAGCGGAACTGCACCGCCAACCCCTCGCGGAAAGACTGCAAGCTGACGGCGGTGAACCTCACGCGCGGCAACCTCGCGGACGACCAGCTCGCGAGGATGCAGTGGGTGGTCGCGCCCGAGCTCACCTTCGTACCCTTCCGCGGAAAGCTCTCGCTGTTCTCGGTCCTGTTCGTGGACACCGACGTGAACTTCTTCGTCGGCCCCGCGATCGTCGGCCTCCAAGAGCGCGCTCAATGCGGCAAGGACACGGACGGTAAGGTCCTCGACCACCCCTGCAGCGCGCCCGAGAGCTTCACCCTCGAGTCGCGGGTCACCGTCGCTCCCACGTTCGGCGTGGGCCTCAACTTCTATCCGACGAAGATCTTCGGCTTCGGCGCGGAGTGGCGCGGGCTGCCGTTCGAGTGGAACGCCTCCGGGTTCGACAACTTCGGCGGCGACCCTGACGGCAACTTCCCCGACAACAACGTGAACGGCGCGGATCGCGAGTTCAAGTTCAACAGCATGGTCACGGTGAACCTCATCTTCCGGTTCCCGAACCTGAAGCTCTCGGATTAGCCGAAGGCGGAACAACGGTCCGATGTTGGGGGTTGGCGCGCAGGGTAACCGGCGCGCCTTCCTCTTTTGTCGCGCGGGAGTGCGCGAAGCGCTGGCCGGCCCGTCAGGTCTTTTGTAAAGCGAGCCTCTCATGGGACTTTTCGATTTCCTCAAGAAGGGCTCGACGCCCCCCCCCGGTCCTGGCGGCGCGAAGGGCAGCCCATCCAAGAAGGTCGCAGGCCCTGCAAAGATCGTCGCGGACAAGCGCGCCCAGGCGTACGACCGCTCCGAGGCCATCCGGCAGCTCGCGGAGATGAAGTCGCCGGAGGCGGCGGAAGCGCTGCTGAGGCGCTTCACGTTCACGATCGATCCATCCATCACCGACCAAGAGGAGAAGGAGGCCGCCTTCGACGCCATCGTGGCCGTGGGCGAGCCGGTGGTCGACGCGGTCCGAGCGTTCTGTGAGAGGGCCGAGGTCCTGACCTGGCCCCTTCGGATGCTGCGGTCGATCCTCGACGACGACGCCTACAAGGCCGAGCTCCTGCAGCTCGCGCAGAGCTACGACACCGAATATTCGCGCAACGTCGAGCCGAAGCAGCAGGTCGTCGCGGCGCTGGAAGAGGTGCGCGGCGATGACGTCCTCGAAGAGGTCCAGCGGTTCCTCGAGGACGTCAACGAGACCGTTCGCTTCCACGCCGTGCAGTCCACCTTCGCCCAGGCGAACAAGGGCTCGATCCCGAACCTCGTGAAGCTCCTCGAGCACGAAGAGTCCGTGCGAATCAAGAACAAGGTCCTCGACGGCTTCATCGCGAAGGGCTGGAAGATCCCCGATGACCTTCGAGACCGCGTCGAGACCGCGCTGCACGACACCTATGACTTCCGCCTCAAGGACGACGGCACGATCGTGCGTCGCGGGTGAGCGGCCGCTTCCGGCGGCCCGCGCGCGCCGGATGAATTGACACACCGCGGGACGGTGCCCGACGATGCGGCGGTGCTTGCCGAATCGACTCGTCGCGGAGCTCGTACGTGAGCTCGCGAGCAAGAGGTGACTTTCGCGCCATCGTCATCGCGGGCGCGCTGGCGGCCACGATCGCGCTCGACGCCTCATCGGCGCGAGGCGCGGACGTCGAGGTGACGAGCACGACGGTCGGCCAGGGCTACTCGGTCGCGAGCCCCTGGGGCTACCAGCTCGAGCGGCGTCGACTGCTTGAGACGCTCGGGTTCAGCCTCTATCACCTTCAGGGCGCGTACCAGCCCGGCAAGGACGACTACAACGTCCGCGTGCTGTTCCGAGTCGACGCCGACTTCGGACTGGGCGCCCATCTGCCGAGCGACCAACAGAAGGCCGAGACAGACTTCGAGACGCTGGGGGGAAACCGATACGTGCCCGGTCTCGCCACCGCGAACCTCGATCTGATGGCGGCCTACGTCGAGGGGCGCAACCTCGCCAACGGGTACCTCTCCTTCCGAGCCGGCCGTCAGTACGTCACCGATGTCCTCGGTTTGTGGTCGTTCGACGGCGCGCTGGTGCGGCTCCACATGCCGTGGTTCTTCGACGTCGAGGGCTACGGTGGGTTCGAGCAGCGCGGAGGGCTCGCCCTCTCGACAGGACGATACGAGCCCCAAGGCATGTGGCGCGGGTCGCACGCAGACTTCGACAAGGACGACGGCACCGGGCCCACTGCGACGGACTACCCGTCGTTCCAAGTCGCGAGCTACGCCCCCGCGTTCGGCGTCGCGATCGAGAGCTCGGGGCCGAACTGGTTCCACGGAAGGCTCACCTACCGCCGCGTCTACGACACGGGCGAGAGCATCGCCGCCAAGTTTCCGAACCCGACCGGCAAAGGCTACTCGACCTTGGACGGGCTTCGAATTTCGAGTGAGAAGCTCGGATACGCCGCGAACGTGAACAAGACGGATCTCGGAGGGCTGAAGGGCGGCTTCACGTACGACTTCTACAACCAAGTCGTCTCGTACGCTTACGGGGGCATCGAGGCGTACCTCGGCAGCAAGGTGACCGTCGGCCTCGACGCGGATCACTACGAGCCGACCTTCGACGCAGACTCGATCTTCAATTGGTTCACCCACAACCCGACGACGACGACGACCGCGCGGGTCGAAGCTCGGTTCACGCGCGAGATCGACATGTCGGCCCAGGGCGGAGCGCGGATCTGGGGCACGGAGGGCGACCCCAACGAGCTCGGCCTCCTCGAGTGCGCGGCGGAGCGACAACGCGAAGGGCCGGACACGAAGCTCCCCGAAGGGTGTGACGGCTCGGAGTTCGAGACCTCGGGAGCCGGGCTCGGGTCGGACGCCACCGGGGCGGCGGCGGCGGCGCGCGACGAGGCGAACCGAACGATGAGCTACGTCGTCGATGCGCTCGGGCAGCTCGCCGCTCGCTACAGGAGCGGCATCGGCAAGCTCGAGCTCCGCGGGATGGTGCAGGCAGGCGGGGGCCGGGGACATCGCGGAGGCGCCGATCTCTTCGGAGAGAAGACCTTCGACGGAGGTCGCTACGCCCTCGGCGCGAGGCTCTCCGTCTACGACTTCGGCGACGACGAAGAGACCGAGGAGGACGGGAGCACGACGACGTTCTCGTACGTCCTCGGGTTCGGCTTCAAACCTCTCGATCTCGCCAAGGCGCAGGTCGAGTTCGAGCACGACATGAATGAGCGCGTCGGGCAGCGGTTCCGATTGCTCGCGCGCCTCGACGTGAACTGGGCAAGGTGACGTGAAGCGGTCGACTCGAAAGGATTGGGGCCTCTTCGCTGCGGTAGCGGCGGCGGTGCTCGTGGCGCTGACCCTGCCTGCCGTTCACGCCGATCCCTCCCCTTCTGCGCCACCCGGAGCGCCCGCGGTGGTGCACGGCCTCGCGCCGTTGCCCGGAGACGCTCCCGTCCCGATCGCGCTCATGCCCCCTGGCTCCAAGGAGAGCCCGGTGCCGAGCGACGAGATCTTCCCACCGCAGTCGATCACGATCCGCTTCAACCACAAGAAGCACGTCAAGGATCTGAAGCTCTCTTGCACCGCCTGCCACGGCGCCGCCAAGACGAGCACCAAGAGCAGCGACTCCCTGCTGCCCGCGCCCCAGGCGACCTGCGACGGCTGCCACGACGTCGACCATGGCAACCCCAACTTCACCGACGTCAGAGCGGGCAAAGAAGAGAACGGGCAGTGCTCCTTTTGCCACCTCGGCTCGACGAGAGGGGTCGGCGGTCGGGTGGCGCGCATGGTCATCCCCTCCCCCAACCTGCGCTTCGATCACAAGAAGCACCTCGATCGAAACATCGGGTGTCAGCAGTGCCACGGCCGCGTGGAGGAGCTCGAGCTCGCCACGCGCGAGCAGCTCCCGCGGATGGCCGGCTGCTTCTCCTGCCACGCGATGCCCGGGCCTTCCCAGGGCGCGGCGAAGGGCGACTGCAAGACCTGTCACCTCACCGAGGTGACGGGGAAGATGGTTCAGACCTTCGCGACCGGGGAGCTCCTGCCTCCCGACTGGCTCCACCTCGCGGGACACACGCCCGATTGGATCGAGCGACACAAGACCATCGCCGCCAACGACAGCGGGTTCTGCTCGAATTGCCACAAGGAGGAGCAGTGCGCCGAGTGTCACGACGGCCGGGTGAGGGAGCGGCGGGTGCATCCCAACGATTGGATCTCGATGCACGAGACGGCGGCGAAGCTCGACAACCCCAGATGCACGAGCTGCCACCAGCAGACGTCGTTCTGCGGTGACTGCCATCGACGGGTCGGGGTCGCGCGCGACGGCCCCACCCTGAACCGACCGACCAGCGCCCGCTTCCACCCCCCTCGCGAGGAGTGGACGACCGGGCCGCGGGGAGCGAATCATCACGCGTGGGAGGCGCAGCGAAACCTGAACGCTTGTGTGTCCTGTCACTCGGAGCGCGACTGCGCGACCTGTCACGCGTCGCGGGGTTTGGCGGGTGGACAAGGCGTGAATCCCCACCCCACGAATTTCGCGGCGAAGTGCGCGGTTGCGTGGTCGAAGAACCCGCGCCCCTGCCTCGTCTGCCATCAATCCGCGGACGCATCCATCGCGAGCTGCAAGTGAAGTCCTTCGGATCGATCGAGAATAGCTTGCCTACCCTGGTGCCGGGCCGCTATACGCAATGCGAGCCGGGCGGCCTCAATTTCTTCGAGGGGGCCCTGCTGCACGAGCAGCCCCGCCGAGACGAAGACAAAGCGCGGCCGAAGGAGAGTGAGCGTGAAGGAGCTGGTTCGGTACCTCCTCGAAAACATGTACATCGACTTCCAGGGCGAGATTTCGCTGGAGGTGGTGCGTGGCTTCTTGCGGGAGGACGACGGCAAGGACGCGCGCCAGCTCCTCGCGAAGCTGATCGAGGACAAGGGCGTGGACGAGATGCTGATCACGCTCGCCGATTGCCTGAAGGAGCACCTCGGAACGGGCATCAGCGACAAGACGGTGAAAGAGCAGCTCATGCTCTACGCCGAGAGCTGATCGCTCGCGTTCGCCTCGTTCGTGGAGCGCCCTCGCTCGTCGCCGTCGTCCTGTCGCTCGGCGGCTGCGACCTCGAGAGCCCCGAGTACATCCCCGACCTCCCCTCGATGCAGGTGATGGAGGTCAGGGCGCGTATCTCCGCAACCGAGACGGCGCCCATCACTGCGGACGGAACCGCCGTCGTCGCGACGGGCAGCGCGTTCTTCGTTCACTTCGACCGGTTCCTCGATCCGAGAACGGCGATCCGTCAGGCCTATTGCCTGCGGAGCGAGACCGACCCCGTCGAGAGCTTCGAGGATTGCGAGCAGGCGGTCAGCACGTCGCCGCGCTACGACCCCGTGACCCGCACGCTCTCCATCTACCTGGATGGGAACGAAAGCGAGCTCGAGCCGAACACGCTGTACACGCTGACGCTCCTCGCGCCGCGCGACGGGACCGACATCGGCCTGCGCGCGTTCGATCAGGCGGCGCTGCTCGAGACACGTGCGTTCCAGTTCACGACCGGCGAGCCCGCGGAAGGGGTCGTGGACCTGCCGCCTCCTTCACCATCGTGCGTCGAGGTGCGCGCGGTGTTCTCACGTGGCCAATGCCGGACGTGCCACGCCGGCACCGAGCCGGCCGAGGGCTTCTTCATTCCCGTCGTCGCGAACGAGCTCCCATCCATCGTCGGGCGGACGGCTCACGAGACGAGCCTCGATGGACACGCCGACGAGCCCGAGGCGCGGCCCACTCGGTTCGGCGCGAACATGCCGATCGTCGACGCGCAGGGCAGCGCGGGAAACAGCTACCTCCTCTACAAGGTCCTCGCCGCCCAGCCTGGCCGTCCCGAGGACCTCGCCGACGGCGAAATCGAGCGGCTGCGAAGCTCCGTCGTCGTCGGCCTTCCCATGCCGGCGCTGCCGGACATCGAGCCGCTGTCCGAGGATGATCTGATCGTCCTCTCGACGTGGATCTCGAGCGGCGCGACCTGCGAGTGACGTTCGTCTCCGAGGACCCACGCTGGGAGTCGCTCGAGATCGTCCGCGAGCTCGGGGCGGGCGCGACATCGGTGGTCTACGAAGCTCGCCTCGAGGACGGCGCCACGGTCGTGCTGAAGCTCGGACGGGACGCGTCCGCGGCCCCGATCCTGGCCCACGAGCTGAGAGCGCTCGTGCGCGGCGCGAGCGCGCGAGGGGTTCGGCCGCGCGCGATCGGCTGGTGGGAGAGAGGGGCGCTGCTCACGGCGCGGCGCTTCGGCTCGAACGGCGCGCTCCCGGGGCTCCTCATGACCGGCGGGCGGCGCCCGCTTGTGGCGGAGCGCGACGCGAGCACGATCGCGGACGCGGCGCGGGTCGTCATGGATGTCGCGGGCCACCTCGCGGAGCTCCACGCCGGCGGCATCGCGCACGGAGACGTCAAGCTGGAGAACGTCGTCATGGACGACGCCGGTCAAGCGAGCCTGATCGATCTCGGCCTCTCCGCCGAGGTCGATGATCGCGCGGTTCGGGGAGGGACGCCGCGCTATCTCCTGCTCGGCGACGCCGATCTCTCCGACGCGCGCGCGCGGGATCTCGCGGCGCTGGGCCTGCTCGCGGCGGAGCTCGCGGAGCCCTCGCTCCGGACATCGGATCTCCTCGGGCGGGCGGCCCGGAAGGCCGTGCTCCCCCCGCCCTTCGCCGACGTCTGCGCGGCCCTCCTCGTGCCGAACCCGGAGGCGCGCCCGCGCGCCGCGTGGGTCCGTGATCGACTCGGATCGAGCACGCGGCCGGGGCGCGCGGAGGAGGCGGCCCTCCTCACCGCGCGCAACGCCTACGTGGCGCTCCGGCCGGAGGCGCTCGCGACGCGGTCACGGCCCGCGCGGGGGACCGCGTCGTTGCTCGCGGAGGCGTGCCCGTTCGGGCGCCAGCTCGCCGCCATACACGGAGGATCCCCCCAGGAGTCGGGGTTGCCACCGCGCGAAACGAAGCGACTCGAGACCTGGCTCGTCCGTGTCGCGGGAGCGGGGGCGCTCCACTGGCCTCTGTTTCGCCTCGCCGCCGAAGGCGAGGACCGCATCGAGCGGGCGCTCCTCGCCCTCCAGCAGGTGCCGTCCCACGCTTGGACGATCAAGGCCTTCGAAGAGGCGCTCGCCGGCAGCACCGCCGCACGATCGCCACGCGGGGAGCCTGACGATCTGGGATCTCTGCCCGAGCCCGACCGGCTCGTGGCCGTCGCGCTCGCGCTCACGCGAACGCCTCCGAGCGAGGGCGCGATCGCGTTCGTGGAGGAGCGTGGCGACACCCCCCTCTCCCTCGTCGCGGCGGCGGCGCAAGCGCTCCGCCGGCGAGGGGACACCGGAAGAGCGCTCGCCCTTTCGGCGCGCCTGTCACCGACCGCCGACCCGACCTGGCTCGGCGCGGCCGCGGAGATCCATCGCCGCGCCGGCGACGCCGCACGAGCGCGCGCGCTCGCAGAGCGAGCCCTCGAGATCGACCCCGGGCGCGCCGAGGTCGCCGACGCCTGCCTCGCTCGATTGGCGCTGGACCGAGGAGACCCCGAGGCCGCGATCGCGAGGCTGCAGGCGCGCTCGACGCCTCTCGCGCTCGAGGGCCGCGCCCTCGCCCTGGCCCACCTCGGGCGCTTCGACGAGGCGATCTCGACGCTGGACTCCGCGCAGGCGCTTCCGAAAGACGAGGAGCAGCGAGCGCGACTGGAAGGGGCGCGGGGATACGTGCTCGCCCCCCACGACCCCGAGGCGGCCTACCGCGCGTATGGCGCTGCGGTCGCCCATGCCGTCGCGGCGTCCGCGCTCCTCGAAGAGGCGACCTATCTGACCGGGGTGGGCGCGACCGGTGTGGACGTCGGATATCTCTCGGAGGCGGCGGCCGCGAGCGAGCGCGCCGCGGCCGCGTGGGACTTCCTGGGGATGGGTCCGCGCGCCGCCCGCGCGACCTTGAACGCCGCCGCGGCGTACGCGACGGCCGGGCGATCGCTGGAGCCGGTCGATCTCGCCAAGCGCGCGATGGAGCTCGCCTCTCGCGCCGCGGACCTTCGAGCCCGCGGATTCGCGGCGTGCGTCGTCGCCGATGCGTCTGCCCTCGGAGGCGCGGAGGGCCGCGACCACGCGCTCGCCGCGAAGGGCCTCCTCTCGGACCCGAGCGACGCGCTGCGCGCCGCCTCCCGGGCCCTGCGACATGGAGTGGACCTCTCCGAGAGGTCGATGGAGCTCGACCTGCGGGCGCTCGGCTCCGAGGTCCAGTCCGCCGCGAGGATGGAATGGATCGCGGAGCGGCTCAGGCAAGCGTCGCGCGGCTCGAGTCGCAGCAGCGAGCGTCTCGACGCGCTCGTGACCGCCGCCGTCGGGCTCGCGAGCAGCCCCGGGCCGATCGGATCGAAGGGCCCCCTGCTCGCCGCCGCCCTCCTCGCGGCGCGCGACCTCGGCCGCGGGGAGGCCGCGCTTCGCCTCGCGAGCGAGCTGAGGGCCTGCGCTCGCGTCCTGCGCGCGCGTGTCGGACCCGCGCTCGGGGCGGACGTCGAGCACCTCGACTGGATGCGCATCGCGGCCGCGGAGCGGCCCCTCGGCGAGGACTCGGCCGACGGTGACAAGGGCCACCGGCTCGAGCAGCTCGTGCGATCGCTCGGAGAGGACCGCAGCCTGCGCGATCTCTCGCGCACCATCCTCGACGCGCTCGTGACTTGGACAGGCGTCGAGCGCGGGCTCATGCTGCTGCGCGCCCCCGACGGCGCGCTCGTCCCTCGCGGCGCGCGCAACCTCGCTCAGCGGGACTTGACCGGCCCGCAGCTCGACCTCTCGATGTCGCTCGCGAAGCTCGCCCTCGAGCGCCGCGAGCCCGTCGTCGCGGTCGACGCGGCGGGAGAGCTGCCTCGGATCCACCAGAGCGCGCACGCGCTCTCGCTCCGGAGCGTGCTCGCGGTGCCCCTCATCGCGCGGGCCGAGGTCGTCGGGGTCGTCTACCTCGACGACCGCGTCAGGCGGGGCGCCTTCGGAGAGCGCGAGCTAGCCTGGGTTCGGACCGTCGCGACCCTCGCCGCGACGATGGTGGCGCGGGCGATGGACGAGGCGCGGCTCAAACGGCTCGCCGCGCGCGCGAGACGCGGACGAGAAGGCTCGAGGCCCTCGTCGCCGATCGGGAAGCGAAGCTCGAGGCGATCACCACCGCGAAGCCGGCGAGCGAGCGGCTGGGGTTCGCCGCCCTGGTAGGGGCGAGCGCGGCGATGCAGCGGACGGTCCGAGTGGCGGAGCGCGTCGCCGCGAGCGACGTGCCGCTCCTGATCACGGGGGAGTCGGGACGGGAAGGAGGCCTTCGCGCGCGCTGTCCACGCCGCGAGGCGCGCGCGGCGCGGGCGTTCGTGTCCGAGAACTGCGCCATCCCGGAGCCGCTCCTCGAGTCGGCGTTGTTCGGCCACGTGCGCGGAGCGTTCACGGGCGCGGACCGGACGCGGGTCGGCCTCTTCGAAGCCGCCGACGGCGGCACCCTGTTCCTCGACGAGATCGGGGAGATGGGGCCCGCGATGCAGACGAAGCTGCTCCGCATCCTCGAGGACGGGATCGTCCGACCCCTCGGCACCAACGCGACCCGCAGCGTCGACGTGCGCGTCATCGCGGCGACGAACCGACCGCTCGCCCAGATGGTGGACCAGAAGACCTTTCGAGAGGATCTCTACTACCGGCTGAACGTCGTGACCCTCGCGGTGCCTCCCCTCCGGGACCGCCGCGAAGACATCGCCCCCCTCGTCGCCCATTTCATCGAGAAGCACACCCACCGAAGGCGGGTGAAGATCACCAAGCGCGCGATGGATGTGCTCGAGTCGGGGCCGTGGCCGGGCAACGTCCGGCAGCTCGAGAACGTCGTGCGCCGGGCCCTCGTGCTCGCGGACGTGATCGATCGCGAGCACGTCGCGCCTTGGGACGAGCAGGCGAAGGCGGACCTGTCGCTCGACGTCCGCCGTCGGGTGGCCGACCTCGAGACCGAGCTCGTCCGCGAGGCCCTCGCGAGGACGGGCCACAACCAATCGCGAGCGGCCAAGCTCCTCGGGCTCAGCCGGTTCGGGCTTCAGAAGATGATGAAGCGCCTCAACGTGAGCTGAGCGCCCGATCGATCGCCTTCTTCAGCTCCGCCAGCCCGGCCTCGTCCGTGGAGTAGAGCCCGCGCACGTGGGCGCGGGTGTCGACGAGGACGAAGCGCTCGGAGTGAGCGATGTCGAGCTTGTCGGTGCCCCTGCGAATCCCGGAAAGGAAGCCCTTTTGGATGAGGGTGTCGACCTTCTGAGGCTCTCCGGTGAGCAGGCGCCACGACGGAGAGAGGCCTCCGTTCTGCTCCGCGAAGGACTTCATCTTCTCGGGGGTGTCGTTCTCGGCGTCGACGGTGATCGTCAGGAGCCCGACGTCCGCTCTCGGCGAGAGCTCCTTGGCGAGGGCGCTCATCTTCTTCGTCATGGCGGGACAGACGGAGGGGCACGTCGTGAAGACGAAATCCACGACCCACGCCTTGCCGGCGAGGTCCGCCTTCTTGAACGGTCTGTTGTCTTGATCGACGAGCTCGAAGTCGGGGAGCTCGAAGTCGACGTTCGCCGCCTCTACCCGCACGCTCGAGAGCGGCGACGAGCTCTCCCCGTTCGGCCCGCTGCTCTTCGCGCGCGCGGACGCGCCGTCGCAGCCGAGCAGGGCGACCCCGCTCAGGACGAGGGCCACGCCCGCGGAGAACGCGCGCATCGGAGCGCCTGTCAGACCAAGCCCGTCGCCGAGAGCGTGAGCACGGCGAACAGACCCGTCAGGTAGATCATCGACGTCGCAAAGAGTCCGCGCGCCCACTTGTCCCCCGCCCCCTTGCGCAGGCCCATCAGACCGACGCCGAGGAACAGCGCGCCGAGCAGGAGGGAGACGACCATGTACGCTCTGCCGCCGACACCGAAAGGAACGAGGAAGACGCTCGTGATGACGAGCGCGGCGAGGTAGCGAACGATGTGATGGCGAGTGAGGCGATCGCCGTAGACGACAGGACCGACCTTCATCCCTGCCTTGGCGTACTCGTCGCGCCGGAACGTGGCGATCGCGAGGAAGTGGGGGACCTGCCACAAGAACATGATCGAGAAGAGGATCACGCCCGGCGCGTCCACCGACCCCCGCGCCGCCGCCCATCCCATGAGCGGCGGAATCGCGCCCGGGACCGCTCCGATCAGGAGGGCGAACGGCGTCCGACGCTTCAGCGGGGTGTAGGCCACGACGTACGTGACGAGGGCGACCGCCGCGAGCAGCGCCGTCGCCGGGGTCGTCGTCGACGCAGCAGCAGCCCGGTGGCGAGGGCGATCTCGGGAGAGAGCCGCCCTTCGGGCAAGGGCCGCGTCCGCGTGCGACGCATCAGGGCGTCCGTGTCGCGCTCGATGAACATGTTGAGCGCGTTCGCGCCGCCGACCACGATCGCGGAGCCCGCGAGGAGGCCGACGAGCCGGACGTGGTTGGCGAGCGGATCGAGGCCGAAGAACCGGCACGCGAGCCAATATCCACCGGCCGCCGTGAGGACGACCATGAACGTGATCCGAGGCTTGGTCAGGGCGACGACGTCGCGCAGGACTTGAAGCGTCGAGCGAGGCGAGGCGAGCACGCGGACAGGCTGCATCATGGGGTCGTCGTGGCTGCTTGCGTGGTTCGAGGGCGCGTGGTGTTTAGGGGCCGCCCTCCCGCGAGGCGAGGTCTAGATCAGAGAGATTGGCGCGACAACCGCAGTTTGCGCGCCTGGAAGCCGCCGAAGGGAGGATTGTCCCTCACGAGGATTCGGCGGTCCGTTCGGGCGGCGGGAGCGCGCCGCTCGTGGTCGGCGGCTCGGGTGGCTTGGAGGGTGGGGGCTCCGGGGCGACGGGCGCGGGCTCCGGGGCGACGGGCGCAGGCTCCGGGGCGACGGGCGCAGGCTCCGGGGCGACGGGCGCGGGACCGGCGACCGGACGGACGCGAGTCACGGCCTTCGGCGCGCGCAGCGCCGCCCCGACGCCGAACGGGTCACGACGGTCGATCTCGAGCGCGAGGGCGCCGACGACGAGCGACAGCGCGAGCAGCGGCACCTCCGCCGAGACGCCGGCGAGGAGGACGAGCCCGACGGACGACGCGGTGATGCGGAGCCGCTTCGGCGCGATCGCGATGAGCGCGACGCCGAACACGACGGGCGAAACGGCGAGGAACGTCCGGAGGAAGCCGGGGAGATGGCCGGCGGGGAGGGTCCACATCGCCTGCGCCATTCTGCGAACGAGGACGCTCCACGCCGCCTCGTCCGGGTCCACCTCGGCCGCCCCCCGCCACGCGAAGAGCAAGGAGACGAGCACGGAGACGGCTCCGATGATCGCCCCCCGCTGCTTTTCGATCCGAACGAGCCAGCCGACGGCGGCGGCGCACGCGAGCACGCCGACGATGCCCGCCGCCGTCGCGAGCGTCTGAGCCCGCGCGAACGAGACGCGGATCGCCTCGACGTCGCGCTGCTGAGACATCGCGCGCTCGGCGAGGAAGGCCCCCGAGCCGCGGAGCAGCGAGGCCACCCCGATGAGCACGGGGACGAGGCCGGAGAGGCTCCGGCAACGGAGCACGTCGGCGCCGAGCACGATCGCCAGCACGGTCGCGCAGCTCCCGACGATCGCGTGGAGGATGACGAGGCCGGGGAACCTGTCGATCCCGACGTTCACGACCGCACCGAGCCCCACCACCATCGCGAGGAGGACGCCCACCACGCGCAGGGGGATCGGCGTCCGCGAAACGGTGAGCTGCACCCCGAGGCCGGCGACCGCGAACAACGAGAAGAGCGCGAGGGCTTGGGTGAGCCCCTCCGCGACCGTGTCCCCCACCTCGACGGCGCGGCTGATCCCGACGATCCAGCCGTGGGACGCGGGCACGAGGATCCAGGCTACGAAGACGACCAAGCTCGTGAACGCGGCGAAGGCGGGGATCGGCCTGAGCGCGGCGAGCAACGGGCGTTCGTCCACCGCGTCGACGCTCGAAGCTCGCTCTTGGGCAACCCCTCCGGAGGCAGTCATGCGTGGCGCGGATCGATCAGGGACGACGGCGCGGGCCGGGCTTGTCGGCGGCGGGCGGAGGGTTGGGTCGCGTCTTCGTCGGGGCCGGCTCCCCTTCCTTCTTGGGAGCGCGTGCCTTGGGGCGCTTGGGCACCGTGGGGACCGTCTTGATCGGCTTCGGATCTTTCACGATGAAGGGATGGGCGTTGCGCGTCGAGCACGCGTCCACCGGATCGCGGTGGAACTCCCAATGCAGATAGACGTTCCCGTCCGCAGAGACAATCGCGTCCGGGGCGGCCCCGAACGGCGACGCACGATCGATCGCGTCGAGCGCGGCCGCGTCGAAGACGGTGCTCCCGCTCTGCTTCGTCACCCCACGACGAAGGACCTTCCCCTCGTCCTTCGACAAGATGATCTCGACGTGGGTGACGAGGCTCTCGTTCAGCTCGTGACCCTTGGGGAGGCCGTTGAGCAGAGCCAAGAACTCGTCCGCGAAGATCGGGTGGATGGCGTTGTGGATCGTGGACAGATAGGTGGCGAACGCGGACTGAGCGGCGTTGAGCGCCGTCTGGTTCCCGATCTTCACGCTCGGGTCGTAGTTCTCGATGTCGGGGAGGAAGCGCTCGAACTTGTTGGTGTCGTAGCGCCCGCGGTGCTCGGAGCGGACCTTCTGCCCGGCGGCGGCGCGCTCCTTCTCGAGCTGCTCTTCGCTCACGGCGTTGACGAACCCCTGCCAGCTGAGGCTGATCTTCCCGGCGGCGCCGGAAGCCCCGAGGGATGGCACTTTCGGGATGACCGAGGTGAGGCTCCCGGGAACGGGCGGACGCGTGACGCCGGGGACGGATCCGACCCCCACGCCTCCGGGCGCAGCCTCCGGGACCTCCTCGGAGTACTCGCCGTTGCCGGCCACGATCTCGGGAGACGCGGGGCTCGCGCCGACGCTACCCGGGATCGCGGGCGATGGCTGCAGGGGTTGAGCCTTCCCCACACCGCCCGGTGAGGCCGAACCCGGCTTGCCCGGCCCGCCGCTCCGATCCGTCGACGCGAGCACGGGCGGCTTCGGCGCGGTGTGGCGATTGTCTCGCGACCCCTCGGCCTTCTCCCCCGGCGCTCGCTTCGGGTCGCCCGGGGCCTCCTCGGCCTGGGCTTGCTTCGTCTTCTCGGAGTTGCCCTCTTCGTTCGTCGGCCCGCGCTGGTTCGAGCCGGGCGAAGGGTTCTTCGACACCGTGTCGGAAGAGCGGATGCGCGCGACCGTCTCCTCCTCCACCGTGCGTGCCTTCTCGGCGAGGCGAGGAGCGTTGGGATTGTCGGGCTCGTCCTTCTCGGTCGCTTGCCGGATCGCGATCCGCTTGTCCTTGAGCATGAGGAGCTCGGGGCGCTTCGGATCCTTCTGCTTCTTCTCCTCCTCGGGGTCCGGCTTCTCCTCCTCTTTCTTCTCTTCTTCCTTCTTCGCCTCCTCCTTCTTCGCCTCCGGCTCCTTGGGCTTGGGCGGCTCGGCGAGGGAGAGCGGCTCGAGGATGAGATCCGCGAGGGGGGAGAGCAGATCGAGCACGGGGTTCTCGGCGGTCGGCTCCTCGTCCGGCTTGTCTCGCTCGCCGGGCTTCTCGAGGTCGGCGTAGACGACGTCGAACTCGTCGCGCACCTCGTTCACCATGTGCCGGATGCTCGCGCGCTCTCTCGCGACTTTCTCCTGCACGACCGTGACCCCGACGACACCGCCGCTGCCCACCGCGTGGACCACGATGGCCGCGCAAGCCCAGAGGGCGATCGGGATGGAAGCGTCGCGGGTCATGGGCGGAGTACGGCGCGCCGCTCGCAAAGCGAGCTTGCTCCACGCTATCACCCGATCCGGGGTCCAGCAACGCGGCGCGCCGACGAACAGGCTCGTTTTTGCGTGCGGGCCCGCGCCTCGCTCGCGACAGTTCGCTACGGCTTCACGATGGCGTCCCAGTTGTCCGCGATTTCCTCCGCGGTCCAGGGGACATCGCCCTCCTTGAACTTGCCGGCGGTTTGAACGACTTTGAACGCGTACATCTGAGCGCCGCTCACCGCCAGCACGAAGCCCGTCCGCTCGGCGGCGAGGGGAGACCCGAGGAAGAGCGCCGCGGGGGCGACGTGCTCGGGCGTGAGAGAGGACGCGTTGCTGAACATCGGCAAGTCCTCGGTCATCCGCGTCTTGGCGATGGGGGCGATCGCGTTCACGAAGATGCGGTGCTTCTGGAGCTCGATCGCGCTCGTGCGCATGAGCCCGTAGATGCCCGCCTTCGCGGCGGCGTAGTTCGCCTGGCCGAAGTTGCCGAGCATGCCCGACACGCTCGTCGTGTCCACGATGCGACCGCCATTTCGGGAGCGGGGCTCGGCGGCCGCGTCCTGGGCGAGCATCTGTCGAACCGCGGCCTGGGTGCAGAGGAACGTCCCCATGAGGTGGACCTCGAGCACGGCGCGGAAGGTCTCGAGGTCCATCTTGAGGAGCGTCTTGTCGCGGAGGATCCCCGCGTTATTGACGAGCACGTCGACCCGCCCGAACGCGTCGACCGCCGTCTTCACGATGCTCGCCGCGCCCTCGGCGGTGTGGACCGGGTCGGTCGAGGCGACCGCCTTCCCTCCTCCCGCACGGATCTCCGCCGCGACCACCTCCGCGATGGAGGCGTCGCCGCTCGAGCCGTCGCGCGAGACGCCGATGTCGTTGACGACGACGCTCGCGCCTTCGCGTGCGAAGAGGAGCGCCTCGGCGCGGCCGATGCCCTGGCCGGCTCCGGTGACGATCACGACCTTGCCGTCGACGACGCCCATCCGAGACCTCCGTCAGTGCACGCGCATGCCGGGCTTCGCCCCGGAGTCGGGGTTGAGCACGAACGCCTCCCCCGATCCACCCGCGGCGAGGACCATTCCCTCGCTCGTGACCTCCGTCTTGCCGAGCTTCATCTGGCGAGGCGCGAGGTTCGCGCAGATGATCACGAGCCGGCCCACCAAGTCCTCCGGCTTGTAGTGCGCCTTGATCCCGGCGAAGACGGTCCGGCGCGCGTCGCCGCCGAGGGAGACGAGCAGCTTGAGGAGCTTCTTCGACTCGGGGACGACCTCGGCGCTCACGATGCGGGCGACCCGGAGATCGACCTTGGTGAAGTCGTCGATGGTGCACACGGGGGCGAGGGGCTCCTTCGCGAGCGCGTCCCCGTCGTCGACGGGCGCGCCCGCGGGTGCCTCGGGTTGAATCGGCTCGGCGGCGGCAGGGGGCTTGCTCTGTTCGATCATGGCGGCGACCTCACGAGGCTCGATGCGCTTCGACAGGTGTTGGTACTTCGCGACCGGCGTCCCCGCGAGCGGCGTCTTCGCGAGCTCGAACCGATCGATCGGGGATCCGAAGAGGGCAGCGCTTCCCTCCGCGATGTTGGGGACGATGGGGGCGAGGTAGATGGCGAGCTGGCGGTACAGGTTCAGCGCGATGGATGAGGCGGCGCGGACCTCCCCCTCTTTGCCGGGCTGCTTCGCGAGGGCCCAGGGCTGGGCCCGATCGACGAACTCGTTGGCCCGATCGGCGAGCGAGGTGACGATGCGGGTGACCTTCGCGAAATCCCAGCCGCGATAGGCCTCCACGATGTCGTCGTGGGCGGCCGCGCCCGCGGCGAAGAGCCCGCCATCTTCGGGATACACTTCGGCGAAGCCCGTCTCCGCGAGGAAGCGCGCGGAGCGGCTCGCGAGGTTCACGACCTTGTTCACGAGCTCCGCGTTCACCCGCGCCACGAACTCGTCGAGGTTGAGATCGAGATCCTCCACCGACGGGCCGAGCTTGCTCGCGTAGTAGTAGCGGAGCCACGCCGGATCGAGGTGCTTCGCGAAGGTCGAGGCGAGGATGAAGGTGCCCTTCGACTTGGACATCTTCTCCCCGTCCACCGTGAGGAAGCCGTGGACCTGGATCCGCGACGGCAGCGTGAAGCCCGCGAGCTTGAGCATCACCGGCCAGAAGAGGGCGTGGAACTTCACGATGTCCTTGCCGATGACGTGGACGATCTCCGTCTCGCCGGAGCGCCACCAATCGGCGAACGCCTCCCCCGTCTTCTTGCACCACTGCTCCGTCGCGGCGATGTACCCGATGGGCGCGTCGAACCAGACGTAGAAGTGCTGCCCGGACGCGTCCGGGATCTCGAAGCCGAAGTAGGGGGCGGGCCGCGAGACGTCCCAATCCCTCAGCGGCGCGAGGGAGCCATCCGCCTCCGCCTTGGCGAGGAAGAACCCCTTCAAGTAGTTGGCGATCTCGCGGGGGAGCTTGCCCTCCGTCTGCGTCCACTCCGTGAGCCACGCGTGCTCCGGCTCGATCTGCACGAGGAGGTGTTGGGCGCGCGCGAGGACGGGCGGGTCGCCGGAGAGGGTGCTCTTCGGATCGATGAGCTCGGTGGCGGCGTAGGTCGAGCCGCACTTGTCGCAGTTGTCGCCGTATTGATTCGGCGTCTTGCAGACGGGGCACGTGCCCTTCACGAACCGATCGGCGAGGAAGAGCTTCTCCTTCGGGTCGAAGAGCTGCTCGATCTCCGTCGTCTGAACGAGGCCCCGGTCGCGGAAGGCGCGCCAGATCTCGCCCGCGAAGGCGCGGTTCTCCTCCGAGTGGGTGCTCCCGTAGTGGTCGAACGCGATCGAGAAGGCGGCGAAGTCCTTCTGATGGGCGGCGTTCATCTCGTCGATGATCTCGACCTCGGTGCGGCCCTCTTGGCGGGCGCGGAGCATGATCGCCGTCCCGTGCGCGTCGTCGGCGCAGACATAGACGACGCGCCGGCCGGCCATGCGCTGGGCGCGGACCCAGATATCCGTCTCGATGTACTCGAGGAGGTGGCCGATGTGGATGTGCCCGTTCGCGTACGGAAGGGCGCTCGTCACGAGCAGGCGTTTCATGTCGAGGCGCGGGTATAGTCCCATCACGGGTACGGACGCCACGACGTTCTCAGCGCTGACTCGCCTCCTCGAGAAGAGCGCTCAGCAGCCGGGGCTGCAGAGCTGATCGACGTAGCCCACGCAGTACGAGTCCCACGTCGTGTCGCAGCAGTACGAGTCGTAGTCGCAGATCGCGTCGACGCAGGCTCCGCACGCCCCGACGTCCATCGCGTCGCCCTCGGTGCACTCGTCGTGGCAGCTGCCGGTCTGCGTCCCGCCGCCGCCACCGCCGCCGCAGTCCTCGGCCGGGCAGTACTGGGCGACCTCGCTCACGCAGACGTCGTCCCACTCCGTGTCGCAGCAGTACGAGTCCACCGCGCAGAGGTCCGCCGCGCAGGCGTCGCAGCTCCCGTCGAGCGCGGAGCCGACCTCGCACGCCGCGTGATCGCACGTGCCGCTCCCGCCGCCGCCACCACCACCGCCACCGGGGTCGTCGACGCCGCACGCGTAGAAGACGCCCGGGCAAGGCGCGCACACGCCGTAGCCGCCCGCGACCCCCTGGCAGTACATGTTCACCTGGTGGTCGTTCGGGCCGAAGACCTGATCGAGGAGGAACGCGGCGGCCAGGCTCCCGATCGGGCCGAACGCGTCGGAGGCGACCTCGTCCACGTCGATGGGCGCGCAGTCCGAGTCCTCGCGGCACGGGACGCACAGGCCGCACGACGTGTCGCCGATGCTCACGGCCGCGCACACGTTCATGCCGTACGTGATGTTCGCGTCGTTGATCTCGTCGATGCCGGTGATGTCGCGCAGGACCTTGCCGATGTTGAGGGTCGCGCCCACCCCGGCGCAGTCGTTGTCGTTGGAGCACGTGTTCGTGTAGTCGCTCCACGGCTCCGGGAGCGCGAGCGATCCCGCGCCGAGGTCCGAGCACCCTCCCGCCTGGATGCCGCACGTCCCGTTGTTACAGCTCGACACCTCGGCGCCGCACCCGTCGCAGTCGGCGTCGGTCGAGCAGGCGCCGTTGCCGTCGGAGCCGCACTTGCCCTCGCACGTCCCCTCCGGCGTGCACACGAGGCCGCCGCTGCACGGCACGGTCGCGGAGCACTCTGCGCACTGATGGGCGTTGCAAGCGTGCGCCTCCGCGCCGGGACCGCCGCAGCTCGCGCAGTCACCGTCGTCGTTGCAGCTCGCGGGGCAGTCGGCGTTGCAGCTCCCGTCGACGCACGAGTCGGTCGACTGACACGCGCTCGTGTCGCTCGTCGTGCACGCGACGCAAGCCGCGCTCGCGGTGTCGCAGACCTGGTGCATCGGGTCGCACGCGGCGCAGTCGGCGTTGCTCGCGCACACGACCTGAGGGATGCCGTGGTCGTCGGCCGGGCACTCGAGTCCCTCGGGGACGCAGTTCCCCCAGCTCGAGCACACCTCGCCTTCAGGACATCCCGTCTGCGTCGTCGCGTCGCAGGCCACGCATCGGCCCTCGTCGACGAGGCACGTGTTGCGGCCCTCAGTGCATCCGCCGCAGTGCGCGTCCTCGCTGCAGTTGTGCAAGAGGCAGATCGGAGACTCGTCGCTCTGGGTCCCGTTGGGGTCGGGCTCCCCGTTGCTCCCGTCGTCGATGGGATCGCTGTGAGCGCAGGCGCCGACCGTGATGGCCGTCGAGAGACCCAGGAAGAAGAGGAGAGAAGCCGAGCCGCGCATGGCCATGTGGGCGCATGAAGCACACGGCGAGCCACCCTTGAACCGCGAGCCAGCACGAAAATTCCGGCGAAAGCGCACCGGTTTCGACGGCAGGGCCCGGGATTCTGGTGGGTCTCGAACGATCCATGGTCGAGCTTGGCCCATCCGCGGCGCCTCTGGTAACGCCGAAGTCGATGCCCACCCCCGGCTCACTTCGTTCGCCGACCCCTCCCTTGCGTCTTCGCAAGCTCAGCCGCGGGAGGGGTTCGTGATCCTCGCCGGCCAGCTCTCGCGAACGTCCCTCGGCGACCTCCTGGGCGCGCTCCATCGCGGCCGCGCGAACGGGGTCCTCGTCCTCGAAGAGACGGCGCTCTCGCGCGCGGGCGCGAGCCACGCGATCCACATCCAAGACGGCCGGCCCACCGCCGTCGCGTCCGAAGGGCCGCGCCTCGGCGAGCTGATGCGCGAGCGCGGGGACCTCGATCGCGAGCAGCTCGCGGAGGCGGTGCGGAGACAGCGGCGCGGCGACGTGCGCCTCGTCGGCGAGCTGCTCCGAGATCTCGGCGCCGATCCGGAGGCGATCGAGGCGACCCTGGAGCGCCAGACGCGCCAGCGCCTCGAGCCGCTCTACGCGCTGCCGGAGGCGCGCGTGCGCTTCCACGCCGCGCTCTTCGCCGACGTCGTGACCCCGACGTGGATCCGGGCCGCGCGGAGCTCGCGCCCGCTCCCGCCCACCGAGTTCCTCCATGGCCGACCCCGGAACCGACCGCGCGAGGCCTCCGCCGAGGACGCGCGCCGAGAGGCGTACCGGGCCCTCGGCCTGGAGCCGCCGGTCGACCCCGCGACCCTCCGCACCCGATTCAAGCAGCGCGTGCTCGAGCTGCACCCGGATCGCGCCGCCGACGAGACCGACCGCGCCGCGCGAACGAAGCTCTTGGCGCGCGTGACCGCCGCCTATCAGCTCCTCGCCGGCTGAGCGCTCAGCGGAGCACCTTCTCCGGGCGCGCCTCGCGCTTTTGGACCTCGCCCACGATGTACGCGGCGACCTCGTTCGGAAGCGTGCCGGGGCCGAAGCCCGCGTCGAAGCCGAGCGAGCGCGCGAGCTTGTTGTCGATGCGGGGCCCGCCGAGGAGGAGGATCACCCGGTCGCGCCACCCCTGAGCCTCGAGCAGCTCGACGAGGGCGCGCGCGTTCTCTTTGTGGCAGTCGCGCTGGGTGATGATTTGGGAGACGAGGATCGCGTCGGCCCCGAGGGCCCGGGCGCGATGCGAGAGCTCCTCGTTCTCCACCTGCGCGCCCATGTTGTGGGCGTCGAAGGCCTTGTAGCTCTCGAGGCCTTTCTCTCCTCGGAATCCCTTGTAGTTGAGGATCGCGTCGATGCCGACGGTGTGGGCGTCGCTGCCGGTGCACGCGCCAACGACGACGATCTTCCGGCCGAGGGCCTTCCCCGCCTTCTCGATCTCGTCGCGGGTCATCACCTCCGCTCCGAGCTCCTCGACGTGGATCGCGCTCACGTCGACGCCGTGCACGGAGCGGCCGTAGACCACGAAGTAGGTGTGCTCGAGGCTCGCCTGCTCCATCGTGACGACGAGCGGATTCTTGAGGCCGTGCGCCTCCGCGAAGCGCTTCGCCGCTTCGCGGGCGCGATCCCCGGGCAGGATCGCGAGGGTGAAGGCGAGCTGGACCATGCCGTCTCCTTCACGGTCCCCGTACGCGAGCAAGAGTCGACCGGTCATCGCGCCACCTCCGCACGTCCCTCGAGGGCGTCGAGGATCGGGTTCGTGTAGGAGGGCTCGCGGTGGACGACCCCGGCGTGGCCCTTGCCGCCGGTGCGCGTCCTCTTCACGTCCGCGAAGACGCCGTGCTCGATCGCCTTCCAGACCGTCTCCTTCTGGACGTCCACGAGCAGATCGTGAGCCAGATCCAAGATCTCTCGGGCCCGCGCGGCGATGCGACCATCGGGCTTGAACTCGATCTCCTCGGCGAGGTGACGGACGGCGCCGAAGATGTACTTGGCGCTCTTGATCGAGAGGTAACGGTCCATCAGGAGCGGGGTGTGGATGGCCTCGCTGAACATCCCGAGCAGCTCGATCGATTGGCCGGTGAGCGCGCCCGCGAAGTTGAACATCGCGTCGTGCACGTGGCTGTGGAAGATGTCCCCCGTCTTGTGCTTCGTGGGCGGCATCCACTTGATCGGGTGGCGATCGAAGATCTGGCGGACGAGCTGGGCCTGCGCGACCTCGAGGAGGAAGCTGTTCTCGAGCCAGGGGTCGATCTCGTACGCGTGCCCGAGCCCCATCTGCTCCGGCACGAGGCCCGCTCGCAAGGCGAAGGCCTCGTTGATGAACTGGCTGGAGAGCACGGTGTGGGCGCGCTCCACCGCGTCGGCGGTGGTGAGGTAGTTGTCCTCGCCGGTGTTGATGACGATGCCGCTCCTCGCGATGATCCGGCGCGAGAAGTACTGGTCGATGAACGTCCGCTCCATGTTGATGTCGCGGAAGAGGATCCCGTACATCGCGTCGTTGAGGAGCATGTCGAGCCGCTCCACCGCCGCCATCCACGCGATCTCGCTCATGCACAGGCCGCTCGAGTAGTTCGTCTGTTGGACGTAGCGGCCCATCTGGCCGGAGATCTCGTCGAGCGCGGCGCGGATGATCTTGAAGTTCTCTTGGGTCGCGAACGTCCCTCCGAAGCCCTCCGTCGTGGGGCCCTCCGGCACGTAGTCGAGGAGGGACTGCGCGGTCGCCCGGATCACCGCGACGATGTCCGCGCCCGCGAACGCGGCCGCCTTGGCCTGGGTCGCGTCGTCGTGGATGTTGCCGGTCGCGACGATGACGTATTTCAGGGGGGTCGCTCCGATGCCGAGCGACGTCCGCAGCGCGTCGCGTTTCGCCCGCGCCTGGTCGATGCGGGCGAGAGCCGCTTCGGTGTGGGGCGCGAGGGCGCGGAGGATCGCGGCGCGGTCGTCCGCTTCGCCGAGCGGCTCGATCGGGCCTTCGCCGAACGCGAGCGACTCGCCCGCCTGCTGGATATCGGCCTTGCCCCGGAGGAGCTCGCGCCCGAGGAACGCAGCGACCCCGAAGCCGGCGAGCCCGCGCGCGTGGAGCCGATCGACGAGCGTGTTCGCGACGGGGGTGCCCTCGGGATCGGCTCCGTCCACGCCATATGCGCGGGCCACCGTGCGCTCCACGCCCACCGTCGTGTGGAGGTCGATCGTGGTCTGGACATCGCGAGCGATGTCGGCAGCAAGCGCTCGGCAGCGAGCGACTTTCTCGGCGTCGACGGGGACGGTGGCCACGCGTGTTCCTAACACGCGCGCGTGTCGCTCGAGAACCCCCCGTCACCGATCAGGGCGGCGCGGGCGCGGGGAGCGGCGCGGCGGATCCGGGCGGGCTCGCCACCGGCGTCGCGGTCTGGGGCCCGTGGGGCACCTGGTCCGTCTTGCCGATCACCTTGGCTTGGAAGCCGGGCATTCCCCACGCGGCGGAGTGACAGTCCTTGCATTTGAGCTTGCTGCCATCGCGCTTTCGGAGCTGGTTGACCATCACCGTCGTCATCCAGTTCACCGCGTACGAGACGTCACGAGGCTCGCCGAGGAACTTCGCGGCCGGCTTGCCGCTCTTGTCGACGTGGCAAATCCCACCACATGTCATCGGCTTCCCGTCCGCGCGGGCGAGGCCGCTCATGAAGGTGTGGCTCATCCACAGCGCGACCTCCTTGTGCTCCGTCATCCGCTCGTACTCGAAGCTCTTCGGGTTGTTCGCCTTCGGCACGTGGCAGTAGCCGCACTTCACCCCGAGGTCGTCGGCGATTCCGGCCATCGTGGAGAACATCTCCTGCTCGCAGCGGGCGTTCTTCAGCGGTCCGTCGTAGGGGTGAGGAGGAGGCGTCTTGTCCTCGGCGCACGGATCGATCGCCGGTCCGAGCGGGGCGGCCGAAGCGGAGGGGCGCGGGGGCGCCTTCGCCGCCCCCGGGCTGCAACCGGACGCGAGCGCGCCGGCGCCGGACGCGATCAGGAGCGCGGCGAGGACGAGCGACGAGGAGCCAAACGATGCGAGGAGCGAGCGGGACAAGGCCGCCCGACGATAGAGCATCGCGGACCGATCGGTCGACTGCCGCGCGCACGCGGAGCCCGCGCCCCGGTCACGAGGAGCGATCCGGCTCCGCCTCGGAGGCAGGCTCGTCGACCACGGCCGCGATCCGGCCCCCCTCCACGCGGATGGAGATCCGGTCGCGCGGGGCGACGTCGGAGACCGCACGCACGATGGCGCCGGTGTCGCGGCGCTCCACGATCGCGTAGCCGCGCGAGAGCACGGCGAGGGGCGAGAGGGCGTGGAGGCTCGCCCCGAGCTCGGCGAGGAGCGCGCGCGCCTCCCCTGCCCTCCGCGCCATCGCCCCCAAGAGACGCTCCTCGGGCACGCGCGCCCGCTCGGCCTGGGTGACCCTCGCCCGGATCGCCGCCGCCATTCGCCCCTCGAGGCCTGCGACCTCCGCGCGCGCGGCGGCGAGGACGGACGCGGGGTGCCGCGCCCCGACCCGCCGCTCGAGCCTCGAGAGCCGATCGCGTCGGGTCGCGAGCCAGCGTCGCGCGAGCACCTCGAGATCCGCCCGGAGGACATCGACCCGCTGCTGTCTCTCGTCGAACACGCGGCGCATCGAGCGTCCGAGCCGCTGCTTGAGGTGCCCGAGCGACTGGCGACGCGCGCGCATGTCGGGCACGAGCAGCTCCGCCGCCTGAGAGGGTGTGGCGGCGCGGAAGTCGGCGACGAGATCGGCGAGCGTCACGTCCACCTCGTGACCGACCGCGCTCACGACGGGCACACGACACGCCGCCATCGTGCGCACGAGGGCCTCGTCGTTGAAACCGGAGAGATCGTCCGAAGACCCACCGCCTCGCGCGAGCAGGATCACCGAGACCTCCGGGTGCTTCTCCAGCTTGCGGATGGAGCGGGCCATCTCCGCGGCCGCGCCCTCCCCCTGGACCCGCGCCGGCGCGACCACGAGCCTCACACCGCCGCGGGCGAAGGCCACCTTGATCACGTCGTGGAGGGCGGCTCCCTGCGCGCTCGTGACGAGGCCGATCACGCGCGGGTCGCGCGGCACCGGTCGCTTGCGCTCGGGCGCGAACAGGCCCTCGCGCCGCAGCTTCTCCGTGAGCTCGCGAAGGGCCTCGAGGAGGGCGCCGCGTCCCGCGGGCCGAGCCGCCTCCACGACGAGCTGGACCCGACCGCGCGGCACCCAGAAGGTCGCCTGCCCGGTGAGGACGAGGCGCGCGCCATCCTGGACGAGACGCCGGGCGCGCACCGAGCCGGAGCGGTAGAGCACGCAGTCCACGGAGGCGTCCTCGCGCTCGTCGCGGAGCGTGAAGTAGGTGTGTCCGCTATCCACGTGACGCGTCGACCCCACCTCTCCCTCGACGGAGACGCCGGTGGTGGCGCGCTCGATCGCCCCGCGCATCCGCCGCCCGAGCTCGGCGACGGTGAGGGCGCGCTCTTCGGGCCCGCTCGTTCGATCGGTCTGGGCGGGGGGCTTCGACGCCACGACGGCAACGAACCACGGCCGCGCACGCGCCTCAACGATCGCATCATCGCATTCTGGCGGAACACGCTCTCTTTCGGGCTCGCCCCGGCCGTGGTCGACGTCCCGAGCATGCATCCGCTGTACTCGCGGCATGACACGACGAAACCTGATCCCGCTCGGCGCGCTCGCGGGCGCGCTCGCGGTCGGCATGTTCCATGGCTGCGGCGCAGAGGAGGATCTCGCGTTGAGCTGTCTCGCGGATCAGTGCGATCTCGCGTGCCCGGCCGGGGACGCCCGCTGCGACGCGACCTGCTCCGACAGCGCCACGTGCACCGTCGACTGCGTCGGCGCCACCTGCGACCTCGGGTGCGGCTCGAAGTCATCGTGCACCCTCGACTGCAGCCAGCTCGGCGACTGCTCGACCTCCTGCGAGGGACAATCGACGTGCGACGTCGACTGCTCGAGCGCGGGGAACTGCGGGATGGACTGCGCGGGGGGCTCCGACTGCTCGGTCGCGTGCGTCGACTCCTGCGGAGGGGCCTGCACCGGCAACTCCGACTGCGCCATCACGTGCGACCACGACTGCGCGCTCTCCTGCACCGGCAACGCGACGTGCGGGGCGACCTGCGCGACCGGCTGCTTCGTGTGCTGCGCGGGGAGCGCGGACTGCTCGCTCGAGTGCAGCGCCGCGGACGTGGTCGAATGCGGGAAAGGCGTGCTCGCGTGCGGGCGCGAGTGCCCCACCGACGCCGAGTGCGCCGCCGCCGCCGACGTCGCCGCGCCCTGAGTGGGGCCCGTCAGGGGTGGCCCGCGCGCACGGGCTGTACGCTCGCGCGCGGCGCCTGATCGAGCACGGCTCGCAGCGGCACCACGAAGAGCCCATCCATCGCGACCCGCTGCTCGACGGGGGGCGGCTCGGTGGCCGTCGCTTGGAGCAGGCGCTGGTCGCGCGTCGCCATGACGTCGAGCTCGGGGATGCCGGCGTGCTCGACGTCGGAGGCGCCCGCCTCGAAGACCGAAGGGGTCAAGCGCGACACGAGCACGAACTCGCTCGCCCCCTGACGGATCCAGGTGCCCTGGTAGAGCGTGACCGCCGTCCCGAACGACTCTTGGAAGAGGATGGAACGCCACTCGAGGGGCCTTCGAAGATCGAAGTGACGATCGCGGACTTGGAGATCGGAGCCATCCAAGATCACCGGGGCGCCGCTCTGGTCCGTCAGCAAGATGCGATCGAAGCAAGCGGCGTCCCGATCGCGCAGCGACGAGACGAGCTCGCGAAAGTCGCGCGGGGCAAGCTCGACGGGAGCACCATCGGGCGCGGTCGCGTCGAGGGCATGATCGTCACTGCCGACGATCGTCGAGCGGGCGAACAAGTCCGTCAGGGTGCGTCGCTCCTCGGCGGAGACGCTCGTGGCGAAGAGGAACGCGCCTTCGTACGAGGTGATGGCCGCGACCAGCCGATCCCGCTTGCGGTTGGAGACGAGGGTGATCCCGAAGCGCCCTCCGATGGGTAGCGCGGTCGGGAGCGAGACGCGCTCGCCCCGCGTCCGCTCGAGCTGGAGCTCTCCCTCGCCGAGCACGAGAGACAACGACGCGGGCGCGGCCGCGGTCGGCGTCGCGCCCGGCTCCTTCGACGGCCCCTCGGGCGGACGGTCGGCTTCGGGCAAGGCGGGCCGCGCGCGCCGGAGCCTCACGAGAACCACGACCGCGCCGCACGCGAGCGCGATGGGCAGCACCGTCCGGACGACGAGGCTCTTTCCGAACGCGACCGCGAACAGCGCGACGACGAAGAACGCGCTCACGAGGCCGATGGCGAGAGGATGAACCCCCCGGGGAGCATCTTTTCCGCGCGCTCGATGGTCGATGAGCGGAAACACACGACGGCCAATCCAGCCCCCGCGCGGTGACTCAGCCGAGCCGGCGACGACAAGCCCGGCGCCCGAGCCCCGCTCGCGCCCTTGCCCGTCTGCGCCTTTTTCCGTCCGCGTGCCGTCGGCCATCCATCCTCCGAGCGACGTTTTGCAGACTAGCATCGCGCCGACGCGAGGGAAGGGCCCGGCGAAGCTTCCGGTGCCGGTCGCGCCGCGTCAGCGGGAGAGCACGCGGGAGCGGTGCTGCTGAACCCAGGGCGCCATCGACTCGGACGGTCGATGGGACTCGAAGCGCGGCTCTCGGGACTGCTGATGGACGGTCAGCGCGATCGCCGCCGCCAACGCCGCCTCGTCCTCTTCCGGCACGTCGGCGTATCCGAGGAGGTTCGCCTTGTGCTGCTCGATGAAGCCGGTGTCGTACCTCCCGGCGACGAACTCCGGATGAACGAGGAGCTTCTGGTGGAACGCGAGGTTCGTCCGAATCCCGGTCACGACGTACTCGCCGAGCGCGCGCCGCATCCTCGCGAGGGCGACCTCGCGGCTCGGGCCCCAGACGCTCAGCTTCGCGATCTGAGGGTCGTAGTCGCTGGGCACCTCCGCGCCCGGGTAGTAGCCGCTGTCGTCCCGAACCCACGGCCCGGAGGGCGATCGAAGGGCGACGATCTTTCCCGGGCTGGGCAGGAAGCCGGACTGCGGATCCTCGGCGTAGACGCGGCACTCGAGGGCCGCGCCGCGTCGATGAATGTCCGACTGCTTGTAGCCGCGCGCCTCCCCCGCCGCGATCCGCACCATCTCGCTCACGAGGTCGAACCCCGTGATCCACTCCGTGATCGGGTGCTCGACCTGGAGGCGCGTGTTCATCTCGAGGAAGTAGAAGGAGCCGTCCTGGCCCAAGAGGAACTCGAACGTGCCGGCCGAGAAATAGCCGACCGCGAGCGCGCCCTTCACCGCGACCTCGCCCATCTTGGCGATGAGCTCCGGGGTCGCGACCGGACACGGCGTCTCCTCGACGACCTTCTGATGGCGTCGCTGGATCGAGCAGTCGCGCTCGTACAGGTGGACCATGTTCCCTTCGCGATCGCCGAGGACCTGGATCTCGACGTGGCGAGGACGGACGATCGCCTTCTCGATGTAGACGGTGCCGTTGCCGAACGCGCGGAGCGCCTCGCTCTGCGCCCGCTCGAGGGCGTGGGGCAGATCTTCGGGGGTGTGCACGAGGCGCATCCCTTTGCCGCCGCCGCCCATCGAGGCCTTGAGCATGACCGGGTAGCCGACGCGCGCGGCGGTCGCGAGCGCCTCCTCCGCCGTGTTCGCGCTCCCTCCCGGGGTGATGGGGACGCCGGCCTCCGCCATCTTCGCGCGGGCCGAAGTCTTCGATCCCATCACCCGCATCGCGCTCGCCGGCGGTCCGATGAAGGCGATACCGGCGCGATCGCACGCCTCGCGAAAATCGGAGTTCTCGCTCAAGAAGCCGTAGCCCGGGTGGATCGCCTCTGCGCCCGCCTTCTTCGCGGCGTCGAGGATGCGGTCGATGTTGAGGTAGCTCTCGCGCGCGAGCGCGGGACCGATCGGGTAGGCCTCGTCGGCCGCGCGCACGTGGAGCGCGGCCCGATCCGCGTCCGAGTACACGGCGACGGCGCGGATCCCCATTTCGTGGAGGGAGCGCGTGATGCGGACGGCGATCTCGCCTCGGTTGGCGATCAGGACTTTGCGAAACACGCACCGCTTCTAACACGAAGCTTGCGGCAAGGGCGTTTCGGGGATACGTCGCCGGGCTCGGAGGCGCGAATGGCTGTCGACATCAAGGAACTGTTCAACGAGAAGATCCCCGCTGCGCTGGACAAGAATGCGGCCGCCGCGAAAGAGATCGGCGCCAAGTACCAGTTCAACATCACGGGCGACGGCGGCGGGGAGTGGTTCATCGACCTCACCCCCTCCGGCCCCAAGGCGAGCGCGGGCAACCCGGGCGGCGCCGACTGCACCCTCACCGTCTCGTCGGAAGATTTCCAGAAGCTGTACGAGAACCCCGACGCGAACGGCATGCAGCTCTTCTTCTCCGGCAAGCTCAAGGTCGCCGGGAACCAGATGCTCGCGATGAAGCTGAAGAAGCTCTTCCAGCTGCAGTAGGAAGCACCCGAAGCGAAGCTTCGATCGAGGTCGGCGTTCGGCGCGAGCCGGGCGCCGCTCTCGTTTTGTGGCCGCGCATTCTGGCAGAACACGGAATGCTCGTAGGCGCGAGCGCCTCGCGCGTACGACGTTGGACCGAGCGGCCTACGCTCTCGCCATGGTCCACCGAACGAAGCTTGCAGTGACCGTGGCGCTCGTGGTCGCGTTCCCGCTCGCCTGCGGAGACGATTCGACGACGGGCTCTGGGGCAACCGGGGGAAGTGGAGCCTCCACGGAGACGGGGGGCGCGGGGGCGGGCGGAGGCGCCACCGGCGGAGGAGCGATCGGTGGGGGCGTCACCGGCGGGGGCGCCACCGGTGGGGGCGCCAACGGCGGGGCCAATCAGGGCGGCTCGCCGCCCATGCAGATCGCGCTCTGCGGGAACCACCCGCAGCCGTACGAGTGCGGCGATCTCATCGACAACGACAACGACGGGCTCGTCGACAGCGACGATCCCGACTGCCTCGGCCCCTGCGACAACACCGAGGACAGCTACTTCGGCGGCATCCCCGGGCAAGCGAACCCGCCGTGCAAGCAGGACTGCTACTGGGATCCGAACAGCGGCTCCGGCAACGACGACTGCTACTGGGACCACCGATGCGACCCCCACGAGGTCGACCCCGGCTACTACCCGGAGCCGAACAACGGCGCTCAATGCGAGTACGACCCGCAGACCCAGGTGACGAGCTCGCTCGACTGCAACGAGGCGCTCTCGAATCAGAGCGACACCTGCCTGGCCAACTGCGGGCCGCTCACCCCGAACGGCTGTGACTGCTTCGGCTGCTGCGAGCTGCCCGCCGGCAGCGGCAAATTCGTGTGGCTCGGATCGGTCGGCGCCGACGGCGACACCGTCTGCACCCAGGCCGAGATCAACAACCCCGACGTCTGTCATCCGTGCATTCAGGTCCCAGGGTGCGCCAACGACTGCAAGCCGTGTGAGATCTGCATCGGCAAGCCCGAGCCAGAGCCGGGATGCGACGGTACCGGAGGAGGAGGAGGCGGCGGCGGCAGCTCGCAATGCGCCGACGGCATCCAGCCCTGCGGCCTCCCCGGCCAGGATCCCTGCGCCTTCGGGTACTACTGCATCACCGGTTGCTGCCAGATGAAGCCCCCCGGTTGAGGTTGAGGGATCCGGGCTCGAGCTGAGGGGGGGGCTGTTGCTACTGAATTCGTAGCAAGTGGTCGCAGGGCCACCCCCAGCTCAGGACGCCTTTCGCCGGCCTTGCTTCTCTTGAGCGCGGACGGGGACGGGCTTGTCCACGGAGAGGGGGAAGAGCTGGATGCACAGCTGATAGACACGCTCGGGGGAGGGATCCGAGTCGCAGCGGTCGAGCATCTCTTCGCGGAAGCGGCGGATCTTGGCTTTGAGATCGGGGAGGGTGGCGCCGCGGATGCAGACGGTGAGGCTGCTGACGTCGCGGTGGTCGGGCTCGACGGTCTCGACGGCCTTGGCGGCGCGCTCGATCATCTGGAGGTGGTACGCGGGGACGACGACGTGGCGCACCTCGTGGCCGGTGGTGAGGCTCGCTTCGCCGCGGACGAGGCGCCCTTCCGCGTCGCGCACGAGGAGGCCGAGCTTCTCGAGCGTCTTGAGGGCGGCCCTCGCCTCGCGCGCTTCGATCGCGGGCAGCAGCTGCGAGGCGATCCAGGCGGGATCTTCGACGAAGTCCTCGCGGGCGGCGAGCTCTCGAATGACGGGGTAGTACCAGCGCGTGAGGTATTCGAAGAGCGGTCCATCGAGCTTGCGCGCGGCGCGGAAGCGTCGATTGGCGGCGACCCGCTCGAAGGCGCGGTTGCGCTCGCTGACGGTCTGAGCCTGGTTCATCGCCACGAGATCGGCGAAGAACGCGCCCTCGTCCTTGTCGAGCTTGAGCGCGGCCGCGACGCGCTCGATCGCGGTGGGTCCCAGGTTGCGATCTCCGTCCATCACCAGCTTCAGGAAGTTGGAGGACGAAAAGCCCGCCTTGCGGGCGAAGAAGCGGAAGCTGAACTTCGCGCTCTCCGTCTTCTTCGCCGCGTAGAGATCGCGCATGAAGGCGCGGTAGTCGAGGTACTCGAAGACGCTGGGCACCGAGCTCGACATGTGCGCCGAGGATATGCCAACGGTCCGGGCCGTGGATCACGTTCGATTCGGCGGGCGCGCAGCCGCGGGTGTCTCTGGTATCCTCTGGCGATGCGCTTGCCGTCGTTCCGCCACCTCGGCGTCGTCGCCGCGGTCGCCTTCGCTGCGTCGTGTGGGCCGCGCGGCGGCACCGACGTCGGCAACGGGATGACGGTGGACCTCGGAAAGGTCCAACACCCGGCGCCGAAGGAAAAGCCGAGCTCCATCCGACTCGAGAGCGGAGCGGTCGTCGAGCACTTCTGGGTCTCGGTCGGCACGATGCGATTCCACGGCGGAGACGGCTCCTGCGGAGGCGGCAACGCCGACGCAGACCCTTCGAGCTTCGGCGGGAGCCTCTTCGGAGATCTCGTCGCGAACGATCCGGTGAAGGAGGCGCCCGCGCTGGATCTCGCGGCGGGCGCGTACTGTCACCTCAGCGTGGACCTCGAGCCCGCCGCGGCCGACGCCCCGCCCGAGATCGCCGGCGCGACGGTGTCGATCGAAGGGAGCAGGAGCGACGGGAACCCGTTCGTGGCGACGGTCGGCAAGAAGCTGAAGCTCCACCTCGATCCCGTGGGCGACTCCCCGTTCGTGCTCGACGACGGGAGCGCGCTCGTGATCGCGTTCGACATCGACGACGCCGTCGCGTCCCTCCGGCTCGACGATGTCGCGATCGATCCCGCGGTGTCCGGACCCGGCGGGCCGCGCATCGTCGTCGACGCATCCAGCGATCCGAGCCGCATCGCCCAGCTCGAGAAGAGCATTCGGAAGACGGCCTCGCTCTATCGGGACGAAGATGGGGACGGGCTCTTCGACGATGCGGAGAGCACCGAAGGGAAGGCGCTCGCGATCGGCTCACCGTGACCCGGTGATCGACGGCGACGATGCCGAGCGGGCGCGACTATGATCGCGCCATGTCCGAGCCGAGCCAGCGCCCCCTCTCCGACGTCCGGGTCCTCGATCTCACGCGCCTCCTCCCGGGCCCCTTCGCCACGTTCGTCCTGGCCGATCTCGGCGCGACGGTCGACAAGATCGAGGACCCCGGGCAGGGCGATTATTTGCGGCACATGCCTCCCCAAGTGGGTGGGGAGAACGTCGCGTTCACGATGCTCAACCGCGGCAAGCGCAGCGCGGTGCTGGACCTGAAGAAGCGAGAGGGGCAAGAGGCGCTGCGGGCGATCCTCGGCTCGTACGACGTGCTCTTCGAGCAGTTCCGCCCTGGGGTCTTGAGCCGGCTCGGGCTCGATCCGGTCGCCCTCCGCAAGGACCACCCGCGCCTCGTCATCTGCTCGCTCACCGGATACGGGCAGACGGGTCCGCTCGCGCACCGGGCGGGCCACGATCTGAACTATCTGGCGCGGGCGGGGCTGCTCGGGGCCCAAGGCCCGGCCGCGGGCCCGCCGCAGGTGCCCGGCTTTCAGCTCGCCGACATCAGCGGCGGGATGTGGAGCGTCATCGCGATCCTCTCCGCGCTGAGGCACCGCGACCGAACGGGGGAAGGGGCCCACCTCGACATCGCGATGAGCGAGGGCACGCTGCCCTTCATGATGACGAGCCTCGCCCCGGGTCTCGTCGGCGCTCCGGGCGAGCGGGGGAACGAGCAGCTCACGGGCGGGATCGCGCCGTATGGGGTCTATCCGACCAAGGACCAGCGATACGTCGCGTTCGCCGCCCTCGAGCCGAAATTTTGGATCGCCTTCTGCGCGATGTTCGACCGAAGCCCCTCGATGCAAGACCTCCTCCCCGGAGAGCACCAGGTCGAGCTCAAGGCCTGGGTCGCGTCCGTGTTCTCCAAGAAGACGCTGGCGGAGTGGGTGGCGCTGAACGAGGCCCACGACCTCTTGGTGGAGCCGGTGCTGAGCCCGGCCGAGCTCGCGGACGACCCCCACCTCGCGGCGAGGGGCATCCTCGCGGACACGAGGAGGGAGAAGGAGGGGGTCGCGCCCTCCCTCCGGACGCCGGTCAGCGGGCCGCCCGCCGAGAAGGGCCAGAATTCGGAGCCGCATCCCCGGCCCTCGCCCCGCCAGGGGGAGCACACCCGGACGATTCTCGCCCAAGGTGGGCTCGGAGCCGACGCCATCGACGCCCTCTTTCGCGCCGGCACCGCGCGATGAGGGGCCCTTTTGCAATCACCACAGCGTTCGAAGGGTGCTAGCTTCCGCCTGTGCCCGAAGTCGTGTGTCCGCAGTGCGAGCACGCATGCGAGTCGTCGCACAAGTTCTGTCCGGTCTGCGGTTTCCCGATCGCAGAGGTGCACGGCCACGTCGACGATCCGCTGATCGGGACGACGCTCCCGGGCGGGTACGTGATCCTCGAGCTCGTCGGCGTCGGGGGCATGGGCCGCGTCTATCGCGCCGAGCAGAAGGTCCTCGGGCGCACCGTCGCGGTGAAGATCGTCCACCCCCACCTGCTCGGTGACGAGAACGCCTCCGCGCGCTTCATCACCGAGGCCCGCGCCGCCTCGCGCTTGAATCACCCGAACTCGGTGGGGGTGATCGACTTCGGCCGCAACGGCGGGCAGCTCTACCTGGTGATGGAGTTCCTGCGCGGCCGCGACCTCGCCCGCGTCACCTACGAGGACGGGCTGCTCGAGTTCCCGCGCATCGCCGACATCCTCTGCCAGGTCCTCGCCGCCCTCGCGGAAGCCCATCACCTGGACATCATCCATCGCGACCTGAAGCCCGAGAACATCGTGCTCGAGCCGATGCGCTCGGGGGGCGACTTCGTGAAGGTCGTGGACTTCGGGCTCGCGAAGATGCGCGAGATGAACACCAACATCACGAGCCCCGGGCTCGTGTGCGGGACGCCCGACTACATGGCCCCGGAGCAGGGCCGCGGAGACGCGATCGACGCGCGGAGCGATCTCTACGCCTGCGGCGTCATCCTCTATCAGCTCCTCACCGGCCGCCTGCCGTTCGAGGCGGAGAGCCCGACCCAGGTCGTGCTCATGCATCTCTCCCAGGCCCCGCCCGATCCGATGCGGATCGCCCCCGAGCGCAACATCCCGAAGCCGCTCGTGGACGTGTGCCTGCGCGCCCTCTCCAAGAACCCCGCCGACCGCTATCAGAACGCGGACGAGTTCGCGGCCGCCCTCAAGCAGACGATGGCGATGATCGGGCGCTCGAAGGAGCGCGAAGCAGGCTGGACCGCCGTCGAAGAGGGGACGCGCTGCACCTCGTGCAACGCCGTCGTGCCGCTCGGCCAAAAGTTCTGCGGCGACTGCGGGACGCGCGTCTCGGCGCCTCACCACCAGAGCGGCGTCACCGCGACGAGCGACCTCAAGCAGATCCCGCGGCTGCCTCTGCCCTTCACCGGTCGCGAAGAGGATCTCGACTGGATGGACCTCTGCCGCTTCGAGGTCGGCTCGTGGGTGACGACGGCGCGCATCGTCGGCGACCACGGGGTGGGCAAGACGCGCATGCTCCGCCAGTTCCTCCGGCAAGCGGCCGACTCGGGGGACTTCGTCGTGGAGACGGGGCCGGATCCGTGGTCCGCCGACGTCGGCTATTGGGCGCTTCGTCGGGCGATCATCGGGCTCGCGGGGCTGCCCCACGACGGCGGGACGCCGACGGATTGGACCAGCGCGACCCTCGAGGCGCGTCGAGGCTTGGAGGAAATCTTCTCGAAGACGAACTCGAAGGCCGAGGCACCCGCCCCCGCCTGGGAGACGGATCCCGGTGAGCTCTCGCTGAGCGATCGCCGCTTCATCGCCGCGGAGGCGCTGCGCTGGGCGATGGCGCGCGCCGCGAGGGCAGCCCAGAAGAACCGCGTGATCCTCGCGATCGAAGACCTTCACGCGATCGACGGCGCGAGCGGCAACGCCTTCGTCGACGTCATCCAGGAGCCGCCGCTCGTGGGCATGCTCCTCGTCGGCACCCACCCGCCCGACTTCGATCCCGGCTGGGGCGGGCCGGAGCGGGTGCTGGGAGGGCTGCCCCTCGCCGTCGCCCAATCGCTCGCGAAGGGGATCGCCCCGAACGGGAGCGGGCCGACCTCCGACGACAAGACGGTCTCGCCGATGTACGTCGAGCAGCTCGTGCGCTTCACGCTCGAGGGCGGAAAGGCTCCCGCCGCGCGCCTCGGGGATCTCATCGCCCAGCGGCTCGAGCGGCTTCAGTCCGACGCACGCCGCATCCTGCAATCGGTCGCCGTCCTCGGCGACGCGACCGATCCGGGGCAGCTCCTCGCGACGGTCCAAGTGGCGGACCCCGACGCCGGCATCGACGAGCTCCGCAGCGCAGGGATGATCGAGGTGGAGGACAAGCGCATCAGCTGCTCGCACCCGCTCATTCGCGACGTGGTGCTCGCCACCATCCCCGCGGGCGTGAAGCGCGAGCTGCACGAGAGCGCGGCCGACGAGGAAGACCGCCACACCCGCGATTTGCCGCTCGAGGTCCTCGCGCTGCACACCTACCACGCGCAGAACTCCTTCGAGGCCCTCATGCTCCTCGAGACGATCGCGAACCGCGCCGCCGCCCGCGGCGATCTCAATGGGTGCGTGATCGCCCTGAGGCGCGCCCTCGATCTCGCGCGGCGGGAGCTGTTCCGCGGTGACATCGACGATCCGGTGCGGGCCGTCCTCATCTTCAGCCGCAAGCTCGGGGAGGCCCTCGCGCGCGCGGGCAACTACGCCGACGCCAACGGCGTGCTCCTCGAGGCGCTCGATCTGGCCGGCCCGACGGGGCCCGATCGCGTGCAGGTGCTCGGCGCGCTCGCGTTCACGGCGAAGGAGCGCGCTCGACCCGAGGAGGCGCGGCGCTACCTCCGCGAGGCGATCCACCTCGCGAAGGAGGAGCTCCTCGTCGATCTGGTCGACTCGCTCGAGCACGCCCGCCGCGAGTGGGCGATGGCGAACTGAGAGAAGAATTTCTCCTTGCGCGGCCGCGCAGGTCTGGCAAGTTCGGCGGTCTGCCGAGCGCCGCTTCGCGCTCGCAGATCACACGGAGCGTTTCGCTCGCTTTCTCTTGTCGCTCTCGCGACACGGGGGTGCGCCATGGTGTTGCCGGCTTGGGAGATGATCGTCCGCGTCGCCGCGGGCGCAGCGATGGGCGCGGTGATCGGCTACGAGCGCGATCGCCACAAACGTCCGGTCGGCCTCCGAACCCACACGCTCGTGGCGATGACGGCGGCGACGTTCATGGTCGTCTCCTCTCAGCTCGTCTACTTCCAGCGCTTCCGCGAGGGTGAGCTCGTCGAGGTGGACGCCTCGCGGATCGCCGCGTCGGTGGTGTCGGGCATCGGGTTCCTCGCCGGTGGTGCGATCTTGCGATCGGGCGTCTCGGTGCAAGGGCTGACGACGGCGGCCGGGCTGTGGCTGGTCACCGCCCTCGGGCTCTGCGCCGGCAGCGGCATGTTCGTCGTCGGCGGGGCGGTGACGCTGCTCGGAGTCTCGGCCCTGACCTTGATGCGGCGCTTCGAGGACAAGGACGACCACGTCCTCGTGCGGCGCGTCTCGGTCGTGCTCGAGGCGAGCGCGAGCACGGCCGCCCTCCGCGAGTCGATCGGAGCCCTCGGCGTGGGGATCAGCGATCTCCACTACGAGCGGCGCCTCGACGAAAAGCGCCGGATCGAGCTGACGTTGGAGCTGCGCATCCCGGAGGCGGTCGGCGCGATGCGCGTGATCGACGCGATCGAGGCGCTGGACCCCGTGCGACGGCTTCGGGTCGAGTCTGCCTGAGCGCGAAGCTCGGACGCTTTGTGCGTACCGGGCGCAGAGGCTGGTAACCTGCGCGACGCATGACGGCGCCGCGCTTCGTCGCCCGGTGGGATCTCGACAAGACGTACCTGCGTACGGACTTCGATACGCTGCGCGATATCGTTCGAACCGCGTTCGAGCGCCCGGATCAGAAGCGAACCGTCCCCGGCGCGGCCGCCCTGCTCCGCGAGCTCGGGCGAGCGGGCGTGGAGACCCACATCCTCAGCGGCAGCCCGGAGCAGCTCCGTTCGCGCATCGTCGAGAAGCTGCGCTTGGACGGCGTCCGGTACGCGTCGCTCACCCTGAAGCCCAACCTCCAGAACCTGATGCGGATGCGGTTTCGCGCCATCCGAGGGCAGCTCGGCTACAAGCTGCCGGCGCTCCTGCTCGGTCGGTGCGAGCTCGCGAGCCAGCGCGCCGTCGAGGGCGCGCTCGTCCGGGAGGTGCTCCTCGGCGACGACGCGGAGGCGGACGCGTTCGTCTACTGCCTCTACGCGGATGTCTGCCGGGGGATCGTGCAAGAGGCGCTCCTCCAAGAGATCCTCGGCCGCGGTGGGGCCTACGAGGACTCGGTCCGCGACGCCGTGCGCTTGTCGAAGTACATCGAGAAGGGTGAGGTCGTGCAGCGCGTCCTCATCCACCTCGAGCGCCAATCCGCCCCTTCGGATTTCTCCGTCTTCGGGCCGCGGGTCGTCCCCTTCTACAACTACCTCCAGGCGTCGCTGGTCCTGTTCGAGGACGGCCGGCTCCCCGCGGAGTCGGTGCTCGCGATCGCGACCGACCTCGTCGTCGTCCACAATTTCGAGCGGACCGCGCTCGCGCGGAGCTACCTCGACCTGGCGAGGCGGGGTCACGTCCGCGGGACGCGGACGCGAGAGCTCGCGGTGGCGGTGGAGCGCCTCGTCGCGACCGGCCGCTCGCCGGCGGCGAGCGAGCTCGTCGCCATGCTCGAGGCCATCGACGCGGCCCCTCGCCTCGAGAGCGGTCCGCCGGCGGCCGGGGCCCAGCCCGAGATCGACTATCTCGCCCTCGTGGAGCACCACAACCCGCGTCGAAAGAAGCGTCGCCGCTGACCGTGCTCCCGGCGCGAACCTGGCTGGCGGAACAAAGTTGATCCCGCCGGCGCAAAAAAGCAGTAAGGCGTCAGAGGGCTCTCGCGAGCCCATACCTCTCTCGCGCCCTCGAGCTTGGGAGCATCCGAGCGTGCTGGGTTGCGAAGAGAGCGCTGTCACGGACTACGACTACGAGGATTTCTTCGGTGGACAGTGATCTTGCCGAGGCGGTCAGCGCGCTCAAGAGCGCCTTCGACCAGCGAAAGATCCCGGTGCAATTCGGAAAGGCGGAGCCGGCCGAGATCGAACGGATCCGCAAGGCGCTCAAGTTCCCTGCGAGGTTTCGTTCGTTCCTCGCGGCCGCGGACCCTCTCGACGTCGAGACGGTGACGCCGGTGGAGCGCGTGCGGTTCGTCCCGGCGGCCAAGCTCTACGACGAGCAGATCGGCTATGCCGTTCCGCCTCCGCCGGACGCGGCTCCCCCGAGCGACCGCGGCGCTCAGCTCGCAGGGGCGAACTGGCGCAAGTCGTGGCTCATCATCGCCCGGTCGGCGCTGCTCGGGGACCCATACTTCCTCGACATCTCCAAGCTCGATGCCGAGGGCGACTGCCCCGTCTTCACCGCGATGACGGGGACGGACACCCTGAAGCCGACGCTCTGCGCGTCGAGCCTCCAACAGTTCCTGCGCATCCTCGCCACCGCCATGGAGGTCGCGTCCGGGTTCGGCGAGGCGGTGCTGGACGACGACGACGAGCGCACGTTCCGAGAGGCGCTCGCCCCTCGCATCAAGACCATCGACTCCGCCGCGCTCCGAGCCGGCCACTGGACCTGAGCGCGCGCGGGACCGTTCCGCCATGACGGGGCCGGCGCCGAACCCACCGCAGAAGCTCTGCGGGCACTGCGGCGAGATGGTCCCGGTGGAAGCGGCTTGGTGCCCCGCGTGCGGCACCAAGCTCGACGAGCCACCCGTGCCCGAGGCGGCGATCACCGCGCGAGACGCGCTCCCGCTCGGCGAGCAAGAGGCGAGCGGAGCCGATCGGAAGACAGAGCCTTCGAGCGGCCCCGTGAGCGAGGCGATGCAAGCGGCCGACGCGGAGCCGGAGAGTGCGGCCGGCACCCTCCCTCCCCTGCCCAAGGGCACCGTCGTCGACAACAAGTACGCGATCGTCCGCGTCCTCGGCCAGGGGGGGATGGGCATCGTGTACCTCGCGGAGGACGCGCACACGGGCGTCGAGGTCGTCCTCAAGTCGGTCCGGCCGGAGCTCGCTCACCGCAAGGACGTGCTCACCCGCACGCGAAACGAGGGACGCACGCTCGCGCGCATCGACCATCCGAACGTCGTGCACCTGAACGCGATCGTGCACGACGCGTCCGGGCTGTGGCTCGTGATGCAGTACATCCAAGGCGACAGCCTCGACAAGACGATCAAGCGCTACCGGGATCAGGGCCGCGCGATGTCGTTCAAGAGCGCGCTCGACATCTTTCGGCAGGTGCTCCAGGGCGTCGCCGCCGCCCATCGAGAAGGGATCATCCACCGCGACCTCAAGCCCGCGAACGTGCTCGTTCGACAGAAGGACGGCGTGGCCAAGGTCACCGACTTCGGGATCGCGAAGCCCGCGGATCAAGCGCGCGTGGGCCAGGGCAACACCAAGGGCGTGATCGGCTCTCTCTGGTACATGTCGCCCGAGCAAGTGCAGGGGCGGCGCGATCTCGATCGGAGAGTCGACGTCTACGCGCTCGGCATCGTCCTCTTCGAAATGCTCACGGGGCGCGTCCCCTTTCACGCGCCTTCCAGCTACGAGATCATGCGCCTGCACGTGGAGGGGCCGCTGCCGGAGGTCCGCCCGGAGCGTCCCGACGTCCCCGCGTGGATCGACGACGTCTTGGCGCGCGCGTGCGCGAAGAGCCGAGACGATCGATTCGAGACGTGCGAGGCGTTCCTCGCCGCCATCGACGCGCACCTCGCAGGGGTGGCCCCGCCTCGCGCGGCAAACGCCCTGCTCCCCGAAGAGACAGGCTCGACGGAAGGCGGGCGGGCGCCCCGTTCGGCCCTCCGCCCGACGCTCGACGACGCTCCGAAGAGCCGCCTCAAGCTCTTCATGACGCTCGCCCTCGTTGCGCTCGTGGTCCTCTCGGGTGGGGCCTACTTGGCGTGGCGCTTCGTCTACCGCGGATAAAAATCACGTCCGCTGCGCCGCGCTCGCGACAGGCGGATGTTCTTGTGTCACAGTGGCCGCGTCCGCTCTTGTTTTCGCGGAGCGTGATGCCGAGCATGAGCACGCTGCCCGGCCTCCCAGGTGAGCGATCCGATCGCGAGCGTCGAGAGCGCGTCGTCCGGACTGGCTCGTCCTCATGCGCGCCGTCACCGAGCGATCGGTGTCTCGCGAGGCACCCCTCAAACCAGCTCATCCCCCACTTCGAGGGCATTCCCTCGATGTGGGCACCGTGGTAGGAGCCCCGGCCACGATGCGGCGATCGGGTGACCGACCCAAGTCAGGATGCTAACGGCGCGGACGGGCCGCCTCCTCGGCGGCCGGCCTCGACCCGAGGCCCGTACGAAGGAAACGGGAGAATTTTTGATGCCTTATGAGGATTCCCGGGCGACGGCACGGGACCTGCACCAAGAGACCAGATCCTATCGTGTCGTCCGAGCGCTCTGTCTCCTTTTCTAACGGGGACCGAGCACCGGCCAAGTTTCGTGACCCCGGCGAAGGCAACCCTTCGCGCTGATGATGACCGCTCAGCCCGTCGGCTGGGCTCGCAGTGACCGGCCGCCGCAGCGCTCGCTGCTGCGGCGAACGAACCGGCCGCTCGCCCGCCAGATGGGGGGCGGTCCCGAACTCGACTTAGGGCCCAACGGCGCATCCAGCTCGTGGGGCCGACGCAGTGCAAGGAGGAAACCGATGAGAATGTGGACGCGGGCGGTATGGATAGGGGCAATCGCCCTAGCCGCCGGTGGAGCCGGGGGATGCGCAGAGGAGCGCGACCCCATCAACCGGGTACAACCAAACGCCGTGGCGAAGTCTTTCTTCGTCGGCGAAGATTTCGACGACACCGCGGACGACCCGATGTTCTACGCGCGCGCCGTCGTCACCGACGTCGGCTACGGCGCAGCCCAGGATGGGTTGTTCACGTCGACCTACGCGCAGCCGCCTGCCGTGATCAAATGGGAGGTCACGGAGGATCTTCTCGTCGGGCGCATCGCTTATCAGCGCATCGAGAACGCTGACGAACACGGCACCGGAGCCACCGACAACGATGGCCAGGTCGCCTACGCGTTCCCGATCCTGAGCCACTTCGACATTCGTCGCGACTACAACCCGACGACGGGCGAAGAGACGAACGTCATCGTCGAGAACACGTCGGACCGCGCTTGGAACGAGCGCGAGTACATGCGCGTCGACTGGTCGCGCAACCTCAACACCGACGCCTACGACTTCGACACGCTCTCCCAGATGGGCGTGTTCGGAGGCATCTCGTACGAGCCGCTCTCCTACTACGTCAGTGACATGAACCACCCCGACGCGCCCCACTTCGCGTTCAACGAGGGTTACTTCGACGTCACGACCAAGGCCTTCGCGACGCCCGGACAGATCGACCTGTCGAGCTTCGGCTGGGGCATCAACAGCTACCCGGCGTGCTACCTGCCGAACGACGTGCTCGGCGGCTCGTACCCGTTCGGAAACTGCAACCCCGTCGAGCTCACGCTCCGCCTCTCGTTCATGCGCGTCGAGGCGAGCGACTACGAGCCGGTGGACTGGTACGGCAAGAAGTTCACCGCCATCGGTCCGTTCACCACCGAGCGCTTCGGCTATGCCCGCAACTACGGCATCGTCGACGATCAGTGGCACCGGTTCGCGTCGCGCTACAACATCTGGGAGAAGTCGCACGCCTACAAGGAAGAGGCGGACGGCTGCCCGAGCGGCTGGGTCGCGAGCACGGACTTCCCCGGCCAGTGCGAGCACCCCTGCTACACCGCCGAGACCACGCCCCCGGGCATGGACCCGAACCGCGACTTCGGCGACAAGCTGAACTCGTGGGAGTCGGCCACGTCCGATCCCTACAAGATCAGCGGCAACGGCACGGCCGACGAGTGTGAAGACGTCGGCGCGGGCTCGCAGTGCGATCCGTACAAGCAGAAGTGCACGATGCCGTACGCAGAGCGCACTCCGAAGCCGATCGTGTGGCACTACACGAAGGACTCCGCTCAGGGATACTTCGAAGGCACCGAGTGGGCGACCCACGAGTGGGACGTCGCCATGCGCACCGCCGTCCGCTTCTCGCAGTACGGCGAGTGCATGGCCGTCCAATCGGCGGCTGGCACGGACGCCGCGTCTGCTCAGGCCAAGTGCATCGGCAAGTTCCCGGTCTACCTCGGGCAGCAAGAGGAGAACGAGGACGCCGTCAACCTCGCGCGCGAGGTGGACGAGTGCCGCGCCGCCATTGGCAAATGGGCCGACGACGTCTCGGGCGACCCGTGGAGCGCCGACCGCGTCTCCGCGTGCAGCGACCAAGCGGACAAGATCGGCAAGGCTCGTGGCTACAGCGCCGGCGTCATCTCCATCGCCAAGATGGACGAGATGGTCACGCTCTGCCACTCGCCGGTCATCGCTTCGGACTCGCCGCAGTGCATCGCTGACTTCCAGCGCCGCATGAGCGACGACCAGAAGGCGAAGGACCCCCGCGCCGTGCTTCCTTCGGACATCACGCCGGAGCAGTGCGAGACGCAGTGGGACCTTCGCTACAACGACCCGAGCAAGCTCGACGACCGGATCCTCGAGGCGTGCGACAACGGCTTCTACGCCCGCATCGGCGATCTGCGCTACCACCAGATCAACGTCGTCCGCACGCCGCAGACGCCGTCGCCGTGGGGCATCATGGTCGACGCGGACGACCCGCGGACCGGTGAGAAGATCCACGCGAGCATCAACATCTGGTCGCACGTGACCGACCTGGCGAGCCAGGGTCACGTCGACATGATGCGATACATCAAGGGCGAGCTGAAGACCGAGGACGTCACCGACGGCGTCTACGTTCGCGACTGGGCCAGGGCCGCAGAGGCCTCCGGTGGCCGAGGCGCCCTCAGCACCATGGATCGCGCGACGGTGAAGAGCCGTGAGTTCGCTGCCGTCGACGGCCGCAACTTCAAGCGCGCGAGCGCGGTCGACGCTCAGGACGCGGCTCGCAAGCTGGGTCCGGATGTCGTCAAGCAGGCTCGCACGATGGCGAAGAAGTTCATGGCGTCGGTCAAGGCCGACCCGACCGTGAAGAGCCACAACGCGCCCTACGTCGAGGCCCGCCGCCTCGCCGCTCAGAACACGCCGACCGAGGCTGCGCTCGTCAACGAGCCGATGATGCAGCTCGCCGGCTTCAACCAGAAGGAGATCGACGCGGCCCAGAGCGACATCTCCGCGGGCAACTTCGGGAGCCCGACCCTCGCCTCCGCCTCGATCCTCCGCGGGCTCAACCCGACGGTTCGACGTGAGCTGCGCACGGCGCGCGAGCTCGCGATCGCGGCCCGCGGCGCCTGCATCCTCGAGGCCGACTCGGTGATGTCCCCCACCCCCAACACGCTGGCCTCGATGGCCGACGTGATGGAGCGGAAGTTCGGCGCGTTCAACCCGAGCGCCTCGAAGGACGAGCAGCTCGCTCACGCCGAGCGGATCCGCAACTACATCAAGCAGCGCTACCAGTACGGCGTCATCATCCACGAGATGGGGCACTCGATCGGCGAGCGCCACAACTTCGTCGGCTCGTACTTCGCGTACGGCTTCCGTCCTCAGTACTGGCAGCTCCGTACGAACGACGGCAGCCTCACGACCCAGTGCGACGACGCCTCCGCCGACGGCGAGGACTGCGTCGGTCCCCGCTACTTCGACCCGCCGACCCAGAACGAGAAGGACAACCTGATCTGGATGTGGGAGCAGTCGACGGTCATGGATTACCCGGGCGAGCTCGGGCAGGACATGCTCGGCCTCGGCACCTACGACTTCGCGGCCGCGCGGATCTTCTACGGCAACACCGTGGCCGTCCACACCGGCGACGACTTCGTGGTGCGGACCGGCAAGAACAGCAACACGATCCTCAACATCAGCGACAACTTCGGCGGCATCGTCGGCTACCAGTACATCAACAAGGGCGGCGACGACCTCCACTACACCGCGCTCCAGGAGCAGCTGAACCTGATCTCGGACTGCAAGCCGGTCGACCCGACCAGCTTCAAGCCGAAGAACTGGAACGAAGAGGCCTACGGCACGTGGGACCCGCTCGTCGACGGCCTCATCGTCGGCAAGGGCGACACGTACACGCGGTGCAAGTCGCCTCAGGTCGATTACATGCCGTACGAGCGGCTTCGTGAGGCGGTCGCCTCGAGCACGTCGTCGAAGGACGAGGTTCGGGACGCGACGTTCTACGGTCAGGGCCGCACGGTCGACGCCTACGGTCGCCTCCGCGTTCCCTACGGCTTCGCGACGGACAGCTGGGCGGACACCGGGAACCTCTCGGTCTTCCGTCACGACAACGGCGCGGATCCCTACGAGCTCTTCAACTTCTTCATCACGGAGCAAGAGACTCGGCACATCTTCGACAACTACCGAAGGCAGCGGACGAGCTTCAGCATCCGTACCCAGGCCGAGCGTATCCTCGGTCGGTACAACGAGAAGATGCGCGACGCGGCGAAGGGCTTGGGCCTCCAGGCGAACTTCTTCCGCTCGATCTACCCGGAGCTCGGCTACGACTTCGACGACATCTGGCCCGCGGTCGCCGGTCTCCTCTTCAAGGACAACCTCGTCGCTGGCGGCATCGCCTTCGATCACTTCACCCGTCAGTTCGCGCGCCCCGAGGCCGGCGGTCACTTCGCGATGGACGCCTGGACGGCTCCCATCGGTGCGACGGGTCTCACCGCGCAGGATCGCGTTTGGCGCTCCTCGCAGAGCTTCTCCGGTCCGGCCGAGGAAGACTCCGACTTCTTCGTGTACGACGGCGCTACGGGCCTCTTCGGGATGGTCGCCTACGGCGGCAAGCTCGTCGAGAACCGCCTCTCCGACAACAACGGCGAGTACGACCGCGACTACACCCAGAACGCCGGCTCCTACTACGACAAGGTGTACGCCCCGTACCTCTTGACCGAGTCGGTCGACAACTTCATCTCGGACTCGCTGATCGACTTCGTCGATCCGCGCTACCGCAGCGTCTCGATGGCCGACCTCTTCCCGGATGGGTACCGCCGCTTCCTGGCGAACATGCTCACGGGTGAGGACTACCTGAAGGGCGCTCGCATCGCCGCCAACACGCCGGGCAACCCCTCCTCGCGCGCGACGCCGATCCTCGACGACGACAAGTACCCCTCCATGGGTATCGGTTGGACGACGTGGTGGACGCCGAGCCCCGAGGTCTGCTTCCCGAGCGAGGGCAGCATCGTGTGCTCCGAGTACGGCTGCGACGCGGGCTCTGTCTGCGACGTGAACGCTCAGACGCTCAACTCGACGCCCCACGCGCTCAACCCGCAGGCGCCGAACAACACCACCGTCCTCGAGCCGCAGGTCGGCTGGGAAGAGTGGAAGTTCCTCATCGCCCAGACCCTCATCTACCTGCCCGAGAACGCCAAGACCGAGTGGATCGACATGCTCGGCCTCTGGGAGATCGGCGCGGACACGGATCCGGGCTTCGACAACCGCATCGAGCTCCACCTGCCTGACGGTCGCACGTACATCGCGAAGACCTACGGCACGGAGGAGATCTTCGGCCGCACCGTGCAGCGTGGCGTCGCCGCTCGCGTCCTCGAGTACGCGAACGACCTGCTCCGCAACGCTTACGAGTGCACCGAGGTCACGGCGCCGGACGGCAGCGCTTCGTGGTGCGAGCCGACCATCGCCAACGGCGAGCCGATCATCAAGGCCGACCCGGGCGTCTCCGGTCTCGGCGGCGGCGGTGCCCCGACCTGCACGTCGAACCGTGCGTGCGTCGCGCTCCGCAACTACCAGTCGCTCCCGGCGTTCATCCGCCAGAGCCTCCACGACTTCCGCATGGCGGACGCGTCGATGAAGGGCATCTACGACTGATAGCGCGCGATGAGTGAGCCGCGGCGTCGCGAGGCGCCGCGGTCTGCTCCGAGTCGATGAGCCCCGGACCTCGACGAGAGGTCACGGGGCTCTCGCTTTTTCCGCTCGCCGCTCGGGCCCGAGAGAGCGTTCGCCAAGCGAACGCTTTTCTCGCTTCGCTCGCTACGCTCGCTGCCCTTGACTCGGTTGGCTGCTCTGTTTGGAGATCCCGAGGGCTCGATGCAGTAGGCTCGATATCGTCGCCGATGCATCTTCGCCGCTTGCTCGGGGTGGTCGCTTGGGTGTTGGGAGCGTCGTCGTGCTCGCCTCCCGAGCGGTGCTTCGACGCCTCCTGCGCCGGGGGCGCCGCGGGCGGGGCCTCGCAAGGCGGTGGGGGCGAGGGCGGCGGCACGCGCGTTCGGGCCGAGCACCTGCGGCGACGGCGTGCGCGACGAGGGCGAGCTCTGTGATGGAGGGGATTTCGGGTCCGCGAGCTGCGAGTCGCTCGGGCTTGGGTCCGGCGCCCTGATCTGCACGGGTCGGTGCACGATCTTCGCCGGCGCCTGCACCGGCACGTGCGGGGATGGGGCCGCGGACCCGCAGGAGGCTTGTGATGGAGCCGACCTCCAAGAAACGACCTGCCAAGACGTGCTCCCCGGCTCGCCCGATCCGCTCGGGCTCGGCTGTCTCGACGGCTGCCTCGACTTCGACCCGAGCGGCTGCGCGCCGCCTCCGACGTGCGGCAACGGGACGCTCGACCCCGGCGAGCGCTGCGAAGGCGCTGATCTCCGCGGCCTCAGCTGCGCCTCCCTCGGCTTCGCGTCGGGAGCTCTCTCGTGCAACGCGAACTGCTCCCTCGACACCACCGCGTGCTCGCGCTGCGGCGATGGGGTGGTCGAGGCGGGGGAGGCGTGCGACGGCGACGCGCTCGGCGGCCAGTCGTGCGGGAGCCTCGGCTTCGGCTCGGGCACCCTCGCCTGCACCAGCGCGTGCGGCTTCGACATCGCGTCGTGCTCGCGGTGCGGGAATGGTTTCGCCAACGCCGGCGAGGCGTGCGACGGGAGCGACCTCGCGGGCGCAACCTGCGAAGGACTCGGGTACGTGAGCGGCTTCGTCGCGTGCGACGCGAGCTGTCACCTCGTGCTCGCGAGCTGCTCGCGATGCGGCGACGGCGTGGCCGACGAGGGCGAGAGCTGCGACGGAGAAGATCTGGGCGACGCCTCGTGCGCGTCGCTCGGCTACGCGGCAGGCCCCCTCGGATGCAACGACGATTGCAGCTTCGATCGGAGCGCGTGCGAGCTCGACACCTGCGGAGACGACACCATCGACCCTCCCGAGACGTGCGACGGCGCGGAGCTCGGCACCGAGACGTGCGCGACGATGGGGTTCGTCTCCGGCGAGCTCGAGTGCGTCGCGTGCTCCATCCGGACGCAGGGGTGCACCCGCTGTGGGGATGACGAGATCGATCCCGGGGAGCGGTGCGACGGAACCGACCTCGGCGGGCTCTCCTGCCTCGCCCTCGGGATGAGCGGGGGCACCCTCGCGTGCGATCCGACCTGCGCCCTCTCCACCGGTGGCTGTGCGACCTGCGGCGACGGGACGGCCGAGCCCGGGGTCGAGGCGTGCGACACCGCCGATTTCGGAGGCGCCACCTGCGGATCGCTGGGGCTCGGCTCCGGCGTCCTCGCCTGCAACTCCAACTGCACCATCCGCACGAGCGCCTGTTCTCGGTGCGGGGACGGCGAGAAGGCTCCCGGTGAGGCGTGCGACGGTCCCGACCTCGCGGGCGCCGACTGCGTCGCGCTCGGGTTCACGTCGGGAGCCCTCGCCTGCTCACCGACGTGCACCTTCGACACGCGCGGCTGCGACTGATCGCCTCCGGAGCCGCTCTCAGCCGTAGCGCTTATCGAAGAGGCTACGGAGGCGGTTGTCGCTTCGAAGCAGCTCGAGGGTGTGGTCCGCGTGACCTTCCGCGTACCCGTTGCCGATGTAGAGATCGACGTCCGCGCCGATGCCCTCGGCCCCGAGCGCGCACGCGGTGAACGAGGTGCTCATGGCGAAGAAGTAGACCTTGCCGCGGTCCTTCGTCGCGCAGATCGCGGCCATCTCGCAGCCGGGGACGTTCACGCACGAGATGGTGAGGTCGGCGCACTCCTCCTGCGTCACCTCCGCGATCCGATCCCGAACCCCGACCGCGTCGCGCGCGTCGTGCTCGATGACGGCGTCACAGATCCCGAAGGCGAGCAGGTCTTGGGCGAAGGGCGCATAGCTCTCGAGGCCGATGACCTTTCCTTGGCGCCCGACGCGCTTCCTCGCCTCGACGCAGCACAAGAGCCCGCTCTTTCCTCCCGCCCCGAGCACGACCACCGTCTGGCCGGGCTTCGCGAGGCGAGCCACCTGCGGAGCGGCGCCGGCGACGTCGAGGGCGGCGAGAGCGAGGCGCTCGGGGAGGTCCTTCGGCATCTTCGCGAAGGGGGCGGTAGCGAAGATGACGGCGGTGCCGACCACGTCCACTTGCGCGCTGGCGGGCCGCACCTCCACGACCCGCTCGAGCTTGAGCGGGGTCAACGAAAGGGACGCCAAGGTCGCGACGCGGTCGCCGGGGGCCACCCCGCGCTCCCGGACGAGGGCCCCCACCCGGCGGACCTTTCCGAGGAGCATGCCCCCCGAGCCCGTGACCGGGTTGTGCTGCTTGCCTCGCTGCTCGACCGTGCGCATGACGATACGGCCGATCCCGGCGAGCTCGCCCTTCGCCTCGTCGTCCATTTGCCGAAAGCTGGCGGCGTCGATGTTGAGGGTCTCGACGTCGACGACGATCTCACTCTCGAACACTTTTTCGGGATCGTTGTCGAGCCGGGTCGCTCTTTGAGGAAGCGGGAGGGGCTGGGCGGCATCTGCTTCGGGCAGGACCCGATGCATGCCGAGGGGGTCGCCTACGTCCATGGTGGCCCTACGATGCCGGGTTTTCGGCCGAGCAGGAAGCCATAGCGACCGCGCGAACCCTCGGCGCGCCCGCCCTGACCGCGCGATGCTTTTCGCTCAACTTGACCACGGCAACAGGGAGAAACTACTCTCGTTCCGCTTCGGTCTCTCGCTGCACTGCCGTACGTCGCAAGCGCGCGCTCACGATCCGTGGATGCGCGCTCCCCTGAAAGCTCCTTGCCACCGAATGCCGCACCGTTTCGCGGCGCCGCCCTCGCACGATGGATCATCAACCTCCCAGGGTTCCCCTGAGCCAGCTCGCCCTGCGGTTCATTTCGGGGAAGTACCAGGGTGGCGAGTTTCCGCTCGGTGAGAACAAGGAAATCATCATCGGCCGCTCGAGCGACCTCGACATGGTCCTCGTCGAGGACATGGTCTCGCGGCGCCACGCGCGGATCGCGTGCAGCGATCTCGACATCACGATCGAAGACCTCGGCTCGACGAACGGCACCTTCGTCAACGGCGAGAAGATCAAGCGCGCCATGCTCAAGGAGGGCGATCGCGTCCTCATCGGGACGAGCATCCTGAAGGTGGTGGTCAGCGACGCCAGCAACGGCTCGATGCGCCGGCAGAACACCGACACGCGCAACTCTCCCGGAAAGACGATGTCGGGGGCGATCGACGAGATCCCCCTGCCCGACCTGCTGCAGCTCCTCGGGACGAGCAAGAAGAGCGGCATCCTCGTCGTGCAGTCGGACGAGGACATCGGCAAGATCGTGATGCGGAAGGGCAGCATCGTCTTCGCGTCGATCAACGACCTCGAAGAGGTGCCGCCGCTCAAGAGCGTCTACCGGATCCTCACCTGGACGACGGGGACGTTCTCGCTCGAGCCGTACGACGAGCGACCCATCGACGGAGAGATCGACTGTTCGGTGACGGAGATCCTCATGGAGGGGCTCCGTCAGATCGACGAGCTCAACAACCTCCGCCACAAGCTCCCCGATCTCGACGCCCGCGTGCTGCTCGTCCACCCGCTGCAGTCGCCGCTGCGCAACCTCAGTCCGGTCGAGCTCGACGTCCTCCAGCTCGCGATCAACTTCGGACACGTGGCGACGATCCTCAACAAGAGCCCCGCCACCGATCTCGAGACGGCCGAGGTCCTCCTCAAGCTGATGTCGCAGAGCTACCTGCACGTCGAGTAGCTGGGAGCGCCGCCGCACCCCTCCCGCGAGGCGCACCGCGCCGAGCAAGGGAGGGGTCGCCGAGCGAAGCGAGGCGGGGGTGGGCACCGATCGCCGCCGCCTGCTCTGATTTTCATAGCAGCTCGTTCTCGGCGCTACGAATCCAGTAGCAACCTCGCCCTCGAGCAACCAAGCAGCAACACCCCTCAGAGAAAGACGGGTCGACCTGCGAAGACACAAGCCTGCGCTGTCACGGAGGCGCGAAGCACTACGAAGATCGTAGCAGACCTCGTCACCCCATCAGAAAAGACGGGACGACAGGCGAGTGTTCCTCACTCGACGCTCGCCGCAGCGAGCCCAAAGGGCGAGCGAGGACCTCTCGGCCCGAGCGGCGAACGGACCAACAGAGCAAGAGCCCCGAACATGATCGGTGCTCTAGAGCACCGATTCATTTGAAGGCCGAGTGATGTCGCGCGAGTTTGCGTGGGAGGCGCGCGCCCGAGGAGTGAGCACCACAGCACGACTCGCAGTCATGCGAGGAGCGGAGCGACGAGGCCGCGTGGATCACGCGTGAAATGGCGTGAAAGCGCCGGCTTTCAAACGGATCGGTGCTCTAGTACTGCCGGCCGGAAGCCCGCTTCCGGATCCGGCAATACCCAGGAACACAGAAGTCCACGGCCAGACTTGAGGCTTCATGCCTGGAGCTGCTCCGCCCTTCACTTGCCGCGCCGTGCGCGGGGGCGGAGCAGATCCAGGCACGAACTTCGGGCCGGCGGTACTAGAGCACCGAACATGTTGAAAGCCGAGTGAAGTCGGGGGAGGTTGCGGCTGAGGCGCGCGCCCGAGGAGTGAGCACCGCAAGACTACTCCTCGTAATCTGAGGAGCGGAGCGACGAGGCCGTGTGGATCGGGCGCGAAATCGCGCGAATGCGCCGGCTTTCAACATGATCGGTGCTCTAGCGCGTCTCGGCGTGGCAGGTCTTGCAGAGCTTCTTCATCTCGCCGAGCGCGCTGCTCGCGGCCTTCGCGTCCTTGGCGTCGGCGGCGGACTGGAGGGCCTTCGCGTTCGTGATCATCGAGTCGGCGTGCTTGTCGAAGACGGGACCGCGCGAGAAATTCTTGGATCGCTCGGCGAGGGCGGCCATGCGCTCGCCGTCGTTCTTCAAGGATGCCCACTCCGCGTCGGTGAAGGCATCGCTGCCGATCTTGCCCCAGAGGTGGCCGCCGATGGTCTCGTTCGCGTGCATCACGTCGTCGAGGCTCTTGAGGGTGGGGATCTCCGCTGGCTTCGGATCGAGCTTGGGGAAGCAGGCGCCGAGCGCGAGGAGGAGCGAGCTGCCGATGAGAGCGACCGAGATCCGCATAGGCCGCGGAGCATAGCAGCCCCTCAGCGGGCCGCGCTCGCGTCCGCAGCGGGGGCGTCCGAGGGCGTGGTGGGGGCCGGCGTCGGGGTGCCGAGCGCATCGACGGTCGCGGGGAGGACGACCGAGAACGTGCTCCCCTTCCCTTCGTAGCTGCGGACCTCGATGCGGCCGCCCGCGCCTTGGACGATGCGCTGGCTGATCGCGAGCCCGAGGCCGGTGCCTTTGTCCTTGGTGGTGAAGAACGGGAGGAAGAGCTTCTCGAGCGTCTTGCGGGAGATGCCGGGGCCCGTGTCGGCGACGGTGATCTCTACGAACGCGTCGCCCTCCTTGCCCGAGCGCGTCCCGCGGCCGAAGCGCACGCGCGAAGAGACGTTCACCTTTCCGCGCTGGCCGACCGCTTGGAGCGCGTTGCGGATGAGGTTCATGAGGACCTGGCGGAGCTGCTCGGGATCGATGGCGACGCGAGGAAGATCGTTCGCGAGGGTGAGGCGCATGTCGACGTCGGGGTGGGTCCGCTCCGCCGACAAGACCTGGAGGGTGCGGCGCACGACGCCGTTCACGTCGATGGGGACGACGGAGCTGTCGCCCGGGCGCGCGAGGTCGAGCATGGAGCCGACGACGCGGTTCAGCCGGTCCACCTCCTCCAGGATGATCTCGATGAACTCGCGCGAGCTCGAGTCGTCGACGCCGCCCGGTCCTGGGTCGGCGAGGAGCTGGGCCGCGCCCTTGATCGCGCCGAGGGGGTTGCGGATCTCGTGGGCGAGGCCGGCCGCCATTTGACCGAGCAGGGCGAGCCGATCGCGCTCCTTCATCTGCTGATACGAGCGCGAGTTCTCGATCACGATGCCGATCTGGGTCGCGAGCTGCTCGACGAGGGCGAGCTCTTCGAGAGAGATCGCGTCGCGGACGCGGCGGTCGGCGAGCACGAGGAGGCCGACGATCTCGCGCTTGTCGTCGCGAACCGCGACGAGGGCCCCGTTCTTCAGCTTCCCGAGGACCTCGGCGGCGGTGAGGATCGCCTCCCCCGCCTCGTAGCGCGCGCCGGTGCGCCCGCGCTCCCGCACCTCGATCTCGACGTCCTCGAGCAGGATGCTGCCTTGCTCGAGCCGCTCGAGGAGCATGCGCGCGGTGGCGACCTCGATGCGGCTCGGCGCCTCGTCGCCGAAGCCCCCGACCTGATCGAAGCCGGTGCCCTCCTCGTCGCGCAGGTAGAGGGCGGCCGCGGTCACGCGCCGCGATTTCTCGAGCGCGCCCATCACGAGCTGGCTCATCTCCGTCACGTCCAGGGTGTGGACGAGCTTCTTCCGGAGATCGGCGAGGGCGCCTTCGAGATCGAAGCGCTCGCGGAAGAACAGCCTTCGGATCTGCTCCTCGACGCGCGCCACGAGGGGCTCGTAGACGACGAGGACGACGGTCGCGGCGAGGACCGCGTTCAGGTACATCGTGTTGAACGTCCCGACGAGGGTGAGCAGCACGTAGAAGATGAAGGCGATGAGGAAGGCCACCGCCGCCGCCACCATCAAGCGGCCGAGCATCTCGGACAGGTCGAGGAGCCGTTCGCTCTCGAGGGCTTGAGAGAGCGCGAAGACGAAGACGACGGAGAGGACCGCCCCGACGGGCGGGGTGCGGAGCCCGAGGTACCAGAGAAAATCCAAGATCGTCGCGAGGCCGGCGAGGGCGCCGATGACGACGAGGAAGCGGACGCGGCGCTGGGTCGCGCGGGACGTGCTCCGGGCTCCCCGCTGGCCGAGCCCGTAGAGGCCGGAGGTGACGAAGAAGAAGACGTAGATGAACACGGTCGCGCGGAGCGCGGTGGACTGGTGCAAGGGCGTCAGCTGCGCGACGAGCAGCGCGAGGCCGATGATCCAAGCGAGCTGGGTGACCCGAAGCGACGCGAAGAACGATGGCCTCCGCGAAGGCGGCCCGCTCGTGGGCTCGCTCCCCGGATCGGAGGGCACCATCGCCTCGAACAAGGTGACGGCGAGGAGCGGCAGAAGGACGGAGATGATCGCGGCCGAGCGCTGCCAGATCGCCGAGCGAAAGAAGCCGTAGAACGACTGGGCGAGGTACCAGAGGCCGAGCGTCGCGGAGAACGCCGAGAACAAGAGGTGCACCCGGCGAGGCTTGCCCCGAAGGAGCACCGACGCGGCGATGGCGAGGGCGAGAGCACCGCAAACGACCGCTGTTCGCGTTCGGAGCTCGTACAGCACCCGCGCAGGTTAGCGGAAGATTCGCGCCCGTCCTCGGCGACGGGCTCGACGGGGCATGGAATGACGAAGCGGGCCGCTCCTTCGTCAGGAGGGCCCGCTCATGGGGCGCCGCTCAGATCCGATCAGATCAAGTTCGCGGACGCGTGCGGATCGTTGTCCGGATCCGCGTCGGTGCTCGTGCGCCAGGGGTGAGGATCGGGCTCCTGACCGCCGTCGGGATCGTTCGTGGTGCGATCCGATCCGGGAGCGTCGTGCGTCTGAAGCGTGGTGCCGAGATCCTGGAGCTGATCTGCAGGCCCGGACGGGCCCTGGCTCGAGTGAGCGAAGTCCGGCGCGCCCGCGACGTCGACCAAGCCGTCCGGCGCGGTCTGCACCTCTTCTTGGGCCGCATCGACCTGCTCGATGTCGAGGTCGTCCGGGTCGGAGTCGGTGCTCTCACCCGAACAACCCGCGAAGCCGACCGCCCCGAGCACCAGCACGAGCGTCAGCATCCATCCGCGGATGATCGCGCTTGAGAACCGCAACCTTCCTCGACGAATCGGGGCAGACATCACTCATCCTCCTCATTCGACTGGCCGGCTTCGCCCGCGTCATCCGACGCGTCGCCGCCGCCAAGACCGTATTGCTTCACCAACTGCGAGAGACGCGGACGCTTCATCCCGAGAAGCGTCGCCGCCCTCGTGATGTTCCCGCTGGCATCCGCGAGCGCGCGCACGATGCATTCACGCTCGATGAGCCGTTTCATGTCGTGCAGGCTCACGCCCGAGCGGACCTGGGCGTAGGCGACCTCGGACGGGGTGCACCCCGGGACCGAGCCGGCCGGGATCGAGGCGACAGGGGCGCTGGATTGGGGAATCGACACCGCTTGCGAGATGGACACCGGAGCAACGGCGGTGGCGGCCGAGACCGCTGCCTCGTCAGGAGCGACGGCCGACGGTGCACCGATTGACGGTCCCGAACGCATGCCCGCTGCGCGTGCAGTTTCCGGTCCATCGACGCTCGGGGACGCGTCCCCGGCGACGCCGAGGCTCTCCACCGTCTCCGCGATGTGCCTGAGCGAGTCGACGTTGTCCGCGAAGTCGTGAGGCTCGAGGACATCCGACTCGGCGAAGAGCGAGGCTGCCCGCAGGCCGTTCTCCAGCTCGCGGATGTTGCCGGGCCAGGTGTGGGACTTGAGCGCCACCAGGGCGGCCGGCGATAGCCTTTTGACGCCCGTTCCACGCTCGTCGGCGATGCGACGGAGGATTGCGTCGCACAGGGCGGGCAGGTCGACGAGGCGGGCTCGGAGCGCGGGCACCTCGATCGTGACGCCGCAGAGGCGATAATAGAGGTCTTCTCGGAACTCGCCGCGAGCGACGAGCTGCTTGAGGTTCCGGTGGGTCGCGCAGACGACCCTCACGTTCGCGCGGATCGACGTGGTGCCACCGACGCGCTCGAACGTCTTCTCCTGGAGCACGCGGAGGAGGGCGACCTGCGTCCGCGGAGAGATATCCCCGATCTCGTCGAGGAAGAGCGTGCCGCCCTCGGCCGCTTCGAATCGGCCGCGCCGACGACCGGCCGCCCCGGTGAACGCGCCCTTCTCGTGGCCGAAGAGCTCGCTGAGGAGGAGCGTCTCGACGAGCGCGGCGCAGTTGACCTTCACGAGGGGGCCGGCCTTGCGGGAGGACGCCTCGTGCAGCGCCTCTGCGACGAGCTCCTTGCCGGTGCCGCTCTCCCCGTGGACGAGGACCGTCGTCTCGCTCGGCCCGACCTTCCGAACCGCGTTCAGCATCGCGCGGACGGCGGGATCGTCGCCGACGATGCGGCGCGCTCCGAAGGCGGCGGGCGGGAGCGGGCGCCCAAGAGGGGCGACATCGGCGGAGGGAGCCGCTCCCGGAGCTGGAGCGGAGGCGGTGCTCGAGACAGTCAGCCCGACCGAATCGAGGACGTCTTGCTCGGCGGCAGCGAGACGGCCGAAGCGCACGGCCTCCTGCTCGAGCTCGACCAAGTCTCGGCGCTTCAGGAACGCACCCTGGAGAGCGAGCGGCACGTTCTCCGCGACACGAGCGCGAAGGGCCAAGGCCGCCGTGAGGTGGTGGCGTGCCGCGGCGGTGGCGCCCTCCGAGAGCGCGGAGCGATAGGCGACGAGGTGAGCCTCGCGGAGGAGCTCGTCGTCGTCGAGCTCTCGCGCCTGGCGCAGCGCCTCCGCGGCGAGCTCGTCGAAGCGCGCGCCGACGGCCCGTGCGAGCAGCGCGCGAAGTATCGAGAGCTCGGTGCGCGCTCTTCGCGGGGAGCGCTCCTTCTCGGCGCGCTCGAGGAGGACGCGCGCGCGGGCCGTGTCGCCGTCGTCGAGCGCGATGCGCGCCCCGAGCTGGAGGGCCTCGGCGACGTGCTCGGCGACGGGGCCGCGAGGCTTTCCGGACGAGTCCTCATCGCTGGAGACGGTCACGCCGAGGGTCGCGAGGGCCTGGGTGACGTGACGCTGCGCGCCTCCGGTATCGCCCTTGCCGAGCGCGACCCGAGCGAGGACGAGCGCGAAGCGCGCCCCCTGCTCGACCGGCATCCGGCCTTGCAGCACGCGGCTGCCGAAACGAACCGCTTGGGCCGCCTCTTCCAAGAGGCCCATCCGCGTCCGCAGCTCGGCGAGGTTCGCCACGCAGCGAGAGAGGGCGACCTTGTCACCGATGCGGCGGAGCACTTCCACCGCGCGCTCGGAGAGATCGAGCGCTTCGCCGTAGCGTCGATCCGAGATCGCGAGGGCGGCCAGGTTGATGAGGCACATACCGGTCGCCTTGAGCTCGTTCGCGCGCTCGGCCTCGTCGAGGACCGACTCCAAGATCCCCTGCGCCTCCGCGCGCCGCCCGAGCGACATCACGGCGATGGCGCGGTTCACGCGGGCGCGGAGCTCGCCGACCGGCTCCGCCACGAGCGACGCCTCGAACGCGTCGGCGGCGAAGTGGTGCTCCGCGCCGACGAAGTCCGCCTGAGCGAGGAGGAGCTTCCCGAGGACGTTGCGGGCGTCGAGGCGGATGATGCCGCATCGACCCGCGACCGCGGTCGCGTCTTCGCCCTCGAGCAGCGCGGCGAGCCGGGCCATCGCGTCCTCCGCGGCGGCCCTCGCGCGGGGCAGGTCGCTGGCGTAGTAGCGCGCCTCCGCGAGCTCGACGCACGCGCGCGCGGCGACGAGGCGCCTCTCCGCCCCTTCACAAGCCGCCTGCGTCACCTTCTCGAGGGTGATGCTCGCGGAGGTGAGATCCCCGCTCATGGCGAGGGCGCGGCCGAGGTAGAGCAGGACCGTGCTCGAGGTGAGGTCCGTGTTGGACACCCCCGCGCTCACGGCGCGACGCGCGAGGCGCAGGGCCCAATCGCCGTCGCCCTTGCGGAGCGCGAGATCCACGAAGGGCAGCAATCGCTCGGCGTCGGGGGAGACGCCGACCGCGGCGGAGCGCGGCTCGCTCGGGAAGCGGGCCTCGTCGAAGCGCGCCCACAGGTCGATTCGAGAATCGGCGTCGACGGCGGCGGTGAGCGCGCGAAGCGCGTGCTCGTCGGCGTGAGCGGCGGACGATCCGGCCGCGTATCCGATCTCGGCGGCGCGCATGCACGCCCATGGATCTTCGGCGAAGACGCCCAGGAGCACGCCCACCGCGACCGCCGCTTCATCGGCGTGGATGGGAGCGGCCTCGGGCCCCCGAGAGCGGAGCTCGGCGAGAACGGGGCTGACGGCGACGCGGGCCGCCTCGACCTCGGCCAGGCCTGCGCGCTCGAGCTCGTGGAGGTGCGCCCCTTCGGCCAGGCGCTGAGCCGCGCGCAGCGGGAGCGGGCGGCCGATGAGGCCGAGGACGCGGGCGAGGCGCGCCGCCGGCGCGGAGACCTCGGCGAGGAGTCTCTCGACGTGCGCGCGGCCCTCGTCCTCCGGGTGGCCGGCGCCGGACTGGGCCTGCGCGACGAGGGCGCGCTGCGACGCTCGCCACCAGCGCGAAAGGTGGTCGAGAGAGACCCCTTCCACGTGCGGCAGCGCCTGCGCTCCGGACCAGTACGCGGCCACGCTCGTCGCATCGAGCTCCGCGCCGATCTCGAAGCCGTGGGCGTGAGGCAGCGTGGGGAGGAGCCGCTCGAGGGACGCGCCTTCGCGCGCGGCGACGATCCAGACGACGACGCTCGCCGGGGCTGCCTCGTCGGCGGCAGCGAGGGCTGCGTCGACCTCCGTCGCGACGGCGAGCGCGTAGCGCGTGGGGGCGCCGTCCTCGACGATGAAGCACGACGCGGAGCTCGAGCCCTCGAGCGCGGCCTGCATCACCGCGGAGGCCACCTCGCGGCTCGAGAGCAGCCCGGCCGGGCTCTCCCGCAGCGAGCTCGGCGACCGCTCCGAGGTCGAGCCGGAAGCGAGAGCGCGGGCGAGCTCCCGGAACCCCTCTTGGGCGGGACCGCCGAACGCGCGCGTCGTGGGGACGGCCCTCGCGGCCATCCGCCGGGCCACGTGCTCCGCGACCGCGCTCGTGCTCGCGGCGGTGGGCGCCACCACCACGCAGAGCGCGCTCCCCCCGGCCCAGCCGCAGAGAAACGCGTCGAACGCGGCGAACGAGCGATCACTGGAGGGAGGGGCCCAAGCCGCTTTGCTCGAAAGAGCGCCCAGATCGCGGCCCGAGACGGGTTCGACGCCGCCTTCGGGAACGCTGAGGACAGGCTTACGAGCAAGCATCGCCGTAACTATCGAGCTATCCTAGGCAGTCGTTCGCCGCAATACCCACCGAGCGCGACATGTCGGAACGCTGTTCAAAGATGATCTAAGCGAGCCGAGCCACCTGGACGATAGCGCCGTGGGCCGCGCTGTCGAGCCCGGCCATGGGCAGCTGGAGGGCGACGAGAGCGCGATAGACGCCCGCGAGCTCCGGCCGGGCCGCCTCGATCGCCGCGAGGTGCCGCGCGACGGTGAGCGCGTCCCCACGTCGAACCGGTCCCGACAGCGCATCCTTCGGCCCGAGCTCGACGAGGTTTCGGGCCACGCTCGCGAGCAGAGGACCCAGGACCCGACCGGCGTCGCGGCCCTCGATCCCGGCGTCCCCGAGGAGCAGCGCGGCCCCGTACGCGAGCGCAGCGGAGCCGTTGGCGAGGAGGGCGGCCGCCGCGTGATAGAGGGCTGGCTCGAGCGAGCGAGGCCCGACGTACCGCATCCCGATGCGGCGCGCGAAGGCTCGGGCCTGCGATCGCAAGGGCGCCGGTCCGGTGCAGACGAGCGCCCCGCCCCTCAGCAGATCCGCGCCCAGCTCGCGAGGGAAAGAAAGCATCGGGTGCATCGTCCCGACGAGCGCACCGCGCGCCGCGCACGCCGAGAGCACGGAAGCGTCGAGGGCCCCCGCGGTGTGCACCACGGCGCGCGGAGCTCGGCGAGCCTGCGCGAGGATCTCGGCCACGACGCGCACGTCCGCGTCGCGGGTCGCGACCACGACCAAGTCGGCCCGGGCTGCCTCCGCCGCCGCAAGTACGTCGAGGGCTCGGCCTGCATACGATCGCGCTCGCAGCCCCGCGCCGTTGGCCGCGCGCGCGAGCGAGCGACCGACCTTTCCCCGACCGATCACCGAGACGCGCGTGAGCCGAGGGCCGCCCGTCATCCGGAGCCCGCGCCGTAGAGCCCGCGCTCGCGCACGTATGTGACGACCTCGTGCGGCACCAGCGAGCCGACCTCCTCGAGCGCACCCTTCGCGAAGAGCTCCCGGACCGCGGTGCTCGATATCTCGGGGAGCAGCGCGCTCGCCTCGCGGCTCGTCGCGCCCTTGCGCTCCAAGACGAGCGGCGGCGCGAGCTCCGCGATGCGGTCGAAGCGATGCCACTTGGGCAGGTCGGGCACGACGTCCGACCCGATCACGAGCCGGAACGCCCACGTCGGGTGGAGCTCGCGGAGCCGCTCGAGCGTGCGCAACGTGAGGCTCTCCCCGCCGAGCTCGCGCTCGACCGTGCTCACGGTCGCCCGCGCGAGGCCGCGGAACGCGAGCTCGCACATCGCGAGCCGATCCTCGAAGCTGGCGAGCTCCTTCGAGAAGGGGTGCTGGAACACGGGCACGACCCAGAGCTCGTCGATGGGGCCGACGAGGAGCGCGTAGTGCACCGCCAACACGTGGGCCACATGGGGCGGGTTGAAGCTACCGCCGAAGATGCCGACGCGCTTCGCGGGGGTGGGCACCATCGCTCCTCGCCTATTGAACCTTGAGCTTCCCCGGCCGCGATCGACCTTCGAGGCGCTCGCTCTCCACGACGCTGCCGTCGAGCCCGAGGAACTCCAACCGAATCACCCCCGCCGCCTCGTCGTCGAGCACGAGCAGCCCGCCTCGCGGGGGCGCTCCCTCCGGGGCCGCCTCGAGCTCGAGGGTGGAGACGACCGGCCCCGGGGCGACGAAGGTTCGAGAGCCGACGCGGTGGATGAGGCGCCGATCCGATCGGCCGAACACGAGGAGCGACGCTCCCGCGATGTCGTCCTCGTCGAGGGTCGCCTTGTCGTAGACGAAGACGGCGATGCGACCATCGAAGAGCTCGATCGTCCGCCCGGGGGGCGCGGGCACGGTCGTGAACATGCGCAGCCGGCGCCGGGCCCGCTCGGAGGCGACGAACGCCTCGATCTCTTCGCTCGTCGCCTTGACGCACGCCCGCGCGGCGCGCTCGAACATCACCGACTCGTCCGGGTTCGCCCCGACGATGTCGCGGGCCCACGCGGAGACGACCCGATCGAGGGCGTCGTCCTTGCCGAGGTAGAGCACGCGGTCGGCGCGACCCTGATCGACGAGGACCTGCGCCGCCTTCGCGAGCGCGACGAGATCTCCGTGACAAGGGCCGAGCACGCCGAGGCGCATGAGGCGAGGAGCGTAGTACATCCACAGACCGCGTTCAGCGGAATCGGAGGCGGCGTTTTTGTGTAGGCTCGCGCGCCATGTTCGAGCGCACCCGCCCCATCGCCGATCCGGTGAGGATCACCTTCGACGGGCGAGAGATCACCGCGGAGCGAGGCGAGCCGCTGGCGGTCACCCTGCTCGCCGCGGGCGAGGGCACGCTCGCGCGGAGCCCGAAGCTCCATCGACCGCGCGGACCGGCGTGCTTGCGCGGAGACTGCGACGGGTGCACCGCCCGCGTCGACGGCGTTCCGAACGTCATCACCTGCCTCCGCGAGACCCGAGGCGGCGAGCAGGTCGAGGCGCAGAACGTCCTCGGCTCGCGGAAGACGGACCTGTTGCGGATCACGGATTGGTTCTTTCCGCAGGGCATCGATCATCACCACCTCATGGCCGGCGTCCCCGGGATCGGAACGGCGATGCAGACGTTCGCGCGGCAGCTGGCCGGCGTCGGCAGGCTCCCCGACGGGCCTCACGAGATCGTGGGCGCCGCCGAGAGCCGATGTGACGCGCTCGTGATCGGAGGAGGGCTCGCCGGCCTCGCGTGCGCCGCCGCGATCGGGCGGCTCGGAGCCTCCGTGCTCGTCGTCGACGAGGGCCTCGCCCTCGGAGGATCGGCGGCCTTCGCTCCCGACGCACGGGCGCGCGCCCGTCAGCTCGCGACCGAGGTGCAGCGCGCTTGCGAGGTCATCTCCGGCGCGACGGTGGCTGGCCTCTACGAAGGACGCGCCCTCGTCGCGGAGCCGGTCCGCGCGCGGATCGTCACCCCTCGCGCGACCGTGATCGCGGCGGGCGCGCACGACGGGATGATCCCCGTCAGCGGCAACGACTTGCCCGGCGTCATGAGCGCGCGGAGCGTCTGCATGCTGGCGGAGCGCGGCATCCTGCCGAAGCAAGGCGCGGTCGTCGTCGGAGAGGACGGGTGGGCGGAGCGGGCCGCCTCCGTGCTCGGAGATCGGCTGCGCGGCCGCGTCGCGGCGGCGGAGCTCGACGAGGTGCGAGGGCGATCGAAGGTGGACGGGGTGAAGACCAAGGCCAATGAGCGGATCGCGTGCGGGGTCGTCGCGGTCGCCACGAGGCCCGCCCCCGCGTTCGAGCTCGCGGTTCAGGCAGGGGCCCGGACGCGCGCCGGGGAGGCGGGCTTCGCTGTAGTCACGGAAGAAGCGGGACGTTCCGGGGAGGCGCTCTGGGCGACGGGAGAGTGCACGGGCGCCGATTTCGATCCCGATCGGCTCGTCGGCGAAGCGGAGAGGGCCGCTCGCGATCTCGTCCGCGCGCTCAGCCTTCGATGACGGCGTCGAAGAGCCCGAGCCCGCCCGCGGTGAAGATGAAGCCGAAGAGGCCCATCAACGAGAAGTAGTCGGTGAGCTCTCCGAAGGAGGCCCCGTCGAAGAGGGCGCGGGTCCCCGCCACCCCCGCGAGCAGCGAAGGCGCCAGCAGGGGGAGCATCACGCTCGCGAGGATGACGTCGCGCGCGCGTGTCCGGATGGTCATCGCCCCGAAGAGCGTTCCGCTCGCGGCGATCCCCGGGGTCGCGCACACGAGCAGGGCGGCGAGGCCCGGTCCGAGCGTGCCGAGATCGATCGCGAAGAGGACCGCGCTCGCGAGCACGACCACGATCTCGACCGCGGTCACGAAGGCGGCCACGCCGATCGCCTTGCCCGCGAAGATCGCGCTGCGGGACACGGGGGAAACGAGCAGCCCTCGGATCGCCGAGTCCTCGCGCTCGCGCTGCCAAGTCCGGGAAAGGGCGAGCACGCTCGAGAACGCGATGCTCACCCAGATCACCCCGGGGGCGATGTTCCGCTTCGCGTTTCCGTCCGCGAAGAACGAGAGGGACGCGATGATCGCGACCAGGACCGCGAAGAAGGCCGACGTCGTGACGATCTCGCCGGTGGCGAGCTCGATCGTGAGGTCCTTCTTCGCGACGAGCCACGCCTGGCGCGGCCAGGATGGCAACCTCCGCGGGGGGCGCGGAGCGGTCACGCCTCGCTGGATGCCGCCTTCGCCCGCTTCGTCGCGCTCCGGTGGAGGTCGAGCAGGCGCGGCACCGGGTATGCGGACAGACGCTTCTTGAAGCCCTCGTCCTTCTGGCGCTTCTCCGCCTCGGCGATCGCGTCGATGAGCTTGTCGCGGGTGCCGAACTTCTCCTTCACCTCGGAGAAGATGCGGTGCAGGCGCAGGAGCTTCGCGTTGGAGACGCGCGCGAGGGACTTCTTCCCGCCGCGGTCCTTGTTGGTGCGACCGACCCAGAGGTCCTCGCTCGTGAACGCCTCGACCGCCTCGACGAGCTTCGCCTTGGACTCGAACTTGTCCTTCACGAGCTGGAGGGGGGACTTCTTGCCTGCGGGCTTCTTCGATTCTTCGGCCATGATGATGTCTCCGATGGGTACGCGAGATGACTCGCGGGGAATGAAGGGACGACGCTCTTAGCAGACCGCGCCGCGAGAGCAAAGCCGTGGTAGATGCGCGACCCGATGAGCCTCAGCGCTTCCGGGCCCAGCGCGGCCCAAGAACGGGTTCGCTTCGCCCCCTCCCCGACCGGATATCTACACATCGGCGGCGTCCGCACCGCCCTCTTCAACTGGCTCTGGGCCAAGAAGACGGGCGGCGTCTTCGTCCTCCGGATCGAAGACACGGACCAGGAGCGCAGCACCCCCGAGAACGAGCGCATCATCATCGACTCGATGCGGTGGCTGGGGCTCGACTGGGGCGAGGGCCCCGACATCGGCGGCCCCTCCGGGCCCTACCGCCAGATGGAGCGCCTCGCTCTGTACAAGGAGTTCGTCGACAAGCTCCTCGAGCGCGGAGCGGCGTACCGCTGCACGTGCACCAAGGAAGAGCTCGACGCCCAACGCGAGGAGCTCAAGAAGCGAGACCCCAAGGCCCAGTTCCGCTACCCGGGGACGTGCCGGGAGCGCACCACCGCCGCTCCCGACCGGCCCTTCGTCATCCGCTTCCGCGCGCCGCCCGCCGGATCGATCACCTACCGCGACCTCGTGTTCGGCGACGTGACGACCCCCCTCTCCACCCTCCAGGACGCGGTCTTGGTCCGGAGCGACGGGGTGCCGCTCTACAACTTCGGCGCGGTCGTGGACGACATCACGATGGGGATCACCCTCGTCGCGCGCGGCCGCGATCACATGATCAACACGCCCCCCCAAATCCTCCTCTACACCGCGCTCGGGTATCAGCCGCCGCGGTTCGCGCACTTGCCCATGATGCTCGGCGCCGATGGCTCGAAGCTGAGCAAGCGCCACGGGGCCGTCGCCGTGTCGGAGTACAAGGACAAGGGCATCCCTCCCGCCGCCCTCTTGAACTACCTCGTGCGCTTCGGCTGGTCCCACGGCGACGACGAGATCTTCAGCATGCCCCAGCTCGTCGAGGCGTTCGGCTGGGAGGGCTGCAGCCGCCCCGACGGCAAGTTCGACGTGAAGAAGCTGGCCGCGGTCGCGTTCGAGCATCTGAAGCGGCCCGACCTGATGAGCGACGCGGACTACGTGCGCGGGGTGACGCCGTTCCTCGAGGCGCGCGGCCTGACCGTCGACGGGGATAAGCTCGCCCGCGCCCTCCCCCTCATCCGGGAGCGAGCCCAGACCTGGGTCGAGGCCGCCGACATGCTCGACTACGTCTTCCGCGACGCGCCCGTGATGGACGAGAAGGCCAAGCAGAAGTTCCTCGTCCCAGAGAAGGCGCCCCTCCTCTCCGATCTCGCGAAGGTGTTCTCCGAGGTGCCGGGCGAAGACGCCAAGGCCTTCGAGGAAGCCTTCCTCGCGTTCACGAAGGAGCGCGGCCTCGAGATGAAGGACGTCGCCCAGCCGGTGCGGGTCGCCCTCACCGGCCGCACCGCGTCGCCCGGCCTCTTCGACGTCGCGGCGCTGCTCGGCCGCGCGAAGACGGTCGAGCGGCTCGTCGCTGCCTCCAAGCTCGCCGCCCCCTGAGGTCCTCCGAGCGCGCCGATGTCCTCGCCCGTGGTGGTGTTCGCCTCTTCGATCGCGGCGCTGCTCGCGCCCTCCGGCCCGGCGCCGGCGCCCCTGCCGCCTCGCGCG
>JBGAID010000057.1:0-74052 GCA_044225865.1 Polyangiaceae bacterium | reverse complement strand
GGCGGGGGTGGGCACCTCGTCGCGCTAAGGTGGCTCCCATGCACACCGAATCGATCGACTACGAGGTCCGGGGCTCGCGTTATGTCGGCTACCTCGCGCGTCCCACCGAGGGCGCTCGCGGCGCAGGGGTCCTCATCGCGGGGGAGGGGAGCGGGCTCGGCCCGCAGGTGAAGCAGCGCGCGAACGACCTGGCCGAGCTCGGGTACGTAGCGTTCGCGCTCGATTACATCGGGAACGGGGAGGTGCTCTCGGGGATGGGGCCGATGATGGAGCGGCTCGGGAAGCTGCGGGCGGACCTCGAGCACGTTCGCGACCTCGGGCGGGCGGGGCTCGCGCAGCTCGTCGCGCAGTCGGGAGTGGACGCGAAGCGGGTGGCCGCGATCGGCTACTGCTTCGGGGGGCAGCTCGTGCTCGAGCTCGCGCGGAGCGGCGCGGAGATCGCCGCCACCGTCGGCTTCCACGCGACGCTCTCGGCGCGGAGCCGCGACGACGCGAAGCACATCCGCGGCAAGGTGCTGGCGTGCATCGGGGCGGACGATCCGCTGGTTCCGGTGGCGGAGCGCAACGCCTTCGAAGAGGAGATGAAGGCGGGTGGGATCGACTGGCGCCTCTACGTATACGGAGGTGCGCGACACGGCTTCGCGAACCCGAGCGCGGACGCGCTCGGCAACCCCGCCGTCGGCTATCACCCCATCACGCATCAGAGGACGTGGCGAGAGATGCGCGCGCTGTTCGACGAGACGATCGGGTAGGGCCTGGACTCTCGGCCGTTTCGTGTACCATCCCCGCGTCTGTCGGGGTGGGGCGCCTCTCGGGCACGTCCCCAAGGAGCTACGGGATCCATGTCGGAAAAACTCTTGCTGTTCGGCGTCGGGGTCGGCGCGCTCGCGATCTTCTTGGTGGGCTTCCTCGTCCTGCTCGCCAAATTCCGGCGCACCGTCGCGCAAGGCACCGCCCTCATCGTGACGAAGACGGGGGCCGAGCCGGTGGTGACGTTCACGGGAGCGACGGTGTTCCCGGTGATTCACCGCGCCGAGACGATGGATATCTCGGTGAAGACGATCGAGATCGATCGGCGCGCGAAGGAAGGGTTGATCTGTAAGGACAACATCCGCGCCGACATCAAGGTCACGTTCTTCGTGCGGGTGAACAAGCAGTCCGACGACGTGCTCAAGGTCGCGCAGGCGATCGGGTGCGCGCGCGCGAGCGATCCGCGCGTCATCGCCGACCTCTTCGCGGCGAAGTTCTCCGAGGCCCTCAAGACGGTGGGCAAGCAGATGAACTTCGAGGACCTCTACACGAAGCGGCAGGACTTCAAGGATCAGATCATCGGCGTCATCGGCACGGATCTGAACGGCTTCAAGCTCGATGACTGCGCCATCGACTACCTGGAGCAGACGCCGATCGACACCCTCGACAAAGACAACATCATGGACGCGGAGGGCATCCGGAAGATCACGGACCTCACCGTCATCCAGAACATCCGCACCAACGACCTGCGCCAGAAGGAGCGCATGGAGCTCGGCAGCCAGAACCTCGGCGCCGACGAGGCGGTCTTCAAGTTCGAGCAGCGCCGCGCCGAGGCGGAGGCGAAGAAGAACCGCGAGGTGCAGGTGGCCCAAGCGCGCGAGGAGAACGAGGCGCGCCGCATCGCGGAGGAAGAGCAGAAGCGCACCCTCATCCAGCGCCACAAGAACGAGGAGGAGGCCCTCGTCGCGAACGAGGGCAAGGAGCGCGCGGTCCTCGTCGCCCGTCAGGCGAAGGAGCGCGAGGTCGCGATCGAGATCGAGCGCGTGAAGAAGGCCCAGCAGCTCGAGATGCTGTCGCGCGAGCGCGAGGTCGAGATCCAGCGCATCAACAAAGACAAAGAGATCGAGACCAAGAAGAAGGAGATCGCCGACATCGTCCGGACGCGCGTCGCCGTCGACAAGACGGTCGCGGAGGAAGAGGAGCGCATCAAGGACGTGCGCGTCATCGCGGAGGCGAACCGCGGGCGCGAGTCGGTGAAGATCGCGGCCGACGCGCAGGCGTCCGAGCAGCTCGTGAAGACGGTGCGGGCGGCGGAGGCGGCGGCAGAGGCGGCCAAGCACCACGGCCGCGAGCAGATCGCGTTGGCGGAGGCTCAGCTCGAGTCGGCCGACAAGAGCGCGCGCGCCAAGATTCGAATGGCGGAGGGCCTCCAGGCGGAGGCAGCGGCGGAGGGCCTCGCCCACGCCCGCGTGAAGGAGGCGGAGGCGCAGGCCACCGAGAAGCTCGGCTTGGTCGAGGCGCGCGTCCTCCTCGAGAAGGCCCAGGCTCACGCCCAAGGCGAAGAGAAGGCGGGCCTCGTGAAGGTGAAGGTCCAAGAGGCAGAGGCGGTCGCGATCGAGAAGAAGGGTCTCGCGGAGGCCCTCGTCGTGCGCGAGAAGCTCGCGGCGGAGGCGGCCGGCGAGGAGCAGAAGGGCCTCGCCAAGGTGCGCATCGCAGAGGCGGACGCCGGGGCGATCCAGAAGCGCGGCATCGCCGAGGCAGAGGCGGCGCGCCTGCGCTTCAGCGCGGAGGCGGGCGGCATCCTCGAGAAGGCGGCGGCGATGAAGAACCTCGATCCGGCGAGCCGCGAGCACGAAGAGTTCCGCATCCGGCTGCAGGCGAACCGCGAGATCGCCCTCCAGACGTTGGAGGCTCGCAAGTCGATCGCGGAGCAGCAGTCGGGCATCCTCGCCAAGGCGTTCGAGCACGCGAAGATCCAGATCGTCGGCGGGGACGGGCAGTTCTTCGATCGGTTCGTGAAGGCGATCAGCCTCGGTCAGTCCTTCGACACCGCCCTCGATCAATCGAACACGCTGAAGTCGCTCCTCGGCGACTACGTCGGCGGCGGCGAGAAGCCGACGAGCCTCCAGGAGATCCTGAAGAGCGTGACCAGCGACGGGGGCAAGGGCTCGTCGCTCTCGGCGCTCCTCGCGCGGCTGTCGAGCGGGGCGGATCCGGAGGCGAAGGCGAAGATCGCGATGCTCGCGGCCCGCGCGAAGGAGATGGGCATCGACGATCTCTCCGGTCAGCACGCGGCCCAGGCGGAGGCGGCGGCGGTGGCAGAGGCGACCCCGCCCCCGCCCCAGCTGCGCCGCTGACTCCGGGCGGCTGAGCGAGCACGGCCCTCCTCATGGCAGACGAAGCAAAAGCACCGGCCCAACCCACCGGCGAGAACCCCGAGCAGCTCGAGGGCGGAAGCTACGACGTCATCCGCAAGCGGCTGCTCGAGCAGGCGGCCGAGCTCGGGCGGCGCGCGATGCAGCTCAACGAGCTCCGGACGAAGACGTTCGGCGGCTCGCAGCTCGCCCTCCTCGCGACGGAGCGCGTCCGCACCGAGAACAACTGCGTCCCGCGAGACATCAAGGCCATCCAGGGCCAGCTGCTCTTCGGGTACAACGTCTTCATGGGGCTGAAGACGGAGACGGTCGTCTCCGACGTCTTCAGCGTGCACAACTTCAAGCCCAACGCGGGGGGCGAGGGCTTCGATCTCTCGCCGCTCTCGATCGGCGACGGTCACTTCCTCGCCGACGCGACCTTCGTCCGCGACTTCAACGATCTCTATCGTTACTACAAGGGCACCAAGCTCTTGATGATCCGCACCACCGAGACGCGGATCCTCGCCATCTTCCAGATCGGCGACAAGATCTCGGACACGCGCGTCTTTCGGTGGGGCATCGACAAGACGGGCGTCATCAAGTTCATCGACTCGCGCGGGGACGAGGACAACGTCCTCCCGAAGCAGCACGACTTCGAGTTCACCCCGGTGCGGCGCGAAGATCAGCGCTCCGGAGACTTTCCGCACTTCTCGATCCTGGACGAGGTGTTCGTCGAGACGATCGGCGGCGATCTCACCATCAAGATCGAGAACAACACCCAAGACGGCAAGGGCATCTATCGGGAGCCGGTCGAGGACGCCAATCAGACCCTCGACGACGCGGAGATTGGCTACTCCAGAGTGGGCGCCCTCATCCTCCTCAAGATCCGTCCCTATCGAGAGGAGAAGACGCGTTACTTCGTCTTCAATACGCGGACTCAACACGTCATTCGCATCGACGCGATTGGATATGCTTGTCACGCGCTCCCGGAGGAGCAGGGGATCATCTTCCCGGGCGGCTATTACCTGCGGACGGGCGACTACAAAGTCTTCGACACCGACGCGGAGGGGATGAGCTTCCGCCGGGTGTTCCGCGCGCCGAACGGCGAGGACGTCCTCTATGTCTATGACCGCCTCGCCGACGGGAACTATCTATTGCTCCCGTACAATGTGATTCGCAAGGAGGTCGCCAATCCGATCTCCTGCCACGGCTATTCGATCTTCGATGACGGCAAGCTCGTGGTGTTTCGGTCCCTCTCCGACGAGCCGACGAAGGTCCACCCGATGCAGGTGTGGCAGACGCCGTTCTGCAGCCTGGAGCACGCGGAGGCGGCCCCGACGGACGGATCGTTCCTCTCCAAGGTCGGCAACGCCGAGCTCGTGCGCGGCATCTCGGAGGCGCTGACCCTCCAGCGCATCGCCACCGTCGAGAGCCCGACCCGGCAATCGTACGAGGACGTCCTCTCTTCGTGCCGGCGCATGGTCGACGGCTTCTATTGGATTTCGAACGACGAGGCCGCGAACCTCGGCGGCGCCGTCACCCCCCTATCGAAGACGGCCGAGCTCATCATCGACGAGTTCGAAAAGGTCGCGGCGATAAGGCGGCGCAGCTCGGAGGCCCTCTCCAAAGCGGAGGACGCCCAGACCAAGATCATCAACTCCCTGCGGCCTCACGACATGAAGGCGGTCGAGGAGTTCATGGGCTCGCTCACCGAGCTCCGCAAGCAGCGCGGTCACCTCATCACGATGCGCGAGATGCGGTACATGGATCTCGCCCGCGTCGACGTCCTCGAGAAGCAGATCGTCGGCGCCTACGACGAGGTCTCGAAGGGGGCGGTCGCCTTCCTCCTCCAGCCGACGGCCCTCAAGCCCCTCATCGAGCGGCTCTCCGATGTCGTCACCAAGGTCGGGGAGGCTCAGAAGGCCACCGACCTCAAGCCTATCTACGAGGACGTCGACAAAGTCGGGGAAGGCCTGCAGGTCCTCAACGACATCATCAACGGCCTGAAGATCGAGGACCCGACCCAGCGCACGAGCATCCTCGAGCAGATCAGCGAGGCGTACTCGCAGCTCAACCGCGCCCGCGCCACCCTCGGGGCGCGCCGCAAAGAGCTCGCCACCGCGGAGGGGCGGAGCGAGTTCGGCGCGCAGTTCAAGCTGTTCGGGCAGAGCGTCGTCTCGACCCTCTCCCTCTGCGACACCCCGGAGAAGTGCGACGAGGCCCTCTCGCGTTTGCTCCTCTCTCTCGAGGAGCTCGAGGGGCGCTTCGGCGAGTTCGACGAGTTCTTGGGCGACCTCGCCCAGAAGCGCGAGGAGGTCACGGAGTCGATCGCGGCCAAGCGCCAGACGCTCCTCGACGAGCGTCAGCGTCGCGCCCAGAACATCGTCTCCGCGGCGGACCGCATCATCACCGGCATCCAGCGCAAGGCGCGGACCTTCAAGACCGCGGACGAGCTGAACACCTACTTCGCGTCCGACGTGATGGTCTCGAAGCTCCGCGACCTCGCGAAGCAGCTCTTCGAGATCGGGGCGAGCGTCAAAGGGGACGAGGTCGAGTCGCGCCTCAAGAGCGCCCGCCAAGACGCGCTGCGCGTCCTGCGCGACAAGACGGATCTCTACGAGGGCGGCGACAACGTCATCCGCTTCGGGACCCACCGCTTCAACGTCAACACCCAGCCCGTCGAGCTCGCCCTCGTCCCCCGCAAGGACGACGCGACCGGCGAGATGACGCTCCTGCTCCACCTCACCGGGACGGACTACTTCGAGCCGATCGAAGACGCCGCCCTCGACGAGGCGCGGGATCTCTGGGACCAGCAGCTCGTCAGCGAGAGCGACGACGTCTATCGGAGCGAGACCTTGGCCGCGAGCGTGCTCTTCGCGGCCGAGCGCGGCCAAGAGGGGCTCTCCATCGAGAAGCTCACGGCGGCGCTGCTCGCCCAAGGGGGCGTCGCGGGCGCGGAGGGGGCGCTCCCCGGCCTCCTCGAGATCATCCGCGGCTATGCCCAGACGCGCCACGACGAGGGCTACGAGCGCGGCGTGCACGACGTCGACGCCGCCCTCATCTTGGAGAAGCTCCTCGCCCTGCGCGGATCGGCGGGGCTGCTTCGCTATGGCGCCTCCGCGCGCGCGCTGGGCGCCCTCTTCTTCGCCGATCTCGGGTCCGACGAGCGCACCCTCCTCGCGCGCCGCGCCAAGAGCTACGGGCGCCTCCGCGATCGGCTCGGGTCGATCGCCCCCCAGCTCGAGCTCGCGCGCGAGGTCGAGCCGCTCCTCACCGCGACCGCGTCGACGCATCGGCTGACCTTCGACCCGTCCGAGGTCCGCGTCGCCTCACGCTACCTCGTGGAAGAGCTCGCCGCCGACCGGCCTCGCTTCATCACGAGCGCGTCCGCGACCACCCTCAAGGACGCCGTCTTCGCGGAGATGGAGAGCGCGGGCTGCCGTCGCGACTTCGAAGACGATCTGAAGAGCCTCGAGAAGCACCCGGCGGAGCGCCTCGGGCTCGTCGTGTCGTGGCTCACCGCCCTCGTGGCGCGCTCCCCCGATCTCGCGGTGCACCGCCACGCCGAGCTCGAGGCGGCCGTCCTCATCGCCACCGATCGCAAGCTCGATCGCGAGCCCTCCGGGGCCGCCATCGAGGTCACGGTGAGCGGCATCCTCGGCCAGCACCGGAACGTGCGCGACCGCGCCATGTCGATCCGCATCGACGCGTGGCTCGGCAAGATGAGCCACTTCATCGAGGAGCGCGTCGTCCGCTTCAAGAAGTTCCGCAAGATCAAGCAGGAGATCGTGGAGCGCGAGAAGAAGCGCCTCCGCCTCGACGAGTTCGCCCCCCGCGTCCTCTCGAGCTTCGTCCGCAACCGCCTCATCGACGAGGTGTACCTCCCGCTCGTGGGCGCGAACCTCGCCAAGCAGATGGGCTCGGCGGGGGAGGGCAAGCGCACCGATCAGATGGGCTTGCTCCTCCTGATCTCGCCGCCCGGCTACGGCAAGACGACGTTGATGGAGTACGTGGCCAACAAGCTCGGCCTCGTCTTCATGAAGGTGAACGGCCCCTCCCTCGGCCACGAGGTCACCTCCGTCGATCCCAACGACGCCCCCAACGCGACCGCGCGCCAAGAGGTCGACAAGATCAACCTCGCCCTCGAGATGGGCAACAACGTGATGCTCTACCTCGACGACATCCAGCACACGAACCCGGAGCTGCTCCAGAAGTTCATCTCTCTCTGCGACGCCCAGCGGCGGATCGAGGGCGTCTGGCGCGGCAAGACGCGCACCTACGATCTGCGCGGCAAGAAGTTCTGCGTCGTGATGGCGGGCAACCCGTACACGGAGAGCGGCGAGAAATTCAAGATCCCCGACATGCTCGCGAACCGCGCCGACACGTACAACCTCGGCGACATCCTCGAGGGCAAGGACGACCTCTTCGCGCTCTCGTATCTCGAGAATGCTTTGACCTCCAACAAAGTCCTCCAGCCCCTCGCCGGACGCGACCCGAAGGACACCCACAAGCTCATCCGCATGGCGAAGGGGGAGAGCCTCCCCATGACGGAGCTCTCCTATCCATACTCGGCGGCGGAGGCGACCGAGATCATCGAGGTCTTGCGGCGCCTCTTCATGGTCCAAGAGGTCCTCCTCAAGGTGAACCTCGAGTACATCGCGTCCGCGTCCCAAGACGACAACTTCCGGACCGAGCCGCCCTTCAAGCTCCAGGGCAGCTACCGCAACATGAACAAGGTCACGGAGAAGATCGTGGCCGCCCACACCCCGGAGGAGGTCGCCTCGATCGTCGACGACCACTACGCGGGCGAGTCGCAGACCCTCACCACCGGCGCGGAGCAGAACCTCCTCAAGCTCGCGGAGCTCCGCGGCCGGCAATCGCCCGAGCAGCTCGAGCGGTGGAAGGAGATCAAGAAGGGCTTCGTCCGCGTGAAGATGATGGGCGGCAAGGACGACGACCCGGTCGCGCGCGTCACGGGCGCCCTCGGCGGCATCGGCGAGCAGCTCGACTCGGTGCAGAAGAGCCTCGTCACGATGGCGGCCCAAGCGGAGAGCCCCGCCCGGATCATCGCGGGCGAGATCGAGCGCCTCCACCAGGCGATGGAAGTGCTCGCGGGGCGCGACCTCACCGTCCAGGTCGAGCGCGACCCGGCTGTCCTCGAGCTGCTCGCCCAGCAGATCCAGAGCGTGGAGAGCTCCCTCGGCCCGATCGTGAAGGCCGTCTCGGACAGCCTCCTCCTCGCGAGCCAGAGCGCGCACGCGTGGAGCCGCGAGCAGAGCGAGGCCCTCCGCGCCGCCATCGCCGACGCCGCCAACCGCGTGAAGCAGATCGCCCACACCGAGGCGAGCATGGTCGAGGCGCAGGCCCAGCAAGCGAAGGCCCTCGAGCAGGCGCGCGTCGCCGCCCAGGCCCAGAGCCAGCACGTCGCCCAGGCCCATCAGGTCGCCCAGCAGATGGCGGAGATGCAGCAGCGCCTCCTCGCTCAGCAGCAGCAAGCCGCCCAAGCCGCCCAGCAGGTCGCGGCCCAGGCCAAAGAGGTGCTCGCGGCCCAGCAGCAGATGGCCGCCCACCAGCAGCAGATGGCCGCGCGCCAGCAGCAGATGGCCGCCCATCAACAAGAGCTCACCGCCCATCAAGAGAAGCTCGTCGCCCAGCAAGCGCAGCAGCCGAAGCCCAACACCTATCCGCCTCCGCCCGGCGTCCCCGCCGACGCGCCGCTCGTCCAGCGCCCGGGCGCGTCGCACGAAGAGAACGAGATCGTCGCGCGCGCCCAGCAGGTCCTCGCCGCCGCCAAGCAAGGCGGCCTCTCCCCCGAGGTCTCCGCCGCCGTCTTCCGCGTCGAGCACCGCCTCTCCGAGCTCTCCTCGGTGGTGCGCGCCCTCCAAGAGCACGTCTCCCGCGGCGTCGGCGTGGCCGAAGCGCGCGCCGCCCAAGTCCGCGTCGACGGCGCCGGCGCCCACGCGACCCATGCCCAACACGCTCCCACTCAGCAAGCCGCCGCCCAACACGCCGCCGCCCAACACGCCGCCGCGCGCCAGAGCTCCGTCCCGCCCCCCTCCGACTACGGCGACGGCGCCGCCACCGGCATCCTGAGGTTCGACACCGTCATCGACTTCGCGAGCCCCAGCAACTTCTACCGCTGGAACGAGAAGGCCGACGTCGTCCACGAAGGAGGCGTCTTCGTCGCCACCCGCCGCCGCGTCCCCAACATCGGCACCACCGTCGTCCTCCGCATCACCCTCCCCGGCGGCGCCGAGCTCGAGGCACGCGCCGTCATCGAGTGGATGCGCCCCCCCGGCCACCCCAGCGGCCCCGCCGGCTTCGGCGCCCGCTTCGTCGAGCTGCCCACCTACGCGCGCCAGCTCGTCGATCACTTCGTGGGCAAGCGCCCGCCCCTCGTGTTCGAGCAAGCCTGAGCGCGACGTGCCCACCCGCGCAAGGGCGAGGGCGGCCGCGGGTGCTACGTTTTGCATAGCGCACGGCGACAGAAGTCGACCCCCTTTCGGGAAAGGTCCCCGACGTCTGTCGCGGCCCCGGCCCCAAAGGCGCGGCGGAGGCGCTACCTTTTTCGTAGTGGCAGCACGACATGATGCCCACCCGCGGCTCGCTTCGCTCGCCGACCCCTCCCCGGCGTGTCGCTCCGCGACCCGCGGGAGGGGTGCGCCGGCGGCGGGCGGGCGCGCGCTACCGTTTTCGTAGCGTACGGCGACAGAAGTCGACCCCCCTTTGGGGAAAGGTCCCCGACTTCTGTCGCGCCGGGGCCGAGGCGCGGCTGGGCGCACGCCGCGGCTCGGCGCGCGCTACCCCTCCCGCGGCGCGCGTGAGCGCGACGCAAGGGAGGGGTCGACGAGCGAAGCTCGTCGGGGGTGGGCATCCGCCGGCGGCGCGACTCGTCAGGCCGCGTCTTTGCGGTCGATCGAGGCGCGCACGATGAAGCCGATCACGAACGCGCCCGCGATGAAGGACCAGAAGAGCCACGGCTTCCCGACGTTCTCGAGGCCGCTCACCATGTTCACCCCGAAGACGCTGCCGATGGCGCTGATGGGGAGGAACAAGGCGGCGATGAGGTTGAGGCGGTGGCTCGACTTCGCGATGTGCTCGGCGGAGGCGGCTTGCTCCTCCGCTCGCTTGGCGACGGTGAAGTCGAGGCCGGCCTTGGCGTCGGATTGAACCAGCTCGGCGTTGCGCTCGACGTCGCCTGCGGCGTCGCGCAGGGCGATGATGTCGCTGTCGGCGGGGACCTTCTCGCGCGCTTCCTGGAGCGTCTTGTGGAGGTGGCGCGCGGCCCGGAGCACGGGGGCGATCGCCTGGAGGATGTGGAAGTACTCGGAGGCGCTCTTCGCGTTCTCGAAGTCGTTGTCGAGCTTCAGCACGCGCTCTCGATACGTCTCGATCACGGATTTGAGCCCGGGCAGACCTCCCTTTCCGTCGCCGGTGCCTTTCCACGCGCCGCTCGGGCTTCGCCAGAAGATCGCCGGTCTCCGATCCGCCTCGTCGTGGTCGGGCGGGAGGTGGGTCACGAGCACGAGGTGGCCTTCGTGGAACATCGCTCGCTGTTTCCCTGCCGAGGTCCCGAATCGGGAGACGATGACGCTCGGGAGCTCCCACGTCGAAGGAATGACCTTGGCCATGGGTGCGGATGCTACGCCGATTCGGACAGTGTGCCTGCTATCCTTCCGCCGTCGTGGAACACCCGCCTCCGTGCTGCGCATCGTGCCCCGAGCTCGCCACGCAGGCTCGGGCGTGCCGCCTGCTCGCAGAGCCGAGCGCGTCGAACCGGACGCGGATGCTCACGATGCCGTGCGACGTCGGCAGGCTCATGCGGCTGAGGTTTCGCTCGCACGGTGACGACGTCGCGAACGAAGCCGTCGCGCGCTGGTCCGCGGTCGACACGCCGATGGAGAGCCTCGCCGCCGCGCCCGGCGCCGAGGGAGGGTCTCCCCTCGACGCGCGCATCTGGCTCTCCGCGTGGCCGCTCGCGCTCGTGAAGCCCCTGCTCGATCGCCGCGCGCCTCCCGCGTCCCTCCTCGCCGGTGAGCCCCTCACCGCCCCCGACGGGCCTGCCTTCGAAGCGCTCTCGCGCCTCTCCCGGATCGACCCGGCCGGGTTCGCGCTCCTGCTCGATGTCGTCCGCGAGGACCTCGATCTCCTCGCCTGGCGCGCCGCCCTCTCCGAGTCCGAGTCCTTGCTCGAGGAGCGGCTGGCCCTCGCTCTGTATCGGTACTTCGTCCTCCGGGCGGGCGTCCTCGATCGCATCGAGGACCCGCGGGCGCGCGCCGCGCTCGTGGCCCGCCGCTGTCGCGAAGGGGAAGGATCGGAGCTCGCGAGCTTACGCGCGGCGCGCAGCGCGCTCGGAGACGACTCGCTGACGCTGCCCGCGCTGAGGGCGCTCGAGGCGGCGGGCGCGGAGCGCTCGATCTCCCTGCTCGCCGCCGATCCCAGCCTGTTCGTGGTGCTCGGTCCGCTCGCCGCCCGCGCCTTCCGCCGCGCGCTTCGGCTGGAGAAGCTCTCCGAGGATCGCGACGTGGTCGACCTCGATCCTCTCATCTCCATGATCGAGCGAGACATCGAGGCGGTCCGGCCGCGGACCCCCGACGCCCACCCGAGCGTCGAGGAGCTCGTCCAGTTCGTCTCCTCGCGGCTGCCGGACTCGCGGCGCGGCGCCGTCATCGAGCATCTGCTCGCGTGCCGAGGCGGGGGTTGCCTGGGTCACCTCCGCGCCGAGGTGGGGGGGCGGGACGCGGTCGAGCGGGCCCTCGCCGGTCCTCTCTCGGAGCCGCCTCCCTCCCAAGGAAGGAGGCCCATGGCCCCCCTGTTCCGCTCCAGCCCGCGGATGATCCGCTGCCGCGACGTCCTCTGGGACACCTTCCAAGCGATGGCGCGGGACGAAGGGCGGGACGTCGACGATCTCGTGGAGGACGCGATGGAGCGCTACCGCGCGCTTCGCGATCACGTGCGCGAAGCGAGCGCCCCCGCGCGCAACGTCCCCGAGCCGCCTCCGACCCGAAGGCGGAGCTCGCATCCACCGGCCGAGCCGTGGCTGCGCGAGACGGCCACGGGGCGGGCCGGTCTGCGGCTCGGCTCGTCGCCTGGTCAGCGCAACGGCTTCAGCGAGAACGCGAACGACGAGCCCACGCTCGATACCCCGATCGACGAGATCACCAAGAAGCGCCCGCTCTGAGTGCCCATGCAGCAGCCCGGATCGCCCAACCAATTCGTGCCCGCGCCCCCGCCGCTGTTCCTCGACTATGCCGGGCGCCGCTATGCCATCAACGTCCCCCGCTTCATCGTGGGGCGCGAGCGCGGCTCCTGTCACCTCGTGTTGCCGGACCCGAACGTCTCCCGCCAGCACGCCGTCATCGAGCTCGCCCAGGGGAATTTCTACATCGTCGATCTGAAGTCGCGAAATGGCATTGGCTACAACGGCCATCGCATCCACCGAAAGATGATCGTCGAAGGCGACCGGTTCGAGATCGGCGGACACACGCTCTCGTTCAGCTTCAGGAATCCATGAAAAAGCGGGAGACGATCCTCGCCCAAGCGGGGACGGAGGCGAAGACGACCGGGCACGTTTCGCCCGGCATCGCGACGAGCTCCACGTACGCCCGCGACGAGTCGCTCCGGCTGCTCGTCGGCGTGGACTACGGGCGGGACGGCTCCCCTCAATTCCTCCCCGTCGAGCAGACGCTCACCGCCCTCGAGGGGGGCGCCGCCTCGATGGTGTTCGCGTCCGGTATGGCCGCCGCGACGGCCGTCTTCTTGGCGCTAGGTCCGAAGGACCGCGTCGTCGTCTCGACCGCGATGTACTGGGCCCTCCGCAAGTGGATCGTGCGCTTCGGGGCGGAGTGGGGCCTCGACGTCGTCCTCGTCGACGCGTGGGACGAAGAGGCGTTGGAGCGCGCCGTGAACGGCGGGCCCACCAAGCTCGTGTGGATTGAGACGCCCGCCAACCCCACGTGGGAGGTCGTCGATATCGCCGCGGCCGCGCGCATCGCCCACGCTGCCGGCGCAAAGCTCGCCGTCGACTCGACCTCGGCCTCCCCCGTCCTCACGCGCCCGATCGAGCACGGCGCCGATATCGTGATGCACTCCGCGAGCAAGTACCTCAATGGTCACTCCGACGTCATCGCGGGTACGCTGACCGCGCGCGCCGAGGACGCCCATTGGGCGCGCATCCGCGCCCATCGCGCCGCCGCGGGCGGCATCTTGGGTCCGTTCGAGGCGTGGCTGCTCCTTCGCGGCATGCGCACCCTCGCCGTCCGCGTAGAGCGCGCGTCACGAACCGCGCTCGAGCTCGCCGCGTTCCTCGAGGCTCATCCTCGGGTCGAGCGGGTTCGCTATCCCGGGCTCGCGTCCCACCCCGGCCACGCGATCGCGGCGAGGCAGATGCAAGGCGGCTTCGGTGGAATGCTCAGCATCGACGTGCGCGGGGGCGCCGAGGCGGCGCGCGCCGTCGTATCGAAGACGAACGTGGTCGTCCGCGCGACGTCCCTCGGCGGCACCGAGACGCTCGTCGAGCACCGGGCCAGCGCGGAGGGCGAGGGCAGCATCGCGCCTCCCGGCTTGCTGCGCATCTCGGTCGGGCTCGAGCACGTCGACGACCTCCGCGCGGACCTGGCGGCCGCCCTCGACGACCCGTCGAAATAGATCCCTCCGATTTCGGCCCCTGCCTCCCCGCTGTGGCATCCTCCCCCGAAGATGGGCGGGAGAAGGCGCTATCTCGTGGTCGTCGCGATGCCCGACAAGGATCTCGACGCCGGCCAGACGGCGCGCTTCGCGAAGAGCATGGAGCTCACGCGGGCGGCTCGCGAGCGCGTCGGGGCTTGGCTCGCCCGCCGCGGGTTCGGCGCGGCCGACTTCGAGCTCATGGAGCCCGAGGTGTTCGGCACCTTCTCGATCCGCGCGACGGAGGCCGTCGCCAAGGCGCTGCGCGGATCGCCCGGCGTCGACGCGGTCCTCGACGCCGGCTGATCGCCTCAGAATTCCATGTAGACCGAGTAGGGGTCGCACGCCGGGAGCTGCTCGCCGTCTTGCTCGCGGATCTCGATCCAAACCGTGGCGCTCCCGTCGTCGAGGAAATCGCCATTGCAGGGATCGATCGCGAAGTTGCCGGTGCCGCAGCACCCATGCTGTCCATTGGGAGCGGTCGCGAGCTCGGTGCCCACGGGGCAGCCGTCGACGGTCAGCTCGGGCTGCTCGCACTCCCAATACTGGCAGACGAGGAGGTTGGGGCTGTCGAGGTCGACGGTCGCCGAAACGGCGCAGCTCGTGTCGGACCCGAAGTAGACATACCAATCCGAGGTGCCGGGCACGAGCGAGTCGCAAATGGTGTACTCGCTGCAATCGTCGAGGATGCCCAAGTCGAAGGCGGCGTCTTGGGACGCGTTCTCTCCGTGGATGCCCAGGCTCTCGCAGGCCATGTCGGGGACGCACCGGTCGTCCTGGCAGATGGAGGGCGTCGCGCACTCCCCCTCGCCCATGGAACACGGGGTGCCGTTGGGGAGGGCGGTCGTCAAGCACGCCCCCGACGAGCACTGGGAGTCACCGCACGGATCGTCCAGCTTGCACGCGGTCCCGTCCGGCTGCTGAACCCCGGTGCACACGCCCTGATCACAGCTCGGAGCATGACAGTCGTCGGCGAACGCCGCGCAATCGGAGGCCGACTTGCAGCCGCAGTGTCCATTGCCGTCGCACACACCGGTCGAGCACGCGGCGCCCGCGCTCGCGAACACCTCGCGGCACGTGCCGTTGAAGCAGCCGGCGACGCGACACTCGCCGGTGGCGGGGGGGCACTCGTAGGAGACCTCGCACTCGTCGTAGTGGCAGGCCGTCGTCACCGACCAGACGAAGGCGATGGGGAGCACCATCCCCAGTCCGATGATGGAGCGTTTTAAGCTAGTCATCGCCCGAGCATAACCGCGCCGCCGCGGCCGTCGCAAAGCGGGCACCATTGCGCCGTGTCGAGGTGCGGGCACGCGCGCTGCATCCTCTGCCTCACCATGGGTACGCCGTCGCAACCGTCCGCCCCGATTCGCAGGGCGAATCCAGTGAAAACATCGGTCGCGCCGGTCGCGCCGGTCGCGCCTCTCGGCGTGGCGAGGGTGAGCCCGCGTGGCAGCCTGGAGCGCCGGGCGCGGCGCTGCCGCGATCAGCCCTCCGGCGCGGCCGGGGCGGGGGCGAGCTCGCGCGCCCGCGCCTGAGGTCGCGGGGTGAGGATCTCGTGGCCCGTCTTCGTCACGAGGACGGTGTGCTCGAACTGCGCCGATAGCGAGCCGTCGCGGGTGACCATCGTCCAGCCGTCGTCCAGCGTGCGCACGTGCGGCCCGCCGAGGTTGATCATCGGCTCGATGGTGATGGCCATCCCCGCCTTGAGGCGGAGGCCCGTCCCTCGCACCCCGTAGTGGTGGACATGAGGCGGCGCGTGCATCTTCCGTCCGATGCCGTGACCGCCCACCTCGCGCACGACGCTCGCCCCGGCGCTCCGCGCGAGCTCCTCGATCGCAGCGCCGACATCGCCCAGGCGCGCTCCTTCGCGGACCACCGCGATCCCCGCGTCCCGGCACCGCCGCGCGAGATCGACGAGGCGCCGGGCCTCCTCCGAGACCTCTCCGACGAGGAAGGTCGCGGACGTGTCGCCGTGGTACCCGTCGAGCTCCGTGGTCACGTCCACGTTCACGATGTCGCCCGGCTCGAGGATCTCGGTGGGGCTCGGGATGCCGTGGCAGACGACGTGGTTCCGGCTCGTGCACACGGCGGCGGGGAACCCGTGATAGCCGAGCTGGCTCGGGCGCCCGCCCAACGAGGCGGTGTGCTCTCGAACCCAAGCGTCGATCATGGCGGTGCTGATGCCGGGCGCGATCCTCGCGCCCACGAAGGCGAGCGTCGCCGCCGCTGCTTCCCCCGCGCGCCGCATGGACGCCTGCGCCCTCGGAGAATGGATGTCGATGCTCATGAGCCGAAGGTCGCGACGCTCGCGCCTCCCGTCCAATACCGTTTCGATCTGGGTTGTGTTGTCCGCTCGGCGCTCGGCCCAGCTCCTTGGTGCGCTTCGCGCACTGCGTCGCTTCTTGCTTCAGGTGTGGGGCGGATTGGGGGGAGCTGGATTTCGCCGTTTGGGCTTCTGTGACGTCGCCTGCTCGTCGCTCTCGATGGCGACTCGGCCGCCGTCCTGCTTCGCTCGCCGGTGCGGCGGAGAGGTGCCGCTGTCTTGCTTCGCTCGCCGGTGCGGTGGACGGGCGGTGCCGCCGTCTGCGGCTGAGGATGGTGCCGCGTCTCGCTCGCTCGGTGCGACTGACCGGGAGCGTGGGGCGCGGACCTGCTAGGATCGTGTCGTGAGCCTCGAGCAGCTTCGCTACTTCGTCGCGGTCGCGGAGGAGCAGAACGTGGGTCGTGCGGCGGTGCGGCTTCGGATCGCACAGCCGCCGCTCAGTCGCCAGATTCGGAGCCTCGAGGACGAGATTGGCGTCACGTTGTTCCGCCGCACGACGCGGGGAATGGAGCTCTTGCCGGCGGGGGCCCTCTTCCTGGAGCGAGCGCGGGGCATCCTGGCTCGCGTGGAGGAGGCGGTCATCGAGGTGAGGACGCACCACCGTCCCGCTCCCTCGTGAGGACGACGGAGCGGATCGCGCCGCCTGCGCTCGTGCCCCTCGACGCGCCTCTCGGCGTCACGAGCCTGGTGATCCTCGAGGGCCCTCCCGCCCTGCGGATGCGCCGCTTTCGATTGGATCTGCGCCGCCCGGCCCCGATGTTGGTCCCGGCTCGAGGCTTCATGACCATCGGGGAAGGCGAGGCGGACATCCCCATCCCCGGCCTCGTGCCGTTCGACCTCATCGAGAACCTCGACGGGGACTTCGTCTGCACGGCGGCGCACGCCCGCTACTCGCCGCGCGCGAGCGCGGGACAGCCGCTCCCGCCCTACGCGACGTTCGAGATCGCACCGTACCTCTTCATGGTCGTGCCCCCGACCCCCGACGGCTTGGGGATCCCACCCGACTACCCGCTCCTCACCGTGCCGAAGGCGCACCCGGTCGCTGAGCCGAGCCTGCTCGTGAAGGCCGGCTATCAACGCATCGTCGGTCAGAAGTTCGTGCTCTTCACCGATCGCATCGTGATCGGGGGCGCGCTCGGCGTCGAAGTGCCGCTCTTTCGGCTCCGATCGGGGAGCGCCGTCCGCCTCGTTCGCGGCGTGGGGGATCTCTCCTACTTCGTCGAGCGGCTCGACCCGAGCGTACGGGTCGACGTGCTCGGTCCCCTTGGCGACAGGAGCATCCTGACCCCATTCGCCTCCCTGTTGGTGGGGGACTGGGAGCTCTCGCTGTTGCCGCCTCCTCGGCGCTCTTGAGCGGCAGGAGCTGCGCGATTGTTGCAGGGCGCCGCACGCAGCGGGTCCGACTCGGCCCGTCTTCCAAGCCTCCGATCGACGGCCCACGCGTTGCAAGGTGGGGCCCCACGGAGGTCGGCATGGAGGGTCACGCGTCGCTGCTGGTTCATCGCTTGGAAGATCGCTGCGCGCTGGAGCGCTTGTCGGTGCGTCTCTACGAGACCCTCATCGCCCGGGTCGGCACGTTGGCTGGCGTGGACCGGGCGGAGCTGCGCCGGACGCTCTTGCGCTTCCGCAACGACGAGCTCGATCACCTGGAGCTCGCGTGCTCTGCGCTGCTCATGCTCGGCGGAGATCCTCGAAAGCCGAAGCCGTCGCCGCGCGTCCGGGGCGTCTCGACGACGACCCTCGAGCGCGTCCTCGCCAATGACGAGCTGCTCCCGGTCGAAGCATTTTATGCGCTCGTCCTCGCGGAAATGGAGGACGCGGACGCCTGGGAGACGCTCGCGAGGATGTGCGAAGAGACGGGGCCGGCTCAGCTTGCTGCGCGGTTTCGCGAAGCGGCCGTTCGCGAGCGAGCCCACCTCGAGCAAGCGAAGGGCTGGCTCGCAGCTTTGTCGTCTCCATTCGAGGAAGCGACAGACGCAGCCTTCGCAGCGAATGCCTGACCCTTCGCAAATTAATTTTGCTCGCGCCGTTGACGGACCAGAGCGTGAGATCCAAGTTCGAAGTGCCTCCCGAGAGGCTCTCCACAACAAATGAGGATCGTAAGACGGGGCGTCGTGACGAGCCCTGCCGAGCGGTCGAAAAGCGAAGGTTGTTGCCTTGTTTCATGGGCAGGGACCTCCGCAAAAAAGAACAACGCCCCCCGAAACCGACGTCGGTGAAAGGGGCGGCCCCCGACGGGGGTATGGAAACCGCCCGCCCCGCCAACAGCACTGTTGGTGGGGCGTTCCCTTTTGTGGCTCCGAGCGAGCGCGGGCGACCTCCGCTATCTTTTTCATAGCGCCCGGCGCCCTCGCCCTGGCCCGTTCCTCCTCGACGGCCCGCAACGGGGCGCCCCTGCCGGCTGAGGGGCGGTCGACTCACGCAGCGGCAGGCGAGATGCGCGGCGGGAGGCGCTCCGAGGGCTGGCCGGGCTCTCAAAACTGCCCCCTTGTGTGATCACGGGCTTGGACCCTGGTAGACTGGGGTCGTCATGGCATCGGAAGCACCCGAGCACGTCAAAGGCGACGTCATCGCGGACAAGTTTCGCGTGGTGCGCCGGCTCGGTCAGGGCGGGATGGGCGAGGTCTACGAGGCCGAGCACCTGATCACGGGCAAGCGCGTCGCTCTGAAGATCATGCTCGTGCCGAAGGAGGCCGACAACTCGGCCCACCAGCGCTTCCTCCGAGAGGCGCGGGCGGCGTGCGCGATCCGACATCCTGCGATCGTCAACGTCCACGACGTGTTCACGGCCGCGGATCGGCTCGTGATCGTGATGGACCTCCTCAAGGGCAAGGATCTCTACGCGGTCCTCGCCCACCAGAAGGTCCACTACCTCATGGCGATCGAGTACGTGCTGCCGATCGCCTCCGCGCTGGGGCACCTCCACGCCGCCGGCTTCATCCATCGCGACATCAAGCCCGAGAACATCTTCGTCGCCGACGACGGGACGTACTTGCTCGACCTCGGCATCGTGAAGGACACGCGGGCCGACAAGCGGCTCACCACCGATGCGGTGGGCACGCCCATGTACATGTCCCCCGAGCAGGCGTTCGGACAGTCCATCGATCACCGCGCGGACGTGTGGTCGCTGGGGCTGGTGCTCTACGAGGCGCTGACCGGGCGCGCCCCCACCGAGGCCGAGTCGATGGGGCAGGTCTTCGAGCTCATCCGGGAGGCCGCGTTCCCCGCCATCTCGGATCCGGAGGTCCCCTCCGATCTCGCGGCCTTCGTCCTCACGATGATCTCACGGCACGCGGCCCATCGCCCCGAAGGGATGCACCTCGTCTACGACGTGCTCTCCCGCTACGCGAACAGCACGCTGCTCGCGCGGTATCCCCGGCCGCCGGCGCCGCCCTCGACGAACGAGGGCGACGTCCCGCGAAAGAACACGCTGCCGCAGGGCTCCTCCCCTTCGGAGCCTCCGCCCAGCTTCGATCACGCGGCGGGGTCGATCCCCTCCGCCATCCAAGCCCGCTCGGAGCGGGTGCAGCGCGACGCTCCGACGATGCTGGAGCCCAACCGCGCGACCGGCGAGACGCCCGCGCCGATGATCACGCCGTTCCCCGGCACCAAGAAGAAATCCAAGGTCGGCAGCATCGTCCTCGGCCTCGCGGCGGCGGGCTGCTTGGCCGCGATTGGATACTTCGGGCTCTTGATTTGGAAGGGGCCGAAGGCGGCTCAGCACCAGGCGCAGCAGGCGACGCCGACGCCGACCCCGAGCGCGGAGGCGAGCGCGACGGCCGAGGCCTCTGCGACCGCGGTCGCGGCGCCGGCCGTCGTGCCGACGTTGAGCGCGAGCGGGGCGGTCTCCTCCGAGACGCTCGAGACCACGAGCGCGATCGCCTCCAGCGCCGCCGCGCCTTCGGGGGTGGCGACGGGGAGGCCGGGTCCGGCCTCTGTCTCCGGAGGTCGGCCGGGGAAGACCGCGACCGCGTCGACGCCCCCCGTCGCGCCGGACCCCGTCGCGCCCCCGCCGCCTCACAAGCCCGCGACCTCGACCCCGCCCACGCCCCCACCTGCCGCAAGTCCAACTTTGAAGCTCATTTTTCCTACTGCCCCTCCGCAGTGAGCAACTGACGGCGCTGCTTGCCGACAATCGAGCCATGACCCTAAGCCGGCATCTCCTTGGAAGCCTCATCGTCGCCGTGTCTCTCATGGCCGCGTCCCCCGCCTTCGCGGAGGATCCGGCCGACGCCCTGTTCCGCGAGGGCATCGAGGCGGTGAACGCCAACAAAGTCCCGCTCGCCTACGAGAAATTCAAAGCAGCGTGGAGCCTCCGCCAGAGCTTCGACATCGCGGCGAACCTCGGGGTCGTGGAGAAGGCGCTGGGGAAGAAGCGCGACGCGGCCGAGCACTTCGACTACGCGCTTCGACACTTCCCCGCCTCGAACATGCCGCAGCAGCGCGCGGAGATGGAGACGGAGCTCGCGAGCCTCAAGAAGGAGCTCGGTGAGCTCCGCATCCAATCCGCGACGGGCGCGACGATCGAGGTGAACGGGACGGCGGTCGGCACTTGCCCGCTCCCCGCTCCGATCTTCGTCGAGCCGGGGCAGCAGATCATCGTCGCGAAGAAGCCCGACATCGGCGAGGGCCGAATCACCGTGATCGTCGCGGTCGGTGAGGGGAAGGACATCCGCGTCGAGCTCTCCCTCTCGGGTGGCGGCGGCGGCGGCGGCACCAGCCTGCCGCTGTGGCCGGGCTTCCTGATGGGGGGCGTCGGCTTGGTCGGCGCTGGGGTCGGCATCCCCCTGCTGGTGCTCGCCCAGGGCAAGATGTCGGACGTCGACAAGATCACCCAGGGGATCGCCGATCGCGGCGGGGAGTGCATCCCGGGAAACCCCGACGGCGGCGATCCGGATTGCCGAAAGGCGCAGGACGCCCTCGACAGCGCCGGCGTCTTCAATAGCGCAGGCATCCCCCTCGTCGCGGTCGGAGGGGCGTTGCTCGTGGCCGGGATCGTCTGGCTCGTCATCCCTCGCGAGCACAAGGAATCGAAGCCCCCCGTCGCGCTCGCCCCGTGGTTCGGGTCGGATGGCGGAGGTCTGCTCCTCGGCGGCTCCTTCTGAGCCTTCGCCCTCCCGCGTGATCGACGGCGACACGACTCTTTTCGCTTTGCTACGCTCCGCGCCTCGATGACGGCGGCGGCCCCCCAACACGAATCTCCTCCGCGCGGGGTGCGCTTGCGGGTCGACGACATCGATCTGCGCCTCGTCCGCGGCGCGCTGGAAGGGGGCCGCGGCGCGGCGACCCTCTCCATCACCTCCGCGACCCACGTCACGGCGGCGGCCGCGGTGGTGTTGCCCGCGTTCGAGGGGTGGATCCCCGTCGCGACGCTGACCCTCGAGCTCGACGGCAAGATCACGGGCCCGGCGGAGCTCGCCCTCGAGATCGGGGGGGCCGCGTACGGCGCCCCGGTGAGGGTCGAGCCCGGGGCGGGGGATGATCCGCTCGCGTTTCGCGCTCGGCTCGAGGCCCCTCTCGGGAAGCTCCGGGGCCTGCTCGGGGAGAAGCTCGAGCTCGCCGTCCTCGTCGCGAGCCCGCTCGCGCCGGCCGCGCCCCCGCGCCGGCTCCCGCTGATCGAGCTCACCCTCGTGCCGCTGCCGAGCCAAGGGCCGAGCCTCCGATCCATCGAGCTCTCGGACGTGACCGACGCCGAGCTCTACGGCGGTGCCGAGCGGCGCAGCTTCGATCTGCAGAACCCGGAGGAAGGGTTTTGGAAGGGCACGGGGCGGGCTCTGCTCCGTCTCGCGATCACGTGGGACACGCCCGAAGGCGAGGGCTTCGCCGTCGATCGGAAGCTCGAGCGCCTCGTCCACGCCTTCTCTTCGCCCGCGACGGGCGTGCTTGCCGAGGACGTCGCCTATCGGCGGCAAGAGGGCCCTCATACCTCGACCGAGCTCGTGCTCGACACCGGCCACGCCGCCCTCGGCAGCGTCCCCGAAGAAGGAAAGAACGTCGCCCTCGATCCCGAGGGCACCCACGTGCTCGAGCTCGGTCCTTCGAGCGTGAGCGGGGCGGTGCGCGCCCGCATCGTGTGGACCTTGCCGCTCTCGGTTCGGCTCCGCGATCCGCGCCCGATGGTGAAGACGTTCCAGCGCTTGTCCGCCGTCGGCGTCGACTTCGGGACGGCGTCCACCGTCGCCGCGCTCGTGCAGCGCGGGTATCGGTCCCTCTTGCAGCTCGGCCGCCCGAGCGACGAGCCGACCTCCGCGGAGGAGTCCGTGCGCGCGGCCGAGAACCCGGCCGTGCTCCTCGTGGACGACCACGAAGCCCTCTGGCGCGAGATGGAGAAGCCCGCGCGGTTCCCCTATCTCGTGCGGGTCTTGCTCGGCAGCCACGCCGCCGTCGCGCACTGGGCGGAGGCGCCCAACAGCGTGGTCGGTCAGATCAAGACCCTTCCCGACCGCGTCCTCGGGCTCGATGAGTCTCCCCAGCTCCGCGATCGAGCCAAGCAGCGCGACTTCCTCCTCGACGAGGCGCGCGTGCGCGCCCTGCTGCGCGCGTACGCCTATCTCCTCGGCCGCGCCATCAACCGGCCCGGGCAGGATGTCTATCTCCACTATGTCCTCACCCACCCGTCGAAGGCGGACGCGAAGATCCGCGCGTTGATCGAAGAGGAGGTCCGACGCGGTCTGCTCGCTTCGATCCCCGAGGACATCGCCGACTCCGAGCTGCGGGTGGAGGCGGTCGCCTCCGAGGCGGAGGCCTTCGCGGTCGAGGTCTGCCCCGAGCTGTGCGCCCACCCGGATGTCGCCCCCATCGTCGAGAAGTTCGGACAGCTCCGCTTCGTCGTCTTCGATCTCGGCGGTGGCACCCTCGACGTCGCCTGCGGGACGTTCCGTCCCGCGACCGAGGCGGAGCAGGTCGAGCACGGAAGCTCCACCGTCATCGAGACTCTGCAGGTGAACGGCCAGCCCGATCTCGGCGGCGAGATCCTCACCCACGAGCTCGCGTGGCTCGTGCACCAGCACCCGTCCGTGCTCCCCGAGATGGAGAGCAAGGAGGTGCCGATGATGAGGCCGGTCACCGTCCCCGTGAACCACCTCGCGCGCCGCCCCGAGCTCTACAAGCGCGGCCTCGCCGCCCGGCAGAACTGGCTGCGGATCGAGCGGGCGATGCGCCTCGAGAAGGTGAAGCACGGCCCCGCCGAGTCGCCGAGGCCGGCGCCCTCCCTTGCCCTCGCGCGCATCGACGGATCGGAGGTGACGGTCGACTCTCTCGGTCACGACACGGAGGCCATCGCCACCTCTCTGCGGGCCCACCTGATGGCTCGCATCGGGGAGGGCACGAAGCTCCTCGCGAGCACGATCGCGAGCGCCAAATGGCCGAACGAGACCGAGCCGGCCTCGCCCACGGGCTCGCTCCTCGATCGCGGGATCGTCGTCCTCCTCGCCGGCAACTCGTCGAGGAGCGCGTTCGTCGCCCAAGCCGTCGCGGAGGAGCTCGGCATGCGCAAGCAAGGCGAGCCGTTCACCGCCTGGCGACCGGACGGCGAGGGGCAGAAGCTCGAGGGCATCGTGCTGTACGAGACCCCGCCCCGCATGGAGCGAGGGGTCACGATCGTGGGCGTGACCCCGAAGACGGCGGTCGCCCTCGGCGCGCTCAAGCTCGCCAACCACGAGGTCCACCTCGTGCGAGCGACGCAGGGCTTCGGGTATTTCCTCGGCGACCTCCGCGGCTTCCCCCCGAAGTTCACCGCCATCGTGCCGATGGGCGCCCCGAGCGGCACCCCCGACAAGCCGGGCCCTCACCTGTTCGACTTCGGCCGCTGGGACACGAAGATGCCCCTGCGCGTCTCGCGCGAGTACGCCCCCGGGAAGATGACCTCCAACGATCCGCGCGTCTTCCTCGTCCCGACCGGTCTGCCGCCGGGACAAGTGGGGCGCCTCTTCGTCGCCGTCACCGCGCCCGACGAGGTCGTCCTCTGCCTCGATCGCAGTCCTCAAGAGCCGGAGCCTCTCGTCGCCAGCCTCAGCCTCTCCAAGGCGCTGAGGTGATCGCGAATCGCCTCCTCATCGATCCGGAGACACAACGCCATGTGGAGCCCTGAAGGCCGCAGACAAAACGCTCGTGAGCTGAAGGCGATCGCGGACAAGATCCTCCGCTATCGGCAGCTCGCCGATCGCTTCCTCGGGTACTTCCCGCAGGACAGCGACAGCGCCCGCTCGCTCGTGCAGATCAAGCGGAAGATCGAGGACCTCCGCGCGCGCTGCCTCGATCGCGAGAAGCGGATGGCCAAGGGGGTCGTGAAGATCGGCGTCGTCGGCCTCGAGAAGCAAGGCAAGAGCGCCTTCCTCTCCGCGTGGCTCAAGAGCGAGAAGCTCCTGCCCAGCGAGGCGGAGCGCTGCACGTGGAGCACGACCGTCGTCGAGCCGGCCGAGGAGGGGAAGTACGAGGCGACCGTCTTCTTCTACGGCCCCGACGAGTTCAAGCAGCGCATCTCGAGCTACTTCGACGCCCTCGAGCCTGGCAGCGCCGACCGATGGGAGGGCCTCAACGACGCCGAGCTCATCCGCATGAAGTCCGCGTTCCGCGCTCGCGAGGGCTTCGACATCGACGATCCGGATCGAGCCGGGCGCAAAGAGCAAGCGGCGCTCGTCGAGCTCCAGGAGATCGCCGCGACCCTGCCGCAGATCAAGAGCAACCTCGGCAAGGCGCCCCTCACCCTGACCGCGAAGAGCATCGACGAGCTCGCGGATCTCATTCGCCCGTACATCGCCCTCAAGGACACGAAGAACGGCAATCGCCCTTACGGCGGCGTGCGCGCGGTGAAGCTCGTCTCGGTGAGCATCCCCGTCGTGGGCGCGATGCCGGGCGTGGTGCTCGTGGATCTGCCCGGCATCGACGCCCCCAGCGACAAGGCGAGGCGCGACACCGAGGAGGCCCTCACGAACGAGGTCGACGTCACCATCTTCGTGAAGGACGTCACCCGCCCCTCCCTCGTGCGCAACGAGATCGAGCTGCTCCGCACCGCCCAGAGCGCCGACCGATCCATCAGCTTGAAGGACCGCATGTTCGTGGTCCTCACGAAGGTCGATCTCTTCGACCACCCCGACGAGAACGGCAACTGGCACTGGCAGCTCGCGGCCAAAAACTTCTCGGCCCAGGCCGTGGATCGGGTGTTCCCGTATTCGAAGCTCTGGGTCCACCAGGGCCCCGACACGACCCACCCGGTCGCGAAGCAGCTCATGGACTTCTATGGGTCGACGGTGCCCGTGCACGGCCTCGAGAAGCTCCAGGCCGCGGTCATGCGGTACCTCAACACCGACGTGGAGATGCTCGACCAGAAGGTGATGCAGTCCGCTCGCAACGAGTTCGTCGAGCTCGAAGCGCAGCTCCGAGGCGTGCTCGTGACGGTGAAGGACGCGCTCGGAGATCAGGAGTTCGAGCGGCGCGGCGAGCAGCAGTTCGATGTCCTCTTCGAGCACATCCGCGCGGGAGAAGATCCGATCGGCCTGCTCCCGGAGATCCGAATCCGCCTCTCCGCGTTCATGGATCACGAGGTGAGCGAGCCGGCGCGGATCCAGCGGGCGGCGCGCGCCGATCAGCGCATCCAGCAGATCCGCGAGGATCTCTTCTCGCGGCTCACCCCCCAAGAGGCGGAGGCCAAGCGCCGACAGATGCCGAGCCCCGGTCTCATGAACGAGACCGCGGTCGAGATCGAGATGCGCAAGCAGATGCGCGAGCGCGTCGCCGCGAAGATCGCCGGCCTCGGCGAGGACTTCCGCAACACCGCCCGGGAGAGCGTGGAGCGCATGCTCCGGGAGATGTTCGTGGAGGCGACCTACGACGGCGGGCGTCTCGAGATGCTCCTGCCGCCGGGGGACAACCTCGTCCACCGCATCGACCAGCTCGGGCGGGCGGGGCACGTCTCGGAGAGCGTCGTCCGCTACCAGAACAACGAAATGGCCAAAGCGGACGTGGCATTCGAAGTGCTGAGCCGCTACTTCGCCCGCCAGATCGTGGACATCCTCGACGCCACCGATCCGGGCGACCGCGAGCTGCGCGAGCGCGAGATGTCGGGGCTCGAGCAGTTCTTCGGGATGGGGCGCGATCCGGCCGCCGTCGCGGCGGCTGCGAACGGCGACAAGGAAGCGGAGGCCCCCAAAGAAGCGGAGAAGGAGAAGGCGGGAGGCTCGGGCATGCTCGGCGCGATGCGCTCGAAGCTCGGCCTTCAATCGGAGGACAAGGGCATCGGCGGGTTCCCGTCGGCTCAAGCCCAGAAGGTCCCCGGGTCCACCGCCGCGACGGCGGCCGCTCCTGCTCCCGGGGCTGCGAACGGCAAGGACGGCAAGAAGGACGCGGCGCCCCCGCCCGGGCCCCCGCGCGACTGGACGCGCATGCTGCTCCGGGTGCGACAAGACGTGGAGCGCATCTGCAACTTCCTCGAGGCGCTCGCGAAGCACCCGCGCGGTCTGCAGAAGTATCACGAGGAGGCGGTGCGCACCGTCCACGACTCGTGGATCGATCGCGAGGGCGAGCAATCCCTCCGCCGCTGGGTGAGGAGCGAATGTCACCGGGTCTGGCCGCATCGCTTCGCCGCCCTCGAGGCGGAGAAGGAGCGGGCTCGCGCGGACATCGAAGCGCTCGAGGAGCTCTTCGGCTCGGGTGGGTTGCCGGCGCCACGTCCCGCACCCGCGGTCGCGCCTTCGTGACCGGCGCCTGCACGCGCTGCGCTCGCTTATCCTCGCGTTCGTTCGTTATGATGCACCCATAAGGGGTGCCTCATGCGCGTCGCCATTGCGGCTTCGATCACGATTGCCACTGCGATGGTCTCCGGGAGCGCGCTCGCGCAGCCGGTGCTGAAATGGAAGGGCGGCGGCTGCTCCGGCGGCTACTGCCAGACCGGCTGGTACGCCGGCCCGGCCGTCGCCGACCTCGACGGCAACGGAACGGTCGAGGTCGTCTGGGGCGGCTACGACGTCGTCGCGATGAACGGCGCAGACGGGAGCGAGATATGGCGCGGGGCGAGCGCCAATCGCATGTGGCCCGGGCCGGCGATCGCGGACGTGGACGGGGACGGCGCGCTGGACATCCTCGTCGGTCGCAATGGGGACGAGGTCACCCTCTACGCCGCCAACGGCACGGAGATCTGGACGCGTCACCCCTTCGGCGGCGGTGAGGTCAGGACGCTCGCCCTCGCCAACCTCGACGGCGCGGGCCCGCTCGAGATCGTGGTCGGCCGCGGGAGCGGCGGCGACGTCGAGCAGGTCAACGTCTTCGAGCCGGACGGATCCACGCGGCCGGGCTGGCCCGCCCGCCACGCCGGCGACCCGGGCTACGGCTGGGGCATGTACAACCAGAACGTCACCATCGGCGATCTGGACGGCGACGGCGTCGACGAGATCTACGCCCCCACCGACACTCATTACATCACCGCCCTGGATCCCAATGGCGCCCAGCTGCCCGCCAATGGCATCTACGGCGCGAACAAAGTCTGGAGCGAGGTCGGCGTCCACGTCGATCAGGCCGCCGATCTCCAGGGCTATGCGGATTGTGGTGTCCAGCACCGACCGAACTTCGCCAACAGCGCGCCCGTCATCGCGGACGTCGACGGCGACGGCACCCTCGAGATGATCGTCGTGGGAGACGTCTACGATTGCAGTATCGGGGACCCGGAGGGGGACATGTACCACACCCCGTGGATCCTCAAGATGGACCGGACCCGCTGGAGCGGGGCCGGCTTCGACTGGACGGTCATCCCCGTGCCGGATAGCCCCGGCCCGCTCTCGCAGGACTACTCCGTCATTCAGAACAGCGTCACGAGCGCGGTCGTCGCCGACTTGGACAATGATGGCCAGAAGGAGATCCTCTATCCCTCCTACGACGGCCGGCTCCACGCCTTTTGGCTCGACAAGACAGAGCACGGAAGCTGGCCATTCGTGGTCCCCGGGAGCGGGATCAACTTCGCGAGCGAGCCGGCGGTGGTCGACATCGAGGGCGACGGGCAGGCCGAGATCGTCGTCGCGACGTGGCCCGAGAACGGGGGAGGGCGGATCGGAAAGCTATATGTCCTGAGCTCGATGGGTGACGTGATCTCCTCCATCGATCTACCGGAGCCGATGGGCGAGGATTGGAATGGATCGCTCGGCGGGCCCACCGTCGCGAACATCGATGACGATCCGGACATGGAGATCGTCATCGGCACGGTGTCGAGCGGGGCGGTCGCCTACGATTTGCCCGGCTCCGCCAACGCCCGCGTCCTCTGGGGGACGAGCCGCGGGAGCCTCCTGCGATCCGGCAACGCGGACGACCCGGGGACGGTCATCGGAGAAGGCGGCAATGGCGCGGGCGGCGGCTCCGCGACCGGCGGCGGCTCGGCCCACGGCGGAGGCACCGGGACAGGGGCGAACGACGGCACCGGCGGCAGCGGCGCGAACGGAAATGGCGCCGACGGCGCCGGCTCCGAGGACGGGTGTGACTGCGGTGCCGGTGCATCCGGGGAGGCGTCGGCGCGGTGGCCCATGATCCTCGCGGCGCTCGGCTTCGGCATGACGAGGCGAAGGCTCCGCCGATGAACGTTCGCAATGCCGTGGTGGGATGGGCGGCGCTCACGACGATCGCCGCGCTCGTGATTGGATGTGAGAAGAAGGCCTGTCGCGCGGGGGAGCAAGTCGCGTGCGAGTGCCCGGGGGGCGGGGCGGGGGCGCAGCGCTGCAATCGCGTCGGCACGCGGTTCGAGGACTGCGACTGCTCGGTGCCGCCCGCGACCGCGAGCCCCGTGACGTCGAGCCTCGCCCGCCTCGAGGCCTCGGAGGAGCGGGTCAAATCGAGCCTCTCTCAGCTGGATACCCGGGTCCTCGAGCTTCAGCGCTCCCTCGCGGAGACGGCGAGCGCCACTGCGATGGCGATCCTGCCCGCGCTGCCACCGGACATCACCGTCGACGGCTACGTGGACGCGTACTGTGCATGCAAGAAGGACGTGAAATGTCTCTCGGAGGCGGCGATCAAATATCAGGAGGCCCTCGTCAAGACGCCCATGACCGTGGAGCAAGCGAAGAGGCTCGCCGCGTGCGCCTCCCGCCCCTGAGCCGCGCGCGCGTCTTCCGCGCGCCGGTGATCTGGCTCCTCGCGTGGAGCGGCCTCGCTTCGTGCAATGGCGGGGTGTGCAAGCCCAACGAGGAAGAGTCCTGCGCCTGTCCAGGCGGCGGAAAAGGAACCCAGCGCTGCGAGGCCGACGGCAGCCGACTCTCCAGCTGTGACTGCTCGGACGCGACCTCGACGGGGGAGGCCGCCGAGATCGAGCGGAGGGTGGGGGCCATCGAGAGCGCTCAGCGCACGCGCCTCGACCAGCTCGAGCGACTGTCGAGGTCGGTCGAGCGAATCGACGCGCAAGAGAAGCAGAATCGATTGAAGCGCGGGCTGCGGCCCTGTCGGTGCAAGCCCGCCGATCCGCTGTGCGATTGTCTGTAGTGGATCGACCCCGCCCGCGGATGGGCTCTTTGGTCAGTCGGTGACGGAGGCGATCCCTCGGGCGAACGCCGTCCCTCGATAGGCAGTGTTCATGTCCGGATTGTCATAGACTTGCTGGTAGGTCTGCCCGTCCGTGGACCGCACGATTTTGCCCTGCCACTCCCCTTTGAGCCACACGCCGTCGAAGTAGCTGACGCCCCCGAAGTAGCCATTCCCGACCGCGGTGGGGTCACATTCGGACATGCTCTCGAGCACGCCCTCGCAGTCGATGCCGGCGACGATCCCGACGGCTTCCTCGAACGTCTCGCCATCGACGGACGTGTACGTCGTCCCCGTGTCTCCCCAGACGACGAGCTTGTCCTCGGCCGTCGTCATGAAGACATGGCCACCCGTCGTCTGGTCCGTGAGGCCGATGACGGAGACGGCGTCGCCCCAGGTGAGCCCGTCCTCCGAGCGAAAGATCGCCGTGACCGCGCCGTTGCCTCCCGGCTGGTAAGTGGGGCAAGTCGCATAGAAGGCCCCTTGGAAGAAGGCCAGCCCCTCGACGATGTTGCACGGCAATATCCCATTGTCGGCGAGCTTGCCGGCGTCGGACCAGCTGTAGCCGTCGACGGACGTCATGTAGTGCCACCCTGTGGCGATCCAGAGGTGATTGCCCCAGACGATCGCGCGGAGGAGGTTCTCGTCGTCGCCGCCGTTGGGGGCGATCGATTGAGCGTCGGTCCAGGTCAGTCCCTCGTCCAGAGAGACGACACGCAGGCCACCATAACCGACGGCGATGATCGCGGAGGACTCGTTGCTCGAGCCCCCTTGGCCCTGACCGCCGCCCCCCGTCGGAGAGGCGCCGCCGTCCTCGACGCCCCCGCCACCTCCGGACGCCCCGCCCCCGCTCGACGAAGCGCCTTCCCCGCTCGCACCGGCGCCGGTCGCGCCCGTCCCCGTGCTGTCGCCGCACGCGACGAGCCCCCAGCCCAACATGAAAGCCCAAGCTCGATTCATGATCGCCTCTCCTCGTGACGCCTCGAGCTCGCTTCATTGCGCGGCGGGGAAGTCCACATCGGCGATCCACAATCCGCCGCGCCACGCGCCGCGCGTAAGGAGCAGCTTGTCATTCGTGAACGACATCGGGCCGAAGCTGGAGGCGCCTCGAGGATAGCGCGTCACGATCTCACCCGTCGATGCGAGATAGACGGCGACCGACTGCTCCCACCCTGCCGCTACGAAGCGCCCATCGGGCGAGATCGCGAGGTTGGTGGCCGGTATCTCCAGGCGCGCGAACGTCTTCAGCTCCTCTTCGCCCGGGGCGGAGAGCGGCGCTCTCACGATCTCGAACCTGCCGCTGCCGTCCGCGCGGATGGCGAGCAGCTCGTCTGCGACGGGGGAGGCGACGGGGGCCCGAAGCTCGTGCTTCTCGGCCGGGAGCAGCGGGGAAGCGGATCCTCCACTTGAGGGTACGCTGAACACCCGGCTTCGGCCCTCGTCACGGCGCTCGAAGAAGATGGTTCTGCCGTCCCGCGCGTACGTCGGAGCGGCGTCCGCGGGCCCGTCCGTGAGCCTGCGCGGCGACTCGGCGCGGTCGACGGAGACGGCATAGAGCCCGGCGCGGGTCGAGAAGCATAGCTCCCTCTCGTCGGGGGACACGGCGAGGTCCTTCGGGGCGAGGCCGTTCGTGGACAACTGCTTGGCCTGCCCCTCACCGAGCGGCTCGATCCATATCGCGCGCGCGCCCCCTCGATTCGAGACGACCGCGAAGCTCCGGCGGCTCGGGAGCCAGACGGGGCCGACGTCCGAGTAGTCGTTGTTTGCTCTGATGGGAGTCATATCGGTTGCGTCCGGCCGCGCCGACAATACGGAATAGACGGCGCGGCACGTCGACCAGGCAATCCTGTTGCCGTCGGGGGAGACGGCGACGCCCGCGGAGGCGTGCACGTCGAGCAGCGACTGCTCGATCGATCCGTCGAGCGAGCTGACCAAGAGGGAGGCAGACTCTCCATCGAACATCGGCTCGAACAGCACCGCGTCCCGCTGGGGAAAGAGCGCTAGTGTCCGCTCGACGGGACCTTGGTAGATCCAGCGGTCGACCTTTCGTTCGGGATCGAAGAGCGCAATGCCAATGGAGCGTCGGGCGGGGTCTCGCGCGCGGAGAACGAGCTGCCCCCCCCTCGCTTCCACGACGCGGCCCACCGTGATGTCCTTCGGGGGCGACACCCTCTTCAGCTCCTTGAGCGTCGCGCGATCGTAGAGCACGAGCATCTCCGAGGTGCCGCCCCAGACGCCCTTCTGGTCGAAGGAGAAGGCAGGGCGGATCGTGTCCCCGGCGGCGATCATGCGGGGCGGGCTCGACCCGTCGAGAGGCACGATCATCGTATCGTTTCCGCGGCTCGAGCTCCCCAGATAGGCGACCTCGCGGCCATCGGCGGACAACGCGGGCGAAAATTGCCAGCCTGGCGATGGCGCGAGCCACCGCCGCGCCCCGGACGCGAGATCGAGGACGGCGAGGTGATAGTCCTCTCCATCTGGGGCGTCGATCAGCAGCGATCCGCCATCGGGCGTGAAAGCGGGGTCCTCTTCGCAGCGGTCCCCGATGGTGAGTCGGCGACGGTTGCGCACCGAGATCGCGGGTGCCACCGGGAGCGCTTGCTGGGCGGAGGAGGTGGGGGCGGTGGCGCGCCGAGGGTGAGGCCGCGTCAGGAGATAGCCGCTCAGTCCGAGGACGGTGAGGACGCCTGCCAATCCCGCGACCATCGCTGTTCGGCTTCGGACGGCGCCTCCGGCCGGGCGAATTGCAGGAGGAAGGGCGCTGGCCCCGCGCGGATCATACCGCTCCGTCGTCGCGTCGATCGTCGTCGAGCGCTCGCGCGGCACATTCGCCGGCGGTTGATGGGACCGCGCCTGCGGAGGAAGGGATGGCACTGCGAAAGCGGCGCTGCGCATCGCTTCGACCACCGCGGTCATGCTCGGAAAGCGTTCTCCAGGCTCCTTCTTCAGCGCGCGCATGACGACCGAAGAGACGAGAGGTCCCGCGTCATTGCATTGCTGTTCGAGCGGAGGCGGCTCGATGGTCAGCGTCTCTCCGATCAGGGCAGGGGCGGTGACGCTGTTCCAAGGCAATCGACCCGATATGACCTCGTAAGCGAACACCCCCCACGAGAATTGGTCCGAGCGTGGGCTGGAGGTGCCGTCCAGCAGTCCTTCGGGCGCGATGTATCCGGGCGTGCCGCAGGTGGCCTGGTCCTGTGCGTCGACGGTCGAAGCCTCCTCCACCCAGGCGGCGAGCCTGCCCGGATCCTCCGGCGGCGCGCGACGGGCGATCCCGAAGTCGAGCACCTTCACGACTCCGTCCGCGCGCAGCATCACGTTCTCGGGCTTGATGTCGCGATGGATCAGCCCGGCGTTGTGGGCGGCCTCGAGCGCGCGCGCGACCTCGATGGTCCAGCGGATTCGCTCCTCGAGCGGGTGTCCGCGCTCCAGCTCGTCCCGCAGCGATTCCCCTGCCACCAGCTCCATTACGATGTGGAGCTGGCCCTCGTCCGAGCCGACGTCGAATACCGAGACGACATTGGGATGGTCGAGCGCGGCCGCGCGGCGCGCCTCTCGCAGCACCTCGCGAACGTCCTCGTCGCCGAAGCCCTCGCGCGGAATGACTGTCTTGAGCGCCACCCGCCGCTTGAGGAGCTCGTCCTGGGCCTCGTACACCTCGCCCATTCCGCCGCGGCCGAGGAGCCGGACGATGAGGTATCGCCCGACGCGCTGTCCCTCCGCCAGCAACCTTTCCGACACGCGCGGAGTCTCTCACGCGCCGATCGAGAGGAGCAAGGCGCGCGCACCTCCTGGGCGGGGGAGACCCGTCATCGTAAAATCACCTCGCGCCGTGCTGGAGAAGACAGTCGAGATCGAGCCGCCGGATCTGTTCGGTCTCACCGAGAGCGCGGTCACGTTGGGCGTCCTCCTCGCGCTTCTTGCGGTCGCGCTGGGCTTCACGGTCGCGCTCTACGCGCGGGCCTTGCTGGGGCGCGGGGGGTAGCGGCCAGTCGGCGCGAGCCCATTGCGCCGACCTTGGGATGCGAGGGGGTGTTCGCGGGGACGGTCGAGCTCGAGGCGGACGACACCGACCGCTCCGCTCCCGTCCGCGTCGAGATCCACGAGCACCGCACCGGCATGGGGCGCGTCGGCAATCGGCCGGTTCGCAATTGGTCGGGAACGGTGACCAAGCCCATCGCGCGTCCATTCGTGTTGAGGCTCGCTTCGGGAGAGCCCGTCACCGTCGTGCCGCGCGGAGAGACCGCGCTCGCGGACGCTCTCGACGACACCGTCCCTTGGTTCGAGAAGAAGCAGATCAGCGAGACGTCGCCGGCGGAGGATTGACGATGATCGCGGGCGGAGGGGCGGACGAGGACGGCGGCGCGGGCAGCGGTGGGGCGACCGACGGAAAGGCGGACGCCGGCGTGCCCTCGGCGGTGCATACCGTCGCCGCGAACACGCCGTGGGCTTCGCGGGCGTCGACCTCGTCCCCCACGTCGAACGTGCCGACGAGGAGCGGAGACCACGCGCGCACCTGGATGCGGCCCGATTCGCTCGTGTCGGGCTGGGTGCCCTCCGTCGTCGCCCATTGAATGCCGAGGATGCCGTGGCCCTGCAGGAGCCTCTGGGGGGCGCTCGCGTCGGCGCGAACGATCTCGACGCCGATCTGGAACTCGCCCTCGCCGATCGCGGAGAGCGGCTTGGAGCCGGTGGCCGGGCACGCGAGGCTTCCGCGCGGGCCGAACGAGACGAGGACGTGATTGCACGCCACGTCGACGCAGTAGGCGATCGCGTCGACCGCGACCTCCCGCGACGCCTCTCGAAGCCGCACCGAGAGCGTCCCCCCGGCTTGGGTTGGGGAAGGGCGCCGCTCCGGCTCCCCTCCTACGGGGCTCGACGAGGCCGCGCTCGGGGCGTCGCCCGGGGCGTCACCGCTCGAGCACGCGGCGCACGAGATGACCATCGGCACGACGAGGCCTCGCAGGAGGGATCGCTGCACGCGCATTGCGGACAAGATACCCGATCCGCTTGGGTGATATGCTCCCGCGCCCGTGGCGTACGACATCGCTCCGCTCAAGAGCTACGTGCGATTCTACCTGGCGATCGTCTCGCAGCTCGAGCGCGTGTGGCAGAGCCTCGTCTCCATCGAGACGGCGATGCGAGACGAGCTCGGCCCCTTCGCCCCCGACCTCGAGGGGGTGCCGCTCACCGCGATCGCGACCCTCACCGACCCGCCCCGGGAGCTGCCGGCCGGGCTCGCCCAGCTGTTCCGGCCCGAGGACGAGGCAGAGCTCGATGGGATGTGCGACGTCTACGAGGTCGTCGGCCGCTTCTCCTTTCAGGGAGACGGAGATCGGAACCTCGCGCGCGTGTCGGACCTGGTGAAGGAGGGGCGCGCGGCCGCGCGCGAGAACGACGAGGCTCTGCGAGCGCTCGCGCCGCTCGTCTCGGTGGCGCGCGAGACGGCGACCCGGATGCGGGAGCGAGAGGCGGAGCGCGCCGCCGCCGATCGGGAGAGCCGGATCGAGAAGCTGGAGCCGCTCGTGGAGACGGTCCTCCTCCGCGCGAAGCAGACGCAGGACGCGCTCCACGCGGTGGCGATCCCCGCCCTCGACGACGCCGCCACCGCGGCGGACGAGTACAAGCGCCTCCGCGCCAGGATGCAGCAGGTCTACCAGACGTGCCTCCCCTTCCTGAAGAACGCGATCGACAAGGTGTGGTCGAGCGTGTCCGCGCCGTCGCCTCAGTCGTTCCCGGAGGAGCTGCCGCTCGTCGCGGAGCTGCCCCCCGAGCTCGTCGCGTTGAGCGTGGCCGGGTCGGAGGAGCTGGAGAAGGCGGAGCGCACGCTCCAAGCGCTGGCGGAGGAAGGGGAGACGATCAAGCGCACGAAGGAAGAGATCGCCTCGCGCTTGGGCAAGCTCCACGGCGACGCCGAGCTCGCGACGGTGAAGCGCGACGAGGTCGCTCAGGATATCGAGCTCTCGCGCGCCCTGCTCGACTGGGCGCGCATCACCGAGCAGGTCGCGGCCCATCGGAGCCGCGCCGTCGAGCTCGAGGCAGAGCTCGGGCAGCGGGTGGCGATCACCGCCCAGTGCTCGAAGGACGCGGCGAAGCTCAAGACCGAGCTCGACCTCGAGGCGGAGAAGGTCGCCGAGCAGACGAAGTCGCTCGAGGCGATGGTGGCCGAGCTCGCGAGCCGCAAGGAGCCTCTCCTCTTCGGCAAAGAAGATTTCCGAACGAAGTACGCGGAGACGGAGGCGGCGATCCAGGTCGAGCGAGAGGCGCTCACCCAGCTGTTGCATCTGCACGCGCAACACAAGTTCGAGCTCTCGGCGGCGGAGGTCCGGGTCCAAACCGCCCAGGCCGAGCAGGCCATCGTGGAGCGGAGCCTGGCCGACGTGCGCGGCCGAGCCGACGCGGCCGAGAAGGCCCTGACCGCCTTGTCGGAGGTGCTCGGCTCGAAGCGCCCGACCCGGCCGGTGCCCCCCGAGGAGATCGAGGAGATCGTGGTCGCGCTGGAGGCAAAGCGCGAGCAGGCGGAGGCGGAGCTCGCCCGCATTCGAACCGAGCAGCGGCGGTTCAAGGAAGACGGCATCCGCACCAGCGCGCGCGAGAAGCAGATCGACGTCGAGCGTCAGCAGTACCAGGCTCGGGTGGAGAGCGCCCGGGTCGCGCGCGCGGAGGGCATCGAGGCCGCTTACCGGACCCTCGCCGCGGAGCGGAAGTCCGCGGTCGAGGATCATGTCCGAGAGGTCCTCTCCGCGCTCTCCAAGTCGCTGGGCCAGGTGGGGACGGTGTTCGTCGATCCCGCTCGCGAGCGGGTGATGGCCCTCACCGAGCCGGACTACGGCAAGGCGGAGCGGCTGGAGAAGGCGGCGGAGGCGGTGGGGCCGGTCGTGGAGCGGCTCCTCGCCGAGCGCGGACCGGAGATCGCAAGCGTCGAAGAGCTCCTCGAGCGCGTGCAGCGCGAGTTCTGTGACGCCGCCGCGACGGCGTGCCGGACGGCTTGGGGTTGAGCGCCGGGCCCCCCGATCCGGCGCGCGTCCCCTTCGGCTCGCCGAGGAACCTGGGCAACGCCGCGCTCGTCGTCGCGGTCGCGATCCCTCCCTTCTTCCTCGCGCGTCTCCTCGGCCTCGCGTGTGACCCCGGCGCATCGGCGATGTGTCGCTTCGGGGTGGAGCACCCCATCGCGGCGGTGCAGGTCATCTTCTTTCTGACGGTGACGGTGCTCTTCTGGCTGATCTCGATTGTCCAGAAGAGCACCTGGCTCATCGATCCGTATTGGACCCTCATCCCGCCGATGATCGGGCACTACTTCTTCGCCCATCCTCACGCCGTCCCTTCCGTGCGCGCGTCCCTCGCCCTCGCCCTGACGTGGGTCTGGGCGATTCGTTTGACCTACAACTATTTCCGGCGCGAGCGGTTCCGGTTCGGGGTGCGGGAGGATTGGCGATTTCAGGAGATGAGGAGAAAGAGCCCGCGCGGCTTTCTCTTCTCGTCGTTCTTCATCGCTTATGCCTCTCAACAGCTCATGCTGGGCGGTCTCTGCCTATCCTTGTGGGCGGCGACGAGCGACGGGCGCGCGCTGGGCCCGTTCGATGCGCTCGCGACGATTGGCTCGCTCTCGGGGATCGTCATCGCCCACGTCGCCGACACCGACCTCGCCGCCTTCATGCGCGAGAACGAGGCGCGCCGCGCCCGCGGCGAAGCCCCGATCGCGATCCTGGACCGAGGGTTGTTTCGGTATTCCCGCCACCCCAACTATTTCGGGGAGAACCTGCACTGGTGGAGCCTCGGGCTCCTCGGGGTCGCGGTGGGGGCGCCTTGGGTCCTCGCCGGGCCTCTCTTCAACACCCTCGTCATGGTCCGGGTGACCCAAATGACAGAGGCGCGAATGAGAGAGCGTCCCGATCGAGCGGAGGCCTATCGCGCCTATCGCGCGCGCACCCGCTCTTGGCTCCCCCTGCCGAAGGGGCCGATCAGATCGGGATGATGATGCAGGAGCGCCGCAGGCTCATCGAGAACGCATTGTTGTCCTCCGTGAGCTCGGCCACGACGTTCGGGTCGTCGATCTTCAGGTTCATCGTGTAGAACGTGTTCACGGGCACATTGGAGATGTCCCGGGTGAACGAGGCGAAGATGCCAATCCCGCCTTGGATCGAGCCGACCGGCTTCATGGAGACCATCGGGGTCGCGTATTGGAACGTGTGCTGGTGGGCGGGGGCCGTCAGGTTGCCGACGTTTTCGTAGGTATAGTGCACTCGAATCTGCTTCGCCCCGCACGGCAGGGTGAGGGAGCCGTGCTGCTGAACCGGATAGAAGACTCCGTTCGCCTCGATTGTTACGCCTCCGATCTTGAGATCGATGAAGCTCGAGGCCTGCTGGGTCTCGGAGGTCTCTTCGCTCGGGTCGGTGGGATCGTCCTCCGGCTCGGGAGCGCAGCCGGCCATGGCGAGGGCGGTGAGGCCGAAGAGGGCGAGCGGACAGGGCGAGAGGGGGGAGCGTTGGTTCATGATGGTTGCTCATACGCCGGGCGCGCGCGCAGGCCGATGAGCACACGGTGAGCAATCAAGGTGCTTCGTCGGCGAGCCACGCTGTCGGCAGGGGCTGTTTGCAGACCTCCGACCGAGAGATGACGAAGGCGCCCTTCGCGTCGCCGCGAAAGTAGGTCGTAGGCACTTGGCGCATTGAGCCAAGCGCGGTCGAATCTCCATAGAAGAGATTGACTCCGCAGAGGGAGTCGGTGGGGTGCTCGAAGCGGATGAGATCGTAGACAGCGATGTCGCGCGTGATCGAGCAACGGAACCCCTGGGCCTCCGCGCGTGACACCACGGTCGAGAGCTTCAACCCGGACGCCACGAACCCTCGGTCTTGCTCCGGAATGCAATGGGACACCGCGGCGGCGGACACCGGCGGTGGGCTCGCCGACTTGCCCTCGGAGGGCGCGCGGCTCCCCCTCTGGGGGCCGGTGACGGCGACGAACGCGCCGATCCCGATCGCCGCCGCGCTCACCGCGACCAGCGCTGCGACGCCGAGCACCGCGTGGAGGCGACGGCCCCTCAGAGGGCGCCGCCGAAGGTCCTCGAGCGCCGCCGCGACCTGGGACATCGACTGGAAGCGCGCGGCGGGATCCTTCGCCATCGCCCGCTCCACGACGGCGACGAGGCGGTCGTCGACGAGGGGCGCGACGGTTCGGAGGGGGACGACGTCGTGGCGGAGGACGGCGGCATAAAGGTGGGAGAGGTCGTTCGCGCGGTGGGGCAATCGACCGGTGAGCGCCTGATAGAGGGTGATCCCCAACGAGTAGACGTCACAGCGCGGATCGGCGCGCCGGGCGTCGGCGATCTGCTCCGGCGCCATGTACGCGAGGGATCCCAAGAGCGCGCCCGATTGGGTGAAGCCGGGACCTCCGTCCTCCATCGCGAGGCGCGCGAGACCGAAGTCACACACCTTCAAGACGACGGCGCCGTCTGGCTCCCGGTGAAGAAAGAGGTTCTCCGGCTTCACGTCGCGGTGCACGAGGCCGGCGTCGTGGGCGGCGGCGAGGCCCCTCGCCGCCTGGGCGAACAGGTCGACCGCGACCTCGGCGGGCAGGGCCCCTTCGCGCTCGATCTGGGCGCCGAGATCGTGCCCGACGAGCAGCTCCATGACGACCCATGGCGCGCCGAGGGCGGCGTCGTATCCGGCCTCGAAGATGGCATTCACGTTTGGATGGTCGACCCGCCGCAGGGACCGCAGCTCGCGACCGAACCGTCGGCCGAGGCGCTCCATCCGCTCGCGGTCGGTCGACGGGCTCCGGTCTTCGATCCATTTCAGCGCGACGCGCGACGCCCCGTGGACCGGCGCGGCCTCGAAGACGGTGCCCATTTGGCCCCGCCCGAGGACGCGGAGCAATCGATAGGCGCCCCCGACCACGAGGCCGATCCGTCCGTCCGCGTCCGGGCTGAGGAGCGCGAGCCGCCCGATGAAACCTTCCAGGCTCTTCGGCTCGTTCGTCTCGGTGATCGCCCACGTCACGAGCGCGGCGAGCGCGGGGGGCACCGGCTCGAGACCGGCGACCACGGAGCGTCGCATGAGGCTCGCGGTCGTGTCGGCGCTCTGGGCCGCATCGCCGTCGAGCATCCACGCGAGCAACCGCCCTACGTCCCGAACGAGCGCGCCCTCCGGCACGGAGCCGGGGCCCGTCTCCACCGAGGGCAGGAGGTCCGCGAAGGGCGGGCCCTCGAAGACGACGATGTCCTCGGGGTGAAGGGGGCGCCGCGGGCGCCGGCTCTGCAAGCGCTTCGCGACCGCCACCGCGATGGTCACCGCGGCGCGGGGCGCGAGGACGCGACGCGCCGTCATCACGTCACGCAGGGTGGTCGGCGGTTGCGCGAGAGCCACGGCGCGACGTCGATTGTCTCGTATAAGACTAACGACCGATGATCTTTTTGGTAGGCGACATTCGAATCGACGACGAGGCCATGACGGTCACGCGCCGAGGCGCGCGCGTCGAGGTTCAGCCCAAGGTGCTCGACCTGATCCTCTACCTCCTGAAGCACCGCGGCCGCGTCGTGACCGATGACGAGCTCTTCGCGAGCGTGTGGCGGGGCGTGAGCGTCACGCGCGCCTCCATCGCCCATTCGGTCATGAAGGCGCGGCGAGCGCTCGGGGACGAGGGCCGATCTCCGACCCTGATCGAGTCGGCGCGAGGGCGCGGGCTTCGGTTCGTCGGAGAGGTCCGGATGGAGCTGCCCTCGCCGACGCCGGTGGGGGCGGCGCGGGAGCTCTCGACCCCGGCGATCGGGTCGTTCTCGTCCGAGACGGAGGCGATCGTGGAGCTCGCCCGCGCCAACACAGAAGACGCCTTCGCGGAGATGCTCCCCGTCCCGATGCTACTATTTCCGAAGCATTCGACGCGCGGCAACCCGTTCGGGATCAAGACGGCATCGGCCTCCTCCGATCTCGTCGCGAACCTCGACGCGGTGTCTCAGATCGAGGTGTTCGAGCTCGGGCCGCCGCCCTTCGCCGCGCCCGACCGCGGGCTGACCGTCGGCCGGGCGCGCGGCTGCAACGTCGTCGTAAGGGCGTCCTCGATGTCGAAGCTCCACGCCCGCTTCGACTTCGCGGGGGCGGCCATGACCCTGACCGATCTCGATTCGAAGAACGGCACCTTCGCCCGCGGCGACCGGCTCACCCCGAACCGACCGTGCCCGGTGCGAGAAGGAGACGACGTGGCATTCGGTCACGTCCCCGCGTCGATCCTCGCTCCCCGCGCCTTCCATGCCCTCGTCGCGCGCATGCGTTGAGGGCACGCGCGGTGCAGGATGCTATCTCCAGCGAGTGGAATGGCGTCCCGGGCTCTGATCGCAGCGACCCTACGTGAGATTGGCAGGTACCCCACTCCGAGCGCGGTATTGCCATGTTTCGCGCCGCCGTCTCGATGGCGCGGAAGGCTGGGCTGCGGCGCAGGCACGTCTTGAACACGCTGCCGGGGGACGAGTTCGCCCGCGCCGTCGCCCCCTCGTGAGCTCCGGCGCTCCGCGGGGCTGTGGCCAATCGCCACGCATGCACCGTCGATCCCGGTGCTAAATGTGCAATCGTGATCCCGCGATCCCGGTCCGAGGCGAGCGGACGGTTGGGGCTTGGTCGCCGCGCGGTTCGGCGCTCGCGCTCCGTCCGTTGAGCCGCGCTTGCCCATGAGCCGCTCCGAGGCAACGCGCGATGCTTCGCAGAGAGCAGGCCCCTCCCGCTCTCTGCCAAAGCTCTTGCGATTTGGCTTCGCGGTCGTGGCGGTCGCCCTGTCGGCGGCTGCCTTCGCCATTCTGTTTCGGGTCCTGCTCGGCCTCGTCTTCGTCCGGGCGCTTCGCGCCTCCGACGTGGTGCACGCCATCGCGTCGCTCCCCGCGTGGGCTCGGGTCGCGCTCCCGATGGCGGGGGCCCTCGCCGCTGGATTGTTCACGATGGCGAGGGCCCGGATGCGGGGGGCGAAGCACGGAGTGGGGGCGGTGATGGAGGCGGTCGTCCTCGGCCGCGTGCACCTCTCCATGCGCGCGACGCTGCTCCAATCGGCGGCCTCGTTCGTGGCGATGGCCACCGGCGGGTCGATTGGACGGGAGGGGCCTCTCATCCAGTTCGGCGGCGCCGCCGGCAAGGTGATCGCGAAGCAGCTCGGGACCGGCGCGGAGGATGTCCGCATCCTCATCGCCGCCGGGAGCGCGGCGGGCTTCGCGGCCGCATACAACACCCCCATCGCGGCCGTCCTCTTCGTGCTCGAGATCGTCACGGGCGTCTTTGCCCTCGAAGCCTTCGTCCCCGTGCTCGTCGCGACGGTGGTCGCGACCGCGACGACCCGCGCCTTCGCGGGGGACGGACCGGTCTATGGCGCGCGCGCCTTCACCCTCACGTCCCCGCTCGAGCTCGTCTCCTTCTTGGGCCTCGGGATCTTCGCGGCTTTGGGCGCGCAGCTCTTCATGCGGGCCCTCTCGATTGGCGAGTCGATCTTCCGACGCGCGAAGCTGCCATTGCCGTTCGGCCCCGCGGTGGGCGGGGCGCTGGCGGGGGTGGTCGCGATCGCGCTGCCGGAGGTGGCGGGAAATGGATATGAGCCGCTCGACGGCCTCTTGGACGGCCGGTTCGCGGCCGGCTTCGTCGCCCTCCTCGTCGCGGGCAAGGTCCTCGCGACGACGGCCTCCGTCTCGTCGGGGAGCCCGGGTGGCGTGTTCACCCCGACGCTCCTGATCGGCGGGGGCCTCGGCTTCGTCTATGGCAGCGTCGTCGGGGCGACTGGACTGTCCGTCGGGCCCGCCGCCGGCTATGCGCTCGTGGGAATGGCGGCCGCGACCGCCGCCACCACCCACGCCCCCCTCATGGCCGCGGTCATGGTGTTCGAGCTCTCTTTCGACTACGCGATCGTGTTGCCGCTCTTGCTGGCGACGGCGGTGGCGACGGCGCTCTCTCGGGTGCTCCGCCCCGAGTCCATCTACACGAAGGAGCTCTCGGGGGAGGCGGCTTCCTTCCGCCTCACCCTCGATGGCCGGAAGCTCCGGCCGTGACGCCGGGCTCGAAGGGCACCCAGACGGGCTCCTCGTCGTCTTCGACGTACCGCGAGAGGCGCTCCTGGGGCAGGAACTTCGCCTTGTAGGCGAGCGAGGCGCACTGGGCGACGCAGTAGCCCAGATAGACATAGGGGATGCCGCGAGATCGGGCGATCTCGATCTGGGTCACGACATTGGCGGTCCCGGGGGAGCGGTGTGCATAGTCCGGGTCATAGAAGAAATAGATGGCGCTCCAAGCTCGCGCCGTCTCGTCGGAGAGCCCGACCCCCACGAGCTTGCCTGTCTCGGGATCGCGATAATCGACCTCGCGGGCGGCGAGGTGGAAGAACGTGAACTGCAAGCGGTACAGTCGCTCGGAGAGGTGAGCCTCGTCCCAGCCGCGGCTCGTCTCCCTTTGCGCATGCCATTTGTGGTAGAGCGCGAGCCGCTCGTCGTCGAACAGGGGCGCCCCCACCGAGACCTCCAGATCCCCGCATTTCTTCATCGCCCGCGCCTGGCTCTTGGAAGGCCGGAAGGTCGCGGTCGGGACGCGCGTCGGCGAGCAAGCGGCGCACCCCTCGCAGGTGGGGCGGAAGTAGTCCGGCCCGAAGCGGCGCCAGCCGCGCTCGAGCATCCGCTCCAGCTCGAGCGGATCCACGTCCACCATGATTCGGTGCTCGAGCCGCGCCGCGCGTTCTTCGAGGTAGGAGCAGGGCCGGGGGGCTTCTCTCAGGACGTCGAGGACTCTCACGTGTCGTCGTAGGCCCTCATTGAATGTGGAGCTGATAGCTCCCCGCCGACATCTGCCCGAACCCGTCCACGACGATCGTCACCGTCTGCCCCGCGGTGAGGGCGACGCTGAGCTGCGACTGGACCGAGCCGGGGATGTCGTCGTCGCAGGCGAGCTGACTTCCGCTGCAGGTGCCGCCGAGCACGTAGAGCGTGGTGTCATAGTTCGAGCCGAACGTGTCCAAGGTATAGGTCTTCGTGGTGGGGGCGGTGAATTGGAGCGTCTGCTCCGGAGACTGGGAGGTGACGCACCCGGGAGTGAATTGATTCGCCCCTCCGACCGTGCTCCCGGAGACGACCTGGGGGACGGTGCTCGGCAGCACGAGGGTGGGGCACGTCGCCGTCGCCCCGAGGGAGATCGAGAGGGTGTAGGCCCCCGATTGTCCGAGCGCTCCATCGACCATGACGTACACCGTCTGTCCCTGGGCCAGGGTTCGCGTGATCGACGAGGTGTTTCCGGGGCCGCCGTCGTCGTCACAGGCCACCTCGCCGCACGAGTCGGCGTTGATCAGCGACAGGACAGTGTCGAAGCTCGAGCCGGCGGTGCTGAACACGTAGGTGCCCGTCGCGGGAGCGGTGAAGGCGTGGAGCACCTCGGGCGAAGAGTCGGCGAAGCCGCAGGAGGGGATGAGGAGGTCGTCACCGAACCCGGTATTGCCCTGGAAGCTGATGGGCACTTGGCTGCCCAGCTCGACGGGGCTCTGGCAGCTGCCGCACGGACCGACGCAGGTGTTGACGCACATCCCCTGGTTGCAGAACGAGGTCGGCCCGCACGGCTGCTCGCAGCCGCCGCAATTGAATGGATCGGTGAGGGTGTCGACGCATCCATCCTGGCAGAGGACGAGCCCGGGCGGACACGTCATTCCCGAGTGGACGTTGATCGCGTAGCTCCCCGAGTCGAAGCCATCGAGGACGATGTAATAGGTCTTGCCGGCTTCGAGGCTGGTCTCGATCTGAGCGTCGAGGCCGATGACGTCGTCGGAGCACGCGAGGACGTTGCACTGCTCGTCCATCAGCTGGAGCACGGTGTCGTAGGACGATCCGACGGTGTCGATGCTGTAGGGGCCGCCGAAGGTCGGAGTGAAGATGTGGAGGACCTCGGGGAAGTCGGCGTGGGTGCAGTCGGGGACGAGGTTGTTCCCTGCGAAGGCGGTCGAGCCCGTGACCTGGAAGTTCGGATCGCTGGGGATGAAGTCGTAGTCGCAGACCCCGCAGACGTTGTCGGAGCACGTGGGCTCCCCCACGCACGCGTGGTCCTCACAAGCCTGGAATGGCTGACAGACGACGCCGCAACCGCCACAGTTGTCCGGGTCGAAGCCGGTGTCGACGCATTCTCCGAAGCAGTTCGTGGTCCCGGGAGGGCAAGGGTCCCCCACGCATTGACTGTTCGAGCAGAAGCCGTCTCCGCAGACGATGTTGCAGCCCCCGCAATTGAAGGGGTCGCTCGTCGTGTCGACGCATTGGCCGAAGCAGCTCGAGGTGCCGGGGGGACACCCCTGACATTGGCCGCCGATGCAGGGGCCGTCACATGTGGCGTCGCACCCCCCGCAATGGTCGGGATCCGACGACGTGTCGACGCACGATTGCCCGCACAGCGCGAAGCCGGGGTCACACGCCCCGACGCATTTCCCGGCCTGGCAATAGAGACCACCACAATCCATGTTGCATGAGCCGCAATGGTGGGGATCTTCCGTCGTGTCGAAGCACCCGTCGGGGCACGCGGTCTCGTCCGCGCTGCACTGCTCGCGCTGGCACTGCCCCGCGACGCACGTCCCCTCCGCGCATACGGTCTCGCAGGCTCCGCAATGATCCGGGTCGGAGCCGAGGTCCACGCACTCTCCGGCGCACGAGGCCTCGTTGTCGGCGCACTCCTCGACGAGGATGGTGCTCGAGCAGGCACCGAGCGCGAACGCGGCCAGAGACAACGCGAGGACGGCGGAGCGCTCGAGAGGGTACATCATCACGCCGAGGGTACACGACCCGTCAAGGGGGCTACCAGCGCGCGTCCCCCTCGGTGAGAAAAGTCCACGCTTCTTCCACGAGCGGGGCGACCGCTCCGCCTGTCGTATGTCCGGCTCCGCGCGCGTAGGCGTTGAATGCCTCCACTCCGGCCTGGCGAATCCAAGGAACGGACCGGCGCGCTCCCCGTTGGCAGCTGGCCTGTCCGCAGACGATCGCGACGCGCTCCATTCCTGCGGCGCGTAGCTTCGTGGCGACCCCGACATTGAAGAGCTCCGCCCCCCCGTCGACCATGAGGATGCCGCGGATGCCCGTCTTCTTGGCCCCTCCTTGCTCGAAGTAGAGGATGCCCATCGCCGCGCCCTGCGAGAACCCGGCGTAGAGCGGACGTTCGAGATCGACGCGGTCGGGGTAGCGGCGGGAGAGGGCAGCGAGCGCGGACTCCACCTCTTTGCCGAGCTCGATGTGGCCGTCGTAGTAATAGCCGCGCTCCTCGAATGGCAGGTATCGGTTGGCGACGTGTCCGCGCGTGCAAAGGACGAAGCCGCGGCCTTTCACGATATCGGCGTAGCGCTCGCAGTGGGGCTCGGGCCGGCCGCCCGCCCCGTGTCCCACGACGAGCACCGGCGCGCGGCCTCGCCGCTTCGGAGGCTCCACGAGGACCGCCGGCTCGAAGCCGGGGACGTCGAGCGCGGTCGTCTCGCCGCGATCCGCGTCGGGCTCGGAGGCGGGAGGGGCCAAAGGAGCGGAGGGGGCCGCGGCGGTCTCGGAGACGGAGGTCGTCGCATGCGAGGCGGATGAAGTCTCCGCTTTGGCCGCCCGCGCCGGCTCCACCGGCGCGCTGCATCCGGCCGCCCACGCCGTCATCGCGACGAGGGCGGTCCACCACCCGCCGATGCGACGAGTCAGGCACACCGCGACCACCCCGCTATCATGCCGCCATCGCTCCTCCCCGCGACCTTCAGGAAGCGCTCGCCGGCCTCGGGGTCGACGCGCGCAACGCCTCCCCCCACGAGACCTTGGGCCGGGCCGACACCCATCGTGCGCTCCCCTTCGATCCGGGGGCGGAGCCGCCGATCTCCGCCGCCCCCGCGAGCCTCCCACCTCTCCACCTCGGACCGGGCGGCGACATCGAGATCCTCGGGACGCTCGCCGACGGGGGGATGGGGCGCGTCTCCCTCGGGCGGCAGGCGTCCCTCGCTCGCGAGGTGGCGGTCAAGACGCTCTTGCCCGTCGTCGCCGACGACCCTCGCGCCCGTGACGCGCTCCTCGGGGAAGCGGTGGTCGCAGGGCAGCTCGAGCACCCGAACATCGTGCCCATTCATTGGCTGGGCGAGGACGGAGCGGGCCGGCCCGTCCTCGTGATGAAGAGGGTGAGCGGGGTCACCTGGGAGGCGCTGCTCGAGCGCGAGGACCACCCCGCGTGGTCGACGTTCGAGTCGCTCGGGAGAGACCACCTCGCGTCGCACATCGAGATCTTGATGCAAGTGGCGACCGCCGTCAGCTTTGCGCACGCGCGAGGCATCCTGCACCGGGACATCAAGCCCGCCAACGTCATGATTGGCGAGTTCGGGGAGGTGTACCTCGTGGACTGGGGCATCGCGGTGCGCCTCGGCGAGGACGGCACGACGACGGCGACCCTCAGCGGGACGCCCCAGTTCCTCGCCCCCGAGATGCTCGACGCGAGCTTGTCCCAAGGGCCTTGGACCGACGTCTACCTCCTCGGGGCGACGCTCCATTTCGTCCTCACCGGCAAGCCTCGTCACCTGGGGGCGGGGCTGCTCGAGACGCTCATGGCGGCGTGGGAGTCGCCGCCGAGCGTGTACGGCTTCGGCATCGCCTCCGAGCTGGGGGACCTGGCGAACCAGGCGACGTCGCGCGATCCGAGCGCCCGTCCCCCGTCGGCGGCCGCGTTCCGGAGGGCGCTCCGCGCGTACCTCGGTCACCGCGGGTCGCTTTCGATCTCGTCGCGCGCCCACGATCGGTTCGCGACGCGACCGCCCGCGCTCGACTCCGAGGCGCGCGTGGACGAGACGTTCCGCGTCGCCACCGAGTGCCGGTTCTCGTTCTTGAGCGCTCTTTCGGAGTGGAGCGAGAACCGCGACGCGCAGGTGGGCCTGCGCGAGACGCTGAGGACGCTCGCGCGGGTCGAGATCGCGCGGCGGAACCCGAAAGGAGCGCGGTCGCTGCTCGCAGAGATCGTCCCCCCCGATCCCCAGATCGAAGCCGCGATCGTGGAGCTCGAGTCGAAGGAGCGCAGGCGCGTGGAGGAGGAGTCGGCGCTGCGGACGCTGGCTCGCGAGAACGACCCGAGCGTCGACTCGAGCGGTCGGTTCTGGGTGGCGATGCTCGTGCTCGTCCTGGGAGGGACGCTGTTCTCCTTCTTCCTCACGCAGCGGATCTTGTTTCGTGGGGGCGCGTTGGGCTCGGCGGGGCTCGTCTACGTCATGCTGCCCATCATCGTCGCCGTCTGCGTGAGCGTGTACCTCGGGAGGAAGCGGCTCCTCTCGAACGCGATGGGGCGACGCGTGCTCGGCGCGCTCGTGATGACGCTCGTCGCCATCCTCCTCGACCGCGTCCTCGCGCTCTACGACGGTCGTCCTCCCGATCGCACGATGCGGGACGACATGCTGATTTGCTCGCTCGGCCTGTTCGTGCTCGGCCTGTTCGCGCCCCGGACGTGGCTCGTGGGCGCGGGCCTGCTCTTGGGCTCCGCCCTCGTCGCCACGTTCGTCCCCGATCTCACGCGCGAGCTCTTCGGCGGTACGGCGGTGGTGACGTTCGCCCTCGTCGCTTGGGGAGAGCGCGCCCAGGCCCAGCGCCGATCCGGGGGCGGGGGCGGAATCAGTCCCAGGTGACGTCGACCACCGTGTGCTTCCCGTCCGTCTCCACGACCTCGCTCGCGCTCCTTGCTGCCCCCGCCGCGTCGGCGGCGGCGCGGAAGGCGATCCGCATCGCAGTGAGCGTGCTCTCGTCGTAGAGGTTGAGCGGATAGCGCAGCTCGAGGCGGGCCTTCTTGTCCTTCATGTCCACGAGGCGCAAGGTCGTCCCGCGGCGAAACGCCGCCCAGCGATTGGCGATACCGACGAACAGTCGCTCCGGCGAGAGGACGAAGAACAGGACGCGATAGAGCGAGGTTCGGAACAGCGCGCGATTGCGCTCGTAGGTCCACGACTGCCAATCGCCGTCCGACATCGAGTCGGCGAACGCGATCATCGCTGCGTTGAGGTGGACCTCGCTCATCCATTCGCTGGTGAGGGGAGGGGACTCGAGCAGCTTGGCGATCTCCGCCGGGAGGCTGGACGCGTCGAGCGTGATGGGGGCGCTGTCGAGGGCGTTCTTCAGCACCGAGCCTTTGACTTGGCAGCTCGGGTGGGCGTCGAGGCCGCCCTCGAGCCGGCTCAGATACCGGGCGACTTTGGGGTACCTCGTCCCGTCGACCATGTCCGGATCATTGCATGCGCTGCGCCAGCCAGGGCGCCAATCGCTTCAGCATGGTCTCGGGCACGGCGCGCTTCATCGCCGCGATCACCTTCGACTCGGCGTGGGGGAACACGTAGAGCTCGTTGCGCTCGCACGCGGAGATTGCGATGGAGGCGACGTCGTCCGCCTGCACCTTCGACTTCGCCATGATCGTCTCGATGGGCGCGGTGCTGCGGGAGGTGTGGCTGCGCGAGCTCTTCACGATGTTGGTGGTGAAGAAGTAAGGGCAGAGCACCGTCACCCCGACCCCCGATCGCGACAGCTCGCCCGCGAGCGTCTCGGAGAGCGCGACCACCCCCGCCTTCGTGACGTTGTAGGGGGCCATCTCGGGGGCGGCGGCGAACGCCGCGATCGAGGCGACGTTGAGGACGTGACCCGAGCGCCGGGCCTTCATGGCCGGCAGGAAGTAGTGGCATCCGTACACGACGCCCCAGAGGTTGATGCCTACGATCCACTGCCAGTCCTCGAGGGGGATCGTCCCGACCTCTCCGCCGACCGCGACCCCGGCGTTGTTGATGAGGAGGTCGACCGCGCCGAGCTCGGCGTTCGCGAGCTCCGAGAGCGCCTTCACCTCGTCCGGCTTGGAGACGTCGCACCGGATCGACTTGCTGGAGCCGCCGCGGGAGCCGACCTCGCGCTCGGTCTCGGCGAGACCCTCGAGATCGATGTCGGACAGGATCAGCCGAGCGCCGCGCGAGGCGAGCTTGGTGGCGAAGGAGCGGCCGAGCCCGGAAGCGGCTCCGGTGATGACGGCGTTGGGGCGGGAGACGAGCATGGGCTCGCCATCTAGTTCGATCTCGAGGGGCGGCTCAAGAGCCGGCGCGCGACGACGATGATCCCAGCCGCGAGGACCAGCGGCTCGAGCGAGACGTCGGAGGTGCCTCGCGCGGAGCACGCGCAGCCGTCACCCGGGCCGCCGCCCGATCCGCCGCTACCGGGAGGGCCACCACCGTTCGAGGTCGAGGAGCCGCCCGCCGCCCCTCGTCCGCCGGTGCTCGGCGCGCCGCCCGCGCCTGCGCCTCCCCCGCCCGGTGATCCATCGCAGTCGCCTTCGGCGCCGATCAGGTCCCGGATGCCAGGCCACGCCGGCTCGCACAGGTCGTGCACCGGATCGCCGGCACCGCAGGGGAGGATGCCCTCGATGCAGCGATTGACGAGGAGCGGCTCGAACGTGAGACCTCCGTCGCTCGAGGCGCCTGCGCTGAAGCCGTCCATCCCCTCGTCACCGCAGGCAAAGACGCGATCGTCGTGGAGGGCCACGCACCTCGTGGAGAGCGGAGCGAGGGGCGTCACCTCGAGGGTCTCCGTGTCGAGCCGCGCGAGCCCATCCATCGATCCCCCGAAGTAAGCGGTGCTCCCGTCCGCGGCGAGCTTGAACGCGTGGAGGAACCCTTGGGTCGTCGTCACCTCCGTGAAGGTGGTGCCGAAGTCTTCGCTCAGGAGGAGCCGCCCCGGGATCCCGTTGAGGCGAACCCAGAGCCGGCCCGGATCGAACGGATCGATCGCGGCGATGAACGGGGCGACCTCGATGGCGTCGCTGCCGGGAACGACGGAGGGGCTCCATGTCGCGCCCGCGTCTTGCGACACGAGGATCGTCCCGTGGATCATCGTGCCTTGGGACAGGGCGCTCACGTAGAGCACGTCCGGATCGGAGGGGGCGGCGTCGAGGGTGAGGGGCGTCATCTTCGGCGGCAGCAACGCCCCGAGCTGGGCGAAGCTCGCGAGGTCGTCGTCGGAGGCCCACACGCTGGGCCTGGCGTCGTTCGGGGGGATGACGAGGGCGATGGCGCGGCCGTCCGGGCTCACCGAGACGTCGGTCACGAAGCTGCCTTCGAGCTCGGTCGCGCGCTCGAACGCGCACGTGTCACCGCGTCCGATCGCGAGCCCGTCGGAGAGGCCCATGAAGATCGCGCCGGTCGGGGTGACGGCGGCGTGGGGGTGGTAGCCGCTCGAGTAGCCGATGCCCGCCTCGCACACCAAGTGGAAGGTCGCGCCGGCGTCCTTCGTCTTCGCGAAGCCGTAGGTGGTCGCGACCCAGATCGTCTCCGGGGCCGCCGGGTCCACGAGGATCTGCCCCGAGGCGGGGAAGGCTCCGTTCGCGCGGGCGTCCCGCGCGGGCGCGGCGAGGGCGAGCGCGATCGCGCCGAGGGCGGCGAGCCCACGCCCGAGCCGCGCGCTTTTCACGGCGGCGCCGTCCGCGCCACCGGCGCCTTCTCCTCGGGCGCCTTGCGCGTCAGATAGAAGAAGTCGCGGGGGTTGGGGCGCCTCACGTAGTCATCGGCCTTCGTGTCGAAGCCGTCGATGATCGTCTTCACGGTCGGCCCCTTCTCGGAGAGCTCGACGGTGACGAACTTCGGATAGGAGAAGTTCACGTCGAGCTGGGCCACGTTGTAGGCCCCCGCGAAGCTCATCGCGTTCGCGATCGCGGCCGCCGTCGTCGCCTCGCTGATCCCGACGTAGAGCGTCTGGTTGTCCTTGGAGATCCCGATCGCGGATCGACGGATGACCGTGTCCTTGTCGAGGGTCGCGCCCCAGAGGGTGTTCTCCTCCGCGAGCAGCCCTTTGTGCATCACCCCCTCCGTGTACATGCACATCGGCGCCTGGCGGAACCACTGCATCTCGTCGCGGGAGGGTTCGAGGTCCTCCCACGGGCCAATCTTCAGCACGTCGTGGTCGTACCCGGCGATGGTGCAGGCGCTGTTGCGCGCCTCGACGAAGACCACCCCGTCCGCCTTCATCCCGTAGTTCCCGTGCGTCGTCTTGAAGCCTCCATTGAAGGCGGCGATCGTGCGGTCGAGATCCTCCTCCGCGATGCGGCCGGGGCGGGGATGATCCTTCGCCTGCTTCAGGGTCGACGTCGGCTCGTAGGTGCCGGGGACGAGGTGCAGCCGCACCTGCCGCAGATCGACGGCGACCACCGCGACGAGGGCCCAGCCTCGCTTCTTGTCCGGATGGAGCAGCGTCTTCCACATCGGCGGGGGCTCGTCCGGCTCGTGCGGATCGACCATCGGCACCCATTGCCCGTCGCCGGGCGCGGCCCGCTCCGAGATCATCGGGCCCACGTCGGACGGGACGAAGCGCGGGTAGCGGATCTTGTCCGCGTTCTCCTCCCGCAGCGAGGGCGGCATGTCGGGGATCGCCCAGTGGGCCTTCGGAGGCTCGTCCGCGCGGACGATCTGGTTGTAGCGATCCTGCAGGCCGTAGGCCCAATCCTCGAGCTTGGCGATGGCGGCGTTCCCGAACACCGCCCGCCCCGCGTCCGCGAGCCAGGGCCCGAGCCAGTCGATCTTGTGGATGGCGATCCAGAGACCGAGCACGCCGACCGGGAACGCGAGGAGCATGCCGAGCGCGACCTTGCGCAGGCGCGACCGCTTCTTCTTCGCTTTGGGCGCGGGGGGTGGGGCCTTCTCGGAGGCAGGCGTGGCCACCGGGGTCGGATCGCCCTCGACCGGGGACGCTCCCGCCGACACGCCTTCGCGCGTCTCCTCCGGCGCCTCCGCGGACATGCGATCCGAATACCGAATGCCCCGCCGCCCGTCCACCGATCGCTGAGCGGCGGGAGCCGAGCCGCGCTCAGGGGCAATCGTACTGGCCGAGATCGTCGAACGTGTCCGTCGGGAGCCCGGCCCACTCTGCGCTGGGGTCGAACGCGTCCGAGCCGTCCGTATCGCCGGCGGTGACGCTGCACAGGCGGCGGAGCGTCGCGTCCTGGGTGGTGGTCGGCGACGTCCCCCACACCGCGTCCTCGCCGATGCGACCGATCACGTCCTTCGTTTGGCCCCCGCACACGAGCTCGACCACGTCGTTCCCGCTGTGCTGAAGATCGCCGCTGCTCTGATCGCACAGCGATGATTGGGAGAACTGCGCGTTGCAGACGATCCACGTCGCTCCCGGCGCGAGGCTCCCCGCGTCGACCGCGAGCACGGTGCCGAGGGGGGTGGAGGCGCCGTTCTGGTAGCGGTTGATCACGCAGTCATCGAGGGCGATCGACTCGTCGCCGATGTTCGCGATCTCCACCGCCTTGTTGTTGCCCGATCCCTCGACGTACTCGCTGAAGATCAAGATGCCGGGTTGGCTGGGGCCGGTCGTCGTCCCGCCCCCCGTCGATCCGCCGCCTGCCGCGGGCGAGCCCCCGCCGCCGTCGCTCGGAGCGCCGCCCACGGACGGCCCCCCGCCCGCCGAGGCGCCCCCCGCCGGTCCTCCCCCCGCGGTCGCGCCTCCAGCGTGCGCCGCGCCATGGCCGCCGAACCCATCCACATCGTTGCCAGTCGCGCAGCCCGCGAGCCCCGCGAGCGCGATCAAGGAAGAGAGACGCACTGCCCAGCATTACCACGCTCCACCCCGCGGCGCCGATCCGCGCCGGGCGCTCGAGAAAAGTGTCACCGGTCCGTTTCGAGCCCGACCAACCGCCCCCTCGGGCCGGGGGCGTCGACCGGTCCTCGCGCGGCTCGAAAAAACTTTGTCACTGGCCGCGACCGGGCGTCGTTGACCCGGCGGACCCCACGGAGGAACCGTCATGCCGACCATGCCCGTCACGAACCAGACCTCGCCGCGCGAGAGCGGCCGCCTCATCGAAACCCACGGAGCCGCCCTTCCCCTCGAAGGCTGCGGGCTGGAGGTCGACGCTCGAGGAGGGCTCGCGCGCGTTCGGCTCGTGCAGCGCTTCTCGAACCCCAACCCCGAGCCGCTCGGCGTCACCTACAAGCTGCCCCTTCCCGCCGACGCCGCCGTCTCGGGCTTCTCGTTCCGCATCGGCGCCCGCACGATCCACGGCGTCGTGGACGGCAAGCAAGCGGCCCGGGACCGCTTCGAGCAAGCGGTGATCGAAGGGAAGAGCGCCGCCCTCCTCGAGCAGAATCGCTCGAGCCTCTTCACGCAGGAGATCGGAAACATCCCGCCCGGCGAGGTGGTGGAGGCCACGATCGACATCGACCAGCCCCTCGCGTGGCTCGACGAGGGGTCGTGGGAGTGGCGCTTCCCGCTCGCGGCGGCGCCTCGCTACCTCGGGGCCCACGACCTCGAGGAGGGGACGGACGTCTCCATCGACGTCGCGACCTCCGACATCGGCGCGCGCGCCTCGCTCTCCATGCGCATCCGCGACGCCCTCGCGGAGGGGCGCTCCCCGGAGTCGCCTTCCCACCCGCTCGTGTGTGCGCGCGCCAACGGAGCGGCCGCGTTTGCGGTCGAGCTCGGCAGCGGCAACGCGGTGATGCTCGACCGCGACCTCGTCGTGCGCTGGCCCGCGGCCGAGCTCGTCCCGGGGGTGACCCTGGACGTGATGCGCCCGAGCGAGGCCTCCATCGCCGGCTCCGCCTACGGTCTCTTGACGATCGTGCCCCCGCGGCCGGAGGCCCGTCGCGCCACCGTTCACCGAGACCTGACCCTCCTCATCGACACGAGCGGCTCGATGAGCGGCGAGCCCCTCGTCCAGGCCCAGCGGGTCGCGTGCGCGCTCGTCGACGCGCTCGGTGACGACGACCAGCTCGAGATGATCGAGTTCTCGAGCGAGACGCGCGCGTTCCGGGCCGCCCCCGAGCGGGCGACGAAGGCGCTGAAGCGCACCGCCATCGACTGGATCCGGCGCCTCGTCGCCTCCGGCGGCACCGAGATGCTCAGCGGCGTGAAGCACGCGATGCGAGAGCTCCGTCCGGGCTCGCAACGCCAGGTCGTCCTCATCACCGACGGTCTCGTCGGCTTCGAGCGCGAGATCGTCACGACCCTCCTCGCCGAGCTCCCCAGGACGGCGAGGCTCCATGCGCTCGGGGTCGGCTCGGCGGTGAACCGCTCGCTGCTCGCTCCCATCGCGAGGGCGGGCCGGGGCATCGAGGCCATCGTCGGGCTCGGTGAGGATCCCGAGCGGGCGGCCAAGCGGCTGCTCTCGCGGACGGTCGCGCCTGCCCTCGTCGACGTCGTGATCGAGGGGAGCGCCCTTCGGAGCGTGGCCCCGTCCCGTCCCTCCGACGTCTACGCAGGGGCGCCCTTGCGGCTCGCGGTCGAGCTCGCTCCGGAGGGAGGGACGCTCGTCGTGCGAGGCCGAACCGCGGAGGGAGGCTTCGTGCGGGACATCTCGGTCCCCGCGACCCGCGGGTCGGACGGGGGGCACGCGACCTCGGCCGTGTTCAAGCTCTTCGCGCGAGAGCGCGTAGAGGATCTCGAGATGAAGATCGCGGCCGGAGAGGAGCGCGGCGCCGCCGACCGGGAGATCGAGCGCATCGGGATCTCGTTCGGCATCGCGACGCGCTTGACCTCGTGGGTCGCGGTGAGCGACGAGCGGATGGTCGATCCGCGCGATCCGTCCCGGCATGTCGTTCAGCCCCACGCCCTCGCCCACGGATTGAGCGCGGAAGGTCTCGGCCTCCGAGCTCCGATGATGGCTCCCGGCCCGATGCGGGCCCGCGCCGTGGGCGGACGGGGAGCGGCGTTCGCGCGCGCGACGGGGGCGCCTCCCCCTCCGATGTCGGCCGCTCCGATGGCGGGGCCGATGGGGCCTCCGGGCATGGGGCCGCCCCCGGCTCCCCCGGCTCCCGCGCGGCCTTCATCGCCGGCGCCCTTCGGCGGCGGTGGCGCGCCGAAGAAGGCGGCCAAGGAGGAGAGCCCTGGCGACGCGCTCTTCGAGAGGGCCAAGGCGAAGATCGGAGGTCTCTTCCGCAGCGCGGAGAAGAGGCGCCCGAGCCCTGCCGCCGACGCTCGCGACGAGGGCGCCGCCTCGGACGATCTGGCGCTCGCGGAAGAGCGGGACGCGCCGAGCGTCATCGAGGGCTCCATCGTCCACGCGAACCACGACGCGATCGTGATCTCGTTCACGGCTCCCCCGAGCGGCGTCGTCCTCTCGTTCGAGGCGGCGGTCGTCGAGGTCGAGCTGGAGGACGGGACGACGGCGCGCCTCGAGATCGACGCGACCTCCAGCACCCGCGAGGGGCACGTCGGTCCCGGCCTCGTGGTGCGGCTCACCCTGCGCCGGACTTCGCGAGGGGCGCGCCCCCGTCGGGTGCGCGTCACCCTCCCCGGCAGCGGGCTGACCGTCGAAGCGCGCTGAGGTATTGGAGAGCAGCTCATCCGCCATGAGGAACCTCGACGAGCTCGCACCCGCGATCGCGATCGGCGATGCCGAAGCGTTCGCGACGTTCCTCGCGAGCGTCGAGGATCCCGTGCGCCGGAGCCTCAAGCCCTTCGCCGCTCGCGTCGACGTCGAGGCCGTCGTGCAGGAGGCGTTCCTGCGCATCTGGCAGGTCGCTCCGCGCTTCGTCCCCGACGGTCGCGACAACGGGCTGCTTCGTCTCGCCTTCCGCGTCGCGAGGAACCTCGCGCTCGACGAGCTGAAGCGCCGTCGCGAGGAGCCCATCGACGCCGCGGGCGACGCCGCGTCGGAGACCGCGCTCGAGCCCGTCTTCGTCGATCCGCTCCTCGCGGCGCGGATCGCGGAGTGCTTCGACGAGCTGCCGGAGCAGCCGCGGCGGGCGATGGGGGCGCGGCTCGAGAACGAAGGCTGCGACCCGGACAGCGTGCTCGCGGAGCGCTGCCGGATGAAGCCGAACACCTTCTTCCAAAATGTCACACGGGCGCGGCGGCTCCTCGCGAGCTGCCTCGAGGCCCGCGGTATTCCTGGGTGGGGCGACCAGCCGAGGGCGAGGTAGCATGGCTCGGGTGACGAACGCGGACCGGGAAGGCCTGATCGAAGAGGTGGTGAGCGCCTTTCGCGAGCGCGACCCCCACGGCGCGATCAAGGCGAGCCCCGCGTTCTTCGATCTCGACGAGGCCGATCGGGAGCGCGCCTACGAAGCGGCGCTCGCCTCGAGGGCGATGGAGGCGGCCCTCGATCCAAGGGGACTCTCCAGCACCGCGCGGGCCGTCCTCCGCGTCATCCGATCCGTTCGCGACGAGGGACCTCCGGAGCCGGGGACGTGAAGCGGCGCGCCCGGCTCGCGGCGCTCTTCGAGCGCGTGCCGGCGCCGGCTCGAAGCATCCTCGCGCGCATGTGGAGCGGGATCGGCAAGCACCGGGTGACCGGGCTCGCGGCCGAGGTCGCCTTCTTCGCCCTGTTCGCGCTGCCTCCTTCGCTGCTCGCGTTCTTCTCCGCGGTGGGGTTCGTGGGGCGCGCGCTCGGCCCCGACGTCATCGCCCGGGTGCGGCAGGAGATCGTTTCGAACGCGCTCGGCATCCTCAGCCAGAGCGCCGTCGACAGCGTGGTCGAGCCGACCATCGACACCCTCCTTCGAGACGGGCGCGTCGACATGCTCTCCGTCGGCTTGCTCTTCGCGATCTGGTCGACGTCGGCGGGGGCGGACACCCTCCTCGACGCGCTCCACGTCGTCTACGCGCTCGACGAGCGGTTCGCGCTCTGGCGCCGCCGCGGTCTCGCCGTGCTCTACACCGTGTTCGCGACGATCTGGGGCGCCATCGTCCTGCCTCTCCTCGTCGTGGGGCCGAGCTTCGCGCGCGCGATCGCCTCGCGGTTCGGCGCGGCCGGCACCTTCGAGACCGTCTGGACGATCGCGTACTGGCCGGTCGTGATCGGATCGGTCGTGTTCACGCTGACCGCCGTCTATCACTTCGCGCTCCCGTGGCGCACGCCGTTCCTCCGCGACCTCCCGGGCGCGCTCTTCGCGATGGCGCTGTGGATCGCGGGGGGCTGGGGGCTGCGCTCCTACGGGCGATGGACCGTCGAGTCGAGCCCGATCTACGGGTCGCTCGCGTCCCCGATGATCCTCCTGCTTTGGCTCTACTTCACCGCCTTCGCCCTCCTCATGGGCGCGGAGCTCAACGCGGCGATCGAAGCCGAATATCCTTCGATGACGCGCAAGCAGAAGCGGGAGATCTTGCGGCGCGTGGTGGCGGCGCTCCAGAGCCGGGGCGCGCAGGTCGACCCGGTCACCGTGACCTCGAGCCCGGTGCGCGCGAGCAAGCCCAAGCTGCCGGAGGACATCGCCGCCCGTGCCCAGAAGGTCGGACGCGAGGAGAAGGTCGACGTCGAGAAGCGCATCATCCGAAGGCAGCCCTCGCGACCGGACTGAGGCGCTCGTGCGCACCGGGCCGGGGCATATCGCCCGCAACGCGGCGCGGCATGACGAGGCGGAAGGGGCGGCCGCGCACCCATGCTAGGGTCGCCGCGCGCATGGATGCAGCCGCCGCTTCGGATCCGGTCTTCGGGCTCAGCACGACGTTCGTCGACGAGCTCTGTCGGGTGAGCCCCATCTCCGCCTCGACCGCGGGGGTGCCGGGCATCTTCGACGGTTGGGACGACTACAGCCCCGAGGGCGGCGAGGGCGCGCGCGCGTTCTTCGAGGGATACCGCGCGAAGCTCGAGGCGCTCCCCCCCACGAGCGATCGGTGGGCCCGCGTCGCGAGGCGCGTCTTCGCCGATTTTCTCGCCGAGAAGATCGCGTACTACGCCCACCTCGACAACCTCTGCGACATCAACAACATCGAGTCCCCCGTCCAGCACCTGCGCATGGTGTTCGACGTGATGGACACGTCGAGCCGCGCCGGTTGGGAGGCGATCGCGACGAGGCTCCACACCATCGACGTGCCGCTCGCCCGCTACACCGCCGCGCTCGAAGAGGGCGCTCGTCGGGGGATCGTGGCCGCGCAGCGCCAAGTCGTCGCCGCCCGCGAGCAGGCCCGCATGAACGCGTCCGAGAAGTCGAGCTACTACGAGCTCGCGCGCGCCTATCGAGGATCTCCCGAGGTCGACGAGGCGCTCGCGCAGCGGATCGAGGCTGGCGTCGAGCACGCGCGCGCCGCCTTCGCCAAATTCGAGAAGGCCCTCGATGGCTATCACGAGAAGGCGACGCCGAAGGACGCGGTCGGAGCGGAGCGCTACGCCCGAGCCGCGTACCGCTTCAACGGGCTGCACCTCGATCTCGCCGAGACGTACGCGTGGGGCTTCGAAGAGATCCGGCGCATCGAGGCGAAGATGCGAGAGCTCGCGGCCCGGATCGCGCCCGGCCTCTCCATCGCCGAGGTCGTGAAGAAGCTCTCGACCTCGAAGGAGCAGATCGTCGAGAGCACGGACGCCTTCCTCGATCTCGTGCGCAAGCGACAGGACCGCGCCCTGAGCGAGCTGCTCGGCACCCACTTCGACGTGCCCGAGCCGATTCGAAAGATCGACGTGCGGCTCGCCCCCGCGGGGGGCGCTCTCGGCGCCTATTACATCCCCCCGAACGAGGACTTCACGCGCGCCGGCACGGTCTTCTACGCCCCCGCGGAGGGCCACGCCTTCACGATGTTCACGGAGGTGACGACGGCGTACCACGAGGGGTTCCCCGGGCATCACCTGCAGTGCGGGCTCCAGGTCTACCTCGCCGAGAACCTCTCGCGGCTGCACCGCCTCTTCGTCGTCTGCTCGGGCTACGCCGAGGGTTGGGCCCTCTACGCAGAGGAGCTCATGGACGAGCTCGGCTACCTCGATCGCCCCGAGTACGTACTCGGGATGCTGATGGCGAAGCTGTTCCGCGCGATCCGGGTCGTGGCCGACATCGGGATGCACCTCGAGCTCACCATCCCCACGACGTTCGACGACTTCCCCGGGCAGCCGTGGACCTACGAGCGCTGCGTGGAGCTCCTCGAGCGGCGGGCCTTCCTCCCCCTCGAGTTCGCGAAGAGCGAAGCCACGCGCTACCTCGGCTGGCCAGGTCAGGCCATCAGCTACAAAGTCGGCGAGCGCGTGATCCTGGATCTCCGCGAGGAGGCGAAGCGGGCGCTCGGCCCCGCCTTCGATCTGCGCGCCTTCCACGAGGCCGTCCTCACGAGCGGGAGCGTGGGCCTCGAGCACCTCCGCGACATCGTGCGCGAGGCGCTCAACCTGCCTGTTTGAGGATCGACGTCGACGACACGCGGAGCGGCACCCCCGGCGTGGTGCGCCGGCTGGGCGGGCTCGGCATCAGGAGCGCGAACTCGTTCTCGGGCATGGGCTGGTGGAAGAAGTATCCCTGCGCCTCGTGGCAGCCGAGCTCGCGCAGGCAGCTCGCCTCCCAGTCGTTCTCCACCCCCTCCGCGACGACGCGGTACCCCATCCGATTGGCGAGCCGGACGATGCACTCCACCACCGCCTGGTCGCGGTGATCTTCCCGCATCGATCGGATGAAGCAGGGATCGATCTTGATGTAGTCCACCGGCAGCGACTTGAGGTCGCGCATGCGGATCATGCCGGTGCCGAAGTCGTCGAGGGCGATCTTCACCCCCATCTCCCGGATCGCCTGGAGCATGTGGAGCGCCTTGGCCCCCTCGCGCGCGATGAGCCCCTCCGTCACCTCGAGCTGGAGCAAGGCCGGGCTTATCTGGGACTCGTCGAGCGCGCTCTTCACGAGCTCGTGGACGTCCTGCTCCTCGAACTGCCGGGCCGACATGTTGACGGAGACGGGGACGTCCGGGTGCTTCAAGCGCGAGCGCTCCTTGACCATGCTGCAAGCTCGCCGGAGCACCCACGCTCCGAGGCCGAGGATGACGTCGCTCTCTTCGGCGATGGGGATGAACTGATCGGGCGCGATCGAGCCACGCTCCGTGTCCGTCCACCGGAGGAGGGCCTCCGCGCCGCTGATCATCCCCGAGCCGAGCGAGAACATGAGCTGGTACTCGAGGCCGAGCTCGTTGCGGGCGAGGGCGCCCTTCAGCCTCGACTCGATGTGCCTCCGGAGCGCGCTCTTGCGGTCCATCTCCGGCGAGTAGAAGCGCAGCACGTTGCCGCCCTCGGCGACCGCGCTCTTCGCGGCGAGCCTCGCCGCCGACCAGAGGTCGTCGGAGGTGGCGATGTCGCGCGGGAAGATCGCGACGCCGATGCTCATCGTCGCCCCGCCGAGATCGGCGCGCTGGAGCGCGGCGAGCAGGCTCTGGGTGCGCGTCACGACCTGCTCCGCAGAGACGAGGCCGGTGAGGATCAGGCCGAGCTCGTTCGCGCCGACGAACGCGGCCGTCTCGTCGGCGCGCACGAACGCGCGCACGAGCGCGGAGGCGGCGACGAGGACGGCTCCCTCCGTCGCGCGGGAGGGGGTCTCGATCGAGATCGCGACGACGGCGAGGCCCTCCGCCGTCCGCATCGCGCGCGCCAAGTCGACGCGCAGGCGATCCGTGAAGAGCTCGACCGTAGGGAGATCCGTCGTGGCGTCGTAGAGCTCGGCTCGCATCGTCGCCCATCGCGATGCGAACGCAGTGCCAATCTGCCGGTGCCCCGAAATGCCTGACGAAGCGTGAGGTTGGCGCTGCCCGACGTCCGATTCGCGCCAAGCCGTTGACGGCGCCCTCAGCCCTTTGACGCTCGCGGCTTCTTCGCCGCTTCGCGTTTCGTAGCGCGAAGATCCAGCGAGCGGTCGAAGCGCACGTTGTATCGATCGAGGATCGCCCCGCACCGCTCGATCGCCTTCGCGCGCTCGAGGACGATGCGCTGCCCGTCGTGGAGACCGACGGTCACGAACGTCCCGGAGCCGCCTTCGACGAGCGCGACGAGGTGCAGCATGTTCCGCACGGCGACGCCGTCGATCTGCGCCACCACGTGGTTCTCGTACTCGTGGTAGCCCTGGTTCACTTTGTCGGCGAGCACCTTCTGGAGGATGACGACGTCCTGCCGCTCCGGGGTGCGGATCTGATTCTCGTAGATGCTGACGAGCTCGTTGGGGGCGCTCTTCCACCACTCGCTGCCCCAGCTCTTCAGGTAGTCGCGCGACAGAGGCGCGAACACCAGGCCCCCGAAGACGAAGTAGGTGGGCTTGATATCGTACTGATCTTCGGGGACGAGCAGGCTCGGCCTCCGCAGCGTCACGTCCACCGTCATCCGCTTCCGGTCGCGCAGGATGGTCAGCTTGAGCGGATCACCCACGTCGCGCAGCGAGATGAGGTGACTGTGATCGACGAGCTCGCCGGGGCGGAGCGGCACCGTCCCGTCGGATGCGATGGCGACGCCGTCCACCGCGAGCACGACGTCTCCCTCACGGAGCGCGCCCCACGCGGAGCCCTCGTAGGCGATCCGCACGACGAGGATGCCGCCGTCGGAGCGCTTGAGGCCGAGCGCCCGCCGGTGCGAGTCCGACTCGAGGCGCTGCCAGATGATGCCCATGCTCGGGAAGTGGGCGGGCCGCCCCCGATCGAGATCGGCGAGGAAGTGCTGAATGACGGGGAGCGAGATGGCGTACGCGATGTTCTGCGACTCGTCGAGCGCCTGGAACGCGATGCCGATCAGCTTGTCTCCTTTGAAGACGGGGCCGCCGCTGTTGCCCGCGTTTACGGCCGCGTCGATCTGCACGCTGAGGAGCGGCCGCTGGCTGTGGGCGTAGGCGGAGACCTCGACCCGTGAGACGACGCCCTGCGTGAGCGAGAGGCGATCCCCACCGATCGGATAGCCACACACGGTGACGGTGTCCCCGAGCACGGGGAGGGTGCCGAGCTCGATTGGCTCGCAGCCCTCGAAGAAGTCTTCCTTCGGCACGCGCAGCATCGCGAGGTCGCACTCGTGGCTCACCCCTTCCACCTCGGCGACGTACTTCCGCGAGGCGCCGAAGCGACGGAGCTCGACGAAGACCTGATTCTGGATGACGTGGCCGTTGGTGAGGACGCGCAGCCCGCGCTTCGTCATCACGACCGCGCCGGAGCCGGTGCTGTTCTGGGGGCCGTGGGTCTGCCAGGGCTGCTCGTAGTCCGGGGCGTCGGACACGGTGAGCACTTTGACGACCGATTGCAGCTTCCGCGTGAGGTTTTGGCGCATGGGGACGAGGGGAGGCGCTGCTATATCCGGATCCGGTCGCGCGATCATCACCCGCGCGACGGAGGCCTCAGAGCAGCCCCGCTTCTGCCAGGAAGCACCGCTCCACCGCCGCGTAGTCGACCTCGACGTCGAGCCGCGCGAGCACCGAGTAGAAGCCGAATTGAAGGCGGTTCATGAACACCATGCCCTTGGGGACGGGCACGTGCTCGCCCCGCGGGAGCTTCCGAACGGCGTGGCTCATCTGCCTCATACGCGTGACCAAGCTCGCGGCGTACGCCCGCGTGATCCGAAACGGCGAGGCGAAGATGGGCTCGAAGCACATCCGGGAGAAGCCGACCGCCATCGACTCCCAGGCGCCTCCGCTCGTCTGGAGGATGGCTCGGGCGTGCGACGCGAACGCGTCCTCGTCGCGATCGAGGGCGGCGCGGTGAAGACCCACCGCGCTCTTCCAGCGGTCTTCGTGGATGGGCTCGACGCAGCCGAAGTCGAGGAAGGTCACGACCCCGTCGTCACCGAAGAGGTAGTTGCCGGGGTGGGGATCGGCGTTGAACATCTTGCCGACGAGGTTCCCCTTGAAGACGAACCGCCAGAGCGTCTCCGCGAAGGCGCGGCGGCTCGGCTCCGAGCGCGTGGCGACCTCCTCGAGCGTCGCGCCTCTCGCGAGCTCGCTCGTGAGCACGCGCTTGCTCGACCGCTCTCCGATCACACGAGGGATGTGGATCATCGGATCGCCCGCGTGCACCCTGGAGAAATGGGCCTGCCGCTCTGCCTCGAGCGCGTAGTCCAGCTCCTCGCGCAGGCGGGCCGCGATCTCCGAGAGCACCCGCTTCGAATCGACCTTGCGGGCGGCGGCGAGGGAGGCGATCGGCTCGAGCATCGAAGCGGTCGCGAGATCGCTGTCGACGGCGGACGCGATCCCCGGGTGCTGGACCTTCACCGCCACCGGCTCTCCGCCGAGGAGCTTCGCGCGGTGGACTTGCCCGATGGAAGCGCTCGCGAAGGGCTCGGGCTCGAAGGAGCCGAACAGCCGATCGAGAGGGGCGCCGAGGTCGTCCTCGATCACGGCGCGGACCTCTTCGAAGCTCGACGTGGTCGCCTTGTCCCGCAGCGTCGCGAGGGCGCGCTGATAGGTGTCGCTCGCGCCCTCCGGGATCACCCCGTCCACGTAGCTCGCGATCTGCCCGATCTTCGCGGCGAGGCCGCGCATCCGACCGAGCACCTCGGTCGCGCGCTCGGCGGCGCGCCGATCGGCGGCGTCGGGCTCCCCGCGCTTGCCCATCGCCCCGCGCGCGAGGAGCGAGGCCCCCGTTCGCGCTCCCACCGAAGCGAGCAGCGCGAGCCGCTTCAGCCTTCCTTCCGGCACCTTGCGATCGGACATGCAACCGTTCCGCTTCGGCGGTCGGTCACAGTCCGGCCGCCCCACCCGATAGGCTCGCATGGGAACGCGAGCAGTGGGGGTCTTCGTCGCGGCGTTCCTCTCGGCCTGCAGCTTTTCGGGGCTCGACGAGCGACCTGGCCGATCCGGTGCCACCTCCGAGCCCGATGAGGATCGCGACGGGCAGCCGCGAGCAGGCGAGCCCGCTACCATCACGGTCGCCAGCTACAACGTCTTCTACGAGGCCCCGGGGGCGCCCTCGACCTTGGAGCGGATCTCGACCATCGACGCCGACGTGATTGTCTTTCAAGAGACCAACGACGGGTGGCGAGACGCGATCGTCTCGCGGATCGGCGGGCGGTTTCCGGCCTGCCGATTCGAGCCACCGCGGAGGTACCTCCCGTCCGGGCTGGGAGTCTGCTCGAAGACGGCGATCCTCGAGACGGAGGTGATCGACTCGCCGGTCGAGTGGTTCCCGGCGCTGCGGGCCGTCATCGAAACGAGCCGCGGTCCGGTGGAGATCCTCGACGTGCACCTGCGCCCCGCCGTCGCCGATTCGGATCGCTGGTGGGAAGAGAGCCGCGCGACCCGCGCTCTGCGGCGGCGAGAGATGTCTGCCTATCTGGCCCGCCTCGCCCCCGAGCTCCCGAGCCTCGTCGTCGGCGATCTCAACGACGTCCGCGGCTCCGACGTGCTCAGAACCCTCGACCGTGCCGGCTTCGACAGCGCGCTCTTGCGGCTCCGAAACGAGTCGGTCACGTGGCGTTGGGCGGGCGTCTCTCCTCCTCTCGAGGCCCAGCTCGATCACGTGCTCTTCGCGCGGGAGCGCTTCGACGTGCTGCGCGCGGAGGTCCTGCCGGGAGGCGGGAGCGATCACGACGCGGTCCTCGTCACCCTCACCTTTCGCTGAGCTTCTCCGAAGGACACCACGCGCGCCTTGTGCGATACCGAAGACATGGTCTTCGGCTCCGCTACCGCCCCGAGCGCCGCTCCCCTCCGTTCCGAGCGGGATCTCCTGACCGCTGCCGCCGTCGATCTCGCCCAGTGGATCAAGGCCCGCACCATCTCGAGCGCAGAGGTCGTCGAGCTCGCCATTCGCCGCATCGAGCAGGTCAATCCGTCGCTCAACGCCGTCGTGCACACGCGGTTCGAGAAGGCGCGCGACGAGGCCCGCGAGACGGACCGCGCCCTCGCGCGCGGGGACGACCTCGGGCCGTTCGCGGGCGTGCCGTGCACCATCAAGGAGTTCTTCGCGGTCGAAGGCGCGCCCCAAACGGGGGGCCTCGTCGCGCGCAAGAACACCCTGAGCATGAGCGACGCGCCCACCGTCGCCCGGCTGCGCCAGGCGGGGGCGATCGTCGTCGGCCTCACCAACGTGCCCGAGGGCGGGATCTGGATCGAGACGTACAACGCCCTCTACGGGCGCACGAACAACCCTTGGGACACCCGCCGCACGAGCGGCGGATCGAGCGGCGGGGAGGGGGCCATCGTCGCCGCCGGGGGCAGCGCGTTCGGGCTCGGCTCCGATATCGGCGGATCGATCCGGCTGCCCGCCGCCTTCTGCGGGATCGTCGGGCACAAGCCCTCGGGGCGGTTGCTCCCGAACGGGGGCCAGTTCCCCGCTCCCTCCGGAGCTGCGCTCGCGATGCTCTGCCCGGGGCCCATGGTTCGTCGCGTCCGCGACGTCATGCCCCTCCTCTCGGTCCTCGCCGGGCCCGACGCCAGCGATCCGTACTGCGCCGAGATGCCCCTCGGGGACCCGGCCACCGTCTCGCTCGAGGGCCTCGTCGTGCACGTGGCCAAGGACAACGGCCGCTTCCGGTCCAGCGAAGCGATGCAGCGCGCGATCGACGACGCGGCGCGCGCCCTCGAGCGGCGCGGGGCGAGGGTCGTTCGCTTCGACGAGAAGAAGCTCTCGCGCGGCCTCGAGTACTGGGCCGCCACCCTCGCCTCGGGCGTGAGCGAGGGCTACGACGAGCTCCTCGCGAGCGGCACCGGCAAGGAGCGCATCTCCGCCGCGCGCGAGCTGGTGAAGGGTGCGCTCGGCCGCTCCAACCACACGCTCCCCGCGCTGATCGTCGCTCTCCTCGGCAGCGCGATGACGAAGCTCGGCACGAAGACCACGGAGGACCTCGCCCGGCGCGCCGCCTCGTTCCGCGAAGAGATGCGCGAGCTCCTCGGGGACGGGGGCGTCCTCTTGCACCCGCCCTACACGCGGGTCGCGCCTCGCCACCACGACGTCTGGCGAACGCCCTTCGACGCTGCGTACACCGCCCTCTTCAACGTCCTCGAGACGCCCGTCACCGTCGTCCCGGTCGGGTTCGACGCCCAGGGGATGCCGGTCGCCGTCCAGATCATCGCCGCGCCCGGCCGCGACCACGTCTCCGTCCGCGCCGCCCAAGCGGTCGAGGATCACTTCGGCGGCTGGACCCTCTCCACGCCGCGCGGAGCGCACGCGTGACACCTTCGATCTTCGGCGACTACCTGCTCGTCAGCCGGCTCGTCGAACGATCCATGGCAGAGGTGTTCTTCGCGGTTCGCCTCGGCGATCGCACCGGGAGGCTCGTCGTCCTCAAGCGCCCCCCTCTCGACGAGCCGCCCTCGGGCGAGATCGCGGAGTCGCTGCGGCGCGAGATCGAGGTCCTCGGCCACGGTCCCATCGAGGGCCTGGTCCGGATGATCGACCACGGGGAGATGGCGGGCTTGCCCTTCATCGTCGTCGAGCACGCGCCGGGGCGGACTTTGGACGCCCTCATCGCGCGAGGGCCCCTCGAGCCCGAGGTCGCGCTCGCGCTTGGACGCGGCCTCGCGAGCTCGCTCGCGGCCCTGCACGCGCGCGGCTGGGTGCACGGAGATGTCTCGCCGGCCAACGTCGTCGCGGGCGAGGGCGGCGAGGTGACACTGCTCGATTTGGGGATCGCGAGCCGCGCCGGACATCGTCGCGAGACCCCCGCCGGCAAGCCCGGGTACGCCGCCCCCGAGGCGGCGCTCGGAAAGCCCGCGAGCTTCGAGGATGACGTGTATGGCTGGGGGGTGGTGGTCGCGGAGGCCGTGCTCGGGGCGCGCCTCTTTCGAGAGACCCAGCTCGCGGAGGCGGGCGCTCGCGCGGCGAGGGTCCCGCCCGCGCTGGAGCGGCTCCCCATCGTGGCGCGCGCCCTCTCGCTCGACCCCTCCCTGAGGCCCGCGGCGCGCGCGATCATGGAGAGCCTCCCCTTCGATCCGGAGGCGACGCGGCGGCTCGCGGAGCGGGTGATCGGAGCGGACCTCGCAAAGCCCCATGCTCCGAGCGATCCGGGGCGGCCTGCTCACGTCACTGCGATGAGCATCCCTCCCGAGGGCCGCGCGGCGCACGCGCGGCCGGAGCACCCCGCGCCCGCGAAGCCGTCCGTCCGTCGAGCGGTCCTCGTCGCGATCGGTTTGCTCCTCTTCGCGAGCGCGCTCGGGATCGGCGTGCTGATCGGGCGCCGCTCCGTCGCCGAGCGACCGCGGCCACCCAAGGAGGCGACGCTCACCCTCCCCCCATTGCCCGCCCGCGCCGAGGTGAAGCTCGACGGGCGCACCCAACTGTCGCCTTCGCCGAGCCGTCAGATACCGATCGAGCCCGGCTCCCATCGCCTCACCATCCAGCTCTCGAAGCGCGAGCCCCGGGAGTTCGAGTTCGTGGCCGAGCCCGGCGACAACGTCGTGGTGGTGGTCGCTTATGGTCCGAAGAGCGGCAGTCAGAGCTCGACCACGAAGAGCAACCTCACCGACCCGGACTGAAGGAGAGCGCCCCGCCCGCGGGCGCGAGATCGCCGATTCACAGCCCGATCGCGGGACGAGCGCTGTATCCCGCCTCCACTTCGGTGCCCACGAACAATCCAATCATCGCCGAGCCGGCGAGCTCGCGCCGCTCCGCCCCGACGAAGAACCCGGAGCCGAGCGCGCCCTGATTGAACCCCCACCCATCGCCGAAGCGCGCGCGCACGCCCATGGTCGCCTCCCCGAGACCGAACAATCCCTGCCGCCGATCCTCGGGGCCGACCGCGAACGCCTCCCGCGCGAACACCGCCATGCGCGCGCGTGGTCCGATATCGAGCTCGAGGCGGACCTCGACCGGCAGCTCGACCGCGCTCGACAGATAGCCGGCGATCGCGGACGCCCCCACGCCGCCGAACACGCCGAAGAACCCCGTCGGGCTCGCGAGGAGGCCCAACCCGACGGGATAGAAATAGGCGCCCCCCGCGAACGCGGCCGGATCGGCCAATCCCAACTGGAGATCGAACCCCGCGCCATAGCCGACATATTTTCCATAGACCACGCGGGCAGAGACCCCCACGAGGCCCTCGCCCGACACGCCATTCGCGAGCTCGGGGTGGACCACGCGCATTCCCCCTGCGAACATGCCAATCGACGCTGCCCCCGTGCGGGCCGGGCCCTCGGGGAACGGAGCGCCCTGGTCTCTCGGGGCCCGGAACACGTGGCCGTCCGTCGCGAAGCCTATCCTCCCCGGATTGACGGGGAGGTCGATGCCGGGAGGAAAGAAGTGCACGCCGATCGGGAGCCCGAAGAGCTGCACCCCCACCCCCTCCACGAGCCCGATGCGGACCCCGAACGGGACAGAGCCGATCTGCACCCCGGTGCCGGACTCGGTGACGCTCGCCCCGACGATTCCGACGTAGTCGCGCCCAATGGCGCTCGCGGGGAGCTCGATGTCGAGCTCGCAGGCGCGCTCGAGGTGGGCCACGAATGTATTGCTGTTCGGCCCGGGGATTGGAAAGTAGATCGGGTGGAGATCGTGGAACTCGCGCGCGGCCGCGCTCAAGCACCCGTCCAGGGCGGCGATCTGGGCGGCGGTGCCCGGCACGACCCCGTGGAGCATCACGTCCCCCGCCGCGAAGTCGTCGAAGGGATCTTCGCTGCCGCCCCCGCCGCCGTATTCATATCGGTGGGGAGGGCCTTCCGCCGGCTGCACGACAATCCACGCGTGGCGCGCGACCTTGTCGAGGGGAGGGGGCATCTCTCCGCTCAGGACCGCGACGTAGGGGGCAGCGGGGAGCCTCGCCGGCGGGTGCGGTGCGGTGCACCCCGCGGCGGCGAGGACCAGCCAACCCGAGCGAGCTCCGCGACCCATCCAATCAGGGTATCGGGCCCGCGCCGGCCCGTGAAGCGCGAGAGCCCCCTCGCGGCGGGCGCGAGAGGGCTCATCGGGCAGGGGCGTCTCCGATCAGAACGTCACGCCGTTCGGGCAGAACGTCATTCCCGCCGGGATCGGGATCGTCGCCGTGTCGTCGTCGATCGTTTGGAGGAAGGCGACGAGGTCGGCCACGTCCGTGGTGCTCGGTGAGAAGATCTGGTTGCCGGCGCGGAGGTGAGCCTGGAACTCCGCCGACGAGAGCAGCTCCTCGAGGGTGTCCACCGAGCCGTTGTGGAAGTAGGGGGCGCCATTGACGATGTTCATCAGGGACGGGACATTGAACCCGCCGACCCCCTGGGCGGCCGCGCCGTTCTGACGGATCTCGTCTCCGCCGCGTCCGTCCGGCCCCGCCACCGCGAAGGTGCCGACCCGCCGCGAGACACAAATGTGTCGTTGGGGGGCGCCATTGGCGTCGTTGCCGATGAGGAAGTCATTGATGTCGATCGCGGTTCCGCTCCCGTCCGCGGGGAGCACGTTGACGGGGACCGAGCCGAGGGTGGCCACGCCGTTGGCGGTGAGGCTCTCCAGCCGGAGGTCGCCGGGGGACGCGGTCGAGTTGACCTTCGGTGTGTAATAGAGCTCGGAGATGGTCCAGGCCGGGCCGCCGTGGCAGTTCTGGCAATTGCCGGCTTGGAAGACGGCGCGGCCGTTGTCCGGATCTCCGACGAGCGCATCGGCCGAGCGCCCCCGCGGGGATCGAATGCTCCGGATGTACTCGTTGATCTCGTCCCAGTCCGTGAGCAGGCCCGGACCATAGGCGGGGGTGTCGCCCGTGAATCCGCCGGTGCTGCCGACGTCGTTCACCCCTTTGACGGAGCCCACGTTGAACCCGTTTTGAGGGTTGCCCGTCCCGAAGCCGGCCCCGGCGAGGCCGACGAAGTCGATGCGATCGGAGTTCACGGGGGGGCTGCTGTTCGGGTTCACGATCGCGCCGACGCCGCCCGCGACGTTCCGGGTGTTGAGCTCGAAGTCGTGGACCTCGTCGAAGATGGCGCTCCAGTTGAGGATGCGCTGGTGATCGCCGCTCTTGTCCCAGGTGGTCGACGTATCGACCGTCTGTCGCGGCCCCGCCGGGAACACCCAGGTGACGTTGTCGGTGGTGCCCATCGGGTGGCAGCCGACGCAGCCGCACCAGGCCCCTGTGGACCAGCGGCCGGTCCCGGTGTTGAAGAACTTCTGGCCCTTCAGGATGTCGAACTCGTCGGCCGGGTCGTTCGGGTTGTCGACGGGGAGCGTGTCCGACTCGATCGCGTTGGTGACCACCGTCTGGGTCGCCAAATCGATCTCGGTGATGGACCGGCCGACCTCGTTATAAGTGTACGCCTTGGACCCGATGATCGTCACGCCCGTCGGGGACGCGTCGGTGGCGAGGAAGTTCGTCGTCGCCGCCCCCGCGACAGGAGATCCGCTCGTGTAGTCCAGTCGCAGCAGCATGTTTCCGGTCATGGCCGCCACGTAGCCGAACTGACTGTCGCGCGGGAACGCGATGTCGGCGGGGACGGCCGCGAATCGGCGGCCTTCACCGGCGACCCCGCCCGCGGGGAGGGCCTGGACGAGCTCGCTCAGATTGGCGAGCTGCGCGTCGTCGACCTCGTTGGTCCCGGTGTCGACAGAATAGACGAGGCCGTGAATGTTCTGATGGAAGTCGGTCGTGTGATTGAACGCCGCGGGCGACGCGCCCACCGCGGTCACGTAGAGCCGATCGTCGTTGATGACGCAGCTGTAGAGCTGGTTGGGATACGCGGACGTGTTGGAGCCGAGATCCAGGGTGGGATCCCCGGTGTTTCCTCCCGCGATCATGACGCCGGGGAGATCGATCGTCGTAGGCGAGAGGGCGATCTCGGTGACCTCCTTCGTCTGGGCCTGGACCGCGAACACGCGGCCGACGCGGGCGGTGTCGGTGGCCTCCTTCTGGGTGCCATTGGGCCGAGCGTAGAAGTCGGTGACGTAGATCGTCTCGTCGCCGTCGTCGGTGTTCTTGTTGTTCGTCACACAGACGGCCATGGGGGCGCCGCCGAGGGTGACGTTGGCGACGTCCCCCGTCTTCGTATCGATGACGCTCAAGGTCCCGTCCGACCAATTGGAGACATAGGCGGAGCTCCCGCTCGGAGAGAGGGCAATTTGGCCGGGCTCGGATCCCACCGTGATGACGTCGCTCACGTCGGGAGCGGCGCCGTCGACGCCGGAGACGACCGACACCGTCTGGTCCTTCCGGTTGACCACGAAGAGCTTCTTGTTGTCGGGTGAGAACACCAGCGAGACGGGCTCGCCGCCGACATCGACCTTGGCCTTGAGGGTGGGGGTGCCGTCCGCGGCCACGTCGAAGATGGATACGCTGTCGGTGGCCTTGTTCGCGGCCGCCAGCAACGAGCCGTCCTCGGTGCTCGTGATGGAGCTGCCGCGGCTCGGATACTCCGCGGTCACCTCGACGGGAGCGCCGCCGGCGCCGCCGCCGCCCTCGGTGAGGATGCCGCCGTTTCCGCCCTCCGCCGTCGCGCCGGAGCCGCCGGTGCCGGGCGTGCCGGCGGTGCCCTGGCCCCCGCCCCCCGTCGTCTCGCTCGAGTCGCCGCAGCCGGGCGCGACGCTCGCGACCACGGCCACGGAGCAACACACCGCGAGCAAGAGCTTGTCTCGGTCTGCTCGCCAAGTCGAAGTCGCCCTATTCGGTCGATGCATCAGATCTCCACCTCCTGCGTCGCGCTCGAGGAGGAGCGGCGACGACAAAGCCATCGGCAGTCGGAGCGAGCCGCTGCCAGTCAGCCCAGAATGGCTCCTCGACGCGGCCCAGCAACCCTCGCACCGGTGATGGGGCACATAGCCGAGGGCTATAGGCGGAGATCTTCGGCTTTTCCCGCGGTGGAGGCTGAACTACGGTCGACCGGAGTGAGCCTCGGAAGAACTTTTTCTCTCGCTTCGCTGGCGGCGCTCGTCACGATCGGCGCCGTTCATTGCTCGGACGACACGACCGGCACCGGTGGGAGCGGAGGAGAGGGAGGCTCCCCGCCCGCCTGCACCGTCGACCACCACCCCGAGGACGACGCGGCGGTGACGCCCATCCATACGCCCCGATGGGCGTTCCATCCCTGGATCTCGAAGGACATCTCCGACGGGCCCGACACGCGCGCCTTCCTCCAGGGCTTCGAGGACCGGGACATTCCGGTAGGGGTGGTCGTGCTCGATAGCCCTTGGGAGACCTTCTATAACACCTTCACCCCCAACCCCGAGCGCTATCCCGAGTTTTCGACGATGGTGAGCGACTTCGCGGAGAAGGACGTGCGGGTCGTGGTCTGGGTCACCCAGATGATCAACGCCACCAACTTCGATCTCGAGCCGGGCGGCGACATCTATCCAGGATCGTCGCCCGACTACGAGACGGCGCTCGGGTGTGGCTACTTCGTCAACGACGGCAACCAATATGGCTGGTGGAAGGGGCAGGGCTCCGCGATTGACTTCTTCGACCCCGACGCGGTGGTCTATTGGCATCGACTCCAGGACCGCGCCCTCGATCTCGGCATCTCCGGCTTCAAGCTCGATTTCGCGGAGAGCTACATCGAAGAGGTCCCCATCCGGACGGCGGCGGGGGAAAAGACGCTCCAAGAATACTCGGAGGCGTATTACGAGGACTTCTATCGCTACGGAGTGGCCAAAGCGGGAATGGGCGACTTCGTGACCATGGTCCGCCCCTACGACAAGAGCTACCAATTCGAGGGCCGCTTCTTCGCCCGGCCCGAGCACGCCCCCGTGGCGTGGGTGGGTGACAACCGCCGCGACTACATCGGGATGCAAGACGCGCTCGACGAGATCATGCGATCGGCAGAGGCGGGCTATGTCGTGTTGGGGAGCGACATCGGCGGTTACCTCGATCGCGACGACGTCGACCTGACGGACACGATCCCCCTCGACGCGGAGGTGTTCATGCGCTGGACGGCGATGGGCGCCCTCATGCCCTTCATGCAGCTCCATGGACGCGCGAACCTCGCCCCTTGGACCTTCCCGGAGCGCGCCGACGAGGTGACGGACGCCTATCGCTTCTGGTCCAAGCTCCACCGCGCCCTCGTGCCGTTCTTCGACTCCGTCGCGCAACACGCCTACGAAGGCGGTGACGTGCCGATGATCCGCCCCATCGGGGAGCTCGCGGATTGGCCCGACGACTATCGCTATGTCCTCGGCGGGGCGCTGCTCGTCGCCCCCGTCGTCGACGCCACCGGCACTCGTGACGTCCCCATCCCCGACGACGCGCGCTACTTCGATCTGTTCGACCTCACCGGCACGCCCATCGAAGGAGGGACCGTCCTGGCCGACCTGGACGTCTCGGACGCGAGCCGCATCCCCGTCTATGTCCGAGAAGGCGCGATCGTCCCGATGGAGGTCGAGGACGACACCAACGGGCTCGGGAGCGAGGGATCGAAGGACGCCCTCACCCTGCTCGTGTACCCGGGCGACGAGGCCTCCTCGTTCGAGGTTCGGGCGGGGGACGGCTCCGTGGAGCTCGCCGCCGGCGCGGTCCGGGCGGTCGCGACCACCACCCTCGATCTGGGGGAGCATCCGCGGGCGGTGCTCGCGCGCGTGTGGATGGGAGCAGCGCCCACCGCCGTCGAGGTCGACGGGGCCGCGTTGGCCGAGGTCGCGGATCGAGCTGCCTTCGACGAAGCCTCCGAGGGGTTCTTCGTGGAGGGCGGCTTCGTGTGGATCAAGGTCCCCGCGGGCGGGGCCTCCACCATCACGGTCTCGTCGAGCTGAGGGGCCGGCCGTCGCCTCTGCTCATGAAACGCTCATCATCGGCGAGCAGCGGCGGCCTTACGGTTCTTGGACCGAGGGCAACCGTGAACAAGCTGACCCGCATCCTTCTCGTCGCCGCCATTGTCGCCATTCCGATGAGCGCCTTCGCCGGGGTCGAGGCCAATGGCGTGAGGCTCAACGGCGTGAAGCTCAATGGCGTGAAGTTCAATGGCGTGAAGTTCAACGGCGTCAAGGTCAATGGCGTCAAGGCCAACGGCGC